>NZ_NFLH01000029.1 GCF_002160815.1 Massilimicrobiota sp. An134 | reverse complement strand
CTGCAGAAATTATTGGTCTTAGAAAATTTATTAGCTATTTAGAAGATAGAAATCTGACATCCTATAGTAATATTCATTTTGCATGCATTACAAAGAAAAATGATATTCGTCGCATAGTACCAGATGAATTCTATGCAGTTGTAGATGAAAATCTGTCAACAGAATTTGGAAGAGAATTAAAGAGACAGAGAAGCATACAGGTCGAAGGAGCATTTGGAGTCATCAAGCAGGACATGAAATTCACAAGATTCACGAGAAGAGGATTGAAAAATGCAAAAATGGAATTTCTCATTGTGTGTCTAGGCTATAATTTAAGGAAATATCATAAATATCGCCTGAAAAGGGAGAAGGAAGAAAGGGAGAAATTGCTTCTCAATTAAAAAGATATGCACATGAAAAAAACAAATTTTGAACGATATAGGGATATTGCGCCCAAAAATAGGGAAAACAGAAGAAGAATCAACAAAAATATTGCATCTTGAGATCAGAAGAAGAGAGAAGATGTTTTTTTTATTGCCTAAAAACAGAAAAAGAAAAGAGCTGAAACAAAATCAACTCTTTAAAAAGTTATTTCGTTACAGCCCCTTTTTTATTCTCAAAAAACTTCTTAGAATATGAACAGCTCTTGTAAAATTGACTTGATATTGATATTTTCTTTCTTTTTTGGATTTTGATTTTTCTTATAATTCTTTCACAAAAATTATGAAGAATAAGTCTTGCATATATTTCCTGTTTGATTAATTCTCTCTCCTTTGCATGAACAGGATTAAGTCCGATTGCATATTTTAAATCTCTAAATGCAGTCTCGACTCCCCATCTCATATTATATAATTTTTTGATTTCTTCTAATGGGAATTTATCTCTTTCTAAATTTGTGACAATACATTCATAATTATCATCACTAATTTTAATTCTTAAAATTTTGCGCTTAAACTGATAATAAGAAACATTATTATCCAAATAGTCAAAACGAATATTTCTAGGAAAAAATCTATATTTTTCAGGATGCTCCTTCACTTCTTTTGTTTGTTTGAAAGTTAAAATTCTGGATACATCAACATCACATTCTCCAGATAGAGAAATGTGCATACCTTTAAGCATTCCATTACTATCGTGATCTTTAATTCGAATAAGAAATTTATTATTTGAATTTAAAACACGCTCAAATAAATTATAAGATTCATAATTTCTATCTGCGATAAAAATTGCTTTTTTACCGGTATATCTGTCTATTATGTCAATAAATGCCACTTTTTCATTATATTTTGCTTCTCTTTCAATGATAATGTCATCATAAGTGTGCTCCAATAAATCATACGAAGAATGGAGATGAAAAGCATTATATCCCTGTTCATTTTTACCATGATTAAGTGAATATGTTTCGCTATCACTTATATCGATCGATATTGGTAATGTAGATCCATCAATAGCTATCAACCTATACCCTTTATATAATTTAAACTGAATAGTTTTTTCATTGAAAACTTAAAAAACATATTTAAAAGCTTCATGCTTAATCTTACTTCTCCGCTGTATGAAAGCAGATGCAGTTATGCCATTGCCTGACAAACCAAAATATTTATAAAGTTCATCTTTGATAGTGCTTGATTCCATACAGATAACGAACTTGATTAATTCATCAAAAGAAAGTTTTCTTTTTCTCGTAAAATCAATACGAGGATTGAAAAGGAACTTTTCTTTTTGTTGGGAAAGTGTTGAAATTGATTGTAATAAAACTTTTTTTAATGTCGTTCATTGTTCATAAGCAGTACCTCCAAAATTCTCTACCTATAAACAAAAGGCTTATTATCAATTCTTTATTATTGATAATAAGCCGTACATATGTGAAGATTTATCAATGCTTTGAACAGAAAAAATCAAAAAGAGCGGCGAGATTTATTATTAAATCTTCCGCTTCAATATATTCTTAATTTAATGACATTGAGCTAAGCTCGTGGATATTTATTTTACATTTAGTCGAGAATTTGGCATGTTTAATATTCTGTTTTTAATGTGCACTGTTGATTATAAGAATGTAGGACTACCTACCCTATAGTACGTTTGACAGGTCATTGTGACCAGATAGCATGAAATATCAATGATGGAATAATGATTTTTTCTATTTTGATATATTTTGAATAAAGTTGAAAAAGCATATATATCATATAAAAATGAAATAGATGACATATTAGTCAATAAATTAATAGTTGATCTTATGAGATATTATATACAGTCTATAATAAGCGCAACAATTAATAACATCTACAAAATAAATGGATTTAAAGTAATCGTAAACAAATATACTTATCGTCTTTATAATTAAATCATATAACATCAAATAGATAAAAATAAAGAAATATTTGAACAATCTTTAAAACTTTTTATATAAATCATATAACCAACAAACCATTGAACTTTCCACGATTTTGGGACATAGTATTAGAAAACAAAAAAACAGGATTTCCCGTAAAACTTATTCGTTTTGGAAAATCCCGTGACAAATTAGATTATCGAAAAATCAAGATAAGCGAGTTGAATGACTCGCTTTTTGATTGAAAAGAAAAAGTTATTTCATAGTTTTGAAATAACTTCCCTTTTTTATTCATATAATGCTGTTGATAAATAACGATCGCCACCATCAGGTAATAAAACAACAATATTCTTATCTTTGTTTTCAGGCTGTTTAGCTAAAGTTTTAGCAGCATATAAAGCAGCACCTGAAGAAATACCAGTGAGAATTCCTTCTTTTTGAGCAAGCTGTCTAGCAGCTTCAAAAGCTTCATCAGTAGAAACAGTTATTATCTGATCATAAATATGTGTATCTAAAGTTTCAGGAACAAAGTTTGCGCCAATACCCTGAAGCTGATGAGGACCTGTTTGTCCATTTGAAAGGAGTGGAGAATCTTTTGGTTCTACCGCAATGATTTGTACCTGTGGATTCTTTTCTTTTAAATATTGTCCAACTCCACTGATTGTCCCACCAGTTCCGACACCAGCAACAAAGATATCTACCTTTCCATCCATCTGTTCATTAATTTCTGGACCTGTTGATAGATAATGGGCTTTTGGATTGCTTGAATTGGTAAACTGACTAGGAATGAAGCTTTGAGGAATATCTTTTGCTAAAGCTTTAGCTTTATTAATGGCTCCAGTCATTCCTTCTTGACCGGGTGTTAAAACAAGCTTGGCACCGAATGCTTTCATGAGTTTTCTTCTTTCTTCACTCATTGTATCAGGCATTACGATAATGACTTCAAAGCCTAAAGCCACGCCAATGGCACATAATCCAATACCTGTATTACCGCTTGTTGGTTCTATAATTGTTGCGCCAGGTTGTAGTTTTCCAGATTCTAAAGCATCTAATAACATACCTCTTGCAACACGATCTTTGACACTGCCAGCAGGATTATAATATTCCAGCTTGGCGAATAAATGGGCCTGAGTTTGTTCCTGCTTTTCTATATGATGTAATTGTAGAATAGGTGTTTGTCCTACCATCTCTTGAATACTGTGATAAATTTTCATATCTGAAAACCTCCTTTTTATTGTCCTCATTATAGAAAGTATAGGCTAAAAAAGCAAAGAATATGATAAATCTTTTGTGTGTCATTGATAAGAAAATCATAATATTATTTACCAAATCGTCATATTCTATGTTATAATGAAAAAACATAGAGGGAGGAATAAAAATGATCTGTTATGATAAAAATGATATAAAGGATTTAAAAAATCATGAAGATAAATATTATATGCCAAATGCATTGTTTGATACAATGCAATACAAACTTGTCCGTTTGGAAGTCAAATGGGCTTATGTTGCATGTTTGAATGTTATGTTGAAAACACCATTATATGATTATGATGGATTTGCTTATATTAAAGATGATCATCCTCAAATGATTGAAGTTTTAAAAGACTTAGCTCATAAAAATGTTGATCAGCAAAAAATTGATGGTTATATTCAAGAATTAGAAGATTGTGGACTTGCTCAAAGAAAAGGTAGAAATATTTATTTGAAAAAAATTTCTAATATCTTTTAGGAGGTTATTATGTTTGATTTGATTGTTAAAAAAACAATTCCAAATTATCAAGATACACAAGCACCTGAAATAAGAGAAAAGTATGGAACACTATGTAGTGTTCTTTCTATTATATGTAACTGTGTCATGGTCATCTTTAAATTATTATTTGGATTTATGACACATTCAGTAGCTATTCAGGCTGATGGATTTAACAATCTATCAGATATGGGGAGCAATTTAGCAACACTTTTTGGTTTTAAATTAGCAGGAAAACATCCTGATAGTGACCATCCTTATGGACATGGTCGTTATGAATATATTGCAGGATTAATCATTTCTTTTTTAATTTTATTAGTAGCGTTTTCCTCTTTTAAAGAATCAGTGATGAAAATTATCAAACCTGAAACCCTTCTTTTTACATGGGGTGCAGTCATTGTTTTGGTTGCATCTATTTTTATCAAATTATGGATGGCTTCTTTTAATAGAAAAGCTGGAAAAATCATTGATTCCACATCTTTAAAAGCAGCTTCACAAGATAGTTTAAATGATGTCTGTGCAACTCTTGCAACCTTGGTTTCTTTATGTTTAAGCTTAGTAACCTCATTTCCTGTGGATGGAATAATTGGGGTTATTGTTTCTATTGTTGTGTTTAAGTCAGGAATTGATATTTTTAAGGATACTGTTGATCCATTATTAGGAAAAGCGCCTGATAAAGAACTGGTTAATGACATCTATGAGTATGTTCTATCATTTGATCAGGTTTTAGGTATTCATGATTTTATGTTGCATGATTATGGACCTGGACGTCAATATATGACTTTTCATGCTGAAGTGGATTGTCATGAAGATATCATGACTGTTCATGATCAGATTGATGTTATTGAAAGAGATTTATTAGAAAAGTTTAATATTTTAACAACAATCCATATGGATCCTATTGATACAATGGATGAACTTACAAATCAGTTAAAACAGGAAGTTCAAAACATTGTTCAGGCATTGAATCCAAACTATAGCATTCATGATTTTCGACTGGTCAAAGGACCAACACATGTTAATCTGATTTTTGATGTTTTATTGCCTGCTGATGATGAAATTTCACATCAGGAGTTGAAGCAAAAAATCACAGAAGCGATTCAACAAATCAATTCACACTATTTTTGTGTGATACAGATAGATCATGCATTTTTATAAAAAGTGTTTGACAAATGTTTATAGACAAGATAATATATTATTAACAACAGTGAAGAGAAGAGTAGTTTATGATGATTTGATAGAGAGTTCTTGGTTGGTGGAAAAGAATATTGAGGCATAAATGAAGATGGTCTTGGAGTTTCATTAGTGAATGATTTAGCTAATGGCGGGTGTACCCGTTATCGTACTAGAGTATGTTGGTACTCGAAGAGATTGTTATAGTGATGTAACGATGAATTAAGGTGGTAACACGGGTTATATACTCGTCCTTAGCGGGACGGGTTTTTTTATTTATAGGAGGGATTTCATGATTGAATTAAAACATATTCAAAAAGTTTTCCATACACCTAAAGGAGATATTCATGCCTGTCAGGATGTTAATTTAACAATCCAGAATGGTGAAATCTTTGGGGTTATTGGATATAGTGGTGCTGGGAAGTCAACACTTGTTCGTATTATTAATCAGCTTGAAAAACAGACAAGTGGAGAAGTCTTTATTGATGGTGAGGATATTTCATTATACAATGCTAAAGATTTAAGAAAGAAAAGAACAGAGATGGGAATGATTTTTCAACATTTTAATTTATTGTGGTCAAGAACAGTACAAAAAAATATTGAATTGCCATTAGAGATTGCTGGTGTTGAAAAAAGCAAACGTGTTCAAAAAGCAAAAGAATTAATTGAACTGGTTGGATTGCAGGGACGTGAAAATGCTTATCCAAGTGAATTATCTGGTGGACAGAAACAACGTGTAGGTATCGCAAGAGCATTGGCCAATGATCCAAGTATTCTGTTATGTGATGAAGCAACCAGTGCATTGGACCCTGATACAACGGAACAGATTTTAGATTTATTAAAAGATATCAATCAAAAACTTGGGATTACGATTGTCATGATTACACATCAGATGGAAGTCGTACAAAAAATCTGTCATCGTATCGCTGTTATGAGTGAAGGGAAAGTTGTAGAAACAGGTCGTGTCAAAGATATCTTTGAACATCCTCATCATCACATTACCAAACGTTTTGTCAGAGATATATCAAGTAAGATTGATGATGATAAGCAAAATGAAAATCTTAAACAGATTTATCCAGATGGTATTTTATTAAGATTAACATTTGATGAAGATATTTCCAGACAACCTATTGTTTCTCGTGTCATTAAAGAAACAAAATTAGATTTAAGTATTGTTTCAGGAAATCTCACAAATACAATTGATAGTTCTTTTGGAGTATTGATTGTCAATGTCATAGGTGGAACACAACAGGATTATGAAGATGTCATTCAAAAATTTAAAGACTATCAGGTTATTGTGGAGGTGATTTAAGATGAGTGAATTTTTAAGTCAAATTGACTGGGATGCTATGTATGTTGCCATCCAGGAAACATTATTGATGACAGTGGTTTCTTTAGTGATTGCTGTTATATTAGGGTTTGTTTTAGGAATCATCCTTTATATCACAAAAGAAGACGGACTTTATCCTCATAAAGTTATTCATCGTATTTTAGATTTTATTATTAATCTTTTTAGAGCTATCCCATTTATTATTTTAATATTCCTGCTTCTACAGTTTACAATTAAAATTATGGGAACAATGTTAGGAGTCAAAGGGGCTTTACCAGCACTGATTCTATCAAGTGCACCTTTCTATGCAAGAATGTGTATGATAGCTTTAAGTGAGATTGATAAAGGAACAATTGAAGCCAGCAAGGCTATGGGGGCAAGTTCCTGGCAGATTATTACAAAGGTTCTTATACCTGAAGCTAAACCAGCATTAATTTCAAGTATGACTGTTATGGCTATTTCTTTGGTAGGTTATACAGCTATGGCAGGATGTATTGGATCTGGAGGACTTGGAAACTTAGCATATATGTATGGATATGCTAGACAAAATATGCCAGTTATGTATACAGCGACATTCTTTGTTTTAGTGATTGTCTTTATTATACAGATTATTGGTGATTTGATTGTGAAAAGAATTGATAAGAGATAGGGAGGAAAACATATGAAAAAATTATTTATTGGAATTTGTGCATTATTTTTAGCTATTGGATTAACAGGTTGTGGAGGTGGAAACACAGCGAGTGATGAAAAAACATTAACTGTTTCTGCAACATTAGATCCTCATTCTAAAATCTTAGAGGAAGCTAAACCTATATTGAAAGAAAAATATGACATTGATTTAGAAATTAAAGTGTTGGATGATTATTATATTTTCAACAAAGCTTTAGATGCAGGAGAAGTAGATGCTAACTATTTCCAACATCGTCCATTCTTTGAAGGTGAACTTAGTGAACATGGATATAAAATTGTAGAGGAAGCTGGTATTCATTTAGAGCCATTTGGATTTTATTCTCAGACAATAAAAGATATTAAAGATATTCCTGAAAATGGGGAAGTGATTATTTCTAACTCTGTAGCTGACCATGGAAGAATTCTTGGAATTCTAGAAGATGCTGGAGTGATTGAATTAAGTGATGATGTCGAACGTCTTGAAGCAACAACAGAGGATATTGTATCTAATCCAAAGAATTTATCATTTGAAGAAATTAAACCAGAATTACTTGCAACTGCTTATCAAAATAATCAAGGAGATTTAGTTGCGATTAATGGAAACTATGCCCTGCAGGCTGGATTAAATCCAACAGAAGATGCGTTAATTATTGAAACAGTAGATGCTGATAATCCATATGTGAATATTGTTGCAGTACAAGAAGGTCATGAAAATGATGAAAAGATTAAAGCATTGATTGAAGTCTTAAAATCTGATGAAATAAAACAATTTGTAGAAGATGAATATAAAGGTGCTGTTGTTATGGTAGATTAAGATGAGTATTTCTCATCCATTGGCATAAACTTAAGATATACTCTTAGGTTTATGCCTTTTTAATAGGATTTCATATTTGAATTGTGGTATAGGATGATGATGTTATATTGATGAAAGTTATAAAAATAATAGTGGTCGTCCAAATGATTGAAGATAATGATATTGGAGGAATATCTATCTATGATATGGGATTGAAAGAATTTACACGATATAATGGGTCAATTGAAGAAATACCACTTCTTGTAGATAATGAAATGATGATTGTTGGTCTCATTATGTTTTTTATTCTATGTTATTACTTAAATAAAAATTATCTCATCAATCATCAAAGAGATTATATGATGATGAGAATTGTGGGAATGACAAAAAGAGAAATGTTAATCAAAGAAGTAGAAAAAGGTTTTTATTCTTTTGTCATTATTAATATTATGAATATAACTTTGATTTTATTGGTAGAATCTTATTTTCAGATTGTCTATATTCCTATAGTGGAATTTCTTGTGATGAGTTTCATATGTTTAGGTATATGTGTGGTTATTTATATGATGCCATTATATGTTTTATGGAATGATTTAATAAATATTGATAATGGAGGTGGATTATCATGATCATTTTAGAAGGGAAGAATTTAAGAAAAACTTATGGATATGCTGAAAACAAGGTAGATGCGATTAAGAATATTTCAATAGAAATTGAAGAAGGTTCTTTTGTGGCTGTTGTTGGAACCAGTGGTAGTGGGAAGAGTACTTTATTGCATGTATTGGCTGGTTTGGTAAAGCCAAATGCTGGAAAAGTTTATTTACAGGGAGAATCACTCTATGATATGAATGATGATCGTTTAACGCGTTTAAGAAGGAGAAAAATGGGATTTGTGTTTCAATTCTTTAATCTGATTACAACTCATAATGTGATTGAAAATATTGTTTTACTAATTCATTTAGATAATAGACAGGTGGATGAAGAATATGTGGATGAGATTATTGATTTATTGAAACTTAAGGAAAAGAAATACGCCTTTATTCATGAACTTTCAGGTGGACAACAGCAACGTGTCGCAATTGCTAGAGCACTGGCCTCTAAACCAGCAATTATCTTTGCCGATGAGCCAACTGGAAATTTAGATGCGAAGAGTTCACAGGAAGTGATTCAATTATTAAAAATAGCACAAAGAAAATATCATGAAACTGTCATTATGGTGACACATGATGAAATGATTGCTAATGTAGCTGATCGTATCTTACGTATTGAAGATGGACAAATCATACAGGATACGGCACAAAAAAACGAATGATTGTATAAATCATTCGTTTTGAATTTTTTATTGAATTGGTTCAAAATCAATAGCACCATGTTTACATAATGGACAGATGTAGTCTTCTGGAAGAACATCTCCTTCATAAATGTAACCACAGATTTTACATACAAATCCTTTTTTGCCTTCTGTTTGAGGTTTTGGTTTGACATGATTTTGATAATATGTATAAGTCATTGTATCTAAATCAGAAATGACGCGCGCTTCTGTTACTTTACATATAAACATACCATGTGTCTGTAAGTCTACATATTCTTCAACTTCAAGTGACATAAAAGCATTAATATAACGAGGTAAGAAAGCTAAACCGTTATCAGCATATAATGGTTCAAAACCATCGAATTTATTAACTGTACGACCACTTTGGAAACCAAATCTTTCAAAAATACTAAATGGAGCATCAACAGATAAACAGTTGACATTCATTTTTCCCGTTTGTTTAATGACATGATGTGAATAATTTTGTTTATTAATATTCACCGCAACACGATTTGGATTATCACTGACTTGTGTGACAGTATTAACAATTAATCCGTTATCTTGTTTACCATCATGACTTGTCACAACATAAAGTCCATAACCAATTTTAAATAAAGCACTCATATCATGTTTATTTGCTTTATCATTAGATTTGGCGATATAGTCACGACATAATTCATCCGCTAATTGGTCAATGGCTTCTTGACTTTCACTATTTAATGCTGATTTAACAGTGACATGATTTTCAGCCCAAGTTATGTTCTTACAGTTTTCTAACATGCCTTTCATGACTTTACAAGCCATTGGAGCCCATGATCCATTTTCTATTAATGCGATTGTACGATTTTGGAAATTTCTTTCCGTTAAATGATGAATAAATTCTTTCATGAATGGGAAAACATCTGCATTATAAGTCACTGAAGCTAAAACAAGCTTACCATATCGAAAAGCATCACTTACACATAAAGCCATATCATCACGTGCTAAATCATGCACAACAACCTTTGGACATCCTTTTTCTGTTAATTTTGATGCCAATAAATCAACTGCTTTTTGAGTATGTCCATAAATAGAATTATAAGCAATCATAACACCATCTGTTTCCACACTATAAGATGACCATGTCTGATAAAGATTCAAATAGTGTGATAGATTGTCTTTTAAAACAGGTCCATGTAATGGACAGATCATTTGAATATCTAAAGTTGCAGCTTTTTTAAGCACTGCCTGGACTTGTGCACCATATTTTCCAACAATACCAATGTAGTAACGACGTGCTTCATCATCCCAGTCTTCTTTAACATCATTAGCTCCAAATTTTCCAAATCCATCTGCTGAAAATAAAATCTTATCCTTTTGATCATAAGTCATCATTACTTCAGGCCAATGCACCATTGGCGCAAATACAAATGATAATGTATGTTGACCTAAACATAATTCTTCACCATTTTTCACAACTAATCTTTGATAGTTTTCATCTAAAGCGAAGAACTGTTCTATCATCATAAATGTTTTAGCATTCCCCACTAATGTTGTGTTAGGGTAAACTTTCATAAAGTTTAAGATATTAGCAGAATGGTCAGGTTCCATATGTTGAATAATTAAATAATCAGGCTGACGCCCTTGTAAAACTTCATCAATATTATCTAGCCATTCATGTGTAAAATGAATATCTACAGTATCCATTATCGCAATCTTTTCATCTAAAATCACATAAGAATTATAAGCCATACCATTTGGGACAACGTATTGTCCTTCAAATAAATCAATATGATGGTCATTAACACCTACATATCTGATATCTTTTGTTATTTCCATACTTTGAACTCCTTTCAATGTCTCTATTCATTATAGTCATATCCTAGTGAAAAATCAATGTCGATGCGTAAAACAAAAAATGTTTATTTTCATGATAAAAAAGTGTAAAATAAAAATATAAAATCAATGTAAAGAAAACCTAAAGTTTTTGTAAATAAGATAAATAAGCTTGATTATATGAATAAGACATATTATTTTTTTATTGACATATATAAGGAGGAAATTATGAGAGGTTGTAGAGAAAATAGAGAATTATCATGGTTAAAATTCAACGACCGTGTTTTAATGCAGGCAAAGGATAAAAAAGTACCTTTAGGGGAACAGTTAAACTTTGTATCGATCTTTCAATCCAATATGGATGAATTTTTTATGGTGCGCATTGGAACATTATATGATCAAATGTTATTTTACCCATCTTCTAAAGATAATAAAACACAAATGACAGGGGAAGAACAATTAAAAGCCTGTTTAACAAGAGTTGGTTTTTTAAATCGTAAAAAAGATCGTATCTATACACGTATTATGGATGATTTAAAAGAATATGGTTGGGGTATTGTCAAATATCATCAATTAAAGAATAAAGAAGATCGTAAATATTTTGAAAACTATTTTGATTCAGAAATCTTACCTTTGATTTCACCGCAGGTTGTATCTAAAAGACAGCCATTTCCTTTTTTAAATAACAAGGAATTATATATTATTGTTCAGTTAGAATCTAAAAAAGGAAAACGTAAAATGGGGATTGTCTCTTGTGGTAACGCTATTGATGAAAGAATGTTGGCAGTCCCAAGTATGCAAGGTCAGTTTATTTTAGTAGAAGATATTATTTTACATTTTGTATCTAAAGTCTTTAGTAAATATACGATTAAAAATAAAGGTTTTATTCGTGTGACAAGAAGTGCAGATATTGATGAAGATGATCATTCTTTGGAAGGACATGATGATTATCGTGAAATGATGGAAACTTTGATTAAACAACGTCGTAAATTATGTCCAATTCGTTTGGAAATTTCAGAAGGATTGGAAGATTTGGAGATTATGATGTTGATGAACTTCTTGAATTTAAAGAAAAATCAGGTCTTTTTATCACAGGCTCCTTTAGATTTAGGTTTTATTGGGACATTAAGAGATCATTTACGTATGTTACATCCACAGTTATTTTATAAGAAATTAGAGCCAAGAAATAGTCCAATGGTTGAAAATGCTGTGCCAATGATTAAACAGATTAGTAAAAAAGATATTTTACTTGCGTATCCTTTTGAATCCATGTCACCATTTTTAAGACTATTAGATGAAGCCAGCCGTGATCCACATGTTGCAAGTATCAAGATGACATTGTATCGTGTCGCTAAAAATTCTAAGATTGTTAAATCTTTGATTAGAGCAGCTGATAATGGAAAAGAAGTTGTTGTTTTGGTGGAATTAAGAGCGCGTTTTGATGAAGAAAATAATATTGACTGGTCAAAACGTCTAGAAGCGGCTGGATGTCGTGTGATCTATGGATTGGATGGTTATAAAGTTCATTCTAAACTTTGTTTAATTACTTATAAAAATAGTCAAGGTGTTCAATATGTTTCACAGATTGGAACAGGAAACTATAATGAAAATACCGCTAAACTTTATACAGATTTATCTTTAATGACACATCATCATGAATTAGGTGAAGAAATTAATGATGTCTTTAATCATTTAAGTTTAGGGGAAACCATGTCACATACAGAGCATTTGATGGTGGCACCACACTGTATGTTGTCAAAAATCTGTGAATATATTGATGAACAAATTGCATTAGCTAAAGAAGGTAAAGAAGCTTATGTTGGATTTAAATGTAATTCTGTGACATCAAAAACAATGATTAATAAGTTAATTGAAGCCAGTCAGGCGGGTGTTAAGATTGATATGATTGTCAGAGGAATTTGTTGTATTATTCCTCATGTAGAAGGTTATACTGATAATATCCGTGTGATTTCTATTGTAGGACGTTATCTGGAACATTCACGTATTTATATTTTTGGAACTGGCGAAGACAAAAAAGTTTATATTTCTTCAGCTGATTTAATGACAAGAAATCTAGAAAGACGTGTTGAAGTTGCGACACCTATTTTCGATAAAAAGATTCAAAATATCATTTGTTCAATGTTTAATACTATGTTGAATGATAATGTGAAAGCTTGTGAATTATTGGGAGATGGAAGTTATAAACGTATTAAAAATAAACAGACTGCAATGAATAGTCAGGAATACTTTTTTAAAAAAGGAATTGATGTAAAGGAGTCATGATATTGTGAGAGTGGGTATTTTAACAAGTGGTGGTGATTGTCAGGCTTTAAATGCGACAATGAGAGGACTGGCTAAAACACTTTATCAACAGAAAAAAGATATTGAAATTATTGGTTTTTTAGATGGGTATAAAGGTCTTATGTATGAAAACTATCGTATTATGAAACCTGAAGATTTTGAAGATATATTGAATCTTGGTGGTACCATTTTAGGGACTTCAAGATGTCCATTTAAAAAAATGCGTGTGATTGAAAATGGTTTTGATAAAGTGGCTGCTATGAAAAAAACATATCAAAAATTAAAATTAGACTGTTTAGCCATTCTTGGTGGTAATGGATCATTAAAAACTGCCAATCTGTTATCACAGGAAGGGTTGAATGTTATTGGGTTGCCTAAAACCATTGATAATGATACATGGGGAACAGATTATACATTTGGTTTTCAGTCAGCTATTGATATCGCAACAAGATATTTAGATGAAATTCAAACAACTGCTGCCAGCCATAGCCGTGTGTTTGTTGTGGAAATCATGGGACATAAAGTTGGACATATCTGCTTATCAGCTGGGATTGCCGCTGGTGCTGATATTATCCTATTGCCTGAAATTCCTTATGATATCGAAGTTGTTGCGGGAGAGATTGAAAAGAAAGTGAAAGCAGGAAAAAAACATATTGTGATTGCCTGTGCAGAAGGGGCTATTTCTAAAGAAGAATCACTGCTTTCAAAGAAACATTATAAATTGAAAGTCGCAACGCGAGAAGGACATTCTGTTGTTTATGAAATCGCCAATAAGTTATCACATTATATTGATAAAGAGATACGTGTATCTTGTGCCGGACATGCTCAACGCGGTGGACAGCCTTGTGCATATGATCGAGAAATATCAACATTATTTGGTATTGAAGGTGCTAAACTGATTATGAATAAGGATTTTGGAAAACTGGTTGTTTTTGTCAATCATCGTCTTGATGCTATTCCATTAGAAGAAACTGCTGGAAAATTAAAATATGTTGATGTACAAGGTGATACTGTCAAAAATGCTAAACTGATGGGAATTTCTTTTGGTGATGAGATGACTTTGTCAAAGTGAAGATCATTAAGAATCAGACTTATTTAACAGGTCTGATTTTTTTGTTAATGTTTTTAACATTTTACTATTGATAGAGAATTGTTTTATAATAGAGTAAAGGAATAATGAAAGAGGAAGGATTTTGTTATGTTTAGAAACATGAGAAGAGTGAAAAATGAGATTTCTGTAGAAGAAGCTAAAGAGTTATTAAAAAAGAATAGAAGAGCAGCATTATCAGTTCATGGAGATGATGGTTATCCATATACAATTCCTATTAATTTTTATTATGATGAAGATGAAAATAAAATTTATTTTCATAGTGCAAAAGCTGGACATAAGATTGATGCAATAAAAAACAATGATAAAATCTGTTTGACAACATGGGATGATGGTTATCTGGTAGAGGGAGATTGGGCTTTTTATGTATCCTCTTGTGTTGTCTTTGGGCGTGCCAAATTGATTGAAGATCGTCAAGTCACAGAAGATAAAGCGAGAATATTAGCTTTAAAATATTTCCCAACAGTAGAAGAAGTGGAATATGTCATTAAAAAGAGTATTGATCGTGTTCAACTGGTTGCTATTGAAATTGAACATATTTCAGGTAAGAAGATTCATGAAAAATAAAGGGTGTGTCTAAATCATGATCGACTTTGATTTATTTTAATTAGAAAAATAAGTCAAAATACAAAATATTTAGAAAATATTAAGAATTTGTACATTATTTTATTCTTTTTTTGGGGTTATACTTTTATTGAGGTGGAAAGTATGACTTTAAAATCAACGAAATGGTTAACAGTAGCAGGAACTGTTGCATTATGTCTATTTCTTGTTTATTTGGGACAATCCCATTATTTGTCTCATCCAGAAAGTCTACAGTTATATTTAAAAAGAACAGGGGTTATCGCACCTGTTATATTCATACTTATTCAAATTGTACAGGTCATTATTCCAATTATCCCTGGTGGTGTCAGTAGTGGGATAGGTGTTATTGTATTTGGAGCTGTTGAAGGCTTTCTATATAATTATGTAGGATTGCTTATTGGTTCTTATATTGTTTTTCGATTAGTGAAAAAATATGGCCAAAATTTTATATTGAAAGTCACTGATCAAAAAACATATGATAAATATATTGGATGGCTTGATAAAGGTCAAAAATTTGAAATCTTTTTTTCTTTAGCAATTTTGCTGCCCGGTTTTCCAGATGATTTATTATGTATGATTGCTGGTCTTACCAGTATGTCAACAAGAAAATTTATGATAATTAATATTCTTTGTAAACCAATAGGATTGTTTTTCTATTCTTATGGAATAAAAGAGCTGTTAGGCATTTTAGGACAGTTCTTTTAAATGTTGAGCTTTGCCGTACAGGTTAATACATATAAAAATGATTTGATTAAAGTGATGTTATATTGATATATCAAAAGAAGCCAATTGTTATGATTGACTTCTTTTTTTGAAATGAAACTTTTATAAAGTACACAAGAAATACACAAAATTTCCATAGTAATTTCATAACAATTTTATATGATGAATTTTGTAAAAAAGAAGTGAAAAATAAGATTGATAAGGAATGATTTTATGGCTTTTAATACATTGGTTTTTTTATTGTTTTTTTTATTTGTTTTAGTAGGAAGCTTCCTTGTTCCCGCAAAGTGGAAGTGGATTTTTCTGCTGCTTTCCAGTTACTTTTTTTATTGTTATGCAAGTGTGAAGTTCTTGATATTTATTTTGTTGACGACACTGAGTTCTTATATGGCCACTCTGTATATGGGCAAGCAATATCAGATGGAAAGGAGTCAAACATCAACAAAAGAATATAAAAAGAAATGTCATTTGAAAAGAAAAAGAGTACTGATTCTCACATTAGTATTGAATTTTGGAATCTTATTATTTTTAAAATATTTTAATTTCTTTTCAGAAAATATGAATCATTTATTAGAAACATTGTCTTTGGGAAGTCAGATACCAACACTTCATCTGATCCTACCATTGGGAATTTCTTTCTATACATTTCAGACCATGTCTTATGTTATTGATGTTTATTGGGGGAAAATTGAACCAGAACGCAATCTGGCAAAAGTGGCTTTATTTGTGTCTTTCTTTCCACAAATTCTTCAGGGACCTATTGGTAGATTTAAAGATCTGGCTCCCCAACTTTATGCACCCCAAAAGGCAAGTTATCGTGATTTGAAATTTGGCTTACAGTTAATGTTATGGGGTTATTTTAAGAAAATGATTATTGCTGATAGAGCTGCAGTCATAGCTGATTTTGTCTTTGAAAATTATATGAATGTCTCAGGTATGGGCGTTGCTTTAGGAGTCTTTATGTATGCTATTCAGGATTATACTGATTTTTCAGGCTGTATAGATATTGCACGTGGATGTGCACAGACAATGGGAATGACTATGGCAGAAAATTTTCGTCGTCCTTATTTCTCAAAGACTGTTTCAGAATTTTGGAGAAGATGGCATATGTCATTGGGAAGTTGGATGAAAGATTATGTTTTTTATCCATTCTCATTGACTCCCGGGGTTAGACAAATAGGAAAATTCGCAAAGAAGCGTTTTGGTAAACACATTGGTCGAACTTTACCTATCGCTTTAGGAAATTTACTAGTCTTCTTTTTGGTGGGTGTATGGCATGGAGCACAATGGAATTATATTATCTGGGGAATCTTTTATGGATTCTTAATAGCAATCAGTGGACTGATGAAACCAGTTTGGAATTATTTGAATCAAAAGCTACATATATCTGTTCAATCTCGTAGCTTTCAGCTCTTTCAGATATTGCGTACCTTTTGGATAACTTGTGTAGGATGTATTATTTTTAGAGCAGTGACACTTACAGATGTATGGCGTGTTTTTCTCAAATGTTTTCATTTCTATGAATTTCCATTAGATATTAAAAAAGAGCTTGTTTCATTTGGATTGAATGGTAAAAATTATGTTGTTTTGTTGATAGGGTTGATTGTTTTATTGATTGTAGATATTCTTCAGGAGAAAAAGAGTGTTCGTGAACGTATTGAAAAAAGGTCTATCTGGATACGTTGGGGACTTTATCTTGTTGCATTTCTCATTATTTTATTGTTTGGCATGTATGGTCCAGGATATGATCAAACACAATTTGTATATATGCAGTTTTAAGGAGGAAGTATATGACAAAATTTCAGAAATTCAAAATCTTTATTATGACAATCCTCATTGCAGGTCTGGTCTGTGGGATGAATTTTGTAATGTGTCGTCAGGCATATAGTTCTGATGCTGTACGTGTCAAAAACTTCTATAAGCTAGAAAACAATAGTCTTGATATGGTCATGATAGGAGCCAGTACAACATTTACGAATTATTCTGCTCCTCTAGCATTTAAAGAGTTTGGGTATACGAGTTATTCTCTTGGAACAAATGGTGCTCCTATGGGACTTGCAAAATCAATGCTGATTGAAGTTTTAAAGACTCAAAATCCTAAAGTGATTATTATTGATATTAATGGCATATTATATGATGATAAGTTTGAAAGCAAGGAAGGATCTTTGAGAGCATGGATTGATAATATGCCTTATTCTCAAAATAAGATAAAGACAATTCAAGAGCTGGTTCCTGAAGATGAACGGTTGTCTTACTATGTTCCATTTTTAAAATATCATTCTAATTGGGCAAAATTCAAAGATAATGTCAATGCCAGTATAGATGAATTAACGCATCATGATGATATTCATTTATCTTCAATGGGTATTCAAGGAACAGCTCAAATTACACCACAAAAATCTCCTATTCCTATTAAAACACATACGCAAGAAAGACCCATGTATCGTTTGTCAGGACTGCATCTCAAAGAGTTATTAGACTATTGTCAAAATCATGGTTTAAAAAATATTTTATTTACCAATATGCCACGTTATTATTCAAAAAAAATGATACCAGAACGTGAACGTAATAACGCTGCAAAAGCTTTGATACATCAATATGGTTATGAGTATATAGATATGGATGATTATGTTGATGAGATTGGCTTAAATCCACAGACAGATTTTTATAATCAGAATCATTTGAATATTTATGGTCAAAAGAAACTAACGATGTATTTAGGAAAACGATTGAATGAAAAGTATCATTTATCAGATACTCAACATGATGAGAAGATAATTCAACGTTATCAACAGGAAGTGACAGCTTATGAAAAAATATATAAATGGGTAGATGAGCAGATTCGTTTAGGAAAGAAGAGAAGATATAACTATAAAGAAGTTAAAGAAATTATAGAGAAACAGGAGATATAAAATGTATAATGTTTTAGATTATTTAAAAGAGAGTGCCAGAAAATATCCTGATAAGGTTGCTTTTGCAGATATAGATCAATCAATAACATATGAAGAGCTATACAGAAAAGCACAGGAGATTGGTAGTGCATTAGCTTCAAAGATTTCAATAGGGCAGCCAGTTCCTATTTTTATGGAAAAGAGTGTAGATACGATTTGTCTGTTTTTTGGTGTCGTTTATGCTGGTGGATTTTATGTTTTGCTGGATATGAAACAACCCCAAACAAGATTAAATCATATTATGAAGACGTTAGATTCAAAAATGATAGTGACATCTCAAAAATATATAGAGGCACTCAAAAAGAAACAAATGGAAAGTGATGTTATCTTATTAGAAGATTTATATGGACATGTTAATCTAAAAAAGTTAGATAGTATTGCGAGTCAGCATACGGATACAATGCCGTTATATACAATTTTTACATCAGGTTCTACCGGTATTCCTAAAGGTGTATGTGTTGCACATCGTAGTGTGATTGATTTTATCGAAACATTTACCAAAACATTTCATATTAATGAAAATGATGTTATTGGGAATCAGGCTCCCTGGGACTTTGATGTCTCCGTCAAAGATATTTATTCAACAATCAAAACGGGAGCAACTATGCAAATTATACCAAGGCAATATTTTTCAATACCAACTCAATTGTTAGATTTTTTATGTGAAAGAGAAGTCACAACAATTATTTGGGCTGTATCAGCTGTTTGCATTATTTCAACTTTGAAAGGGTTTGAATATAAAGTACCTCATAAGATATCTAAAGTGATGTTTAGTGGTGAAGTCATGCCAATGAAACAGCTTCGTATCTGGCAGTCTTATTTACCAGATACAATGTATGTTAATTTATATGGGCCAACAGAAATCACATGTAATTGTGCTTATCATATAATAAGTCAAATGGATCAGGATGATGTCATTCCTATTGGAAAAGCATTTCAAAATGAAAAAGTCTTTCTTTTGGATGAACACAATCAGGAAGTGATAATACCAGATGTCTTGGGTGAAATCTGTGTCAGTGGAACTGCCGTCAGTCTAGGATACTACAACAATCCACAACAGACACACCAGGCTTTTTGTCAAAATCCTCTGAATCCTTATTATCGAGAAATCATTTATCGTACTGGTGATTTAGGTTATTACAACAAACAAGGTGAATTATGTTTTGCCTCACGTAAAGATTTTCAGATTAAACATATGGGACATAGAATTGAGCTGGGTGAAATTGAAAAGGCCATGCAACATGTTGAAACGATTCAAAGAGCTTGTTGCCTTTATGAAAATCATAAAATCATTGCTTTCTATGATGGTGATATTGAACGTCGTGAATTGACACGTGTTTTAAAAAAAGAATTACCTGCCTTTATGATTCCTAATATTTTTTATAAGGTTCAAGGGTTCCCTCTCACAAAAAATGGAAAGATAGACAGACAGAAATTAAAATCAATGATGAAGGAGGATTGCAATGTTTAAACCACAGTATCAGGATGTTATCACAGATTTAGCAACACCAGCATATGTATTTGACATAGATGTTTTACAAGAAAGAATAGAGTTTATTCAAGGCATATTAGGAAAGAATATACAGTTATGTTATGCTATGAAAGCTAATCCCTTTGTGATTAAAAGTATTGAGGGGATCATTGATTGTTATGAAGTCTGTTCTCATGGTGAATTTGAAATTTGTAAAAGGGCAGGCATACCTATGGAAAAAGTCGTCTTATCGGGTGTATATAAAAACGCTGATGATATTTTAAAGGTTATGAAGACATATCGTGATTGTCTTGTTTATACAAGTGAATCTGTACATCAGTTTACTATGATACATGAAATAGCTAAAAAACTAGATTGTCAGGTACCAGTATTACTGAGAATAACAACAGGGAATCAGTTTGGTATGTCAGAAAAAGAGATATGTCATCTCATTGAGTCTCGCCAACAATATCCTCATGTTGAAATTGTTGGAATTCAACATTTTTCTGGAACTCAAAGAAAAAAATTAAAGTTATATGAACAAGAACTCAAATATGTTGATACACTTTTACAGCGATTAGAAAAAGAGTATGGATATGTTGCAAAAAAATTGGAGTTTGGACCGGGCTTCTATGTGGAATATTTTCATGGAAGTCAGGTCTATGATGAAGTCGAACTTCTCCAAGGTTTTAAAGAACTTTTAGAGGGACTTCATTTTCAAGGGCAGATTATTTTGGAATTAGGAAGATTTATTGCAGCTAATTGTGGACAATATTATACCGAGATTGTTGATTATAAAGTCAATCAGGTTCCCTATTGCATTGTTGATGGTGGGATGCATCAGATAACATATTATGGTCAGATGATGGCTATGAAAATTCCACATTATCGTCAAATCAAAAAAGAAAAGGGAAATGGTCAAATTATTCAATGTCATGTGTCCGGGTCTTTGTGTACAATCAATGATAATCTGGTTAAGGCTTTACCTTTAGAGAATCCACAGATTGGAGATATTTTAGAATTTCAACGAGTAGGTGCATATGCAATGTGTGAAGGTATATCGCTCTTTTTAAGCCGTGATTTACCAAGTATTTATCTTTATTCAAAACAGAATGGATTATGTTTACAACGTAGTCGTTTTGAAACAAATATATTAAATTACAAAGGAGAATAAGAAAATGGAAAAATTATTAGAATTATTAGAAGAAATTGATGGTGATATTGATTTTAGAGAATGTCAGACACTGATTGATGATGGTGAATTGGATTCATTTGCAATATTAGAAATTGTAGCTGAAATCAATGATACGTTTGATGTTCAGATTGGAGCTTCAGATATCGTTCCAGAAAACTTTAATTCAGCAGAAGCTATGTGGAAAATGATACAAAGATTAAAAGATGAATAGAAAACATGTACATATTTATAAAAAAAGAATGAAAGCAACAGCAATTATAATGCTTATTATTGGCATTTTATATGGAATGTATATATCTAGAACCACTTATCAGATTGAGGTTCCTCAACTAAAAAAAATAAAAAGTATCGTTTTAATTCAAAAAAAGACCATTCAGGAATTGACCGATCAAGATGCAATAGCTGATATTGCTACTCTCTTGAAAGGGAAAAAAACTCAACAAGAGAGTATTAATAATACTCCTTTCAATGCTAGTCAAAAGATTAGACTTGAGTTTCATTCAAAATATGGTGGCATAACCTTTATCTATCTTTATAAGAAAGATAATCAATATTATATAGAGGAACCTTACAATGGTATTTATCAGATGAGTGAGGATGAATATAACAGTATTACTCGTTATCTTAGATAAGAGTAGTGTGTATGTTAGAGGCATGAGTGCCTCTTTTTGTATGGATTGATTTATTTTATAGTGGGAGAAATATTAGTTTTCATTCTTGTTTTGTTGTATAATAGAAAAAAGGGGTGGAAAGGATGGAAATATTAATATCACGTATTTTAAAATATTTAAATGGCTGCTTAAATGATGATCATATGTATCGTATTGGTAGCTTTGTGGTTAAACATTATAATGAAATCTGTCAATATGATTTAGAACAATTTATCAAATCATCAAAGTGTTCTAAAGAAGAAGTGCAAGACTTTTTTTATCATCTTGGATTTCATTCTTATGAAGAGTTTCATCAACAGCTTATCATTGATAAACAAATTCGTTTGGACCAGATCAACGCCAGAATGTTACATACTTCTGTAGATAAGTTTTTATCACATTTAAACATTAAATTTTCTAAAGAAGAGTTTTTACATACAATTGATCAGATTTGTGATTTGATTTTTCATGCAAAAAGAGTTGTCATTGTGGGAGCACTATATCCAAGCAGTATTGCGGTTGATTTTCAGACCGATTTGATTACATTGGGAAAAGAAGTAATCGAATATCATCATTTTGATAAAAGTTTTACATTTTCTGAAGACGATGTTGTTATTTTTATAACAGCTACTGGACGTACAATGGAACAAAATGCGAAAAAAATGGTCAATCAGCATCTATGTGATGCTTATGTTGTTTTAGTGACACAAAATACAAAATATATTCAGTTTGAAAATGTCTGCCCTGATTACGTTGTTCATGTTTTAGGAACATTTGATGGTTTGGAATTTAGCTATCAGACAATGATGATTTTAGATTTATTAAGAATCAGATATTATCAAAAATTTTATGAGGAAGAATAAGTGAGAGTTATGAAAAAAAGAGTACAGTATTTTTTGGCATTGACAACTATTTTAATGATGACAGCTTGTCAAAGTCAACAACAGACATCACAAGTTGATGAAGAAAAGCAAGTAGAGACTCAAGAACCAGAAGTGAAGAAGACAGAAATAACTTTATCATTTGTTGGTGATATCACTTTAGGAAATTATATTGGACAGGGTTATGAAGGATCTTTTGATCAGGAATATGAAAAACAGAATCAAGATAGTGCTTATTATCTCAAGAATGTTAAAGATGTTTTTGAAAAAGATGATTTAACGATTGCCAATCTAGAAGGTCCACTCACAACAAGCCCAGATTATGCTGAGAAAACTTTTGTTTTTCAGGGGAAACCTGAATATGTTGATATATTGGCTGATGGTGATATTGAGGCTGTGACATTAGCTAATAATCATTCTAAAGATCATTTTGAACAAGGTATGACAGATACTAAGGCAATTTTGGATGAAAAAGGAATCAGGCATTTTGGCTATGATGAAAGTTGTATGATTGATGTGAAAGGAATTCAAGTGGGATTTTTAGGTTATGCTTTTCCATATGAACTCACTGCTGAAATGAAAAAAGCAATAAGTGATTTAAAAGTTCAATGTGATATTGTGGTTGTTTATTATCATTGGGGTATTGAACGTGATAAGGCGCCAATGGAATCACAACGCAGTTTAGCTAAACAGACAATTGATGCTGGAGCGGATTTAATTATTGGTTCTCATCCTCATGTCTTACAGGGAATTGAAACATATAAGAGTAAGAAGATTGTTTATAGTTTAGGGAATTTTTGTTTTGGTGGGAATAAAAATCCTAGTGATAAAGATACAATGATTTATCAGCATACATTCTCATTTGAAAATAATGAATTGGTTCAAGAAGAACATGAAGTGATTCCATGTATGATATCATCTGTATCATCACGTAATAATTATCAGCCAACAATTGTAGAGGGTGACGATGCCAGTCGTGTTTTAGAAAAAGTGAATGAAATCAAATAGCATGAATTCATGCTGCTTTAGGCTGTTGATAAAGTATATATGGTCAACAGCTTTTATGATATGATGTTTAAAATATATAAATTGAGTAAATTGAAAAAGTCAATTCTATGTTTTGTAAAGGTATAGGATTTCATTTTTATTGAAGAATGATATAATTCTTTCACTTACATTATCTGATGAAACAATGCTAAAATAACTTGGAGGTGAATAATCATGCGCACAAAGTGTTCAGTTTCACAACAAATTATAAATCTAAAGAGTAAAAATATTAAGTTTAATATTATCAATGAGCAATCTGCTATACAATATTTGACACACCATACATATTACTTTAAGTTAAAATCTTTCGCTAAATCTTTTGAATACAATGAAGTAAAAAATGTATATATTAACTTAGATTTTGCATATTTAGTGGAATTATCAAAACTTGATATGTATTTAAGGGAATATATTATCAAACTATCTTTAGATACAGAGCATTTTTTAAAAGTAAAATTAATTAATGATTTAACTCACAATGATAAAGAAGATGGATATCATATTATTGACAAACTTTTTATAAAATATCCATATATTAAACAAAATATAAATCATAAGAAGAATGATTCTGCATGTGCTGATTTGATTCATAAATACCAAAATAATTGGGCTATATGGAACATTGTAGAAGTCCTTTCATTTGGTGATTTTATTAAACTTTTTGAATTATATTACGAACTTTATCCAGAAAATAAGTCTAGAACAATAAATCATTTGTTATGGCCTTTAAAATTTATTAGAAATGCATCAGCTCATAATAATTGCTTATTAAACACTTTAAGAAAACCCTATACTCACACACATTTATACAATAACACAAAAAATATAATTGAACCAAGCAAAGAATTAGTGCTTTTATTAACAAAAATACCAAACATCAGTAAAAATTCTAGACGAAAAAAAATTATGAATCCAGTAATCCATGATTTTATAGCAACTTTATTTTTATTTAATGAAGTTTGTACGAGTTCTGTCTTAAAAGAAAAACAATTTAACAGATTAAAAGATTTAATTCATGTCAGATTTATTAAACATAGGGATTATTTTATTAAAGACAATATACTCGTATCTCATTATGCATTTGTAAAAAAAATAGTTGATTATTTATACGAAAAATGCATATAATAAGTAGAAGGACAAAAACGAAAGTTTTATGTAGAACAATGCCAGCATTGTTCTGCTTTTTTATTTAAGGGTTTTATTCGATAATGGTGAATGATACAATATGATTAACAAATATCAAAGTGAGGAAAATATATGGATACGGAAAAAAAGAAATTGGATTTTGATTTTCAATCATGGATTAAAGAGCAACATAATGATGAATATCAGATTGTAGAAGATAATGAATCTTTAATCAGATTAGTTACGGATTATGGAGAGGCTTCTATTCGTTTTACTGTTATTGAACAAAGCACAATTGTAGAGTTCTCTATTGTTTCTAAAAAAGATGATTCAGTGAAATTCTATCTTCATTTTGAGTTGAATGATGAAAATCATGCAAAACAATTATTTGATGAAATGGTAGAAACATTAGTTGGTTTAAAAAATGAAAAAACTTTACAAGTTCTTTTATCATGCTCATCTGGTTTGACAACGTCTATGTTTGCAGAGAACTTAAATAGTGTGGCAGGAATGTTAGGGTTGGATTATCATTTTGATGCTGTTTCTTATTTAAGTATTTATGAAGAAGTTGAAAAATATGATGTGGTTTTGATTGCACCACAGATTGGTTATATGTTGAATCGTTTAAAAGAAAGTTTAACAGATAAATTAGTCCTTCAGATTCCCACAACTGTTTTTGCTTCATATGATGCGCCAGGGGCTTTAAGATTTCTACAAAATGAACTTGAAGAGTATTATACTAACAAAACACAGGAAGCGCAAAAACATCATACGCATTGTATAGAATATGAAAATCGTATTTTATCTATTGTGATTTCTAATAATAAGGCACAAACAAGAATTTATTATCGTTTGAGTGATCATTGTGAAATTATTGATCATAATATGATTATCAAACCTTCTTTAAATGTTTATGATCTTTATGATATTATTGATACTGTTTTATTAAAACATCAATATGTAGATATGATTGGTATTGCAACACCAGGAATTGTTAAAGATGATCAACAGTTAAGAAATTCACCTGATGAAAAAATTCTGGATATAAAAAATGAATTTGAAAAGAAATATGGAATTAAAGTTTTAGTATGTAATAATGCCAATGCTGCAGTTGTGGGATTTTCTTTGGAACATCCTGAATATCAAAATATTATCTTTCACTCACAACCATTTGGTTTTGGTGTAGGAGGACAAGGTATTATTTCTCATGGTCAGATTGTGACAGGAAGAAATGGGGTTGCTGGAGAAGTTCGTTATTTTATTCATCGTATGCAATTTTCTGATGAATGTGCAAAACTGGCATGGACGCAAGAAGGTGTATTAGAGCTTGTGACAAAATCATTATTACCTTCAATATGTATTATGGGACCTGAAGCAATTGCCGTGTACTCGCCTATGACAAATGATATGAATGAAGTCAGAAATAAACTCTTATCATTTATTCCTGAAGATTATATGCCAGAGCTTTATTCAATTAAAGAAATGAGTCCATATATGCTAGATGGTCTTACAAAACTATGTGTCAATGATTTAAAAAAGAATTAAAAAGATTGTATAAAATGGAAAAATAGCCTAATATTATAAGATAGTGAAAGTGAGTGAATGAAATGAGAGAAAGAATTGTATTTATGGGAACAGCATCATTTTCGTTGGCTGTTTTGAAAATGCTGATAGAAGAGGGTTACAATATTGTTGGTGTTGTCACTCAGCCTGATCGTTATGTAGGGAGAAAAAAAGTTTTGACAATGCCAGATGTAAAAGTAGAAGCTTTAAAATATGATATTCCTGTTATTCAACCTGCACGTATTAAAGAAGATTACCAGGCAGTTGCAGATTTAAAACCTGATTTGATTATTACAGCAGCGTATGGTCAGATTGTACCACAGGCTGTTTTGGATATTCCTCGTTTAGGATGTATTAATGTTCATGCATCATTGTTACCATTATATCGTGGGGGTGCACCAGTACATCAGGCTATTATTGATGGACAAGAGAAAACAGGTGTCACAATTATGTATATGGTCAAAAAAATGGATGCTGGAGATATGATTGCCCAAAAAGAAACACCTATCTTAGAAGAAGATACAGTAGGTATTTTATATGATCGTTTAAGTGATTTAGGTGCCAAATTATTAAAAGAAACATTACCAGATATTTTAAAGGGAATAAATCAACGTATACCTCAAGATGAAAATCTAGTGACTTATGCGCCCACTCTTTCTAGAGAAGATGAACGTCTTGACTGGAATATGTCTGCTCGACAAGTTTATAATAAAGTTCGTGGAACAAATCCATGGCCAGGAAGTTATACAACTTATCAGGGAAAGACTGTTAAAATCTGGGCAGGACAAGTTCATCAATGTGAAAATGCGATGAAACATCATGCTCATCAGGACAATGGAACAATTGTCAAGATTTTTAAAGATGCTATTGGAGTTAAAGTGAATGATGGCGTTTATCTGATTACAGAATTACAATTAGAAGGTAAAAAAAGAATGTCTGTTAAAGATTATTTGAATGGACATTGCATTTTTGAAGTCGATACAAAGTTTGAATAAAACTTTGTATTTTCTTTATAAAGAGCTTGTATATTAATAAGAATCATAAAAAGGAAATGGAGATTATTTTGATTTAAAATATATCCATATGTAGATTTTTCATAGCTGTGTGATTCAATAGTAGAAAACTTTTTAAATCAATAGTGAACTTTCTATTTTTTATTCCATTTTTATGATATTCTATTTTTAAGAGAAGTTATTGCATAAGAAGGTAACAATGTTTTAATAATGATCATTCAAGGAGCTAACATATGGATTATAAAATCATTCAAAAAGAAGCATTTCGTTTTGTAGGAGTCAGTAAACGTGTATCACTTCAATTTGAAGGTGTGAATAATGAAATTGTACAATTAGCAAGTCAAATAACAGAGGAACAAAAAAGAGAGTTGCATCAACTACAAAATATGGAACCATATGAAATTGTGAATGTATCTTATGATTCTGATACTGATTTTCTGGAAGAAAAAGGACAACTGACACATATGATTGGTGTCTTAACGACATGCGTTGATATCAGTGATCAATTTGATCAACTTTCAGTTCCTCCACTTACATGGGCAGTATTTCCAAATGAAGGACCATTCCCATCAACTTTACAAGACACAATGGCAAGCATTTATGCTAAGTGGCTTCCAACTTCTGATTATGAACTGGCATATTCGTTATCATTTTCTTTTACAAAAATGGATGAACATCAAGATCATTATGCCTACAGTGAGGTTTGGATTCCTGTTCAATTGAAAAAATAAGAAAATAGAAAAGTTTAAGCAGTTTATTGGAATGATGAACTGCTTTTTTATATGATTCTACTTTTACGTGGTGTCCTTTTTATCTGTTTTCGTTATAATAAAGGCAGGAGGAATCATTATGGATCAAAAGAAAATAGGATTATTCATAGCAACTTGTCGTAAGAAAAAAGGATTGACTCAAAAACAATTGGCAGAAAAACTTTCTGTTACAGATAAATCCGTATCTAAATGGGAAAGGGGCATTCATCTTCCTGATGCTTCGCTTTATATCCCTTTATGTGAAATATTAGGAATAACTATAAGTGAATTTTTCTTAGGAGAATATGAAACAGAACATCATGAAGTTGTTCCACAAGTTTTAAAAGAAGATTATCATAAGATGCAACGCAATGAAAGATGGAATATGGTTTTATTTATCGTATCAATGCTTAGTGTATTTTGGATATCTTTTACGTGGCACTGGGATTTAGGATGGTTAATGTTGGAAGAACATTTGGCTCCATTTGCGAATATGTATTATTTGTCATATGGATATTGGTTGGCTTATTATCTTATATTTAGAAGAAAAAAGTTTGGATATGTTTTGATGTGGATCATTTATTTGATTTTAGTAAGTGGTATTATAGCAAACTGGGGATATGCTTTTGATGTTATGTTAAATCATATTAATTTTTGGATAAATAGTGCATTCACAATCTGGGGAGTGTATAATGGAGATATAAGATTTCGTAATCTTTTAAAAAAGAAAAGTGAGGAATAAAATATGCGAATGGTTGATTTGATTGAAAAGAAAAAAGATGGATTCAAACATACTCCAGAAGAGATTCACTTTATTGTAGCAGGTTATACAAAAGGTGATATACCTGATTATCAGATGAGTGCATGGTTGATGGCCGTTTGTTTTCAAGGCTTAGATAAAGAAGAAACAGCTATTTTAACCAAAGAAATGATGCATAGTGGTGATGTCATTGATTTAAGTCGTATTCAAGGAATCAAAGTTGATAAACATAGCACTGGCGGTGTTGGTGATAAAACATCTTTGGTTTTAGGACCGATTGTGGCAGCCTGTGGAGTACCAGTAGCTAAAATGAGTGGAAGAGGATTAGGACATACTGGTGGAACATTGGATAAATTAGAATCTATACCGGGACTTCATATTATGATTGATGAAGAAGATTTTGTGAAGCAGGTTAATGATTGTGGATTGGCGATTATTGGACAGAGTGGGCATTTGGATCCTGCCGATAAAAAAATGTATGCCTTACGTGATGTTACCGCAACTGTTTCCTGTATTCCATTAATTGCATCTTCTATTATGTCAAAAAAACTGGCAGCCGGGAGTGATGCCATATTGTTAGATGTCAAATATGGTGATGGTGCCTTTATGAATACCATTGAAGAAGCAAAAGAATTGGCACGTACAATGATTGAAATTGGTGATTCGCTAGGCAAAGATACCAGAGCAACCATTTCTAATATGAGTCAGCCGTTAGGTTATGCTATTGGAAATAGTCTGGAAGTCAAAGAAGCTATTGATACTTTAAATGGTCATGGGCCAGAAGATTTATTAGAGCTTTGTTTACAGGCCGGAAGTCATATGTTAATTCAGGCTCAAAAAACTGATTCTCTCATTACTGCAAGAAAAATGCTTGAAGATGCTATTGAAAGTAAAAAAGCACTTCGTACATTATGTGCTATGGTCAAAGCTCAAGGTGGCGATGATGCCTTTATCAGACATCCAGAAATGTTTCCTAAAGCAAAAGAAGTGATTCCTGTTTATAGTCAACAAACAGGATATGTCAAAGATTTAAAAGCAAAGCCTTTAGGAATAGTGAGTATGAAACTAGGTGGAGGACGTGAAAAAACAGATGATGACATTGATTATAGTGTCGGTCTCGTTCTTCATAAAAAAATAGGAGATTTTGTGAAAAAAGGTGAAGTGTTAGTTGAAGTTCATACAAATACAGGTTTGAGTCAGGAGCTTGAAACTGAGATTTTCAATGCTTATGATTTTTCTGATGAATTTGTTGGAAAGCCACAACTCATTGATGAAGTTTTGTCATAATTATTTTCAAAAAGTGATATTTTTATATGGGATGTTGAAAAATGATGTATAATAATATGCGGTGGTGAAAATAATGGGAAAATTTTTATTTTTTGATATTGATGGGACATTAGTAGGAAAATCTAAAATGGTAACAGAGAAAACAAAGTTGGCCATTCAAAATGCAAGACAAAATGGACATCGTGCTTTTCTTTGTACAGGGCGTGCTCCAACGTCTATTGTAGGGGATATTCGAAATATTGAATTTGACGGTGCTATTTGTAGTGCTGGAGGATTTGTCATTGTGGATGGAGAATATATTTTTGAAAACTTTATGAATCAATATATTCTATCTGAAGTCATGACACTATTCATCAATAACCATATTCTGTTTACATTAGAAACAAAAAAAGCTTTATATCAGACACCAGGTGTGAATGAATTTTTTGATCAGAAACATCAAAAAGATTGTGAAAACAATCTTGAATTAATGCGCTTTTTTCAACTCAGACGTATGGGTGAAAATCGTTTGCCAATTAAAGACTTTAATATTTTAACGACAGGTGTCACAAAAGTGTGCTTTATTGCTCCAAATAAACAAAGTTTTTATGACTGTGTACCATTTTTAGAAGAATTCTTTAATATTGTGACTTTTTCAAAAGAAGAAGATGATTTTATCAATGGTGAAATTATTTTAAAGCATTGTACAAAAGCAGATGGTATTTTAAAAGTGGTTAATCATTTTCATGGTCAAATGAAAGATACTGTTGGTTTTGGTGATAGTATGAATGATTATCAGATGCTTCAAGAAGTCGAAACAGGTGTTGTTTATGAAGGAGCATCAGATAATTTAAAAGCGTTAGGAAAATATTTCTTTACTGATCCAGATCAAGATGGTATTTATAAGGTTATGAAAGAAATGGATTTAATAGGATAATACAATATCAGGCTTGAATGGAATCAAGCCTTTTTCAATGAAAAAATTTGTCATTCTTTTCTTTAAAAGAAGCTTTTTGATGATAAAAATGATTTATTTCATAGAAAATCTAACCCTAGATAAATGTTGGTAACTATATTTAAAATATATTGATTATATGGTCTTAAATGAAAATTCATTTGTAAAGTCACTATATCTTAGCTCACACATGGAGTTCATGATC
>NZ_NFLH01000028.1 GCF_002160815.1 Massilimicrobiota sp. An134 | reverse complement strand
TTTAGTTTTGCAGTTTCCAGGCCGCAATACTATTATACAGGAGGTTTTTAACATTATCACTACGCTAAAGCTTTTTACTGACCCACAGACTATCTGTGGGTTTTATTGTATACAAAAATACAGGAAGATATTTTTTTCCGTATTAATATAGAATCTAAAACCCTAAAACCCCGAGTTATTTTAGATTACCATAAAAATATGAATATATTTTGATAAAATTATTTACTCTATATTATTAATAAAATCATCAATTTTTTCTTTAACCGTTTTTTTAGTTATTAATTCATTGTATTTCCAATACAACAGCATAACTCCATGGGCTTTACATTTCTCTAATTTCTTTTCATCCAGTTCTTTTCTTTTCCTCAATCCATCTTCACCACCAAAGAAATCAATTGGTATGTAATGTTGTTCTCCTTGATATTCAATTCCTAAGTTTATTGACGGAATAAAAATATCTAATGATTGAAGTTCTAGAAATTTTGAGTGATATTGATAGATAGCATCTGAATATAAACTTCTTACCACTTTAAATAATTCCTGTTCATTTTTCCATTTATTATTATACAATCCACGGTCTATCATTTCAGAAAGAAATGTTGATTCCATACTAGCTAACATGTTATTAACCTCTTTCTTCTTTTCTTGGTATGGTTGCATCACATTATTGTATTCTATTTCTTCTGGTGTCAATTCATCACTATTTTGAATCTTATCGCTAATAATATATTTTATATTTTTGAAATATGTACGCCAATAAAAATCTTCAATTTCACGTAATCTTGGTGTATTTGGATAAAGCGGTGTTTCAGGCAATTGTTTTTCATATTTATATTTAGGAATTTTGTAAGCAATTTCATTTATTCTACTAACAAAAGCAAACAGTTCCTCTTCATTTAAAGGAAATGTCAATAATATATTTTTTATTATTCCCAGACACTGTGCATACTCTACATCATTCAGAGTTCTAAAAGAATAGCTATTAATCTTCTTTTTAGCCAAATAATTATTACTTTTTTGCATAGCTTTACATAATAAATCAATATCAATATTATATATTGAATACGAAGAATATTTACGATGCGTTTGAACGATATATTCGTAATACTGATGTATCTCCTTCTCATCTGGTTCATAGAGTATAATATTTAATGTTTTATCATCCATAAAAAAATTAGGTACCATATTATATTCCATATGGTATTTATCTATTAGATATCTTGCTATTTTCCCATTTTTTGTATTATTTAATGTTAAGAAAATTGAGTATTCATTTTTTACATTATCAAAGTATTTAATAATATCTTTGTTTGCCACCTGAGATAATATGATATCTTGAGTTTCCTCTAATGCTTTTCTTTTTTGTGAGTCCATGTATGGAATAGCCATATATTCATCATAAAATCTAACAACATATGAATATATGCTCATTATTTTTCTGATTGATATTTTTTTATTTTCAAAAAAATCACTATTATAGACAATTGGTTTTTTATTAATATCCATATTGTTCTTAAACCAAAACATCTTTCCATGCTTTGTAATGATAAATTTCATTTGACTGTCATGAAATCTTAATAATAGCATAATATCTCCATAGTAATCCGAACATAAAAAATCAACTTTTTCTTCAAACTCAATGATATTTGATTCAGTTTCTAAACATAACTTTATATTACTCTCCATAACAGAATATGTAATGTCATCATTTTTAATGGATATGCTGTCTTTATCTTTCTTCATAGTAAACATCCCAATATAAGTCATTAGCAATCCTTTGTATTTTGAACTAAAGTGCATTTCTAAATCTTTCTTTATCTCACCAAATGGAATCTCTAAATAATATGAATCATCCATATCTTCAATGTAATTCATCAAGCTTGGATTTTGCTTTGCTATTTCCGAATTATTTTCTTCTTCATAATCTGTCCATAGATAAATATGCATTTTGTCATCACCTTTTAACCTATTATAACTAAAGTATATCATATCATTTCAATAAAATAGCATATTTTATAATACAATGAATATTTTTTATTTATTGCGTAAATTGAAAAACGAAATTCCATCCCTAAATCAATTTATATGGAATTTAATTTTACAAATTAGATGATAGAATTTAATCCTGCAAACTTTTATAATAATAGTGGGTATCCCTTCTACTGGAGGTGCTCATCATGGCTAATCAGAAACATTTGACTGCTCATGATAGAATCACAATTGAAAACAGTCTGAAAAATAATGAATCTTTCAAGGCGATTGCCAAAAAACTGGATAAGGATTGTACAACAATCTCAAAGGAAGTCAAAAAGAATCTTTCTGTTCGTAAAATTGGTACAGTTGGTCGTTCGTTCAATAACTGTCTTAACAGACATACATGCAAAGAACGCAATTCTGCTTGCGATAACTGTCCAGTTATGAAATCTCAGCTCTGCAGATCCTGTACTCGCTGCATCTACGAATGCGTCAACTATGTGGAAGAAATCTGTCCTAAGCTTTCTAAACCACCATATGTCTGCAACGGTTGTCCTGATCTGAGGAAATGCACTTTGACAAAGCATATCTATTATGCACTTGATGCCAATAAAAAATATCAAGAAAAACTTTCTGAATCACGTAAAGGTATCATCATTACTCAAGAAGAAATCAATCATCTTAATGAGCTACTTTATCCATTGATTGCCCAGCAGGGACAATCCATTCATCATGTCTACATTCATCATAAGAATGAGATCATGTTCAGTGAAAAGACTCTTTATAAGATTATTGATGCTGGTATATTGAAAGTGAGAAATATCGACCTGCCTCGACAGGTAACCTATAAAAAAAGAAAAAAGTCTTCAAGATACAAAATTGATTCAAAATGTCTGGATGGAAGAAGATATGAAGATTTTGAAAATTTTATGAAGGAAAAACCTGATATGCCTGTTGTCCAGATTGATACAGTTGAAGGCACTAAAGGTGGTGCCTGTCTGCTTACAATTCATTTTACAGTGCCAACATTTATGATTGCTTTTAGAAGAGAATATAATGACGCACAGTCTGTCATTGATGTCTTCAACGACATTTATGATTATCTTGGAAGAGATATGTTCATGAAGCTGTTTCCTGTCATCCTGGCAGATAATGGACCTGAGTTCTCCAATCCAAAAGCCATTGAGTTTGATGAAGACGGAAACAGAAGAACATATATGTTTTACTGTCATCCTAGTTCTCCGTTTGAAAAAGGTGACTGCGAAGTTAATCATGAATTTATAAGAAGAATCGTACCGAAAGGAAAACCATTTGATCTTTATATGCAAAAAGACATCAATTTGATGATGTCTCACATTAATTCGTATGCTCGTCCAAAGCTGAATGACAAAACACCATTTTTTATCTTCACTTTGTTGTTTTCCAAAGAAGTTGCAAGCTACTTTGGAATCGAACATATTGACCCAGATAAGATCAATCTGACTCAGTCACTCTTATCTAAAAAATAAAGTATAAACAAAACACAGGGATACCCATAATATACAAATAAATAAGACCATCACGGGGTGGAATTTCACATTGCGAAAAAACAGAAAATTTGACCCTAGCTTTACTATACTCTCATAAATGAGTCAAATTGCTTCTTACAGGTTCATTTTAAGATCTGACGTATAAAAAATCAATATTTGAGATGATTTTTTGTAATACAAAACTCCACTTTGTAATTTGAAATTCTACACCCACAAGAAGAGTAGAATTTAAACATACAAAGTGGAATTTAAATTTTCATTTCACCTTTTTATTTATTGAGCTATTATTTACTTTATCATCCTCACACTTTCATAAATTTGTATATTTTATCAGGCTATCATGTCTAATATTATCTTCATCCGTTTTTCCGAAAATCATCAACAATTCTCATAACCAATATATATAAATGTCTACACCTAAAAAGGATAATTTCTTCTATTATTGTAGATGCCCAATTTCTTTCACTATATTCCCTATACTCTTCCATACTGTGTGACTTCCTTATAGCCACCATTAACCTTTATCTTTTTCGTATACTTATTAACTGACATATCCATTTACAACTCCACGATGCTGTTCTCCAACATACATGCATTTCCAGAAATAATCCTTATTGACTCTTCCTGCAATCGTGATGTATCCTTCATCTTTATTCTTTGGTTAAGGCTTTGGATGATTTTATAAGCTGTTGGCTTTGATACATCTAAAATCTTAGTCACCTCTTCTGCCTTATAAAAAATAGGATAAATATCATTCTTTCTTTGTTTCATGCGCGTTACCTGAAACAAATCCATCAAGCTACTGAAACACAGTTCAAATGGATACCTCAACTGGCATCGCTTCAGAACGAGAATCATGTACTGTCTCAATAAGGACTCAACATATCACATATATCCAATCAAAAACAGAGGAGATTTTACAGAATGATGACAAGAAAAAAATTTATGCACTGATAGTGGATGATCATGATATAAGCATTGTCAATAGACAGCGAGTGCTGGAAGATATACTGTACAAACTCAATATGGTATATGAATATGCAGATGAACTGGATGATTTGACTCAGGAAATCAATCTGAAGTTAGATAAACTGATAGAAAGAACAGAAAAAAAGAACCATGACTCATCATCAAATCATGATTCTCCTATACAGTTTTAAAATAGTGGGAAGGCTATTCTTCCCACCAGTTCTTATAATCCAAAAACCCACAACTCCGTGTTATTTTAGATTACCGATTTTTCTTCAATTTGTTTTAAGACCATATCTACAAATTTATCTAATGATACAGTAATTTGGTCTTTTTCACCATATTGACGAAAAGTCACAGTTCTTTCATCTCTTTCTTTATCACCTAAGACTAGCTGATATGGAATCTTCTTCATCTGTGCTTCACGAATACGATAACCTAATTTTTCTTCACGATCATCTAATTCCACACGAATTCCTTTGTCTTCTAGAAGTTTATAGACTTCTTTTGAATATTCTAAATGATATTCATTTTTAACTGGAATCACTTTGACTTGTGTTGGTGCTAACCATAATGGGAATGCCCCTGCAAAGTGTTCAATCAAAATACCAATAAATCTTTCAATAGAACCAAAGATCACACGATGTAACATAACTGGTCTCACTTTTTCACCATTATGATCCACATATGTTAAATCAAATCTTTCTGGTAAGTTCATATCTAATTGGATTGTTCCACATTGCCAAACTCTTCCTAAAGAATCTCTGACATGGAAGTCAAGTTTTGGACCATAGAAAGCTCCATCTCCAGGATTGACTTTAAAGTCTTTTCCAGCTGCTTGACATGCTGCTGCTAAGGCTGCTTCACTCTTTTCCCAGATTTCTAAATCTCCAATATATTTTTCTTCTGGACGAGTTGATAATTCAATATCATATGGTAAGCCTAAATTAGAATAAACACGATCAATAAATGAAATCAAACGTACAACTTCACTTTCAATCTGATCAGGTGTCATAAAGATATGTGCATCGTCCTGTGTAAAAGTACGTACTCTAAATAAACCATTTAAAGCACCACTGGCTTCATGTCTATGCACTTGTCCAAGTTCTCCCATACGAAGTGGTAAATCTTTATAAGAATGTAAACCATTTTTATAAACAAGCATACTTCCTGGACAGTTCATTGGTTTAATCGCAAATTCACGCTCATCAACTTCACTTGTATACATATTTTCTTTATAGTTATCCCAATGTCCTGAAGTTTCCCATAACTCTCTTGACATCATGATTGGTGTTTTAATGAACTGATATCCTTCTTTGGCATGTTCTTCATACCAGTATTGTTCTAATGTATTTCTTAATAACATCCCATGTGGTAAGAAAAATGGCATACCTGGTGCATATTCACTCATCATAAATAAATCAAGTTCTTTTCCTAATTTTTTATGATCTCTTTTTTTAGCTTCTTCTAAAAAGTCTAAATGTTCCTGTAACTCTTCAGCTGTTGGGAAACAAACACCATAAATTCTTTGTAGAACTTTATTGTTTTTATCACCTTTCCAGTAAGCCCCAGAATGTTTTAATAATTTAAAATTCTTACATAATTTGACAGTTTCTACATGTGGCCCTCTACATAAATCGACGAAGTCTCCTTGACGATAACATGTAATATGTCCATCTTCTAAACCTTGAATTAAATCTAACTTATAAGGATCATCTTTAAACATTTCTAAAGCTTCTTCCTTAGAAATTTCTTCTCTGATAATTCTTTTTCCATCTTTACAGATTTTCTTCATTTCTTTTTCAATTTTAGGTAAATCATCATCAGTAATCACCTGGTCACCTAAATCAATATCATAGTAGAATCCTTCACTCACAACTGGTCCAACCCAGAATTTAGCTTGAGGATATAAATGCTTAACTGCCTGTGCCATCACATGTGCACATGAATGATTTAAAGTATTTAAAGCTTCTTCATTAATAAAATCTCTCATTATTTCTTTCCTCCTATCCAAAATCTTAAAATATCATCATATTGATTTTCAAAAACACCACCACATTTTTCAATGGTCTTTCTTGAAGCCACATTATCTTGATGACAAGTGATTAATACGGGTTCAATTTCCCATTGTTGACAAAATTGAAGTGCCTGTTTCAACATATCTGTAGCATATCCCTGCCTACGATAATCAGGATGAATGGAATAGCCAATATGTCCACCATGTTTGAATAAAGCCTCATTTAAGCAATGACGGATATGAATACAACCAATCACTTGATTATTGACAACATATAAAAACTCTGTCCCTGGAACAAAACCATCTTCTAATTCAATACCTAAATGATTCTTCTTTTCTCTTGAAATCCATTCCTGATAACTTGAACAGCTTTCAAAAGAACCTGCACCATTGACACCAAAAGGATTATGATCATCTTTCATAGCTTGAATCAATGCTTTCATTGATTCTTCATGATGATAATCAGGAAATTCTAAATGTCCTTTTTCCATATCTGACCCCCTTAATAAAAAAGAGATTTCATCCAAAGGACGAAATCTCGTGGTACCACCTTTATTCATTATCTATCAGATAACCTCAAAACTTTAACGCAGTTCTACGACAATCTCTTTCGAGTGTAGCCTATTAGGGAGTATTTCTATAAGCTATCAAAGATTTTCACCAACCATCTTTTCTCTAAACAATCACTTATAAAAACATATCCTAAATCATTGCTTGTAAAGTTATTTTACATCATTATTCTCATTTGTCAAGATATCTGTATCTTTTGTTTTTTTCATTTCATAATATTCAATAATTTCTGCAAATCCATAGATGATTAATGAAAGTAAAAAGGAGATAAAACAAGACCACAACATCATCAGCATGGATTCTACTCCCATTAGCTCACCAGTATTTAAATAAGATGTATTCATCGCTATTGTATATCCTTGTTGTAAGATACTCCCAACTAAGAAAATATAAGCACATACTTTTAAAATTTTAGATACTTTATAAGTCACGTTATGTACCCCCCCCTGTCATTTTTGGAGTTTATAAAATATTCTTATTTTCATATAATTTCACTATATAGCTACAGCCATAAATCAATAATGACACAATGAATGCAAAAACAATATCTTTTGAAAAACTGAATAAATTTTCAATTGACAATATATATTGTAATCGAAAAATGAGTGATTTTATTGTATAGAAAATCATAAATAAATAGGAACAAACCTTCAGTTTATCTCCTGCTTGATGAAACATATTTCAGCATACCTTTCTCTTTATTTCTTTTCTATATTTAAAATATCATATTTTTGTGTATAAAATATGAAAAAATCTCTAAAATGTAAATTTTACATAAAAAAGCATCACTTTGAAAGTGATACTTTTCTCATGAATAGAAATTGATTGAAAATTTATTTAACAGTGATTAATTGTAAGTAGCTTGTTGTTCCACGAACACCAGGAGTTCCTCCAGTAACAAGGATTGTTTCCCCAGCATTAACACCGTTTTCTTTTGCAATAACTTCAGCTAAGTTTAATAAACCTTCTGTTGTATCCATGTGTTTACATGTGACAGATTTAACACCCCAGTTAATTGCTAATTTCTTAGTTGTTTTTTCATATGGAGTTGCCGCAATGATTGGACATTCTGGTCTATATCTAGACATTTTCTTTGCTGTAAATCCAGATTCTGTAAATGCAACGATGGCAGCAACATTGAATTTTGTTGCAATTTCAGCTACTGACATACAGATAGCTTCAGAAGGATCATCAGATGCAGTTCTGACAGCTTTTCTATGTAATGAAGCATAATCTAATGTAGATTCTGTTTTAATTGCAATTTTGTTCATAACCATAACAGCTTCTTCTGGATATTTACCTTGTGCAGATTCACCAGATAACATAATAGCATCAGTACCATCATAAATAGCGTTTGCAACGTCGCTGACTTCAGCACGAGTTGGTCTTGGATTTTCTTGCATAGATTCAAGCATTTGTGTTGCAGTAATAACAACTTTACCAGCTGCTTTACATTTTCTGATTAATTCTTTTTGAATTAATGGTACATCTTCAGCAGGAACTTCAACACCTAAATCCCCACGTGCAACCATGATACCATCAGCAACTTTAATGATATCATCCATTTTTTCAACACCTTCGCTATTTTCAATTTTAGCGATGATTTGAATATCAGGTTTTCCATTTTCAACTAATACTTTTTTAACATCTAAAACGTCTTGAGGACGACGTACAAATGATGCAGCGATGTAATCTACATCTTGTTGACATCCAAATTCTAAGTCAGCTCTATCTTTTTCAGAAATGAAATCAAATCCAAGTTCGATACCAGGAACATTGATTCCACGTTTATTTTTGACTTTACCATCATTTGCACAAACACAAACGATATCAGTTCCTTCAACATGGTCAACTAATAATTCAACTTGACCATCGTTTACTAAGATAAATCCACCAGGTTTAACATCTTTGTATAAATCTTTATAAGTGATTGTGAAACGATCTGCAGTCCCTACGATATCTTCCACACAGATTGTAGATACTTGTCCTTTTTTAAATTCAGTAAATCCACCTTCAAAATCACCAGTTCTAATTTCAGGCCCTTTTGTATCTAATAAAATAGCACAGTTTGTCCCAAGTTCAGCATTGACATCACGCATTGTTTGCATTTTTTTACCATGTTCTTCATAATCACCATGAGAGAAGTTACAACGCATAACATTCATACCAGCTAAAACTAATTTTTTTAACATTTTTGGATCTTCAGATGCAGGTCCAATTGTACAAATAATCTTTGTTTTCTTCATCTTATCTTTCATTCTCAATTAATCTCCTATAGCTTAGTTTATATTTAACGAAGTTTTAATACATCTTCGTAAATACCTTGATTGACTTTACGTTTATGTCCTAAGACTTCTTGAATTGGTAGTCCAACAATTTCACCTTTAACATCACTAATGCAAAGACCGCCTTTACCTTCTTCTAATAATTCAACAGCTTTGATTCCCATACGAGTAGCTAAAACACGATCTCTAGCAGATGGACGTCCACCTCTTTGCATATGTCCTAAAACATTAGCACGTGTTTCAAAACCAGTTGCTTCTTCAACACGTTTTGCAAGTTCATGAACATCAGTAATATGTTCAGTAATAACAACCAAAGCATGTTTTTTATCAGAAGCTTTTGAACGTTTTAAAGTTTCAATGACTTCTTCTTCATCAAAACCACTTTCGCTTGTCACAATCATTTCTGCTCCACAGGCAAGTCCTGCATGAACAGCCAAGTCACCACATCTTCTTCCCATAACTTCAAGAATTGTACATCTTTGATGTGAGCTTGATGTATCTCTTAATTTATCTAAAGCATCTACAATTGTATTTAAAGCTGTATCAAATCCAATTGTAAAATCAGTATCAGGAATATCATTATCTATTGTTCCAGGAATACCAATACAGTTGATTCCCATTTCTGTTAATTTTAAAGCTCCATTATAGCTTCCATCTCCCCCAATAACAACCAAAGCTTCCATTCCAACTTTTTTCATTTGTTCAATGGCTTCTTCTCTGACTTTAGGGTCTTTAAATTCAGGAAAACGTGCAGATTTTAAGAATGTTCCCCCAATGTTAATAATATTACGTGTACTATGCCTATCGAATTCAATAAATTCACCATCATGAAGTCCTTTATATCCTAATCGCACCCCATAAATTTTAATTCCCTTGTTTAAACAAGTTCTTGTTACAGCACGGATAGCTGCGTTCATTCCTGGCGCATCTCCACCAGAAGTTAATACTCCAATGCATTTCACCATAACTACTCTCCTCTCGCTTTTTTCGTTATTATTTTATCATAAAATGACGTTGTATTCTATACTTTCGAGTACATTCTATATCGTCATTTTGGTTCAGTCAAGCATTATTTCAATGCTTAACGCTTTCAATTTTGAAATAATTGTATTTGCACGAATTTCATCACCTTTTTTTAAAGTATAGACTTTTTTTAATTCATTATAACCATACATACTTGTAAAAAAAGTAGGTAAATGATTCAATAAACGATAAGATAAAATGGTTAATAGAATTTCATCACGTGACCACGCTGTGATATTTTCTTCACCTAATTCATCCAACAGTAAATAATCAACCTTCAACAACTTATCCATAGCGTATTCATTATCACCAGAAGAAAAACTCGCTTTGAGATCAATCAGATAAGTTGGAAAATGAATAAATCCAATCTGTTTATCTTTCTTAGCTAAACTATTCATCAAACCAGCCAACAATGTTGTCTTTCCACTTCCCATTGGACCATGTAAGAAAAGTCCTTGTGAAGTGGGTGTCTGTGAATACTTAAGAATATGTCCTAAAGCATTTTGATGATTAGCTGAAAGTTTCGCCGCATTTTCAACAATCTTGAGTGAAGACAAATCTGTCAGCATTAAATCTTCACTAACATTACTCATCACAAAGTGATCGAGAAGTTTTCTCTTCTTTTCAATTTCTTTACCAAAAGGACAGCTTTGCAGTTCTAAAACAATTTCACCATCATAATATTTTAATATTTTTTGCATACCTATGGTATCCTTAGGACACTGATTTAAAGATTGACATGACTGACAAACATGAAAATCATCATTATAATCTAAAAATTCTACCCAGTAATCATCCATAACAGATGGATCTAAATGATTCTGTTTTAAAAAAGCTTGAATATTTTGTTCCTTTAATAATGCATACTGGCTTTCTTTTTTTAACTTTTCAATATCATCTTTGACGATCATATCAGATATTTTGATCATAATTGTCCCTCCTTCAATTGATTAAGTAAGTCCATCAGCTCTTGTGATGACACTTGACTTTGTGATGAAGATGATGAAACCTCTTCTTCTTTGGATTGTTCTGGTGTGGATTGATTCATCAATTCACGATAGGCATCCATAGCCGTCTGAATATTCTTACGGGCCCATGAAGCACCAATCGCTTCACAATAACGTTTTGATAAACGATTGTTATTCTTACCTAAGACATATTCAATCAAAACATTCACCACAGCAGGTTTTAAACCTAATTGAACCATTAATGTTTCCACAATCATTAAATCATGATAGACAGGTTCTTTGCCTCCCTGTTTATCTTTTAAAAGATCATAGGGTGTTAAGGAATCTAAATATTTCATATGTAAAACAAGTGGTGATGAAGTCTGATCTGATGTTTGAAACTGTAAAGGCTGCTTATGATAAACTTCCTGCAGTTGAGATGTTTGAGATACATCAAAATATTTTTGAATTGCCTGTTTCATACGACTACGATTGATTCCCTGTGATTCCATAGCATCCTTCATGATGCCTGCCAATGTTAAAGCATCAACATGATAAACATAAGCCAGTTCTGTCGCATACTTCAAATCATCCTGACTCAGTAAAGAACGATTGACCTGATAATCTGCTAAACTCTGATACAATAAATCATAATCATAATCTATTTTGACATCCTGTGTTGTTTGATGGATCAAATCTTCATTGTATTTTAAAAGACGTGTTTTTGGGGGAGAATGCTGGATAGTAAAAACATCTTGAAATCTTGCTGTAATATCTTCATAACCATCTAGATTTTCTAAAGAAATCTTAAAATATTGCACTGTTTTTTGAAAATCATCTTCAGATAAAGATAACTGTAATAATGAAGATAAAATCTGATTTTTAAAGAATGCTTTTAAAGATAAAGGGGCATAAAGACGATAAATATACTGGGTTATATCATTTTCATGTTTGACATAGGTTTTCACCAATCCTATTGCTTCTAAACTACGTAAAGCTTTTTCCATATCCATGACACTCATTGACATATAAGATGTTAAACGTGAAAGTGGACAAGGTGCAATAAAACGGCGCATACGTTTTCCTTCCATGACAAGCATCATATACAAATGCGTTGCATTCATGCCAATCAAAGGCTGATACAGAGAATATAATGTATCTATTTGTACGTCATCAAGCGGATAACGCATTTCTACACGATATAAATCAGTCACATACAGTTTCATCTTTTAAATCCTTTAATACCCTTTCTATATTTTGATATAACTCTTCAAAACCATAACGATTATCAATGATATAATCTCCCATGTCTTTTTTTCTTTCAATAGATATTTGTTGACTCATTAAATGTTGAGCCTGTGTTTCATCAATATGATTGCGTGCCATCAGACGTTTCATTTGAGTCATTTCATCAACATAAACAACAATGACACTATCACACATTTCATCCATATGCGTTTCATATAATAATGGTACATCTAAAAAGATCAGCGGTTCTTGAGAAGTCTCAATTCCCTCCTGTAATGTTGTTTTCACATAAGGGTGAATAATACTTTCTAATAAAGCTTTCTTTTTGGCATCATGGAAAACAATCTGTCCCAGCTTTTGGCGACTGATATTTCCATTTTCATCTAAACAGTCAAAGTGAGCAATGATCTGATGATAACATCCACTGTTCTTTTCTAAAGCCTGATGTGAAATCTCATCAGCATCCAAAACACAATAACCATGTGTTCTTAAATATTGTGTCACACTGCTTTTTCCCACTGCAATTGACCCCGTAATTCCAATGACTCGACTCATTTTTCACACCCCTTAATAACGTTTCTTTTGACATTGTGGACAAAAATAAGTGCCACGCTGATGAACCATGACTTTTTTAATATCATGATGACAGACTGGACAAACCTTTTGTCCATGAACTTTAAGCTGAACCTGAAACAGACCATGTATCCCATTAGCATCAAAGGAATGAATCGTTGTGCCACCCTGTTCAATGGCACTTTGTAATACCATAATCGCAACCTTTCTTAATTCATCCACTCTTTTTCGAGATAAACGAGAAGCTTTCGTACGTGGATCGATATGCATATAAAAACATATCTCATTGGCATAGATATTTCCTATCCCACACATCATACTTTGATCAAGCAAGGCTGTTTTAATAGGCAAAGAACAATGATGCAAACGTTCATATAAAGCCTCTGTTGTGATTTCAAAAGGTTCTGGGCCTAATTTCTTTAAAGGCAACTGTTCACGATAATCATCCAGACTCACCAATTCCATTCGTCCAAACTTTCTTGTATCTATATATCTTAAATCCTGATGCCTATCCATATGAAAGACAACATGTGTATGCTTACTGACAGGCTCATCACTTTCAACAATATGGAATTTTCCTTCCATACGCAAATGAGAAACAAATGCATGATTTTGACATTTAAAAATCAGATATTTTCCAACACGATCAATATCACAAAAGATTTCATGTTGAAGACTTTTGACAAATAATTGTGTATCTCCCTGAATGATACGATCATAATAAACATCAATGCCTAAAATAGGGCGTTCTAAAATAAAATTCTTTAAAGTACGCCTGACGGTTTCTACTTCTGGTAATTCTGGCATATAATCCTTATTTTAAATCATACCAGTTGGTCGCATAAGTTCCATCTACTTTTAATGGAACTTCCATTTGGAAGGCATTTTCCATAGCTGATTTGATGATCGTCATCATTTCATCCAATTCTTCTTTATAAACATCAAAAATCAATTCATCGTGCACCTGTAAAATCATTTGTGATTTCATTTTCTTTTCTTTCATTAAACGATCTACCTGAATCATCGCAAGTTTTAAAATATCAGCACCGCTTCCCTGAATTGGAGAATTCATCGCAAAACGTTTTGCCTGTTCACGCACCATAAAATTCTTATCATTAATAGTTGGAATATAACGTTTACGATTCAATACCGTAGATACATAACCATTTTTTTTGCAGTCTTCTACAACACGATGCATATATTGTTGAATTTCAGGATATTCTTCAAAATAGCGACGAATGAATTCTTTAGCTTCAGATAATGTCACACCGATCTGTTTAGATAAACGGAATTCTCCCATACCATAAATGATTCCAAAGTTAACGGCTTTGGCCTGACGACGCATTTGTGGAGTGACATCTTCATCTTTGACTTTGAAAACCAGTGCCGCTGTATGTGTATGGATATCTTTATTTTGATGGAAAGCGTCAATCAATGATTTCACTTGAGCCAAATGTGCTAAAATACGCAATTCAATCTGTGAATAATCAAAAGATATTAAATAATCATGACTCGCTACAAAAGCCTGTCGAATCAGTTTTCCTTCTTCCTGACGGACAGGAATATTTTGCAAGTTAGGATCAATAGATGATAAACGTCCTGTCTGTGTTAAAGCCTGATTAAAAATGGTATGAATTTTACCATCAGGAAAGACTTGTTCCTGTAATCCTTTGACATATGTAGATGATAATTTTGTCAACATACGATATTGTTGAATCAAAGGCACAATAGGATGTAAGTCTTCAATCTTTTCTAAGATATCCTGTGATGTAGAATATCCACTCTTTGTTTTTTTACCATTAGGCAAACCTAATTTATGAAATAAAATATCACCTAACTGTTTAGGAGAAGCAATATTGAATTTTTCACCAGCCAGCATATAAATATCTTCTTCAATTTCTTTAATCTGCTGATCAAAATTCTGTTCCAGTTTTTTCAAGACATCAACATCTATCTTAGCTCCAACATATTCCATTTGAGCCAAAATATAAGTGACTGGTAATTCTAGATTCTGATACAAATCATACTGTTCTTCCTGTTTTAGTTTTTCAATGGCCTGATCTTTTAAATCATAGATAGCCTTCGCTTTAGAAATGGTATGTTTGGCTAATAAATCTAATTCAGGAATATGTTTCTTTGTATTCTTTCCAAAAACCTCTTCTTCATATTGTAAAGATGTATAACCATAATAATCTCCAATATATTTCATTTCATCTTTTAAACTTGGATTTAAAATATAAGAGGCTAATTGTAAATCAAAGTCCATACCTTTGATTTCAATACCATTCCATTTGGCTGATAAAATTTGAGCTTTGATATTATAACTGTATTTATGATAATGCTCATCTTTTAAATAGTCTAAAAACTGCTGATCTTTGAGAGCATCTTCAAAAGTAATGAAATAAGCCTGATGTGCATTATATAAAGCATATCCTAAAACAATGGATTTATGATAATTAGAATCATAAATAGCACCTAAAACACTACTGTCTTCTTGAATAGGTGGCATTTTTTGAACAACTTCATATTGAAAATCCGTTTTTGATGTTGGACGTGATTCAACAGAAATCTTTTTCAATAATGAATTCATATCATAATGTGTATAAAAAGCTTTGAGCTTTTCAAAATCATATCCATCATAACGGGCCTGATTTAAACCTAATGTCACAGGAACATCTCTTAAAATCGTAGCTATTTTCTTAGACTGAAGTCCGATATCAATATTTTCACGAATCTTTTCACCCATTTTTCCTTTGATTTCATGCATATGTTCCTTTAAGTTTTCAATCGTCCCATACTCATGAAGCAATTTTAAAGCTGTTTTTTCACCTACACCTTTAATTCCAGGAATATTATCAGCACTATCTCCCATAAGTCCTAGAAAATCACGAATCTGATCAGGAACCAAACCATATTTTTCCTGAATTGTTTCAGGTGTATAAACATCAAGCTGAGTGACACCTTTCACAGTACGATAAACTGTTGTCTGCTTAGAAACAAGCTGAAAAGCATCTTTATCTCCTGTAAAAATAGACACGCTTAAACCTTGTTCTTCCCCTAGCCTTGATAATGTTCCAATTAAATCATCACCTTCATATCCCTCTAATTCATAATAAGGAATAGAATAAGCATCTAGAAATTCTCTGACCATTGCAAACTGACATTTTAATTCATCCGGTGTCTCTTTTCTTGTGGCTTTGTATTGTTCCAATAAATCATTTCTAAATGTCTTTTTACCATAATCAAATGCCACAACAATATAGGCACTTTCACGTTCTAATATCTTTTGTAACATATTCGCAAAGCCAAAGACTGCATTGGTTGGTATCCCATCTTTATTCACCATTAAATTTCCCATTGATGCTGTTGCATAATAAGCTTTAAATAACAATGAATTTCCATCAATCAAAATTAATTCTTCCATATCTATTCAACAACCCTTGCCTTATCCACAATCAAAGATAATTTATCTTTCATATCTACTTTTCCCTGAATAAGACAAATATTTCCTTTCTTTAACATCATTCCTATGTTTTTATAACTTGAAGCAAAGACAACACCATCCATACTACCTGTTTCATCCATTGCTTCAATAAAACACATTTCCTGACCCTTACGATCAGTAATATTTTTAACACGTTGTAACTGCACAACCACATTGACTGTCTTTTGGATATATTCATCCAAATCAGCCACATTAACATAAGCTGTCTGAATCTTTTGTTTCATCAGTTCAATAGGATGCATAGATAGATACACACCTAATACAGCTTTTTCTCTTGCGAGTTTTTCTTCCTGTTGATCTTGATAAATCGTTAAAACTGGTTTTTCATCAATCCCCAGATTTTCTTTTAAATGTCCATAATCCCTAATTGCATCTAGATTCTTTAAAATGGTTTGACGTGACATTCCAAACTCATCCAAAGCCCCTGCATCAACCAATGATTCTAACATTTTTTTAGATAAATGTGAATTTTCCATACGCATCATAAAATCATAAATATCTAAAAATAATCCTTTTTCACGTTCTTCAACAATAGCTTTATAACCCGCATATCCAACATTTTTAATGGCTAATAAAGAATAGCGAATGTGCCCATCTTCCACCATAAAACGAGCCTGAGAATAATTAACTGACGGTGGTAAAATCTGGACATGATAAGCTTTACACTCCTGAATACAATGCACCTTTGTATTTTCACTTGATAATTCATTAGATAAGATAGATGCAAAAAAGTAAAGTGGATAATTGGCTTTTAAATATGCCAACTGATAAGCCACGTATCCATAAGCCACACTATGTGACTTATTAAATCCATAATCGGCAAACTTTTCAATCAGGCCAAAAACTTCAATGGCTTTTTCTTGAGTGAAACCATGATCTAAACAACCTTGAATAAATTCTTCTTTCATGGACTGCATCAGCTGTGTTTCTTTTTTAGATGTTGCCTTTCTCAGTATATCAGCTTTCATAAGTGAAAAACCTGCCATTTTTTGGGCAACCTGCATCATTTGTTCCTGATAAACCATGATGCCATAAGTCGATTTTAAAATAGGTTCTAATTCCTTTAAAGGATATGTAATCTTTTCTTGATGACTGCGACGTTTTAAATAAGTCGGAATATTTTCCATAGGTCCTGGTCTAAACAAGGCTATGGCTGCCACAATATCATCAAAACAGTAAGGTTTCATCTGTCTTAACAAATGACGCATCCCATAAGATTCTAACTGAAAGACACCAAAAGTATCTGCTTTGGAAATCAGACGATATGTCTTTTCATCATCTAATGGCAATTGATTCAATGCAATAGAAACCCCTTCATTGTGTTCAATATCTTTACAAATATAATCTAACATTGTGAGATTTTTAAGAGCTAGAAAATCCATCTTCAGAAAACCAGCTTTTTCAATATAATCTTTAGAATATTGACTCATTAATGTTGAAGTTGGCCCTACAACTAATGGCACAACTTCATGTAAAGCACGTCTAGATAAAATAACTCCCGCCGCATGTGTTGATACATTACGTGGTAAATGTTCAATAATACTCGTTGCTCCAACGATTTTTTTAAGACGTGGATCTTGATTGATCAGAGATTGAAACTGCGCAGAAGTCTGATACATCTGCGTAATCGTTTTTTTGTTTTTAGGAGAAGTCGGTATCATCTTGGCAATTAATTCTAATCGTGCAAGTGGAATTCCCATGACTTTTCCCATTTCTTTGATTGCTACACGAGGTCCATAAGTATTAAAAGTGACAATCTGTGCGGCATGATCCTGACCGTATTTATCAATAACATAACGAATCACTTCATCACGACGATCATCCTGAAAATCAATATCAATATCAGGCATAGAAACACGACCAGGATTTAAAAAACGCTCAAACAACAAATCATAACGTAATGGATCAATATTGGTAATTCCTAAAACATAGGCAACCAGACTTCCAGCCGCACTCCCTCTTCCAGGTCCGACTTGAATTTTATGCACTTTTGCCCAGCGAACATAATCCCAGACAATTAAAAAATAATCATCAAATCCCATTTCATGAATCACATTCAATTCATATTGTAGACGTTTTTTATAAGCGATGGGAATATCCTGATGACCAAAACGTTTCTTTAATCCAACCTTACATAAACTTCTTAAATAATCAACAGCTTTTCCCTGATGTGGGACAGGATATGTTGGTAAATATTTTTCATGTAAAGGCACTGTCGCTTTACATGTCACTAACACTTTTCTTGTTTCTTCAATAATCTCTGATGAAAATAACTGTTCCATTTCAGCTTCACTTTTTAAATATTTTTCTTGCGTCAATGGCTCATATTGCACATCTAAGACCGTTCCACTTAAAGAAGCCTGCATCAAATCAACAGCCAAAGCATCCTGTTTTTTTAAATAGCGCACTTCATTAGAACAAATCACTTTGACTTTAACATAACGAGCCAAAGATATGATTCTTTGATTGCGTTGTTCCTGAAATTTTAAACGATGATTTTGTAACATGATATAATAATGATCATGAAAAAGTTCTTGAAATAAACGCATATATTTAATCGCTTCATCTTCCATTTCCTTTGCGACATGACGTTCAATAATGCCATCTTCCAAACCAGAAATGATATAAAGATGTTCATGATACAACGCCAGTTTATTTAGGGCAATGGCTCGATCTTGACTTAAGTTAATCTCACAGCAGATTTGAACCAGATCAAAATAACCCTGATCATCAATAGCCAAAAGAATAAATGGGTAAATATTTCCATCAATCAAGACACTGGCTTCCATGCCCAAAATAGGTTTAATATTATTTTTTAAACATGTTTCACTAAATTCTATTGTCGCAAACATATTATTTTTATCTGTTAAGGCTAAGGCATCTAAATGTTTCTCTTTTGCAGCCATAACCAAATCTTCAATTAAAATTGTACTTTGCTGAAAACTATAACCACTATAAATCTGCAAATGACCAAACATCATAACCGCCTCCTTTATGCTACATTATAACAAAAAAAATCATTATAAGATACAATGAAACGAGAAAAGAATTAACATAATCGCAATATACAGACAAAACACAACATAAATCAAATCTAAAAAATAAAAACTTTCAATACTTAAAACCCATAAACGATAAAAATATAAACCAATTAAATAAAAATGATATTGAAGTTGTATAACTTTAAACCATCTTTGATTAATTATAATAATGATACTCAACAAAACAGCTAAAAAATGAAATGGAATCATCCATTGAAAACATACCAGTTGTAATATTAAAAGAATTCCACATAACAGTTGCATTTTTTTCATTCTACGTATCATCATAGACATCACCTAATCTATCATATGTAGACAACAACTAAAAAAGACAAAAAAAGTAGAACATTGTTTTGTTCTACTGAGCTTGTTTTAATGCTTTTGCAAGCTGATCTGGACAAGATGTTGATTTCGCACCACAGCGAATACCTTCTAATCTGGCAATAGCTTCTTCTTTACTCATCCCTTCAACAAGTCTGGCTACTCCCTGTGTATTTCCTGAACAGCCACCAATAAATTTCACATGTGTTACTTTACCATCTTCAATATCAAAATCAATACGTGATGAACATGTTCCTTTGGTTTTATAACTTTGCATACTTTTCCTCCTATTTCAATCTTGATTTTTCTATCACATAAATATTTTCATTATCTTTTAAACCATCTGACATTCTGATTTGACCATCTTCTAATAGCCAGATTGCTTCTACACCATCCAATGAATTGATCAATTTCAATCCATCTTCATAACTCATCAAGAAGACAGCTGAACTCAAGAAATCAGCCAAGCCACTATCTTCTGTAATGATACTGACACTTCTAAAATAAACAGCTGGATATAAAGTATCCGGATCAATCAAATGATGATATCTGATGCCATTATCATCCTGATAGAATCTTTGATAGTCTCCACTTGTGACAATTGATTCTCCTTGAACAACTAAAACAGCTTCATTTTCACTGTCAGGATCATCTGCACTTGCTGAATAATTACCATCTTGAGGTGATTCAATACCGACACAGAATTTATCGGCACATTCATCAAGATAAAAATCACCTTCTTTTTGAATTTTTCTTTGACCATGGCTGGCCACATTGCCACCACCACTCAATAAGAAATTATCAACACCTTTTTCAATCAGACCATCTTTAATTAATTCAATCGCATAACCCTTAGCAGTGGCCCCTACATCAATTGAAACTTCAGGATCATCAATATAGACAGTCTTTTGCTTTTCATCAATTTGAATACTATCAATACTTGTATGTAAATTAGCTTTTTCTAATTCTTCGCTATCTGGCACTTCACCAACACCACCATTAGCTTCAGCCTTATCACGGTAATCATGCCAAATATTAATGACACTTCCAAAAGCAACATTCACTTTAGAAGAAATCGTTTTATTTCTTTCAATACTTAGTGTCAATAAATCAATTAATGGTAGATCAACTTCAATGGCCTTTTGACCTGCATTATCATTAATTGTTTTGAGATTATTCATATTATCATATGTATTATACTTGTCAAACAGATGATCATAATAATTCAACTGTTCTTCAATATAATCACATTGTTCATTAAATTCTTCTTCATTATTGGCATAAGACATATAAGTCGTAATGGTATCAAATGGTCCCGTAAAATGATGACTCATTAATTCATATTTTTTTTCACATCCAACGACCAAACTCATCATTGATAAAGCCAATAAGCTTAATATTCCTTTTTTCAATTTCATCACCAGTGTTCATTATAGCAATAAACATAAAAAAAAACCACAAAAAAAGTCATGATTTTTATTTCATGACTTTTCCTTCATTTTACTGTAAAGTTTCTCCAGCTTCTGCCATCGCAGCTTGAATATCATCAATAACGATTGTACATCCAGCAGCTAATTCAGAACCAGTTTTTGCAGCTTTTCCACCATGGAAATCCATAGTTTCAACATTAGCAACTTCTTCTAATGTTTTTCCATTAGCCCATGCTTTATAAGCATCGATTTGCTCATTCCATTCTTTACCGATTGGAGATTGACCTTTCATACCATATTTTTCTTTCTTTTCGTATTTAGATAAAAGATTATCTCCTGTTGCTTCTGTATCTTGTTGTGCACAATCTACCCAAGACCAAACGATTTTACCATCTTTGTCTACTGCAACTGAAGCAGTTGTTGTGTTCACTTTTCCATCAGAAATAGTTGTAACTTCTCCAGCTCCCATTTTATCTGCACTAACATCTGTCATATTTTCTCCAGCTTTAGCAACAGCAGCTTGAATATCATCAATAACGATTGTACATCCAGCAGCTAATTCAGAACCAGTATTTGCAGCTTTTCCACCATGGAAATCCATAGTTTCAACATTAGCAATTTCTTCTAATGTTTTTCCAGTAGCCCATACTTTATATGCATCGATTTGTTCATTCCATTCTTTACCGATTGGAGATTGACCTTTCATACCATATTTTTCTTTCTTTTCATATTTAGATAAAAGATTATCTCCTGTTGCTTCTGTATCTTGTTGTGCACAGTCAACATCGATATAGTTTACTTTACCGTCTTTATCTAATCCGACAGTAGCCATAGTAGTATTTACCTTTCCATCAGAAATAGTAGTTACCATACCAAATCCTGCTTTTGCATATTTAGCTCCTTCTTCCCCGCTAGTAGTTGTTTCGTTTTTCTTACCGCATCCAACTAAAACAGTAGCCACTAAAGCAGATGCAGCTAAAACTTTTAATAATTTGTTCATAAAAAAATTCTCCTTCCCATTCCTTTTTTGAACTATATATATTATATCTTGAAAGCGTTTATATATCAAGTTTTTTTCGCTGTTTTCCCACTTATTTTTAGGTTCAAAACAAATAGAAAATACAAATTATTTTGAATTCATCAATGTTTTGTGAAAAAATTCATAAGAAAAAAAGAATAAATTTCTAGAATTTATTCTCGTTTTCCTGAATACATTTTTCAACTCTTGATTGAACCATATGAGCGACTTCTGTACTATTCATATCTTTATATTCATCATAGTAGATAGGTGGTAAATAATGAATCTGAGCATCTACTTTTTCAATAGAGTTATTATCAAACACCTTATAACAATCAATTAATGCGACTGGCACAATTGGTTTTTTTGCATCCATAACAGATTTAAAAGTTCCACCTTTAAATTCAAGCATTTTGTTTTGTTGACGACATCTTGTTCCCTCAGGGAAGATGACATAGCTTGTACCAGCAGCCATATCTTTTGAAGCTTGTCTAATGACTTTGACTGAAGCACGAATATTTTCACGATCAATGGCTAAAGCATCAACCATATGTAATACATTTTTTAATACAAAGACATGCATTAACTCTTTTTTTACAATAAACTTAAATGGTTTATCATGTGTTCCAAATAAAATCAAGGCATCAAATAATCCCTGATGATTAGGAGCCATTAAATAACCCTGTTCTTCAGGTAAATTCTCTTTACCATAACAATGAATCTGAACTCTTGATTTTTGATTGACTTTTCTAACCAATTCTTGAATAAAATAGAATCTTTGTGCAAAACTGATGTTCTCTTTATTTTTATTATAACGATGAATAGTTAATAACCATCCAGGTATTCTGTATAATAATCTAAAGATTAAAAATATAATTCTTTTCATTGGGCACCTCTTTGATAAATTTCCAAATCAAATGTTTCAAATGGTTTAACTTCCTTTAAAACAAAACCATAGCCATCAAAATCTGGAAAATAAGTTTCTCCATCATGTGTTCCTTTTATTCTAGAAATCAACAATTGGTCAACATAAGGTAAAGACTGCTTATAGATGGAAGCCCCACCAGAAATAAATAAATCTTTTCCACTCTCTTTATATTCCTGAATCACTTCTTCTAATGATGTTCTTACTTCTACACGATCATCTTCAAATGGTTCAAAGCTCACAACAATAGTATGACGATGAGGTAGTGGTCTACCAATAGCCTGATATGTTGTATAACCCATTAAAATAGTCTGATGAATGGTTGTTTCTTTAAAATGCTTTAAATCTTCTTTGTTGTTCCATGGCATTCCATTAGATGAATCCTTCTTTCCAATCAAACGATTATCATCCATAGCCACAATAATACTAATCATTAGACACTCACCTTCCCATATAATCTTCCATGACTTTGATAATTTTCAATATGTATATCATCAATTGTAAAATCAAATAAAGACTTCACTTCAGGATTTAACTTTAATTGACATAATGGAAGTGGTGCTCTAGAAATTTGTTCTTTCACAACATCAAAATGATCTTTATAAATATGGGCATCACCAATGGTATGAATAAATTCTTTGGCTTCATATCCACACACCTGTGCTAACATAGCTGTCATTAAAGCATAAGATGCTATATTAAAAGGAACACCTAAAAATGTATCAGCGCTTCTTTGATATAACTGACAAGATAAATATTTGCGATCAGCTGACACATAAAACTGTAAAAAAGCATGACATGGTGGTAAAGCCATCTGATCCACTTCTACAGGATTCCATGCACTGACAATATGTCTTCTTGAAAAAGGATTGTTTTTTAAAGAATCAATTAAATTCTGTAATTGATCAATACCTTGTTCATTAAAATTACGCCATTGTCTTCCATAAACAGGCCCTAATTCTCCATATTTCACAACAAATGGATCATCAGCAGGCAGTTCTTTTATTTTCGCAACAAATTCTTCTAAACTTTCACCATGAAAATCTTTGGATTTCTTAAAATTTTCATAAGGCCATTCATTCCATATTTTGACATTTCTATCAACTAAATACTTAATATTTGTATCTCCCTTAATAAACCATAAAAGCTCTTCTGCAATAGGTCTTAAAAACATCTTTTTTGTTGTCATCAAAGGAAAACCTTCACGTAAATCATAACGTGTCTGATAACCAAAAACACTACGTGTTCCCGTTCCTGTACGATCATCACGATCTTCCCCATGTTCTAATATATAACGACACATATCTAAATACTGTTTCACATTTTTCACCTCTTGCTTATTATAGCGAATAAAGAAACAAAAGTCATTATTTTTGTATTGCATAAATAGAAATGATATTGATAAAGTCTATTATTTTTAACCAGACTTCAATATATCGTTTATTGCACGAAAAATTCTTTTATACACATATAGCCTTGGTATCTTTTATAAAATATTTCTTTGTAAGCATATATAAAAGTAGACTCATTAATATCAATGATCATAAAAAAAGAGATACTCAAATATATTTGAAAATCTCATTTTTAAATCGTATGTGATTATTTAATCATCGTCGTCATCGTCATCATCATGGTGTGAACATTGTATACGATAGCGCTCCATCATTTCTTTAAATATTTCCCCATTTGATGGTGGTGTATACGTTACAGCATTCGCTCCTGCTGCAATGACTTCTCTAATTGTTTCTTCATTTGGTCCACCTGTTGCGATAATTGGAAAATCTCGATCAATCTTACGTAATGCTTTAATAATTTCTACTGTCTTTTTACCACCTGATACATTAATGATACTTGCTCCTGAATGTAACATTCTTTCTTCTAATGGTTCATCAGTAGAAACAACTGTTAAAACAATAGGAATATCAATAATCTGAGATAGCTCCTGTACAAATTTTGTCTTAGTCGGTGCATTTAAGACAACAGCTGTAGCCCCATGTAATTCAGCATCTAAAGCGATTTTATTCACTCTTGGTCCTGATGTTGTTCCTCCACCCACTCCAGCAAAAACAGGCTTTTGTGCCACTTCAATAATAGCATTTGTAATCTGCATTGTAGGGGTAAATGGATAAACAGCTATCACGGCATCAGCATTGCAATTTGAAATAACTGCCACATCAGTAGAAAACACTAAAGATTTAATCCTTTTCCCATTAATTGTGATTCCCGATACATCATATATACATTGAGGAACTTTGACAATATGTCTTAACTTAGAATCAACAGTAGGTGTTATTTTTTCCATGAATCATCACCTCTATATTATTATATATTATTTTTATGAATTCACTGTGAAGAAATGAAATAAAGCTCCTAATAAATTAGCTTCATTTTGATATTGACATGTGAAAACGGTTGGACGAACTTTCGCATGTGTAAAAGTCTTAAAGATTACATCTAAACGTTGGTTCACTTCATCAAGTAAATCACTTCTTGCACTAATACCACCACCAATGACTATTTTTTGAGGGTCATAGGCATATTGTAAATTATAAATACCATTAGCTAAAACATAATAATATTGATCAACATATTTTTCATAAATAGGATCATCATGATAATGATCAAAGATGTCCTGACCATTTAATGAGGAAGCATCAATTCCTTTTGCTTTTGCGACATTTTTCACAACAGCAACTGTTGATCCCATTTCAGACCATGTATGCATTTCATGCGTATCAAAGTCAAATTGAGCAATCATATAACCAAACTCTCCACCATGTAAATGTACCCCTTTGTGAATACGGCGATTTTTGACAACGGCACCACCAATACCTGTTCCACTGACAATAAAGCAACAATCATCAACATCACTGGCAGCCCCTTTCCAGACTTCAGCCAATGCCGCACAATTGGCATCATTTTCCATTTCGACACGAACATGTAAACGACTTTCTAAATCTTCTTTAATATGTGGTCCATGAATATAATCAATAGCACTAGAACCACCAATAATTCCCTTTTCACTATCTACTGCACCTGGCATACTTAAAGCAACACCTTCTAAATTATCTTCATGAAAGAAAGCATCAACGATAACCTGGTACATCTCTTCTATTGTTGGAGGAACTTTGACTTTCTTTGTTTCATAAATTGTTCCTTCTTCATCTAATATCCCCATTTTAATGGCTGTCCCACCAACATCTACACATAAATATTTTTTCATTTCATTCACCTTTCTTATTCTTTTTACACTTTATTATACCATTAAATAAACTTCCCTGTGAATAACCAAACCTGAAATATCTTTACAGAAATGATAAAAAAATTATAGCTTATCAATGACTATAATTCTTTTAATTTCAATATTATTTTTGTACATATCTCTTCTAATGTTCCATCATTATTAACATGATAATCACAGGCCTTTAAATAAAGAGGATGTCTTTTTTGATAGAGCTCATAAAGTCTTTGAGCCCCATCTTTCAATAAAGGACGTGATGAAGTGTCTATATCTTCTAATATCAAGGGGATGGGTCTATCAACATAGATAATATAACCATTTTGACGAAGTGCCTTGATATTATCGCATCTTTCAACGACACCTCCACCCGTTGAAATAATCATGTTTTCCATTTTAGAAACATCCAAACAACATTCTGTTTCTTTTTGTCTAAAATAATCTTCAGATATATCAAACATTTCAGAAATACGCATCTGATATTTATCTTCAATATATATATCCATATCAATCCAATTCATTTTTAACTGATCTTTTAACAAACGTGCAATTGTCGTTTTTCCACATCCCATCATACCAATCAAGATAATATTTTTTTTACTTTTTAACATAATTTCCTAATACTCTCATTGTCTTGGTATGAGCTTTCATATCTTCTAAAGCCTGTATCATCGCCACATCTTTTAAACTTCCTTCTAAATCTACATAAAAATAATATTCCCAAGGTGTTTCTAACAATGGACGTGATTCAATACGTAACATATTAATCGCATAATCATAAATAATCTTCATGACCTGATATAATGTGCCAACTTGATGTGGTAAGGTAAAAACAATACTGATACATGAAGCATCTTCTACAACTTCTAATTGTTTCCCAAAAATAATAAAACGAGTGGCATTGTTTTGAATATTTTGAATATTATCTTGAAGAATATCTAAATCATATAATTGAGCTGCCTGAGAAGAGGCTATGGCTCCAATATGAGGATTCTGTAATGTTGAGACATACTTGGCTGCCATCGCTGTATTTTCATATTCGTGAGGTTGAATATGATGTTTTTCTAAAAACAGAGATGTCTGTAATAAACCTTGAGGATGCGAATAAACCTCTTGAATATCTTCAAGCTTAGACCCTTTGATGCCTAATAAATGTTGTGAAACAGAAAGACTCTGTTCACCAACAATATAAAATCCATAATCTCTAATCGCATCATAATTATCATTAATAGCTCCAGTAGATGAATTTTCCAAAGGAACAATACCATAATCTATTTCATCACGTTTTAAAGCTTCAAAAACATCTTTAAAATGCGTATATTGTTGTCTTTTGGTTTGTTTACCAAAATAAGTATCTAATGCTTTTTGTGAAAAAGAACCTGGTACACCCTGAAATCCAACTGTAATATTATTGACCTTAGGCAAAGCATAAGTCAAGGTTTGAGGATGCGGTAAAAATGTTGTCTGATATGACTTTGAAATATTCATCATAGATGTCAGAAACAGTTTTGCATAAGAATGAAGATCTTCTGACTGGATACGTGAAACATTGTTTTGAATGACCTGAGCTTCGCGTTCACTTTGAAAAATCTCCATATGATGAGCCATCTTATACGTCACAACATCTTTTGCTACTTTCATTCTTCGTTCAAATAAAGCCATCATCTGTTCATCTATTTCATCAATTTCCTGACGACATTGTTTTAAATCCTTCATAATTATCCCAGCATATCCAAAATACCTAAAGCAGCCATAGATTCAACAACGACCACTGCTCTTGGTACAATACATGGATCATGTCTTCCTTTCACTTGAATTTGTGTATTTGTTTGTGTTTGTACATTGACTGTTTCCTGTATTTGTGAAATAGATGGTGTCGGTTTGATACCAACCTGGAAAACAATCGGCATTCCATTTGTGATACCTCCCGTGACTCCACCGTTATGATTGGTTTTTGTTTTCACTTGTCCTTCTTGATAATAGTAAGCATCATTCGCTTCATGACCATACATTTCATTGATATTTCTTTGACCAAAGCTGACACTTTTCACCGCTGGTATACTAAAGAGTAATGGCGATAAATGAGATTCAATAGAATCAAAGAATGGATTGCCTATTCCTGCTGGAACATTTATAATCGCACATTCAACAATTCCACCAACTGAATCTTGTTGAAGTCGTGCAGATTCAATGACTTCCTGCATTTGCAAAAAAACATCTTCATCAAGAGTGGGATACATTTTTGATGATAATTGTTCTAATAATGTTTCATCAATATCTACTGGAAAAGGTTGATCTTGAATATGATGAATACTTTGAATATGTGCCCCAACAATAATTCCTTTTTCTTTTAAAATTTGTCTGGCAATACTTCCAGCAAAAACAAGGGGAGCCGTCAGACGTCCTGAAAAATGTCCACCACCACGCACATCATTGAAACCATGATATTTCATATAGGCTGGATAATCGCTATGCCCTGGACGCATGCAGGCTTTTAGCTCACTATAATCTTTAGAATGCTGATTCTGATTATAAATCATGGCACATAGAGGCGCTCCTGTTGTGACTCCATCTACAAGTCCACTGACAATATGTACCTCATCTTTTTCCTGTCGAGGTGTTGACATTTTATTTTGCCCCGGTGCACGACGTTTCATATACCAGCGAATCTGTTCCATATCCAGGCAAATACCTGCTGGCAAGTTCCCTATCACAATACCAATGGCTTCTCCATGACTTTCACCAAAAAGTGACAATTCAATATGACTACCCCAGTTCGCACTCATGAAAGTCACCTCCTAACGACTGAAAATCCTCCCAGAAATCTGGATAAGACTTTTCCACACATTGTTCATCATCAATGACAACGGGTTGATCACACACACTTGAAGCGATAGCTTCCATCATCGCCATACGATGATCATGATAAGATGAAACATGTCCACCCTGTAATGAAGTAACGCCTTGAATTTCCATAGCGTCTTCAAATTCCTTGGCCTGTCCTCCCAGTTGATTAATCACTTCGACTGTTGCTTTGAGACGATCACATTCTTTGATACGTAAACGACGAATATTTTCAATTCTAGAAGCCCCTTCACTAACAGCACAAGCTAAAGCCATCATGGGAATAATATCTGGACATTGTGAACCATCAATTGTGATTGCATGCATCTTTTGACAAGACATCCTGTCTCCTTGAGCTGTTCTTTCAAATTGACACCCCATTTGTTTCAACAGTTCAATGACAATCTTATCACCCTGATAAGAATCAATATTCAAATCTTGAAGAAGCACATCATTATGCAAAGCTCCTGCTACCAGATAAAAGGCCGCCTGAGAAAAATCAGCCTCAACACGATAATCACATGCCTGATACTGTTGTCCTCCACGAATAATAAACTCACGATAATCATGATTTTCAATGTGAATACCGTATTTTTCTAACATTTGTAATGTGAGATCGGCATAACCTTTTGACTGCATTGGAGAAGTGATCACAATACGTGAATCTTCATCCATTAATGGTAACGCAAACAATAGACCACTTAAAAACTGTGATGATACATCACCTGGTATTTCAAATTCTCCTCCATGCATTCTTCCTCTGATATATAAATCTAAAACATTCTCTCTATATAAATAAGAAATCCCCTGTTGTTCAAAAATATCATAATAAACCTGCATTGGTCTTTTCCCCAGTCTTCCTTCACCTATATAATGCAGATTACTTTCACAGACAAGTGAAATAGGAATCATAAATCTTAAAGTTGATCCTGATTCAAAACAATTGATTTCACATTGATTTCTCATAAAAGTTGTTGTTCCATCAATTTCTAAATAATCATCATATTCAAAAATCATTGTTCCTAAGCTTTTCATAGCCCCAATAGTTGCACGAATATCTTGAGAATATTCTATATTGGTAATGACACTTCTACCACGTGATAATGATGCACATATAATAGCACGATGTGCCAGGCTCTTTGATGGTGGAACACAGACTGTCCCTGATAATTGTTTAGGTGTTATACTGATTGCCATATTAGACCTCCCTACTTTCATCTATAAATGATAAATCACTTGGATAAATAAAGCAATCTCCAATCTCCTTTAATAAAACAAAAGATAGTTTCTGATTGATATTCTTTTTATCTAAAGCCATAGCTTTTTTTAATTCTTCAGTAGGAATATGAGCTATGTAAGGCAAATGATATAAGTCTAATGCTTTTTTTATTTGATCAGCTGTTCCTTTTTGGGTTAATCCTTTCTTTTCAGCAATAAGGCTAAGTTGAACCATTCCAATACTAATAGCTTCCCCATGTGAATATTTTTCATAATGATAATACTGTTCAATCGCATGACCTAATGTATGACCAAAATTAAGAGCTAAGCGATCTCCAAAATCTAATAAATCTTTTTCCACAACAATACGTTTTAAATCAACACAACGATAAATAATCTCATCAATATCCTGATATAGATCATCAAAAGATGTATAAGAAAGCAATTGCTGAAAGAGTGATTGATCAAAAATACAGCCATATTTAATCACTTCACCCATACCATCATTGATATATCTTTGATCAAGTGTCTTTAATGTCAGTGGATCAATAAAGACAGCCCCAGGATGTTTAAAAGCACCAACCAGATTCTTACCCTCAGGTAAATCAACAGCGACTTTCCCACCGACACTGGAATCAACCTGAGCTAAAAGCGATGTTGGAATCTGAATGAATTGCACACCTCTTAAAAATGTACTGGCAACAAAACCAGCTAAATCACCAATCACACCACCACCTAATGCGATAATAGCATCACTTCTTGTTAAATGAAAAGCAAGTAACTGATGATAAATATCTGATAAAATATCAAATCTTTTTGATTGTTCTCCATGAGGAATGACAACTTGACCTACACGATAACGCTGACTGAGTTGTTGTGTGAGTTTTTGACCATAATGTGAATAAACTTGATCATCAGAAATTATCATGACTTGTTTCCCTTTACATAATGGCTCGATATATTCTAGAATATGATCCAACAATCCCTGTTTGATATATATCTTGTAACTGTCTTTTCCTAAATTGACTTTTAAATCCATCTTTTCACTCCTAAATTTCTTTTCCAACAATATGGGCAATTTCTCCAACCTGTTTCAATAATTCTGTATATTTCTCTGGTTTTAATGACTGTGGTCCATCACATAAAGCATGTTCTGGATCATTATGCACTTCTATCATCAATCCATCACATCCCGCAGCAACTGCTGCCTTAGCCATTGGCTCTACCAGCCACCATTTTCCTCCTGCATGTGATGGGTCTATAATGATTGGCAAGTGTGTTAATCTTTTGATAACAGGTATCGCCTGTAAATCTAATGTATTTCTTGTGTAGGTTTCATATGTTCTGACCCCTCTTTCACATAGAATCACATTGGGGTTTCCGCTAGCCATGATATATTCTGCACTCATGATCCATTCTTCATATGTTGCACTTAATCCACGTTTTAATAAGATTGGCTTTGTACATCTTTTTCCTACTTCTTTTAAAAGATCAAAGTTTTGCATATTTCTTGCCCCAATCTGTACCAAGTCAACCTTTTCATTGAATTCTTCAATATACTCAGCACTCATTAATTCTGACACAATGGGTAATCCTGTTTCTTCTTTTGCAGCTAACAAGATATCTAATCCAGCTGTTCCCATTCCTTGGAAAGCATAGGGTGATGTTCTTGGCTTGAATGCCCCACCTCTTAACATGTTAGCTCCTGCTGCCTTGGCAGCTTTGGCAATCATGATAACCTGTTCCTTGGATTCAACAGAACATGGACCTGCAATCAATGCCAGATGGTCTCCACCAACCTTGACACCGGCAACATCAATGATGGAATCTTCTGGATGAAAGGCACGGTTTGCTAGTTTATAAGGTTCACTGACACGCATCACGTGATCGACAACAGGTGAAACCTCTAATTGTTTAGGATCAACCTTTGTGACATCTCCAATAACACCACAAATCGTCGTTTCTGTTCCCACAACAATATGCGTTGTGAGTCCTTTGTCCTCTACCTGTTTGACTATTTTTTGTACATCTTCATCAGTTGTTTTGGGTTTAAATACAATAATCATTTTTCTCTATCTCCTTTCGCTACTGTATAAATAAAAAATCCCTCATCCCTAAGGACGAGAGATTATCATCTGCCGTGTTACCACCTTAATTCACCTATATATCACTATATAAGCCTTAACAAGTACGCCTGTCTATCAGGTTCATACTCTGATGCTGTAACGGGCATTCCCGTGTTAGCCTACTTTTATTTCAGCCACCTACTCCAAGAGGAATTCAATAAGCTGACCTGATTCTTTTTCACCAACCAAGAACTCTCTATACAAGCTGACTTATCTACTCTTTCTTTTCACAGTATTTATAACAGTATTTTGAATATGTTAATATATTATGCGATAAATACAAAAATGTCAATCATTTTTATAAATTTCCATAATTTTTTATTCAATTGGTTAATTGTAAAAGTAAATTCTACTTTAAAAAATAAAGTGGAATTTAGTCTTACGAATTTTCTTGTTATATGTTATTGATTATTTGTTCCTCATTTTCTGGATTAATGATATGAATGA
>NZ_NFLH01000027.1 GCF_002160815.1 Massilimicrobiota sp. An134 | reverse complement strand
GTAGAAGGAATACCCACTATTATTATAAAAGTTTGCAGAATTAAATTCTATCATTGGATTTGTAAAATTAAATTCCATATAAATTGATTTAGGGATGGAATTTAGTTTTTCAATTTACGTAAAATCAATACTTTTTACAATACAATAATCATTTGATATTCTCAAATCAACAATCATGATATAATAGTTGATATCCACATCAATTTATAAAATATTAAGAAATTATTTATACATTTTCAATGCTATCATGACATAATGTAAAAGCGAGGTGATCTTATGGCAAAGAAAAAAAGAATCAATAAAAAGCCTATGATTTATATGCTTGTGATTTTACTGATCATTGGCATAGGAACAATTTATCTGTCTTCACGTCATCATAATGATATTGAAGAATATCAGGTTGATGGCTTATCTATACAACATCAATTTTTAACGGTTAATCCCAATTCGCGAAGTGGAAAAACATTACCAAGAGTTAATGGTATTGTGATTCACTATACTGCCAATCCTGGTTCCACTGCTCAAAATAACAGAGATTATTTTGAAAATCTGAAAATAACCAGAACGACTTCTGTGTCTAGCCATTTTATCATTGGATTAGAAGGAGAAATCATTCAATGTATTCCTTTGAATGAAGTCGCTTATGCTTCTAACAATCGTAATAAAGATACCATTTCTATTGAATGCTGCCATCCTGATGAAAGCGGACAGTTTAATGATGCAACTTACCAGTCATTACAAAAACTCGTGCGTGCTTTAATGGACTCCTATCACTTACAAAGTCAAGATGTGATTAGACATTATGATATTACTGGTAAAATCTGTCCGAAATATTTTGTTGATCATGAAGATCAATGGCAAGAATTCTTAAATTCTCTATAATGAGGTGATTCATCTTGAGTTTAGAACAAGATATATTCCAAAGAACAAAAATTGATTTTAATAAACTGATAGCCTATGGCTTTCAAAAAGAATGTCATCAATATGTTTATATTCAAAATATTTTAGATAATAGCTTTCAAGTAGTCATTACTATCAATACTGATGAAGATATTCATGGAAAAATGATTGATTTAGCTTTTCATGAAGAATATATCAATTTTCGTATCAAAGCGCAAACTGGTGAATTTATCACAAAAATACGTCAAGAATATGAAAAGATTTTAAATGATATCAAAGACCAATGTACAACACCACAATATTTTATATATCCTCAAGCCAATAGAATTGCTGATTACATAATAAAAACATATCATGATTATCCTGATTTTCCATGGACGAGCGATCCTCACTATGGCGTTTTTAGACATCACAACAATCAAAAATGGTATGCTTTAATGATGAACATCAATAAAAATAAAATCACTTCTGAAAACGGGGATGTAGAAATCATCAATTTAAAATTAAAAGAAGAACATATTTTACAATTACTTCAAGAAAATGGTTTTTATAAAGCTTATCATATGAATAAAAAGAAATGGATTTCTATCATCTTAGATGAAACATTATCTGATGAAGATATTTTCAAATATATAGATGAAAGTTATCAATTGACACAAACAATCCATACAAAAACAAAAAAGGATGTCATCCAATAGACTATATAAGTCGATTGGTCGCATCCTTTTTTATGCATGTTGCCTTAATAATTCATTTAATTCCTGTATTGATGATTCTTTCAGGAATGAATCATATCGAAATAAACTAAACCCTTTATATCCATTTTCATATAAAATTTGAACTTGTGAAGCAATATTACGAGAGTTTTCCTGCCATCCATAATCCTCATCAACAGCCCCACCAGCACGATAAAGCGCTAATCCAGCATATAACATAACACCTTGATGTCTTGGTATTTTCGCAAACTGCTCACATCGATCAGTAAACATTGTTGTTTTTTTATCTTCACCATACTGATCACTCCAATATATCTGAGGCATTAAATAATCAATATAGCCTTCTTCCCCTAACCATGTATCAATATCAGCCCCATCATTTAAACAATTTTCATAATTGCCTTGAGGACTGATGCCAAATACAACATTTTCATCAGTCTCTTTAATTGTCTGATAAACATCCTGTATGAGCATATTAACATAATCCATACGTTGATTGGCCGTTGTGCCATCATGTGTTCCTGATACATAAAAATAATCATCAAAATGTATACCATCAACATCATAGTTTTCCACAACTTCTTTCACTCCATCAACAATATAATCTCTCACTGACTGACTGGCAGGATTTAAAATATATTGATATGTGGCATAACCAATTGTTTGAGTTGCATCTTCCAACCAGTCACGGTGCGGTGAATGATTTAAAAACTGTTCAAAGCTTGCTTGATTTAAAGAGACTCTATAGGGATTAATCCATGCTTCAATGGACATACCTTGTTGATGAGCAATGTCAATCATCACTTCTAATGGATCAAATGATAATGATTCCTGATGTGTAATCACTCTTGAAAGAGGAAACAAATCTGACGCATATAAAGCATCATTAAAAGCACGCACCTGAACAATAACGGTATTGATTTTATAATCTTTTATATTTTCAATAGCTTGTGAAAAATCTTCTTCAAAGCTTTCCTTTGATTCATAAGAAAACTGTTCTAAATCTCCATACGCAAACCAGACAGCTCTTTTGTCAAAAGAAGATAATGAACATGGTGGATGTGGCATAAAGAAGTAAATAGTCAAACAGATACATAATAATATTATAATAACAAGTAAACTGTGTTTTTTCTTTTTCAAAAGACCACCCCATTGATTATATTCAAAAGTTTTATTTTAAATCCTCTTTTGTTGTAATTTTTTTATTTTCATAATCCCCTAAAACAAAATAAACTTTTTCATCAGTAAAATGTTCTACCATTTGAGCATCATCAGTAGCCAAATAGTGCTGTTGTATCGCTTTTGTGTAAGCATCTAAAATCAGTTTGGTGTGAAAAGCCTGTGGTGTCTGTGCCTGCATTAATTCTTGTCGATTAAGTGTTTCTTCGACAACACCATCAATCACTCTTTTAATTGTATCTTTACAAGGTACCATTAATAAACAGGCTGGATGTTCTTCTAGACATGTTAACAGATCATCAATCTGTTGTTTTTTTAAATAAGGTCTGGCTCCATCATGAATCAAAACATTTTCATATGTCACATGTTGTAAACCTGCAAATACACTATCCTGTCTTTCTTTTCCCCCATCAACAAACTCTATGCGTTCATCACTTAATAATTGTTGAAATTCTTTTCTTTCTTCAGGTCTTGTCACAACAATAATCTGTTGACAGCGTGTATCGTTGATAAAAGTTTCTAAAGTCATTTCATAGACTGTCTTACCACGAAATGAATATAACATTTTATTATAATTCAATCCTGTTCTTTTCCCCTGTCCAGCACATAAAATAATGACACTATACATTGTTCTTCCTCTTTTCTCTCTATAAACTGCATTTATCATACCATATTTACCTTAATTTATCAAAAAAAGCTACCTTAGCAGCTTTCTTCAATACAGACACTATATTCCTTATAATTTTGTGAATCTTGACCGACACAAACAGCCAAACGTCCTGTTTCTACAATATGTTCCATATCTATATTCCATATTGCCAGATCATCATAACTCAATGTGATACTGACTGTCTGAACAGCATGATGAGGAACATGTACTTTATGGAATCCTTTTAATTCCAGCACTCTAGAAACAATGCTTGATTGTAAATGCTTGATATAAATCTGAACCACATCTTGTCCATCTCTTTGACCTGTATTATGGACATCTAAAGTAATAGTGAGTCCTTTTTCTTTTAATTCCTGAATGGAAATCTTTTGAGGTAAAGATATATTTTGATATTCAAATGTTGTATAACTCAGTCCATAACCAAATGGAAGCAATGGACCAGATGGTAAATCTATATAATCTTTTTGTGCTCCGTTATGCTTATGATTATAATAACATGGTAATGCCCCTACATGACGTGGAATAGAAACACTCAAATGTCCACTAGGATTGTAATCTCCAAATAGCACATCAGCGATTCCATCTCCACCTCTTGAACCAGGATAAAAACTAGCCACAACCGCTTGAGAATAACGCATGACATCATTGATCACATGAACTCTTCCTTGAATCAAGACTGTGACAATATTTGGATTCACGCGATGAATCTCTTTTAATAATTGATTTTGATATCCTTCTAATTCAAGACTTGCTAAATCAATATTTTCTCCACAATTCATTTCATTTTCATCTTGAATTCTTAATGCACCATTATTTTCAAAAGCATTTTGATATAAACGCGCACTATTACCACCTAAAACCAACACAACAACATCTGCCTCTTTTGCAATCTTTAATGTTTCATCTAAATTTTCAAATTGTTTCTTTCTTGTAGTACATCCTAATGCATAGCTGACTTGTGAAGCTTTTTTACAGATTCCCTGATAGACAGTCACAATGTCTTGCGGATTTTGATAAGCTGTATAATCACCCAATTGATGGAGATAGTGATGAGCATTAGGTCCAATCACAGCAATTTTTTGTGTTTTCTTTAATGGTAAAATATGATCATCATTTTTTAATAACACTTGACATTCTCTTGCACTTTGCAACAATAATTCATCACATTGAGGCAATGGTATATTTTGTGAAGGTTCAAAAAGACCTAACTTTTCTTTGAGTCTTAAAATTCTTTCAACCGCTATATCTAATTCTTCTTCAGTGACATAGCCTTGTTTAACAGCTTCATCAAGTTTGGTATAAACCTGATCCCATAAACTCAAGTCAACACCTGCTTTTAAAGCCAGACTTCCCATTTGTAAAGGATTGTCATTTAATAATAACAGTCTATCTAAAGCACATCCATCAGCCATGACAATGCCATCAAAACCATACTCTTTTCTTAAAATATGATGAAGAAGATTTTTATGAATATGACAAGGAATTCCATCTATTTCATTATAAGCTGCCATAACAGCTCTTGCACCTGCTTTGACTGCTGCCTTGACTGGTGGCAAATGAATATCTCTTAATTCTCTTGGACCAATCTTAGCTGCATCCGAATTATGTCCACCTTCACAGGCTCCTTGAGCACATAAATGTTTGACAACAACGCTGACTCCGTTTTGATCTTTTTCAAATCCCTGCACAGCACTTTGAATCATTTGTGAAGTCAGATACGCATCTTCACTAAAACATTCTTCACTTCTTCCCCAACGTGGATCTCTTAATACATCAAAACCAGTAAATAAAGCAAGGTTTCCACCTTTGGCGGCTAATTCCTGACTGACATTCTGTGCAATTTTTTCCATCAACAAAGGATTCCAGCTCATCCCCATTGCTAATTGTGTAGGATAGACAGGACTTTGTAATGCCATATGACCATGAACACATTCTTCTGTAATCAAGGCGGGTATTTGAAAACGAGAATGTTTCTTGATATAATCCTGAATCATTTGAATAACCTGATAACTTTCTTGGCGTGTAATCCCATTATGTTCATCAATCTGTGACCAGGCATCAGCTCTCATAATTCCATAAATCGCACCAACGCCTCCATATTCTTTAACGTGTTTTTTAAATAAATCTGTTAATTCATAATGGTCTCCCACTTTCTGATAACATTGCCAACCATATAAATGCTGGTTTAATTGACCAACTTTTTCCTTTAAAGTCATTTGTTTAATTATATTTTCTACCATTTTCTTTCCTCATTTTTTATTTATAAATATTTTTTACTATATAAATGTTGATTCACTAATTCTCTAAGTAAATATTCAATAGCCAAATGCATATGTAAACGTGAATCAATATCATATCCTTCATCTTTTGATACTGATACATTCACAGTATAATCAGATAGTTTTGACATCGTTGAATTTATTTTTTCTGAAATTAATAATATTTGACATCCATTCATTTTAGCAGTTTTCATAACGTCAATAATATCTTTTGTTTCCCCACCACGTGAAATCACAATGACAAAATCTTCAGAAGTTAAATGATTCGCTTCTAAATATAAAAACCAATTATCATCTGGATATATTGTTCTGATTCCAAATAAACTCAGTTTTACTGCCAATATCTTCGCAACATATTTATTCATCCCAGAGGAACAAACAAGAACATTTTTAGCCTGTACTATACTTTCAATAGCTTTTCCAATATCTAAATGTCTTAACATAGACATTGTATCTTTGATTTCTTTTTCAATAGTATCACAAACATTATCACATCTAGATGTATATTCATATTCATCTCTACGATGGTATAAAAGATCATAGCGAAAATCCATAAATGTTTTATAATTTAATTTTTTCACCATTCTAAAAATAGTTGTTGTGGATACATTTAAAGCCTCAGATAATGAAGATATTGTTAAATTTGGCTGTAAATCCTGAAAACTCAAAAGTTTATGAAAACATTCCACTTCTAGTTCAGTTAAATGATTTCCATATTCTTGAAAATTTTTAATGAGACTCATAAACAATCAATCCTTTCATATGAAAATAGAGTAGAAAATCTACTCTATTATAACAGTTACAAAAGTATTTGACATCATGCTTTTGATATAAATTTTTCCATCTTGATTTTCAAGTTCTTCTTGTTTTTCTTCTAATGCATCCCCAAGATAACATTTTTTATCTGCTGGAATATATAAAACAACATTTTCAATATCTTCATCACGATTATTAAGAATACGGATGACTGACGCTTGACCACATTCAGCTTTCTTATAAGCCATCAGTTCAACTCTTGTATCTAATTTTATATCTTCATATTGCCATTTTAATCCTTTATTTTTTTGACGGCTGATATCATTAAGATAACGTGTTTGAACTGGTGTATTTAATATTTCAGCTGTACGAACCAAATCAGACATTTGTTGACTTTCACCAAAGAAAAGTGAGTATTGACTCGTTACTTTTTTATCCAACAATTGTGAAGATGGCGTATCCATACGATATCCCGATGATCTTCCTGGTCTGATCAGTAAATCAGCTTTTCCAAATTTTCCAACGCTTCTTAAAAGTGTTAAACAAATTCTTTGATCATTTTCTACTTCATATTCAAGAGGTCCTTGGCTTAATAATGACATGATAGCATTTTGATGATTTAATTTCACAAAGCGTTGCATCGCATAGATAGGTAAAACATATTCTGTTGCCCCATTTTCTATTCCTTTTTGATTTGTAATCACATTATCTCTGATAATAGTTCCAAGTTGATCTTGACTACAGTTTTGTTTAGAAGTATAGATATCATCAAAAGCAACTCTGACAATATGATCACAAGAATGATTTTCAATAGTTGTTTCAAAATCAACTGTCTGACTATGAGCCTTTAAAGAAACATCAGTGATAATACGTAATGGTTTTGTTTCTTGACTACGATGATGGTCCACCACTTTTGATGGCACAGCTGTATCAAAAGTGATACGATATTTGACTTCAATGGATGATGATTCTACCAATTCTATAGTTGGTTTCACATCATTAATTCTGATTTCTTGATCATCAATACATGGTGAATAATTATATTCATCACCATCATCACCTTTTTCAAGTAATGTATGAAGATGATGATAAGTTTCACCTGTCAGTTTATTTGTGACTGTTAAAGTGCCATCTTCTTCAATCACTACTGATAAATATTTATTTTGTGCTCCATGATTCATCACACTCACATCTCCTTGTAGAGATGTAGATGTTTTTTCTTTGAAGCAAACTTTTAAGATTTCATAACCCATTGGTGGTAAAAATGAAGTGTCAATTTTGAATTGAACTTTAAATTTCGTACCCTCTAATACTTCTCCTGAGTCATGGAAGTTTTCCATACCATTATAGTATTCAATATCATGACATGTCTCTTTTGTTTCATTCATGAATTGATAAGGAACAATTGTCCCATCATGACGTTTTAATACAAAATCTTTATCTTTGACAATCATGCTTACAAAGGCAAAATCTTGTCTTTGATATGGTAAAGTATTAAATAATACCAAAATATCTTCCTGATCATTTAATTCACTTAAATCCACTGTTTCGGCTAAAAATCTAAAATTCATCCAAATCAGTTCATTCAAACCATGTCGTAAATTTAATAAACGATTTTCCACTGTATGATTAATACTATCTGGTGAAGAACTATATATAGAATCATGGAACTGATTTTTAAAGATAATCTTCCAGAAATAATTGATTAATTCCTGATCACAGTGACCCCCAAGTGAACGTGTCATACTGACCATTGGTTCTACAACTTTTGCCATGATTGTTTCATAATAACGCATCGCATTTTTTATATCTATACGTGTAGACGTAATGCCTGCATGAATACGTCCTAAAGTTGCACTTCTTGCTTCACCTTTATAGACTTTTAATTCATGATGATTTTGCTTGGCAGCTTTTAAAATATTTTCAAGATATTCTTCAGGGTTTGTCATCTGACATTGATATCCATCTTTTTGTAAACGATTGATCATTTGAGAAGAATGGCGTCTAGGGAAAGCATAATCGCTTCCTAGCATAAATAATATTTCGCCATCCTGATAACGTTCTTTAAGTTTTGGAATAAAATTTTCCATATCCTTTTTAACATCTTCATAATCTTCTGGGAAACCACGATAATGTCCATATCCTAAAGCAAAATGAATAGCCGGTAAAACTGTATGGCCATTTCCTTCCCATAAAAACAATGAATCTTCTAAACAATCATAATCAAATCCACGCCATGCATAAACACCTTTCATACCAATTTGTTTAAATAGATAAGGCGTAATTTTATTTTGACCAAATGCATCTGGAACCCATCCGACTTGGAGGCAATGTCCAAATGACTGCGCATATTGAGATCCTATAATTAAATTTCTAAGTAATGCTTCTCCTGATGGAATAATCATATCTGGTTGCACATACCATGGACCTATAAATAATTTTCGAGCTTTGACTAATCTTGCAATACGCTCTTTTTGAAATGGTTTAATACTTAAATAATCTTCTAAAGCAGCAGTTTGTCCATCGAATGTAAAATATTTCATTTGTGGATCGTTTTCTAACATATCAATTAAACGATCAAAGAAATAACAAAGTTTAATACGTGAAGCATCTGTTGAACGTAACCATTCTCTATCCCAATGAACATGAGGAATAAAATGAATATTACTCAAGAACAACACCTTCATTCTGGGCTTCAATACTATTTTGTTTAATTTGTAATTTAACAAATGGATAATATAAGATTAAATCAATAATAAACAATACAACACATAAGATAACAGGACTGATTGTAAATGCACCTAATACCCATGCATTGACAAAGATAGGTTCTACACCTGAATTTAAGACAACTAAATGGTTAACCCAACCCCAAGAAGTCGCAAAATAACCAATAATTGCATTAATAACAGGAACAAAAACAAATGGTAAGAACATAATTGGGTTTAATACAATTGGTAAACCAAAAGTAACTGGTTCATTGATACCAAATAATCCTGGAATAATTGCAACTTTACCAATAGATCTTTCAGCAGAACCTTTTTTACCTAAAATAAGTAATAAAACAACAAGTGCTAATGTCGAACCAGATCCTCCAATCATGGCATAAACATTACATAATGTATTTGGAGCAACTTGTGTAATACCATCAAAAGATCCTGTTTCCACATACATTTGAATGTGTTCATAGAAAATTGGCATCCATAAAACTGAGATTAATCCCCACATAATTGAGAATCCATGAACACCAAAGAACCATAATAATTGCATAATAATGATAACTAAAATAACGGCTGGTAATCCTGTACCAATACCATTTAATGGTGAAATAATAAATTCAGTCATTAATGCCTGTAATGAAGCATAACCACAAAGTACAACAACTTCTTTAATAACTGAGAAAATAACCATAATGACAAAAAATGGAATAATTGATAAAAATGAATTTAATACCATTGGTGGAACTTGTCCTGGTAATTTAATTGTATATTTAGAATTCACTAAATGATAGTATAAGAATGATGAAGCTAAACCAATAATCATTCCTGTAAACATTCCTTCATAGTTGAAGAAATTAATTTGAAATGCTGTAATTGTTGAATCACCAACATCAATAGCATTTGGAATTGTTGCGATATAAGCAATAAGTGAAACAATACAAGCAACTAATGGAACACATTTATCTCCTGTTTTATTTGCTCTTAACTGATTAGAATAATTATAAGAAGAAGCTAATACAACAACAAGACCAGTCATACCCATAGCAACTGTATTAATATTTGTAAAAGCGTTAATAATACTTCCTAAGATTCCATCTAAAGGAATTCCCCATTCACCAAACCAATAATTAGCTTGTTGACTCACTAAACCTGCAAGAGATCCAACAACAGTAAATGGACTCGTTAAGATACATGCGTCTTTAATCGCATTTAATAACTTGTTTGAAGTGACCTTATCAGAAAGTGGCATAAGATACTTCTCTAAAAATGACATAATTAATTTCATATTTTTTCCTCCTCAACAACAATAAGTATACAGAAAGCACTTTCAAATAGAAATTACAAAACCTGTAATATTTTTACAGATTTCCACAAAAAAATAAGAGGTTGTTACCTCTTAGAAATAGACTTTCATAATCAGTTCAGCAAACAATGAATTAGCCCAACAAAACCATGGTCTTGTATATTGACTATCATCATTGACATCAAAACTTTCATGACAATATCCTGTATCACCTGTATTATTCACAATCATATCAATAAGTGTCTGAATTTCTTGTTGATTGGTAGATGTTAAAGCTTGCATTGTCAATGCAATTGGCCAAATATAGTTTTCCCATGTATGTGGAGAACCAATGCCTTTGGCTTTTTTTCCTGCATAATAATATGGATTATCTTCACTTAAAATAAAACGTCTTGTATTTTGATAGATAGGGTCATCTTCATGGCAATATTCTAAATATGGTAAAGATAATAAGCTTGGTACATTAGCATCATCCATTAAAATATGATTTCCATATCCATCTGTTTCATAGGCATAAATTTTGCCATATTTTGGATGAAGATATGTTCCAAATAATTCAATACCATAATCAATCTGGAACTTCAAATCAATAATACGTTCTACAAGATGTTCATCGTGATAAAGATCGCGTACAATCTCTACTAAATAAGATAAAATAACACTACAAAACATATTTCCTGGAATATTGTAATTCAAAGCACAGGCATCATCACTAGGGCGAAAAGCACTCCATACCATTCCTGTATATCTTGTATCAAATCCATGTCCATGATTTTGTAATGTTTCTGTTTTTCTTAAATTCCATACTTTCGCCATATCTCTTTCAAAAGTATAAGAAGATTTCTGACTATGATACTGTTCAATTTCAAAAACATCTAAAATCGTATGAATAAAATAAAGATACTGTTTATCAAAAATAGTCGTATCATTTGTTTCTTTGTAATATTGATAAGCGAGTTTGACTGGATAACATAATGAATCAAGTTCAAACTTTCTTTCCCAGACATATGGTTTCATAATTGTTGTATCATGATATTCTCTTGGAACATCTTCCGTATTTAAAAAAGCATTAGCATATGGATCCAATAAAACATATTCTATTTGTGAGCGAATTAATCCTTTGATTTTATTTTGTAGATCCTGATCATCTTTCATTAATTTTAAATAATGATTCACCTGACAACTTGAATCACGTAACCACATAGCATTAATATCTCCCGTAATAATATAAGTCTTATCTCCTTCAACTTTTAAACTTGTTTCTAAAGTTGACATAAAACATTTTTTAAACATTTCTCTTAATTTCTGATCTTTGATCACATCATCAGCTTTTTGCATTATTTCTGTTCTATTCATACTATCCCTCCTCCTATTCATTTTATATAAAAGATAGTCTCTTTTCCATTTCTAAATATGTATTATTTTTTCTTTATAAACATCTGCATGCCATGTCCTGATAAATCATTAGGCAATAATGAAAAACCTAAACTTTCATAAAAACTCTCTTTTCCTTTTGCGGCAATCAATTGAAGAGAACAACGTTCTTCTTTTTGTAAATGTGATTGGACATATTGAATCATACATTGAATAATTTTTGTCCCTATTCCCTGATGCTGATAGTCTGGGAGAACTGCCACATCACAAATCAGATAATAAATGCCGTCACCTATTAATCTTCCCATTGCAATAGAATGTTCATGATCTTTAACAACAATACTATAAACTGTCATATCTAAAGCCTGTTGTAATTGATGATCAGTCAACATTCTCCATTGTACACCTTCTCTTATCTTTTTAATATCTTCAATATTTAATGTATTTTCTTCATATATCATTTTTATTTATACCTCTTACTTTCTACGTGCTTTTATATTAATGATTGTCTTGATATCTTCATATTGTTTATTATCATCTTCTAAGTCAATCATTAACCATTTTTGTCCATTTCCCTCTTGTGTATTTGCATAAATATTTTGTATGTTATTGTGTAATGTTGGTAATATTTGTTCAAAACTGTCTTTCTCTTTCTTTCCAATAACAACCATAACAGTAAAATAATTCTCTCTAGGATAAATCGTACATAATGTTTTTTGACCTTTTTTTCATTTTGATATTCCAGCCATACTCCCAGCTACATTTACTAAATTCATATTTTGGTGTGATAAGGTATTGATCTATCGTATATTGATAAAACAAGTCCCATAATGGATTATGGATATATTGACTTATATCTTGCTGTGTTGGCATGGATTGACTATCTTTTCTATCTAACATAATCTTCCTCTTTTCTTTTCCATATCATTACCATACCACATCAAATGATAAATGAAAACATTCATCAAAATAAAAGAATCTACAAAAAAGTGCTATTTTTATCAATAGCACTCAGTATCTATCATTATCTATTTTTAGAAACAAGATATTTTTTCATCTGTTTTAATAATGTTCTTGCTCCTTGATTGACATCATAATCTTTTAAAATATCTTCCATCATACTCTCGGTAAGTGGGATTGGTGTCTGATTTTTTAAAATTTGTTGTAGATGTTGTTTTTGTAATGTTTGATATTCAATAATTTCATCAATACGATTTAAGAATTCTTTTGAAAAATAAGACTCTAAATGTTGATATGAAGGAAGTTTCTTTTTAAAACCAACAATAGATTGATTTTGTTTTGTGACATTAGAAGTCATGATAATAATGGTATCTTTAAATGAAATGATATGATGATGATTATCTTTTAATACACCTTCATCAAAGACTTGTAAAAATAAATGCATAACTTGTGGATTGGCTTTTTCTATTTCATCTAATAATAAAATACTGTCAGGATATAAAATCATATCATGAAATAAAGTCGATTGCTGGTCATAACCAACATATCCTGGTGATGAACCAATAATCTTATTGACACTCGTTGTATCACTATATTCAGACATATCTAATTTAATAAAATGTTTATGCATGGTTTCTGCTAAAAATTTGGCTGTTTCTGTTTTTCCAATGCCACTGCTCCCTGTCAGCAGATAAACACCTTTTGGTCTATGAGGATGGGGAAACTGTGCTAAGGACTCTAAAGATTCAATAAGTTGATGTATAGCTCTCTGTTGTCCAATAATATGATGATTTAATGAAGTCTCAATATCCTGATAAGAATGATTTTGAAGACTTGCTCCTGAAATTTCTTCAATAACCTTTTCAATATGTTGTGACTGTAAAGTCTGATCTTGTTGGAAAGTTGCTTTGACACATGATAAATCTAAAACATCTAAAGCTTTATCAGGAAAAACACGTGATAATAAATATTGATCACAAAGACTAATAATTTCGTCAATACGTTCATCAAGTATATCAATATGATGATAATTTTCATACTGTTGTTTTAAACCTAAAAGAATATCTTTTGTTTCTTCTTTTGTATTCTCGTTTATTTTGAGTATGGAAAAACGTCTGTTCATAGCTTGATCTTTTTCAAAGTATTTATAATATTCTTCGATGGTTGTTGCCCCAATCAGAGTTAAATCTTTTCTAGCTAGAAAAGGCTTTAAAATATTAGAAGCATCAATAGCTCCTTCTGCTCCTCCTGCACCAATTAAATTATGAATTTCATCAATAAATAAAATAGCATCTTTTGCTTGAATCACTTTATCAATAATCTTCTTAAACTTTTCTTCAAATTCTCCTCTATATTTTGTCCCTGCAACAATACTCGACAAACTGAGTTCATAAATAACTTTGTTTTGTAAAAGCTTTGGAACTTCCTTGTGATTGATTTTATAAGCTAATTTTTCAACAAGCGCCGTTTTACCCACACCAGCTTTTCCAATCAATAAAACATTATTTTTTTCTTTTTTACATAATGTTAAAAAAAGTTGTTCTAATTCCTGATCTCTCCCTATCATCAATCTATTTTCTTTTTTTACTAATTCATTAAAATTAACAAGTTCATGAATTTTATCTAATTCATAGAGTAATGATCTGGTTTGACTTAGTTCTTCTTTAATCTGATCAAAAGAAACATGATATTTATTTAATAATTCAACAGCAACACTTTCCTTTTGTGAAAGTAAAGCTAAGCACAATATATTTAAACTGACTTTTGACTCTTTTCTTTCACGTGTGATATTGATAGCTTCTTCTAATATCTTTTTGACAATATCACTATATTCCATATAAAAAGGTTGAATATCCTTTTCACCAAACAACCTTACAATATCTTTATATATGACTTCATCATCAACATGGTAAGATTTTAACATCTTTGTCATAAGTATATCTTTCATCTTTAATAATGATAATAAAAGATGTTCACTTCCTACATGACTATGTCCTAAATCAAACGCAATACTTTCAGCTATGACAATTGCTTTTTGTGCCTGTTCATGAAATTGTGTAAGCATACTACACCTCTTTTCCTTTCTATCATATGAACTCTATTTGAAATTATTAACGTTTTCTTTATATTTAATCAATTTATTATTTTGCATTATTTTCCAAAAATAATGCATACCCTTTCTATGACTGTCATGTGATGAAAATGACTCTTTTTATAGATGTCTTTTATAAAAAAAGAATTATAACCATTTGTCTTGATTATAATTCTTCATAACTATTCACTTTTTACTTTTTCTCTTAACTGTCCATAAACAACATATCTATTTTCAGTCCCTGAATAACAAGTGCTTAACATAATCATGTTCACTTGTTCATCACTTACGTTTTGATAAACAGAAGCTTCACTTTTAACCTGATTCATATAAGAATCATAATCTATACCTTTTTGATACAGATCACTTGTTGCGGCAATAACTGTAGAAGCTACAGCCTGGTAAACATAAACACTTCCATCAGGCAAATAAATATAAATATCTTGATGTTCATTAAAATAATCTTTTTCAACAAAATATCTCAAATCATGAAAACGTGAACCATTTTTCATATTATGACCATATATGATGGTATTATCATCACTAAAATCTCTAGAATTGATTTCATCAATAAATACATTTCCTGCTGTATTAGATTTCATATATAAATCTGTATATAAATAAGTATCATTGTTTTCACCTTTTAATATAGGTTCATCAATTTTTGTATCAGGAATATATAACCATCCAATCACATCAGAATTAATATTTTGTAGTTCTTCAAAATTAACAACACGTTTTAATGGATCTTCTTTTTCTTCTTCTGGTTCTTCTACATATTGAGTCACTAATTCTGCACTTTCTTTTTCAATTGTATAATAATTATAAAAGATTTTTCCTAATTGAAAAGCTGAAAATAGAAAAACACAAATACATATAAAAAGCAATATTCTTCTGATTATTTTGTTCATTATACATTAAATTTGAAGAACATAATATCTCCATCATGTCCTACATATTGTTTTCCTTCCTGACGAATTTTTCCAGCTTCTCTTAAAGCATGTTCACTGCCATATTCCATTAAATCATCATAGCTATATGTTTCTGCTTTAATAAATCCTTTTTGGAAATCAGTATGAATAATTCCTGCCATTTCTGGAGCTAACATTCCTTTTTTAAATGTCCATGCTCTGACTTCATCAGCTCCAACAGTAAAGAAAGTATTTAAACCTAATAAAGCATAAGCTTCTTTAATTAATTTATCTAAACCACTTTCATCAATACCTAAATCATCTAAGAACATTTGTTTTTCTTCTTTATCAAGTCCGACAAGTTCACTTTCAATTTTGGCACAGATAGGAACAACATCACAATTTTCTTTGGTTGCATAATCCTTTAAGGCAACATAATATGGATTACTTTCAGGATTTTCTAAATCTTCTTCACCAAGATTAGCCACATAAATTAATGGTTTCATTGTTAATAATGTGTATTGTTTGACAATATCCATATCTTCTTTTGAAAAAGTCATCACTCTTGCTGGTTTTCCTGCTTCTAAAGTTTCTTTTAATGGTGTCAAAACATCCATTTCAGCTTTGGCTTCCTTATCACCTGATTTCGCTTTCTTTTCAATTTTTCCAATACGTTTTTCAACTGTTTCTAAATCTGCAAAAATCAATTCTAAATTGATTGTTTCAACATCTCTTACAGGATCAACATCTCCATCAACATGTGTAATGTCTTTATCTCTAAAACAACGAACAACTTCACAAATCGCATCTGTTTCACGAATATTTGCTAAAAACTTGTTTCCTAGTCCTTCGCCACGACTTGCCCCTTTAACAAGACCTGCTATATCAGTAAATTCAAAAGTCGTTGGAATTGTTTTTTTAGGATTAAAAATCTTTGTTAATTCATCTAATCGATAGTCAGGGACTTCTACCACTCCCACATTTGGATCAATTGTTGCAAATGGGTAGTTGGCAGCTTCGACCTGTGCATTTGTAATTGCATTAAATAATGTTGACTTACCTACATTAGGAAGTCCTACAATACCGGCTGTTAATGCCATTTTTTCATCACTCCTTAACTCCATTCCATTTTAGCGAAAAATAATCAAAAAGGCAATCTTATTAACTGTAAAATACACATCTTTTCCAAACAAATATGATATTTTAAAAGTAAGGAGGCGATTATATGATTTTAACAACAACACCTTCTGTTGAAGGAAAAGAAATTATTGAATACAAAGGTATTGTTTTTGGTGAGGTTATTTCTGGTATTAACTTTATAAAAGACTTTACTGCAGGATTATCTAATTTTTTTGGTGGAAGATCTGCCACATATGAAAATGAATTGTTAGAAGCTAGAGAAAATGCATTAAAAGAGTTAGAAGAACGTGCTTATCAAAAAGGTGCAAATGCTATTGTAGGAATTGATGTTGATTATGAAGTTTTAGGTGCTGATAATGGTATGTTAATGGTGACTGTATCTGGCACAGCGGTTGTTGTACAATAAAAAAAGTGGTTAACCCACTTGGTTATCAGTATAAAGAATGTTATTGTGGAGAGAAAACCTGATAACTGTCCTTAATATATGCTCTTTTTCATGAGCTTACTATCGTTTTATATAAAATTTTGTTTAAGAATATGTAAAGCAGGGTTGTTTTAACCCTGCTTATTCAATCGTAATTGTATTGTTGTTTTCGATGACTTTCATATCCTGTTTTGGTATTGATATTCTCAAGACTCCATCTTCAAATTTAGCCTTGATATCGCTTTGTGGTACACTTTCTCCCACATAGAAGCTTCGACTCATGCTTCCTGCATATCTTTCCTGTCGGATATATTGTCCTTCTTTATTCTTCTCATCTTTATTTAAGCTCTTTTTAGCTGAGATTGTCAAATATCCATTGTCAAATGACAATTCCACATCTTCTTTCTTGAAGCCTGGAAGATCCACATCTAATTCATATGTTCCTTCTGTTTCTCGTACATCTGTCTTCATCACATTTCTTGAATGTTTTCCATACAATGGATTTTTCTTTCCAAAGAATTCCTTGTCAAAATCATCAAACCAATCATCAAATAAACTTTCTCCAAAAATACTAGGCATTAACATATATATCACCTCTTATGAATAATTCTAAGCATTGTTAGAGAATGAACAATGTTTGATATGAGAAGTAAGGAATGCCTTTTCTATTCTCTTTCCTTATTTCTATTTATATTATAGTCCTCTATTTTAGCAGAGTCAAGTATAGAGTGCTAAAAACATTTTTTTAATTTTAAACAGCCACTTATCATACTCTATCAAATCATATCAAAGATATATTTTTATATAATATGATCAACATGTCGCAAAAGATAGGCATCCATGTCATCAAACCCTATCATACTTCGACGAAGTGTTATTTTTTTATTTTTTATATAAATCACAATCTTAACACATTCTTGCCATCCATAGACATTTTTTACCTTTCTTTCAACTCTTGTTATTTCTGTTACAGGAAATGTATAGTTTGTCCCTATGACTGGTCTCATCGTTATATCATCTCCCTTAGCAATCATCTGGAATCTACATATAGAAATTCCCCACAAGATAAAGGGACTTACAAAAATGATGGCACCCACACTCAAAGCAAATAAAAACATTGAACTCACAACATCTAACATAGCAATAAACAGTATTGGAAAAATCATTGACAACAAAATAACAGCTATAAAGATAAGATCGTTTTTAGCCCAATAAACTTCCGTTTTCAGTCCAAGCTCTGCTTCAAACATAACTTTATTATCATTATCAAAGAACAATATCTTGATATCATGATCCTTACCATATTGCGTTGCCTGATAAATCAAATGAATTCTGTCCTGATCCGTTATTTCTCCTTGATGTTTAATCCAACAGATTGAATCAGCCCATGCATAAAAATCATTGAAACAAACTTCACCATCAAATCTTGCTATATTGCCATTATCATCTTCAATTTGTATATAACTTTTCGTTCCTGTTATTTTCATTATATCTTATCTCCATCAATCATACTCTATTCACATTATATCAATTTCAAATAATCCCATCAATGACACAGTCCTACACCATTTTCTATTTATTCGTCAGTGCATTTTGTATAATCTACAAATATCACTGCACTTATCTTTTAAAATTTTTATTTTATTTGTTTTCATCGCATATTTTCGATATAATGGTAAAGAAAGGGTGAGAGCTTTGGAATGTTTTTATCAGTCCATGTTAGCGTATATAAGACAACGTCCTCGTTTAGAAAAAATCATTATTTTTTTAACACAATATTGTCCTTATGTAACGTTTATCTTATATCCATGTGTCTTGATTTATTTATGGTATATTCATAGTCCTTATTTGATAGATGCCATTCTAAGACCATGTATAGCTTTTGTGATTGTGACGGTTTTTAGAAAAATAGTGAATCGTCCCCGTCCCTATGATCATATGGATATTCAACCCTTAAGAGGTCATAAACATGGCGAATCTTTTCCAAGTCGTCATACTGTTAGTGCCTGTATTATTGCTTTTGTATGTTTTTATGCTCATTTTTATGTTGGCGTTTTTGCATGTATCATTGCATTGATTGTCAGTTTAACACGTATTTTAAGTGGGGTTCATCATATAAGTGATGTTTTTGTAGCAATTATCATTGCAATTCTGTGTTTTATAATTGACTTTCATTAAAAATAATTTATACTATACTTAAAATATTTTAAGTATTTATGAGGAGGTTATATGCTAAGTCAGGAATTTCAGGCTGTTTATAATATATTCAAAATGAATTTTTATTCATCTATGTGTGCTACTTCTAAAGAACTCACTATGCAAGAAGCGTTTAGCTTAGATATTATTTATATGTTAGGTGAACCCACTATTTTAGAATATGCTAAATATATGGGAATTTCACAGCCTAATGCTACATATAAAGTCAATCAATTGGTAGAAAAAGGATATTTAAATAAAACAGTCAGTCAAGAAGATAAACGATCTTATCATTTAAAAGTTACAAGTAAATTCTTGGAGTTTTATCGTGAAAATGATCATTATATTAAAAAAGCCCTTAAAGAAATTGAAAAACTGTTTAGTAAAGAAGAAGTGAAATCCTTAGAGAAAATGCTTCGTACAATTAGAATATCTATGACGGAGGAAAAGAAAAATGATAAAAATAATTACTGATTCTACATCTGATATTGATTTAAAATATGCACAGGAACTCAATGTTGAAGTTGTGCCTTTAAAAGTCATTATTGATGGAAAAGAATATAAAGATCGTATTGATTTACAACCAGAAGAATTTTATGATTTATTAGTTAATAGTCAGACATTACCATCTACATCACAACCATCACCTCAAGACTTTGTTGATTTGTATGAAACAGCAAAAAACAACAATGATAGTGTTATTGTTATTACTTTGTCTAGTGTTATTAGTGGAACATATCAAAGTGCTAATCTTGCAAAAGATTTAGTTGATTATGATGATATTTATGTGATTGATAGCTTAGGAACAACGCAGATGCAAAGATTACTTGTATTAAAAGCAGTTGCATTAAGAAATGAAGGTATGAATGCTCAAGATCTCTATACATTTTTAGAAGCATATAAACATCGTATTCGCTTATTTGCTTTTGTAGATACATTAGAATATTTATATAAAGGTGGACGTTTATCAAGAACAGCTGCAACAGCAGGAACACTTTTGAAATTTAAACCTATTATTGGTTTTGATGAAGGCAAATTAGATGTATTTGCGAAAGCCAGAGGGACTCAAAAAGCCACTGCTAAAATTATTGACTTAATTCAACAAGATGGTGAAATGGATTTAGATGAACCTATCTGTATCGGATATACTGGCTCATCCGATGGTTTAGATAAGTTTGAAAATACATTAAGGGAAACTTTACATTTTGGTGAAACATTACATGGTATTGTTGGACCGGTTATTGGTACACATGCTGGTCCTGGGGCTCGTTTAATTGCTTACGTAAAAAAACAATAAATCATCCATAAGTATTGATTGTCATAGATGATAGCTATGATAATCAATACTTTTTATTATATTGAATATAATCAAAAAAGTATGATCATAAAAATCATACTTTCTCTTTATGCAACAACAAAAGTCTTTAAACGTTTTTGAATAAGATACATTGTAATGATAAATGCTATGAAATCTGCAATTGGTACAGCAATAAAGACACCATATAATCCAAAAATCCAAGAAAGGATTAAAATCAATGGTATCAATAATAAACATTGTCTTAATAAATTAAGAAAGCTGGATTGTTTAACCATTCCAATTGCCTGAAAGAAATTAGCACACATTGTTTGACATCCAACCAATGGTAAACAAATAAACCAAATGCGTAAAGCACTATTTCCTAATTCAATAATTGCTGGCTCTTGATTAAATATAGAAATAATCATTGATGGGAATAATTGAATCACTAAAAATCCTAAACAAGAAAGAATACTAGAACCTATAATCGTATACTTTAATGTTTCTTTAACACGATGATCATTCTTAGCACCATAATTATAACTAATAATAGGTTGTTGTCCTTGTGTCATACCTGTTAATGGCATCAACATAAGTGTTTGAACACTTGTAATAATTCCTACTGTTGAAATAGCCAAATCCCCACCATATAAACCTAATGTTCCATTAATAACAATATTTAACACACTTGTTGATAATTGCATTAAAAAGGCTGGCAAACCTGTTTTCATAATCATATATGTATAATGTTTTTTCAACTTCATATGTGATAAACGACATGGAATGATTCCTCTTTTTCCAAATAAGAAAGACAATTGCCATATCATACTTAAACATTGTCCACCAATTGTCGCAAGTGCAGCACCTTCCATTCCCATATGAAATTGAACAATTAAAATATAATCAAAAACAATATTAAAACCTGCTCCTAACAGCTGTGAAACCATAGCGTTTTTAGCATTTCCTTGGGCACGGGAGAAATTGTTTCCACACATGGCTACACATTGAAAAACACCACCATATAAAATAATACTCAAGTAATCACTGGCATAAGGTAAAACCTTTTCACTAGCTCCAAGTATAGTTAATATAGGATCCATAAAAATATTACCTAAAACCATAAAAACAATACCAAAGATAACTGTAATCATTAAAGCATTGCCCTGATAATATTTAGCATCTTCCTCTTCCTTAGCACCTAAAGCAATAGAAAAACGTGTAGCTCCTCCAACTCCTGCCATTAAGCTTAACGCCATCAAAATTAAAGTCACTGGATAAGACACAGTAATTCCTGCTAAACCTAATGATCCTAAATCAGGAGCATTACCAATAAACATTCTATCTACAATATTATAAATAGCATTGACAATCATCCCAATCATAGCTGGTATAGATAGTTCAATCAATAAAGTTAAAACTTTTTGTGACCCCATTCTATCTTTATCCACAATTTTCCCTCCCTTAACGTTTTTTAGTTTAGACATATTGTCCTTCTTTGTCAAGAAACAAAAAAAAGACATTAAATGTCTTTTTCAATATGATGAGGATATTTATTCCAATATTTTAAATAAATAAAATCCTCATCCTTTTTAAAATGATACTGATACATTCTAAAAGTAACTAAAATATTTTTAGGCATCCATTGTTCCTTATAAGAATAACAATATTTCATACCAATCTTTTTCATGACATTTCCACTGTGAGGATTACAAACATCATGCGTTGCAGTAATGTATGGCAAATCAGATGTTTTGAATTCTTCAATCATTTTTAAAGTTGCTTCACTCACTATTCCCTGATGCCAAAACTCTTTTCTTAAAGCATAGCCAAAATCATGACTCTCATCACCACTGATTTGAATATATCCAATAGGTCTATCATTTTCCTTTAAACAGATTGCATAATAATAACCATCTTGATTTTTATATTTATCTAAATAGTGAGTCTGCAAATAATCTTTTGCTTCCTCGACACTCTGTAATGGAAACATAGGTAAAAAACGATTAACATCAGAATCACTTAATAATTCATATATTGCCTGTTCATCTCCCATACGAAAATGTCTAAGAATCAGTCTTGAAGTTTCATAAAAGTCTTTCATCTTATCCCTCCATGATTTTAACATAAAAAGTTCTTTGCCTAGGTCCATCAAATTCACATAGATAAATGCCTTGCCATATTCCTAATAAAAGTTGACCACGATGAATGATAAAAGTCTGACTTGGGCCAAAAAGAGTTGACTTAATATGGGCATGTGAATTCCCCTCAAAATGATGATAATCCAAATGTTCTGTAGGAAAAGCACGTTCAAAAGCATTGATCATATCTCTAACAACATCAGGATCCGCATTTTCATTGACAGTGATTCCAGCCGTTGTATGTGGTGTATATACCACAACAATTCCTTCATCTATGTGGCAGTGATCAATATCCTGTTTGACGATTTCAGTAATATCATGCATTTGCATACGTTTAGAAAATTGATATTGATGTTCAAATAACATTCTCAATCACTCCTATAAATCTTTTATATACCATCTATCACAAGCATAATGTGGTCCTTGAATAAGGGGTTGTTCCAACGGAATAAATCCATTTTTTAAGTAGAAACGATTGGCTGCTATCATATTGGAAAATGTTTCCAAATAACATTGCTGATAGTATGTCTTTGCAAAATCTAAGGACAGGTTTAATAATTCTTGTGCTATGCCTGTACCACGTATCGCCTTATAACAATACATTTTCTGCAATTCACATATACCTTCTTTGCCTTCCACTGGTCCTATCCCACAACCACCAACAACATGATCATTTTCAACAACCACAAGATATTGTTTATGAGCAGGTTGATAAACTTGATAAAATTGTCCTAAATCTTTATCTTCCCAGGCACAACCTGGTTTATTACCACCAAATTCTATCAGACAATCTCTAATCAGTTTTTCGACTTCTTTATTATCTTTTTCTTCAATCAGACGTATTTTCATGAGCTGGTATAACCTTTTTTAAACGTTTTTCAAAATCACGACGAGAAAACATAACAATGGCTCCACACCCTAAACATTTAATTTTGATATCTGCACCCATACGTATAATTTGCCATTGATTAGACTTTTTACAAGGATGTTGTTTTTTCATTTCAACAATATCGTTTAAATTATATTCCATTTTTGTGCTCCTCTCTTTGTTGATAAGCTTTATAAGTATTTTCCAATAACATCGCAATTGTCATTGGTCCTACACCTCCAGGCACTGGTGTAATATAAGAGACAAGATCTTTGACATCTTCATAATCAACATCACCACATAATTTATGATTTTCATCACGATTAATACCAACATCCAACACCACAGCACCTTTTTTAATATAATCTTTATTAAAAAACTTAGGTTGCCCAATTGCCGCTATTAAGACATCAGCTCTTTGACATAACGTGGCTAAATTCATTGTACGGGAATGTGCAATTGTCACAGTTGCATGTTTATGCAAACATAGTAAAGCCACTGGTTTTCCAACAATATTACTTCTTCCAACAACAACAACTTCTTTTCCAGTTAAGTCATAATGAATTTCATCTAATAAAACCATCATACCTTGTGGAGTACAAGGTACCAGTCCTTTTTCTCCTAACACAAGTTTAGCTACATTAGATGGATGAAATCCATCTACATCTTTTTGTGGATCAATTAAATGAAGTATTTTGTCTTCATGAATATGTTGTGGTAATGGCAACTGTACCAAGATGCCATCTACAGTATCATCATGATTAAGTTTTTGAATCACTTCCATTAATTTTTCTTCTGTTGTCTGTTCATCCAGTTTCACAATATCAGATAACATCCCTACATAGGCACATGCTTTATCTTTATTGCGAACATATGTTTGACTGGCAGGATTTTCACCTACTAATACAACTGTTAATTTTGGTAGTCTTTGACCATTTTCTTTTAATAAATCAATCTTTTGTTTGAGTTCATCTTTTCGCTTTGCTGCAATCTTTTTTCCATCAATGTTCATAAATGATTACCCCCTCATTATTGTTTCTATTATAATGGAAAATATACCAATTGTAAACTTTTAGCCCCAAAAGAAAAACTACAATAAATACAAAGAGTTTATTGTAGTTATCATTTTATTTATTTAAAATATGTCTCGCAATTAAGATTCCATTAGCTCCTGCCTGAGCCAATCCACGTGTTAGTCCAGCACCATCGCCACCTACATACAGACCATCAATCTCACTTTCAAATCCTTCTCTTACTTTAGGTCTTGCTGAATAGAATTTAGCTTCTACTCCATAAAGCAATGTATGTTCATTGGCAATTCCTGGTGTGACATGATCTAAAGCTTCAATCATTTCAATAATAGATTTCATCGTATTATATGGTAACACAAGCCCTAAATCTCCTGGTACAGCTTCAGGTAATGTTGGAACAGTATAACCTTCTTTTAAACGTTTCACAGTTGTACGACGTCCTCTTTTAATATCACCATAGCGTTGTACAATAATGCTTCCATGTGATAGCATATTGGCAAGTCTAGCAACCTCATGAGCAAATTCATTAGGTTCATTAAATGGTTCACTAAAAACATGTGAAACTAATAATGCAAAATTGGTATTATGACTTCCAAGTTTTGGATCATGATAAGCATGTCCATTGGCTAACATTGTCCCTGAATGATTTTCAATAACAACATGACCACTTGGATTTGAACAGAAAGTTCTGACTTTAGTTCCCACAGATGTATTGTATACAAATTTACCTTCATAAAGATGAGAATTAATTTCATCCATAACAATATTACTTGTTTCTACTCTTACACCTATATCAACCTGATTATTATAAAGTTCTAATCCCTGACGTTTAAACACTTTGGCTAGCCATGTTGAACCATCTCTTCCAGGAGCTAACACAACATGAGGAGCATAAATTTCTTCACCATTTTCTAAAACAATCCCTTTAACATGATGATCTTCTACAAGAATATCCTTAACTGCTGTTTTAAATGCCATATCAATATGCTGTTTAAGTTCATTAGACATTTCTGTCATAATTCTCAAATTTTCTTCAGTTCCTAAATGACGCACTTTAGCACGTAATAATTTCAATCCAACAGCATATCCACGTTTTTCAATTTCTTTCACTTTATCAGTCGTTGGATCAGTAATTTCACGTGTTGCACCATGTTTCAAATACAATTCATCCACATAATGAATTACATCTTCAACTTCCTGATTATCTAAATAATCTGTTAGCCAACCACCAAATTCACTGGTAATATTGAATTTACCATCAGAGTAAGCACCGGCTCCCCCAAATCCTGAAGTAATTGAACAAGCAGGTAAACATCCTGGTTCATTTTCTTTAATTTGTGGACAACTTTTAATTTTCTTATCTTTAATAGGACAATGTCTATACATCACATCATGTCCTTTATCAATAAGTAATACTTTTAATTCTGGATTTTTTAAATACAATTCATAACTTGTCATAATTCCTGCTGGTCCAGCCCCAACAATAATGACATCATAATTTTTTTGCATAAAAAAACGCCTCATTTCTGGGGCATTATTAAATAATCCTCATTTATTATATTCATAAAAACTTATCCTTGTCAATAAAATACGCAGAATAAAAATATGTTATCAATTTATAAAACTTTTTATGCCAAAAATAAAGCCACAATCACTGGAATCGTAACAATAGAAAGTAATGTTGTCATAAAAACAGCTTTAGCTGCCAAGGCAACATCTTTTTGATATTCTGTTGCAAATAATACAGCAATATTTCCTACTGGCATAGCAAGCATAATTAAAGAAACGCCAAGTATTAAAGGATCACGAATAAAAGCATTTAAAATAGGATAAGCTATAACTGGAATAACAATCTGTTTTAAAATCGTATATGGATATATTCTGACTTCAGTAAAGACTTCTTTAACTGGAATCGTAGCAAGTGTTGAGCCAATAAGCAACATGGCAATAGGTGTTGTAATATCACCAATCATGGTTATCGTTGAAGACAAAACATCGGGAACCTGTAAACCTGTAAAATAAATAAACAAAGCCACAAGTGAAGCAATCACGCCTGGTGAAAGAAGCTGTTTCAAATTGATTTTTATTTTTTGTACAGAATGATAATTCATAAAAAGAATACCTGCTGTAAACACAAGCAAATTAAAAATCATATTAAAAATAGCAGTTAAAAATACGGCTTGATTTCCAAAAATAGATTTCATAACAGGAAAGCCCATAAAACCGATATTAGAAAACATTGTCATGAAAATATATAAACCTTGTTGTTGGAGAGGAACTCTCATAACTTTGACAATCAAAAAGCCCAAAATAGGTAAAACAAGAAAGATGACAATTCCTACAATAAACACAAAAACAATTTCAGATATTTGTTTTTCAATTTTTGTAGATAAAACAGAAGATACAATCAATGCTGGTGTTGTGACCGACAACAAAAGTGTTGTTAAACGTTTATTAAAGTCTACATCCAGTATCTTGATCTTTAATAAAAGATACCCTAAAGCAATCACCAGAAATAATTGTATCATCTGTAAAACAATAACTTTGATATCCACAATCTATCCTTTTAGCCCATGTGCCTGTCTTTCCATATTTTCAACAACAATATCATAGATTTCTCCAAGTGTTGCCCCATATTGTAAAACAAGCCATGGTTCATTGGTATGAAAATGAATTTTAATGAGTTCATCATCACCAACAGCTAATAAACAATCTCCCTGAAAATGTTCTGTAATATAATCATTAATTTCGTCTTCATTTAAGTTTTTTCCTTCAATTAATAACTGTGTATCAAATTTATATTCTAACATTTTTATTCTCCTTCAAATAAACAAGCTCCATTTGTTTCAATAACATGTTTATACCAATCAAAAGATTTTTTCTTATATCTTTTATAAGTTCCATTTCCTAAATCATCACAATCTACATAAATAAATCCATATCTTTTACTCATTTGTTTTGTAGATTCACTGACAATATCAATACATCCCCATGATGTATATCCCATTAAATCTACGCCATCTATTTCAATAGCATTCAACATTTCTCTAAAATGTGCATCAAAATAATCAATACGATATTGATCATCAACTGTTCCATTCACAAGTTCATCTTTAGCTCCTAAACCATTTTCTACAATAAATAATGGTTTTCTATAACGATCATATAAATCAACTAAAGACACTCTTAAACCAATAGGATCAATTTGCCATCCCCAATCAGATGAAGGAATATATGGATTTTTTATTGCTACATTCGTATTGGCTGCAGTTTTCTTTAAACCTTTGTCATCTTTTGCAACACAACTTGATGAATAGTAACTAAATGAAACAAAGTCTACTGGATATTTCTTCATAATTTCTAAGTCATCATCCTGCATTTCAATATGAATACCTTCATTTTTAAATTTAGCTAATAAATAAGCTGGATACTCTCCAAAGACTTGTGTATCACTATAACAATATGTACTTCTCATATCCTGTTGTGCCTGTAAAACATCTTCTGGTTTACAAGTATAAGGATAATATGTCAATTTTGTTAACATACAACCTACTTTTGAACCAGGAATTTTTTCATGACAAATCTTTGTAGCAAGAGCTGAAGCTACAAATTGATGATGCATAGCTTGGAAAATAACCTGTTGGAAATTCTGCCCTGGGAAACGGTCTTCAACAAGTCCTCCTGTTGTATAAGGATGTCTAATCATTGAATCTACCTCATTGAATGTTAACCAATATTTGACTTTATCTTTATATCTTTCACAGATGACTTCCACATATTTGACAAACATATCCACAACTTCTCTTGATGCCCATCCATTATAATTTAAAACTATATTTAATGGTGGTTCATAGTGTGACATTGTCACTAATGGTTCGATACCATATTTTAAGCATTCATCAAAAACATCATCATAAAATTTTAAACCTTCTTCATTAGGTTCTTGATCATCACCATTTGGAAAAATACGTGACCAGGCAATAGACATTCTATAAACCTTGAATCCCATTTGGGCAAAGAGTTTAATATCTTCCTTATAATGATGATATCCATCTGCCCCATGTCTTTTTGGATATAAAGAATCATCCTGTGATTTTAATGCATCTTCAATATCTTTTGTTGTAATGGCATTTTGTGCATGATAATCTTGAACATCAATATCTAAATGATGTCTCGCACAATCAGAAACACTGATTCCTTTGCCTCCTTCGTTCCAGCCACCTTCATACTGATTGGCAGCTGTTGCGCCACCCCATAAAAAACCTTCTGGAAATTGTCTTACCATATTATTGTCCTCCTCTTCTTTTCATTTATTATACATGTTTCTTATATTGAATGTTCAAATTTTCAAAAAAAGAAAGATATGTTCCATGTACTTAATGAAACATATCTTTTTTCATAAATATAAACGAAGCAATAACACATGCAATAACGGCAATCAAAGTTGGGACCCACCATACTGGTCCTGGTAAACCTGAAACATTCATTCCATAAAAACTAAAGATAATATTTGGTATTGACATCACAATAGTGATAACTGTTAAAACCTTCATAACAATATTTAAGTTATTTGAAATAACAGAAGCATAAGCATCCATTGTTCCAGATAAGATATTTGAATAAATACTACACATTTCAATGGCCTGATTAATTTCTACTAAAACATCTTCTAATAAATCCTGATCATCTTCATAAAGTTTAATAGATTTTCCACGCATGATCTTATTCAAAGTAATTTCATCAGTTTTTAATGATGTTGAAAAATAAACTAAAGATTTTTCTAATCCAAGCATTTGAATAAGTTCTTTATTTTGCATTGATTTATGAAGTTTTTGTTCTGTCAAAGATGATAATCGATCAATTTGACGTAAATAAATCAAATATCTTTGAGAAATTCTTAAAAGAAGCTTTAATAAAAATCTCGTCTTCATTTCTGTATGAATACCCTTGACTTTACCTGTTGCCATATCTTCAATATTTAAATTCTCATATAATGAAATTGTAATAATATATCCTTTCATTAAAACAATACCTAATGGTAATGTTGTATATTGTAGAGTCATTTTATCGTATTTTCCTTCAGTTTCTTCTGCACTTGGATAATCGACAATGACTAATGTCTGATTGTAATCATCATCAAAATCAATATGTGAACTTTCTTCTTCATCTAATGAAGCTTGCACAAATTCAGGAACAATTCCCAAATCATTAATTAAAAATTGTTTTTCTTCTTCTGTTGGTGAAACAACATTAATCCAGCATCCTGTTTCTAATGTTTCGACTTTTTTTGTTTCTGTTCCAAAAGTTTTGTAAAATTCGATCATTTTTATCCTCCTCTTCTATAACAGGAGAATATCAATTATGTCTCCTGTTATGCTTTGTTTTATTGTTAATTTCGTATCTTCATCCGGCTCCGGAGACATAATAACACCTTCTTTCTTTCCTTTGCCATTATAACATAAAATGTCTGATATAAAAGCCTTTCATTTGTAATTTTTTTGTTTTTTATAAAAAAGATTTAAATCGAAAGTTTCCCTTCAATTCAAATCTTTCTTTTATTAAAACCAATCTGTTCCATCTTCTCTTTTTAAAATATAACGAATCATTTCAAAGAGTTCTTCTTTTGATTGAGATTTCACAATAAAGACATGATTACCCATTGCTCCACTTAATGATTCTGGAACATCTGTTTCTAAGGCTATATTCTGTCCATAAGTTTCTCTAATCTGATCATAGTTATGCATATACCATATTCCTTCTCTACGACCTGTATATGCTACCCAATATTCACGATGAATATCATAGAAACACTGATTATATTTAATCATATCAGCCCATATTGTATAAACATCGACATTATATGCAAAATCAATCATATCAGGCATATAAGCACCAGGTGCTCTCATGTTAACTTCTAATCCAACAATATCTCCTTTTCTTCCTAATCCTTCTTTATCTTCATCTAATCTAAAGAATTCAAAATGATAAAAACGACTTCTTGTATCAAAAGCTTCTACAACCTTTTTTCCGATTTCATATAAATCCAATCCTTCAACTGGTTGTGAGTAAAAAGCAGTATCACTTAATTCATTTACATTATCCATTATAGAATTCAACATGACATGTGATGAACAAATCAAAATATTTTTATCTTTATCGGTAATTCCATCAAATGTTTCAACATGACCAGGAACAAGTTCCTCAATAATAAATTGAATATAAGATGGCTTTGTCGCAAAGAAATAATCTAATTCATCATCATTTTTCAATTTATATGTTGAACTAGCACCCACACCATTATCAGGTTTAACAATAACTGGATATCCTACCTTGTTCGCAAATGCTTTTGTCGCAAGGTAATCATCAACTTTTCGATATCTGGCAGTTGGTATCCCAATCTTTTGATAGACTTCTTTCATTTTTGATTTGTATTTCATTGGTGATAGATTTTGTATTTTGGTTCCTGTTGTGACATTAAATTCATTTCTTAATGTTGCTTCCAATTCTAACCAATATTCATTTTGAGATTCTATCCAATCAATTTTTCCATAATGCCATGTAAAATAAGCACAGGCTCTATATACACTTTCATAATTTTCTAAATCATCTACACGATAATATTCTGTTAAGGCAAGTTTTGTATGATATGGCAAGTTTTCATAATTCGCATCACCGATTCCCAAAACACGAACTCCTCTGACTTTTAATCGGTCACAGAAATTGTAAAAATAATCTGGAAAATGTGGTGATATAAAGATAACATTCATTATTATATAACCCTTTCTACAAAATATGGGAATTGAACTTGCCACCAATCCCAATCATGATTCACATCGTGACCCCAAAAATCAATCCATGCTGGAATATCTTTATATTCTAAAAGTTCTTTCATACGCGATGTACTTCTAATCATATCATCTTCCCATGCTCCTTGCCCACAACATAAAACAATACGACAATGACGATACATCTCAACATAAGGATGGTCATAACTCATACCATGAAGATATTGAATTGGTGAATTGCGATAAAGAATATCATCATGATAATCTCCAAAAAACAAATCACTATCATAATATCCACTCAAAGCAATGGTACCTTTAAAAATATCCGGTCTTCTGAACATGAAATTCACTGCATGAGTTGCCCCCATTGAACAACCTGTTGTATAAATGCCATCTGCATACTGACCATCACGACCATAAGAATTAATTTCTAAAATTCTTGGAACCAATTCATTAACGATATAATAGAACCACTGTTCCATCATATATGTTCTATGTCCATTATCCATCCCTTCAGCTGACCAAGATTCTTGATCAATGCTATCACAACAAAATAGCTGAATTCGTCCTGCATCAATCAGGTGCTCTACTGTATGCACCATACCAAAATTTTCAAAGTCAAAGAATCTTCCATTTTGTGCAGGAAAAACCAAAATTGGTGTTCCTGAATGACCATAAACCTTAAATTCCATATCACGTAATAAACATTCGCTATATTCCTTAAACCATTCTGTCTTCATATTCTCACCCCTAACCTAAAACAAAATCAACGAATTCATTGACTTGCTCCATATTCTCAAATCGAGCAGTATATGTAAAATTACCCATAGCTCCACTTAAAATATCTGGCATTCTTTCACACATAACCAAATCAAAATGATAACGTGATACAATGTCTTCATGTGTATGAGAATATGAGATACCATCTCTTCTTCCACAATACACACAATGATATGGACGCTGATGATCATAGTCACTATACCCTTTTGTGACCATATCTGCATAGATTTGGTAAACATCAATATTATTGGCATAATTCATCATATCAGGAGTATAACCTCCTGGTGTTCTTAAATTAACTTCTAAGCCAACAATCTCTCCTTTTTGACCTAACCCAGGTTTATCCTCTAACAATCTAAAGAATTCCATATGGAAACATCTTCCAGCTGTATAAAAGGCTTTCACACATGCCTGTCCAGCTTGTTTCAAATCATAAGGTATTTCTCTTAAAGAATAATAATACATACTACTTTGATCATTCACTACATCCATAATGGGATTTGGAAAAACATGTGATGTTTCAAATAAAATCTCTTTATTTAAATTAGCAATACCATCATATGAAATAATTAATCCATTAACAAATTCTTCCATTATATATTGTGTAAAATGTTCTTCCTGATAAAAATGTTCTAACTCCTCCTGATTAGAAATTTTATAAGTCTTTGCTGCCCCAACCCCATTATCTGGTTTGACTACAACAGGATAGCCAACATCATGAACAAATTTTAAACCTGATTCCAAATCAGTGACTAAATGATAACGTGCTGTTTTGACTCCTGCTTCTTCATAAAACTTCTTCATCTTTGATTTACATTTAATATCTTCAATATGGTTTGTATGAATACCTGTTGTAATATTAAAATCCGTACGCAATTTGGCATCCTGTTCAAGCCAATATTCATTATTAGATTCCAACCAATCTATATGTCCATAATGGAAAATAAAATAACCCATCGCCTTTACCATTTCATCATAGTCTTCCATAGAATATACTTGATAGTAATCATCTATTGAATTCTTTAATTCTTCACTTAAATTATCATAAGGTGTATCCGCAATTGCTAAAACTGTGACTCCATTATTTTTTAAACGGTTACAAAATTGATAAAAATTTTTTGGAAAGGATGGTGATATATATACAAAATTCATAAGATAACATTCCCCCTTTTTTATATCCTTTTATCTATTATAACATAATAAAATAAAAAAAATCATCCAAAAAAAGAATGAGAATAAAAAAAAGGGAGGGAATAGAATGACTATTCCCTCACATGGACTGGCAGCGTGCTATTTTCGCAGTTGCCTACTATCTTCGCCGCTGTGATGCTTAACTTCTGTGTTCGGCATGGGTACA
>NZ_NFLH01000026.1 GCF_002160815.1 Massilimicrobiota sp. An134 | reverse complement strand
TGGTTACGTTTTTGCATGCAGAAAAATAGAGTAATGCTGGTGCATTACTTTTTATTTTGCTCATTGTTAATATTTGCTTTAAGCGTTTATCAACCAAACGAAACCAAATTCCTATAATAGAACAAAAGCAGGAAGCCTAATGCATCCTGTTTTTTGTGATTAAAGTAACATAATAAGCGTTCCTGCCACAATCATCATTAATCCAATAAAAGATTTTAAATTCAGTTTCTCATGAAAAACAATATAAGAGAAAAGCACCGTGACTAAGATACTCAATTTATCAATCGGTGTGACAAGACTGGCTGGTCCAATCTGCAATGCCCTATAAAAACATAACCATGAAGCTCCAGTCGCTATACCTGATAAAAAAATATAAATCAATTCGTGCTTAGGAACTTCTTTAACGTTATTTTGCGCATTTGTCGCAAATACAACAACCCATGCCATCACCAAGACAACACTTGTACGAATGGCAGTTCCTAAATTGCTTTCAATATGACTGATTCCTACCTTTCCTAAGATGGTTGTTAAACTGGCAAAGACAACTGATAACACAGCATAGATCAACCAATGATTGTCTTCTTTTTGATTTGTTTCCTTTTTCTCCAACATCAAAAAAGTTCCCGTCATCATCAAGATCATCCCGATAATTTTATAAATATTGACTGTTTCATGAAATAAAATAAAACTTAAAATCATTGTTAAAACAACACTTGTCTTATCTATCGCAGCCACTTTATTAATATTTCCTAATTGTAAAGCTCTAAAATAACATAACCAGGATGCACCTGTCGAAAGACCTGATAACACCAAAAAAAGTATTGTCTGATAAGATAAGTTCGCTATTTCATGAAAAGAACCTACAATAAAAACCATAATCCACGAAAAAATCAAAACAACAATTGTTCTGAGAGCTGTCGCTACATGTGAATTTGTATCATGTATACCACATTTTGCTAAAACAGCCGTTATTCCTGCAAAAAATGCTGAACCAAATGCATATAAAATCCACATCTCTTTGACCTCTTTTCTGGTATTTCTTCTTTTTTTATTCTCATAACTCTATTTTATAACGATTTTCATTATAAAAAAAGCAAGAATCAACGTTCTTACTTTTGATAAACATGTTTATAGGCTTTTTGTCTTGTTATTTTTAATACATTTTCCTCACCAGGAAAATGAACAGGATTCATATGTGTCTGCTGATAAATCTCCAGTAAATCTATAACATCCTGATAGATTTCCTCAATCTCCATATTTCCATACATTCTTGGTGGTAAAATATAAATAGGGACTTGAACATCAGTCTTTTCAAGTAACTGTTTCACATAAATATTAAGGTGTGGACAACAAATAATAATATCAAAGTCATCTATCTTTTCTAAAACAAGAGAAAAAGGAGAAAACTCCATTTCAAGTTGATTCGATAAGTTCTTGGCAATAATCTCCTTTTTCATTCTTTCAGCGACATAACTTGATGAAAAGCCACCACCACAGCATAATAAGACTCTAATCATGTGTTGCCTTACATTTCTCTACAAAGATTTTTATTTTTTGAGTTGCAATCTTTAATTCTTCAAGACTATAAGCATAAGAAACACGAATAAATCCTTCTCCTGCTGGTCCAAAAGCAGTTCCTGGAACACAAGCTACTTTTTGATCTTCTAACAGTTTTTCACAGAATTCATCAGATGTGAGTCCAGTTGAACGAATACATGGAAAAACATAGAAAGCGCCTTGAGGTTTAAATGTTTCCAGTCCCATATCATTAAATGTTTTCACTAAAAAGTTTCGTCTAGCCTTATAAGAATCTCGCATTTTCAAGACTTCATCATAACAATGTCTTAATCCTTCAATAGCTCCATATTGGGCAGCTGAAGGCGCAGACATGATAATATATTGATGAATTTTATTCATAGCTTTTGTAAATACAGAATGAGCGAGAACATAACCTAAACGCCATCCTGTCATCGCAAAGGCTTTAGAAAAACCACTCACAACAATCACCTGATCTTTGATTTCATCAAATGAAGCAATTGAACAAAATTCTTCTTCATAACTCAATTCTGCATAAATTTCATCAGAAATCACGATAAGACCTGATTCCTTAATAATAGGAACAATCTTTTCATAATCACTCTTTGTCATAAATCCACCTGTTGGATTTGATGGATAATTAATCAATAATGCTTTTGTTTTGGGTGTAATCGCAGCTTTTAAAAGCTCTGGTGTTAATTTAAACTCATCTTCCTGACGTAAATTAATTGTGACAGGAACCCCTCCTGCAAGCTCAACACCAGGTGTATAAGCTACATATCCAGGATCCAAAACAATCATTTCTTCTCCAGGATTTAATATAGCACGAATCGCAATATCAATACCCTCTGATCCCCCAACAGTCACAATACAGTTCTCTTTGGCATTATAATCCACATGAAAACGATCACGATAATATCGACAGATTTCTTCTCTTAATTCCTGTAATCCCTGATTGGCTGTATAAAATGTTCTTCCTTTTTCAATGGAATAAATCGCAGCTTCTCGAATAGCCCAAGGTGTTGTAAAATCCGGTTCCCCAACTCCTAAAGATATGACATCTTCCATTTGTGAAGCTAAATCAAAGAATTTTCTAATTCCACTTGGTTTAATTGTTTTGACTCTATCACTTAAAATATCATTATAATCCATTATGGAGTCACCACCAATCTATCATTTTTTCCATCTTCATCTTCAATTAAAACAACACCATTATTTTTATATTGTTTTAATACAAAATAAGTTGATGTTCCTGTCACTCCATCTACACATGCCAGTTTACTAGCCACAAAATGAGCAACTTCCTGCATTGTCTTTCCTTTAACAATACATACAAATTCAAAACTTCCACTCAATAAATACATTGTATCAACTTCATCAAATTTATAAATATGACTCGCAATACGATCATAGCCATATTCTCTTTCTGGACTTGCATTGACTTGAATCAATGCTGTTACAATTTCTGTATTTGTTAAATCCCAGTTGACAATTGTATGATAACCACAGATCACTTTCTTCTGTTCTAATTCCGTTAATTTTTGAATGACATTATCTTTAGATTCATCTAAGGCGGCCGCTAAATCAGTAATCTTCATCCTCGCATTTTTTTGTAATAAACTTAACATTAACTTCTCTTCCATATTCGCTTCCTCCTTCAATATAGTATCTATTGTATTACACTTTTGTGTATTATGAAAGAATTTTATAATTTTCTTTTTATTATTTCTATGTTTTTATACCTTTTTTTATTCATTTCATAAAATATTATGATAAAATATTTTATATAGCGAAAGGAGCTTTAACATGAAAATCTTTTATGTATCAAGTTATGGAAAACATCATGATAAAGGTATTTATATCATGAAATTTGATGAAAAAACATTAGAAATGAAACGTATTCAACAAATCGAAACTCAAGACTACCCTTCTTATATGATATGTAATGATCACACTTTATATGTCGCTTATAAAAATGCCAATTCTCATAGTTATGGAGGGGGATTAGGAAGTTTTTCAATCTATAAAGATGAACTGATTTTAAATAATAATTATCATTCCAGCGGTCGTTCTTATACACATTTATGCGTTGATCAAAATAATCGCTATCTTTTTGCGGCAAATTATCATGTTGGCGCAACTGCTTCTTACCAATTAGAAAATAGTATTATTACTCAAAAAATTTGTGCAGTTCATCATGTCGGTTTAGGTCCCGATCTTTTAAAACGCCAAACAGGTCCACATGCGCATTATGTTGGCATCACTCCTGATCAGGAATTTGTTTATTCTGTTGATTTAGGTGCTGATAAAGTCGTTATGTATCGTTACTCTCAAGGTGTTTTATTAGAAGATCCTCATTATACTTTAAATATTGTTCCTGGTTCTGGTCCACGTCATATGATTTTTTCTCATGATGGTCGTTTTGCCTATCTTGTCAATGAGATTGCTAATAATATTATGGTCTTTAAATATTATCAGGGCCATTTCCAATTAATACAGGCTATTCACTGTATACCAAGACATTTTAAAGGTTTTTCAAGTGCTGCTGCTATTCGCTTAAGTCATAGTGGAAATCATCTTTTTGTATCAAATAGAGGGCATGACAGTATAGCTATGTACCGCGTCAATAAAGAAAGTGGTAAAATTTCTTTACTCTATATGGTTCATACAAAAAAAGATCCTCGAGATTTCCAAATTGTTGATGATCGTTATTTAATTATTGCTTGTCAAGGCAGCAATCTATTACAGGTGATGACATTCAATGAAGATACAGAAGAACTTGTTTTAAGTGACTCTTCAATTGAAATACCTGAACCTGTTTGTGTAGCTTTTGAATAGACTCTGCATATCACTTTGATTCATTATAAAAAACACTATGTTTGTTAACCAAGCAATCAGGTTCATTCAAACATAGTGTTTTATTTATTCACTATAATGATGATGTTTTAACCATTCAAAGCATCCCAGTCCAACAACAGCCACAATCAGTTCAGTCACTGGAAATGCACTCCAGACACCATTCATCTTTGCTATAGCGGAGAGGAGAAAAGCCATTGGAATGATAATGATAAATCCCCTTAATAAAGAAATAGTATGTGCAGGCAAAGGATGTTCAACAGAAGTAAAATACATTGATAAAATAATATTAAATCCAGCCAATGGACAAGCAATGAAATATAACTTCAACCCTTGTGCTGCAATTGTCTGCAACATTGCATTATTCTCACTATTAAATATTTGTGTGATGGAAGATGCACCAAAGAAAACAGTTGTATAAATAACAGCTGAAATTATTAACATAGTTAATAATGCATATTTCAATACTCTATAAATGTTATCTAAATGATTCAAGCCATAATCTCGACTCATTAATGGCTGTATACCTTGAGCAATCCCAGTATATATAGCCATGACAACTAATGATAAATTAGCAATAACACCATATGCAGCAACACCCACATTCCCTTCAAGATTTAAAATAATGGTATTAAAAACAATCATGACAATTCCAGAAGAAACTTCTGTAACCAAAGAGGGTACACCACTTGAGAAAATACCAGTGATTGTTTTTAATGAAATTGTACTTTTTATAAAATGAAATTGATTTTTCTTTTTGAAAAAATGTGGTGATAAAATGCACATGCTGATAATAGGAGCTAATCCTGTCGCAAAGACAGCTCCAAAAATGCCCATTTGACAAGGAAAAATAAAGATATAATCTAAAACAATATTAGAAAAACTTCCTCCTAGCATTGCAGCCATGGAAAGCTGTGGTGCCCCATCATTACGTACAAAACAAAGAAAAACATTATTCATTAAAAAAGCTGGCGCAAACAATAATATCACTTGTAAATATGTTTTTGACATATCAAAAACATTCCCCTGCTCAACAAATAATGAAATAATTGTTCCAGAAAATAAGAGACCTATCAAAACAAAAATAATCGCAAAACATATAGCTAATAAAACAGCATGAGTGAATGTCCTGTTTGCATCTTGATGATGTTCCTGGCTTTTTAATATGGAATATTTTGTTCCACCACCCATACCAATCATCAAGCCACTTCCATGAATAAAACTATAAATAGGAATAGCCAAATTTAAAGCTGTCAATCCATCTGTACCAAGTCCTTTAGAAACAAAAAATGTGTCTGCTAAAATATAGCACGATAAACCAATCATACCTAACACATTTAAAGATGTATATCTAAAAAATTCCTGTAAACTCTCTAATTTCTTCATGTTTTCTTTATCCTTTCATTTTATCAATTGAATAGATATATTAAACATTTTATTGACTTTTGTCACCTTTTCTATCTTTACAAAAGAAAAGCACTGATTGTCGTATCTTCAATGGCCTATCGATACGAAACCAATGCTTAAAATTTACCCGGCGGCAAACAATCATATATCTGCTATGCATTCTATCACAAGACATAATATATATCAATACATCTCATTATTTTTTCATCTTAATCACATAAACAACTTCTTCATCTGTTTCAGAAATATCTACTGTTGTTTCCACTCCTGCCTGCTGTACCATCACGGCAGCCTGATCTAATGTATTCATAGCAATTTTTAAATTTTGTGAAATACTTTTTGTTTTAGGTTTTGGCTTTTTGGGTTCAATTTTCTTTTTGATTTTTTCTTCTGTCTGTTCAACATTTAAACCCTTATCCATAATTTCTCTTAACATATTATTTTGTTTTGCTGTTGTATCTAACTTCAATAAAGCTCTGGCGTGTCTTTCTGTGATATCTTTTCTTCGTACTGCTTCTTGAACAGTCATCGGAAGTTGTAATAACCTTAACTTATTTGCAATAGTTGATTGCTTTTTACCAACTTTTTGAGCTAATTCTTCCTGTGTTATATTTTGTGTATCTAAGATTTGTTGATATGCTAATGCTTCTTCAATGGCTGATAAATTCTCTCGTTGAATATTTTCAACAATTGCAGCTGTGGCAGTCTGTTGTTCATCATAATTTTGAACAAGACATGGAACTTCTTCTATACCTGCCAAAAGACATGCACGATAACGTCTTTCCCCAACAACAATCTGATACTTCCCATGATAAGGTCTGACCACAATAGGTTGTAATAATCCATTTTGTTGAATAGATACAGCTAATTCCTGAATTTTTTCATTTTCAAAATGTGTTCTTGGCTGATGCCCATTAGCTTCAATTTTATGTATATCTATAAATTTATATTTCGGTTCTTTCACAAAATCCTCTCCTTATAATCCGTTCCTTATTATAGCATTTTTATTCAAAAAACAAAAGAAATCAATAACACAAAAAAACAATTATCAACAGGCCTCTTTATAAAGAGTCTCTGTTGATAATTTTAACATCAATCCCTAATCAATTAATTTTAAATAACGAAAAGCATTATATAACCCATCATCATTAACATCTGTTGTAATATAATCAGCAGCAGCTTTAATTTCTTCGCCACCATTTCCCATAGCCACATTATAATCACAACATTCAAACATAGATAAATCAATTTTAGCATCTCCAAAAGAAATCGTATCTTTTTGGTCAACACCTAAATAATCCAATAAAACTTCAATAGCATGTCTTTTTGTAATACCAGTTGGACCTAAATCACCATACAAGGCCACTTCTCCCTTACCTCCCCATGTATTCGCAATCAAATGAGGAAATTCTTTTTGAGAATCTAAATGATCTTGATAATGACTTAAAATAAAACTAATTTTATTCACATCATCTCGATATAAATCTTCTCCCTGCAAATGAATAAAACCATCCATAAACTTCTTTGAAGATTCTTTAGCTTTCGTTAAATCTGCACCTTTACCCTGTGCATATTTCACCATTGTTTCTGGTCCCTGTTCCAACATATAATCATTACAATACATACCACTATTGGCTTCTAAATAAAATCCTAAATGTCTTTCATTACACCAGTCTACAATATGTTTGACATCTTCCTTTGATAATCCCTGATGCATCACAACATGTCCACGATCTTCTACATAAGCTCCATTCCCACCAATCATACCATCTAATTCACAAAGGTTTCTCTGTTCAATTTCAGCTTTTGAACAACCTGTACAAATATAAACTTTATGTCCATTTGCACGTGCCTGATTCACTGCCTGAGCAGCTGAAGCTGGTAATTTAGCCTCATAATCAATTAATGTTCCATCAACATCTAAAAATATAATCTTGCTCATATTGTCTCTCCTTTTCCACTATTATTTTTATTATAACATGTTTCAAAAAAATAACAGCATGAAATCATGCTGTTATTAAACTTTCACTTCACCAGATAAGACTTTCTGATAATCTTCATAATTCTTTTGAAGCAGTGCTGGGGTATCTAATTCATAAGGACATCGACTTGAACATTGACCACAATGCAAACAACCTTCAATCTTTTTCATTTCTGCCTGCATATCTTCAGTCAACCAGTTTTGTGATGGTGCTCTTCTTAACATCAATGACATACGGGCACATTGATTAATCATAATACCTGCTGGACATGGCATACAATATCCACATCCTCGACAGAAATCACCTGATAATTCTATTTTTTCTTTTTCTATAAATGCCTTCATTTCATCATCAAGAACCGGTGTATCCTGCATATAGGATAACCATTCATCTAATTCACTTTCTTTTTGAATTCCCCAAATAGGTAAAACATTATCAAATTGACTCATATAAGCCATTGCTGGACGTGACTGATTAATTAATCCTCCAGCTAACCCTTTCATCGCAATGAATCCCATATTAGCTTCTTGACTCTTTTGAACCAGTTCTATTTCTTTTTGAGATGATAAATAACTAAAAGGGAATTGAATCGTTTCATAGAGATGAGAATCAACAGCATCTAATGCAACTTGTAACTGATGAGCAGTGATTCCAATATGTCTGATTTTCCCTTGTTTTTTAGCTTCTAACATACATTCATACATACCTGTTCCATCATTTGGTGCATAAACTTGTGAAGCACAATGAAACTGATAAATATCCACATAATCCGTTTTCAATAACGATAATGATGTGTCCAATTGCTTCCAGAATTCTTCAGGTGTCGTTGCCATTGTCTTTGTTGCAATATAATAGCTACTACGCGGATAAATATGTAATGCTTCTCCTAACTTTTCTTCACTGTCGCTATAAGCTCTCGCTGTGTCAAAAAAACGCATTCCTCCATCATAGGCTTTTCTTATAATAGTGACCCCTTCTTCTTTAGAAACTCTTTGAACGGGTAATGCTCCAAACCCATTTTGTACAACTTGAATACCTGTACTTCCTAAAATGATTTCCTTCATACGCCTAACCTCTTTTCTTACTTTTTATTCTAACACAACTTATTTCTTTTTTGAAAGCTTGATATTTTGAATCGTATGACAATAAGGACATTGAACATGATAATCTTGAACCTGACGATTCACATTGCCTATAACCTGAAAAAAGTGAGGTTTCCATATTCGATGACAATAAAGACAATGAAAATAACGATTTTGACTTACTATGACATATAAAATAATCATACATGAAACAATGCCTAGAACACCTATCATTATCATTTTCAATACTTCCTTTCTTTATTGATTTTCTTCAAAAAATAATCTTTATCAGATTCTATCATATATACTTACTGCCTTCTTTAATGGAAAGTTTAGCCATTTTTTCATGATATTGTTGAATAAAATCACGAACCCATTGTGGATTTGTTTTAGAATAATCTCTTAATATCCAGCCTATCGCTTTGTTGATAAAAAACTCATGACTATTCAAATTATTCACAAGAATCTCTTCTAACAAGATGGTATTTGTTTTTTCTTTTCGTCCTAACTGATGATCAATAGCTAATCTTCTTAGCCAAAAGTCATCATCTAATGACCATTCCAGCATTAAATCATCAACACGTTGGTCTGTTAATCCAATTTGACCAATAATCGTATCAAAATTATCAATAGAATCCCACCATTGTTTATCTTTTATATAAACTTTCATATGCTGAATATCTTCATAAACCAATTGATTTTGAAACATTTTTAAATAATCACAGACAAAATATTGAAATTCTCTATGGGAATCTTGATAACATAAATCTAAAAAATCCCAATCAATTTGTTTGTGTTTCTTTTCCTGTTTCAAAAAATCTTTATAAAGCTTTCTTCTTTGAGGGGTTGGTATTCCGTAGAAAACAAACTGATTTTTCATATATTGGGCCATAGATAAAGCTTGATTTTGATCTTGCATATTTTCAAATAACTGTTTGATATATAAATACTTATCCATCATTCCACATCCTTAGTTTCATTATAACATAAAAGACGAGTTTCCTCGTCTTATAAATCACATATTCCTTTGCCTTCACCATACATGCTATACCAGTCGGCATTGAAATCATCTACTGCTTTTTCTATGCTTGGATTCTTGAAAATCTGTTTCAAGATCTCTACTGGTGCTGTAATGGACTGCGCTCCATAATTGAAGGCATCTCTAATCTGTTGCACTCCCTTGAATGATGCTGCGACTATCTTTGTATCATATCCATCCATGACAATACGATTTGATAATTCATTGATGAGCTCCATTGGATCTGCTCCTAGATTTCCAATTCTATTGACATATGGTGCAATATAGTCTGCCCCTGCTGCCAGTGCCATATAAGCCTGCATCAAATCATAGACCGCTGTCGCTGTGACATGAATGTTTTCTTCCTTCAACATCTTAATTGCTTTGATTCCTTCATAAGATACGGGTACTTTGATATAGACCTGTCTGTCTATTTCTTCAAGAATTCTATGTGCTTCCTTGACCATGCTTTGACAATCCTTAGAAATCACCTGGATATGAAGGCTTCTATCCTTTCCAATAATATCTCTGATTGCTCGCATATGTGCAAAGAAATCCTCTGGGCTTGTCTTCTTGACAATAGAAGGATTGCTTGTAACACCTACGATAGGCATATAAGCAACAGCTTCCTTAATTTCTTCTAAATCAACTGTATCAATAATAAATTCCATAATCTTCTCCTCCTGTTATTCTTTGATTAAATTTTTGATACCATTTTGATAAACAATTTGATAAAATGTTTCCATTTCTTCATCTGTTAATTTCTTATATTTTGAATCAATCCCATAATCAAAATCAACCCACTCATATTTAGCAGATGCCAAGGGATTATAATTGAGTAATTCATATTGGACATCTGGATAAATATGCGATAAAAATTGACTAATAGATTGAATATTTTGTTCTGTCGCAGTGATTTGAGGAATCAATGGTGTCCTGATAATCACTTTATGTCTATGTTCACTTTCTAAGACATATTGAATATGTTTTTTGATTGTTGATAATGAACCTCCAACATACTTTTGATGCATATCTTCATCATTGATTTTTAAATCAATATAAATCTGATCAAGATATGGTAATGCTTTTTGAATGAAATCTAATGACGTATAAAGTGTTGTTTCAATGGCAGTGTGAATATGTTGTTGGTGACAACGTTTCAAAATATCAATTAAGAACTCTCCCTGCATAAATGGTTCTCCACCAGAAAAAGTTACTCCACCACTATCACGATAAAAAACACGATCAGACTCAATTTCTTTCATCAGCATATCAACATCATAATATTGACTGTCATAACGAATTGCAGCCGATGGACAGACATGAATTAATTGATCAAAATCACCTTGATAATCTTTATTAAAATAAGGTCTATCATTTTGATAAATCATTTGTCCTGATTTTGCATACTTTTCACAACAGCGACAATGTATACAATTGTTTTGAAAATAAACAGGTTGTCTTTGTGGTGATATACCCTCGGGATTTTGACACCATATACAATGAAGGGGACAACCTTTAAAGAAAATGGTTGTTCTAATACCATCCCCATCATGTACAGCAAATCTTTTAATATCAAACACTAATGCTTTAGATGTTGTCATATGTTGTCCTTTCAATGATTTCATCCTGTAATTTATGCGCTAACTCTACAAAATAAGCTGTATATCCTGCCACGCGTATTGTTAATGATTTATGAAGTTGAGGACGAATCTGGGCATCTTCGAGATCTTCACGTCTGACAACATTGAACTGAATATGTGGAACTTTTAAATCAACAAAAGCTCTTAAAAAGTTTTCAAACTTGTTCATTCCATTTTTTGTTTCAAAAAACTCTGGCAAAAACTTCATATTCAATAAGCCACCATTCGTTGTCAAACTATTGTTTAAACGTGATACTGATTTTAAAACTGCTGTTGGCCCTTTCAAATCACGTCCATAAACAGGTGACATACCCCCATCAGCTAATGGCGTTAAAGCATTTCTTCCATCAGGAGAAGCGCCAACATTTTCTCCCATTGGAACATGAGCTGAAACTGTATACATACCTGTATGATATGGGCCACCACGATAATTCGTATAATCTTTCATTCTTGATCTAAAATACTCAGCCCATTTAGCTCCTAAACGATCAACCCATTCTACATCATTTCCATATTTAGGCACTTTATTTAACAACATTGTCTGAATGATTTCATATCCTTTAAAATCTGATTGTAAGGCTGCTAGTAATTCCTTAGCATCAATAACCTGATCATCATAAACCAATTTTTTCATAGCAGCCAAAGAATCTGCCAAGTTTGCGATTTGAATCATTTGAATACCAGATAGATTATATTTAGCTCCACCTTTTGTGACATCTAAACCATTTTCTAGACAATCGTCAATAACTGATGATAAGAAAGCTGTTGGTAAACAATCTTGATGAGCTTTTTCAACGATGACTTCACATTGCATCATCTTGTCTATAAAGTAATCAATTTGTTGTTGAAAGGCTTTTTCTAAATCTTCAAATGTCTGATAAGTATCCAATCCTCCTAGATCCAATCCAATCTGTTCATGTGTCAATAAACACTTGCCATGATTCAATGTCAATTCCAAAGCTTTATTCAAATTAAACATAGCTGCATCAGACCAACCTAAATTGTTGCCATGTGTTGTTAATTCTACACAACCTACAATTGCATAATTTAAAGCATCTTTCTTTTCAATACCTAGTTCCATTAACGCATGAACAATGGCTTCATCATTAAAGAATTGTGGCATACCACTTCCTTTGGATACAACCTCAATGGCTTTTTGCATCAGCTCATGAGAGCTATTGCGATTTAAACGTACTGATAAATTCGGTTGTGGTAGTCCTAAATCATATTGGCACTGTAAACAAAGTAAAGAAAGCTCATTATAGGTGTCATTACCATTTTCATCCTCGCCCCCAATCGCAATATTAAATCCAATGGGGAATCCTGCAAAATATTTGGCACTATTTTGATTACGTAAATAAACGATCTGATTAAATTTTAACCATAAACATTCTAAGATGTCTAAAGCATCTTCCATAGATATCTTTCCTGATTCTATATCTTTTTGATAATAAGGATATAAGTATTGATCCATTCTTCCTGGAGAAAAAGAAGACGCATTAGATTCCATATGCAATAGGACGAATAAAAACCATAAGGATTGCACAGCTTCATGGAATGTTTCAGGTGGACGTTTTGTGAGATTTAAACAATTGTTTGCGACTGTTCTTAAAGATTGTTGATAAGGTTCTTCCACTTCATCAATATTTTCCATAATCATATCATGATATCTTTTCATAAATGTACAGGCACCCTGCATAACCAGAACAACACATTCATAAAACTCTTTTTGTGATTCCTCACATGTCTTTAATTTTTCTTGAGCCTGATTCATGATTCCTAATGGTCCCATCTTTAACCATAATGCGCTGTCAGGACAAATATGACCTTGAGCATGATCTTTTTGATTGATTTTTACAACCTTAGCAATACTTTGAATTTCCTGACCGCCATGATGTTTAATGACATCTTCCATTGATTTTCCTTTCCAATAAGGATAAATCTTTTCCCTAAATTCTTGAATATCTTCTTCTTTTACATGAAACTGATCTTGTGGTCGAGTTGGTAATGTTTCAAATTCGTTGTTGACCCATGAACATCCACTTTCTGGAAAAACAACACCATATCTTACACCCTTTGTACGATTACCAACAATTAACTCTTCTTTTTCAAAGCCTATTTCCAATTCTTCCATAGCTGCTTTTAAAGATAAGGCTCTTTTTTTAGGAATAGATAAATGTTCATTTTCCTGATAAACACGTGTAATAATACGTGCCTGTTCAATAGATGCATAACGTGGTGCTGATAACATTTTATCTTTTAAGATTTGAATTCTTTGACTCATTAATTTTTCCATAGCTTCCTCCTATATGATATCTATGTCATACTCTTTGATATATTTTTGATCATCTTTATTTAAAGAACCCGCTACAATCATGCCATCTAAATCTTCTAAGTTTCCATAGATAAATTGACCATCTTCTCTTCGTTTTCTTTCTTCACATACAATATAATTCATTTGACTTTGTTTCATAACAGCCTGTTTCATCAAACCATCTTCCACATAATAAGTAGAAATCTTTCCATGATTCATATCAACACCTACAACACCTAGAAATGCCTTATCAATCTTAAAATTTTGAATCATCTGCACAGATAATCCTCCCCAGAAACCATCTCTTTCCTTATTCAGTTCACCGCCAATAAAAATAACAGATATGTTTTTATTATGTCTTAAAAGATCTAAAATCTCTATCATATTGGTGATGACATTAAGCGTTAATGTCGACTGATTTAACAGTTTAGCGACCTCTACATGCGTTCTTGAGATATCCAGAAAAATAGTATCCTGATTTTTTAATAATGAAATGACTTTATCAGCAATGACTATACGTTCTTCATTATTCATATCTTTACGTTGTAAACTGCTATACAAATGAGGATTCGTACGAATACTCATGGCTCCACCATATGTCTTTTTTAATAATCCTTTTTTCTCTAAGACAGCCAAATCTTTACGTATACAATCTTCTGTAACCTGATATTTCAAACTTAAATCTTTGACTTTAACACTGCCTGATTGATTCACCTGTTCAACAATATCATCCTGTCTTTCCTTCGCAAACATTCTCATCCTCCTTTATTAGTGTTTATTGTTTAATCTTATTATATATTATTTTTTATTGTTTTCAATACATTTTCTCATTGTGAAAATAAAAAGACATTAGTTATCACCAATGTCCTGTCCTAAAGATAAATAAACGAAATATTCATCATCAATTCCATAAGATTCACTCAAATAAATGCTTTCATCATCCTTATAATCACTCACAACAAAACGTGTATTATCATCTTCATCAACTTTTAATTTTGATTTATATTCCTCAATAGCTCCAAAAATATCAATATTAAACTTTTCATTAATCTTTTCTATCTGTGCTTGATCTAAATTGATGTCATTTTCTCTAATCGTTCCTTGATTATTCCATGATAAAGTTATAGATTGAAGATAAGGTTCCTGATTTTGAAAATTAATAGAAGCTGTTAAACTTATCACATTATCTGTTCCATATACATTAACATAGGCACTATAATTGTCTTCATATATATCATAACTCTCAGAAACATCAACATCCATCAATAAATCATCACTAAAGAAAGACTTTAAATCATTTTCATAATCCAGTGCCAACTGCAAAGTTCCATCATCATCTCCATTATCAATACCTTCCTGTAAAGATTCTCCACTAAACTCTGTATAATTATGGCTATTATAATTACTTACAATATTTCCAATAAAAACAGATGCCATCTGAACAACAGCAATCAATGCCACTATAAAAATAATGTATTTTCTAAAAGTAGATGTTTTTGTTCGTTGAGAACGATTACGTGATTTTTCTCTACGTGGTATATAAATTTTTTTATTACGTTTTGGTTTAAAAACTTCTGGCTCTGGATAATTTGCAGATGTTGCCTGCGTATGAGTCGCTGTTGAACTGTGTCTAACACGATAGCCACAATTTGGACACCTATCTGCTCCCGGTGGTATTTTTGTATCACATACATCACAACGCATAATGATTTCCCCTTTCCCCTTTAGATTTCTATACTTTTATTATAATTGTTTATAAGTCAAAATAGAAGAAAAGTTTACATATTTAGATAATTAATCATCTATGAAGTTGTTATTTGTAAATATTAAATCTTTTCTTCTCACGATCTATCCAAATCAATGAAACAATCACATCAATAAATCATAACCATGATAAACAACACTATTTTCTCTATCATTTTATATTTCTATATATATTTATGTATAAATATATATAGAAATATGATATACTATAAATGAGGTGATTCATTATGGAACATATTACAATTAGACCAATATCTGATTTGAGAACGAAATTAACTGAAATATCAAAAGAGATACATGAAAGCAACCAGCCTATTTATCTAACAAAGAATGGATATGGAGACATGGTTCTCATGAGTATGGAGGCTTATCAAGAAATGATTGAAAACAATGAAATATATTTAAAAATGAAAGAAGCGGAAATTTATGCTGAATTAAATACTAAACGATTAAGCCATGAAGAAGTATTTAATAACTTGCATGAATTCATTGATAGTCTTTAATGAATGAATACAAAATAGAATATTTACAATTATTTAAAGACGATTTGAATGATATTGTAAAATATATCACATTAAAACTTGATAATAAACCTGCAGCTCATAAATTAGTCAATGAAGTACAAAAGAAAATAGAACTATTAAAAACAAATCCAGAAATTTATCAATATTACGATTTTATAAAACCACTCAAAAAACAATATAGATATTTTATAGTAGGGAATTATATTGTATTTTATGGTGTAGATAAAAAAACGAAGGTTGTATCTATATATAGAATCTTATACAATAAGACAAATATGAATAATGCTATAAAATAGTTCATATATCCCCTCAATCAGCTTTATATGATATAAAGCTGATTTTTATTATATAAAAGCTTATCAAATCATCATGTACGAAAAAACGCATCAACTGATGCGTTATAATGGTTTCTTTTTGATTCTACTAAAATCTCTAGGGTATTGAGAAGGTGTACTCTTCACTTTATGTATATAGATGTTACAACGATGATCGTTTTCATCTGTTAATGTGAAGCTTTCCTGTCTCATGACTTTTCCACCTAATTTTTCTATACCCTGCATAGCTTCCTGCAACTCTTCTTGAGCTTTTAATCCTTTTAAAGTTATAAAATCTCCATCAACTTTCACTAAAGGCAAGCATAATTCATCTAAAATATTTAATCTAGCGACTGCTCTTGCTGTGACAATATCAAATGATTCACGATGTTTAACTGCATATTCTTCAGCTCTCGCACTTATAGCATCAACATCTTTTAAATCTAAAACTTGGATTAAATGTTTTAAAAATGTAATACGCTTTGAAAGTGAATCAACTATAGTAACTTTTAATTCTGGATAGACAATCTTTAAAGGAATAGAAGGGAAACCTGCTCCTGCGCCTACATCACATAAAGATTGATTGGACAATGCATAATCAAATGAAATCGTTAATGAATCATAGAAATGTTTCAAATAAACATCTTCTTTTTGAGTAATGGCTGTTAAATTCATTTTTTGATTCCATTCAACTAATGTTTGATAATAAAGTTCAAACTGTTCAAGTTGTTTTGATGTTAAAGTGATACCTTTATCTAAAAGGGCTTGTATAAATTGTTCCTGATTCATATATACCTCTTAATAATGTTGTTTTAAATAGATCAACAAGACTGAAATATCGGCTGGATTGATACCTGAAATTCTTGATGCCTGAGCAATCGTAACTGGTCGAATTTCAGATAATTTTTGTTTAGCTTCTAAAGAAAGATTTAAAACATCTTCATAATCAATATCTTGAGGAATCTGTTTTTCTTCCATTTTTCGTTGTTTTTCTACTTGTCTTAAAGTCTTATCAATATATCCCTTATATTTAATTAAGATAGTCACTCTTTTTTCTTCTTCTAATGTCAAATGAGCATCCTCAATATATGGTTTTAACTTCTGATAATCCATCTCTGGTCTCTGTAATAATCCTTTAGCACTGATACCTTCTTTTAAAGGTGTAGATCCTAATTGTACTAATAATTCATTGATTTCATGTTTTGGTGTAAAACGAATAGTATCTAATCTTTCTATTTCATTATGAATATGATTCATCTTTTCCAAATAAGCCTGATAAACTCCCTCTCTAACAAGACCTGCATCATATCCATATTGTCTTAATCTTTCATCCGCATTATCATGTCTTAATAATAAACGATATTCAGCACGTGATGTTAACATACGATAGGGTTCTTTTGTTCCTTTTGTAACCAAATCATCAATCATGACACCAATATAAGCCTCATTTCTTTTTAAAATTAATGGTTCTTCATGATTGATTGTCTTAACAGCATTAATACCTGCCATTAATCCTTGAGCTGCTGCTTCTTCATAACCACTTGTTCCATTGATTTGTCCTGCTGTGAAAAGATTTTTAATCACTTTTGTTTCTAATGATGGCCATAATTGTAATGGATCAATCGCATCATATTCTATCGCATAAGCATATTTTAAAATCTGACAGTTTTCTAATCCTGGAATCGTACGTATCATTTGTTCTTGAATATCATGAGGCATGGATGTTGAAAAACCTTGAACATAAATGGTATTCATTTCTTTGGATTCTGGTTCTAAGAAAATCTGATGTTGTGGTTTATCAGAAAATTTCACAACTTTATCTTCAATAGAAGGACAATATCTTGGTCCTATTCCTTTGACAATCCCAGAATACATACTACATCTTGATAAATTATCTTTAATAATTTGATGTGTTGTTTCATTTGTATATGTTAAATAACAAGGAGTTTGTTTTTCAATAGGAACAAATGTTGTTGTTTCATAACTAAATGCAAGAGGTTCGTCAGTGCCTGGCTGTAATTGTGTTTTTGAATAATCCACACTGTTGATTTCTACTCTTGGAGGTGTTCCTGTTTTCAATCTTTGAATACGGAAGCCTAAATCTCTCAGTTGATCAGATAAATACAATGATGGCTTTTCCTGATCAGGTCCACTTGGTGTCTTTTGATCTCCAACCATGACTTCAGCTTTTAAATAAGTTCCTGTTGTTAAAATGACAGTTTGTCCCTCATAAGCTGTGCCATCAGCTAAAGTGACTCCTTTAACTGTCTGATTTTCAATGATTAACCCTTCAACCATAGCTTCTATGATATCTAAGTTTTCCTGTTGTTTTAAGACATTTTGCATATAACGTGGATAAGCTTTTTTATCTGCCTGAGCACGTAATGATTGAACTCCTGGTCCTTTGGCCGTATTTAACATCTTCATTTGCAAGTATGTCGCATCCGTTGTTTTCCCCATCTGACCACCTAAAGCATCAATCTCTCTGACAATAATTCCTTTTGCTGGTCCACCGATAGAAGTATTACAAGGCATAGATCCTACATTTTCAAAATTCGATGTCACTAACAATGTTTTCTTCCCTATTCTTGACGTAGCTAAACATGCTTCAATTCCTGCATGTCCTCCTCCTACAACAATGACATCATACATTTTCCCTCACACTCCTTTAATCTGTTTCATCTTAGCACAAAATATTCATATTATCAAATTGAATTATTCATACATTCTTAATAGATAAAACTTTTAGGTATCTTGAAGTTTTGTTGCGCATAAAATGAAGCATATGCTATAATACTTTTGAGGTGAAAACTTATGAATCCTAAAGACATATTAGAAAAATATTATCATTTTGCAGTTGTAGGAGTCACTCCTAATCAAGAAAAATACGGTTATAAAATCTTTAAGCGTTTATTAGAAAAGGGATATCAGACTTATGGTGTATCCCCTATCTATCAAAATATAGATGATTATCATATTTATCCTCATTTAGAGGCTATTGATCATCCTATTGATGTTGTGGTTTTTGTGGTCAATCCAAAATATGCCTATGATTACATTGATGAAATGTCTGGCATTGGTATTCGTTATGCATGGATGCAACCAGGAACATATGATGATCAATTATTACAATATATGAAAGATCAAGGCATTACACCTATTCTTGCCTGTATCTTAGTTGAAACAGAGTAAATCAGTTTAAAAACTGATTTTTTTTATAACTCATTTTGTATAACTTGATGATTTTGGTCATATAAAGTCCAATCATCTATATGACAAGAAGACCCATCTAACATATAAATGTCAAGGATATGGGAATCATTGATTTCTTTTTCATAAACCTTCCCATCATTCACAAAAGAATATTGAGAAGCATTTTGTTTATTTTTCCCATAAACAACAATAATAGCCAGATGAGAATCTGCATAATTGAAAGTATCTATATCCTGAGAAGAAGATGACTCTCCCCAAAACTGATAGTCGTTCATCCATAAATTCTGAACATTTTCATAAATAAGCAAATGGCTTTGAGCTTGATCATCAAGATAAGAAATAAAATATAATCCATCCTGATATTTTATTTTTTCAATAGTTTCAAAATGACGATCTCTTTGTGAAATATCTTGAATAAGATAACTATAAAAATCTTGTGGTTGATGTCGTATAATCATGACAAGACATCCAATAATGATAAGCAATAATAAAAAAATATACATATTCAAATACTTTTTCATATGATTCATAAACATGTGTAAATCTCCTTATAAAAAACCATTCCATTCTTATTCATTTTATATCATGTCATAATCCACTTGGCTTTGCGATTTGTTAATATGAAGTTTAAGTTAATTTTATGTAAAATAAAAAATATGTTTTCATCATCATATTTCCATTAATCGTACACATCTTTATATTATAATAAAAGTAGGAAGGTGAGCCTTATGAAACAATATTTATATTACTTTTTTTCACGTTACATCTTACTTTATTTTTTTCTCTCTATACCTGCTATTGGATTTATGTATGTACCTGAACTTTATCTTCCTATCATGATTCTCTTTTTATGGATTTACACATTTATGCTCAAAAGAAAAAACAATCTTCAAAAAGACTATTTTCTTTTTCAAGCTTTCCTTGTTCTATTGATTTCAATAGCCCTATGTATTTCTTTTATTCTTTCTCAAGGTTATTTATCTTCTCCCTACTGGAATATCTTCTATATTATTACCCTTCCTTTTAGTCCATTGATTTTATCATCTACGACTTTTGGAAATTACTCCGTTGTTTTTATCAGTCCTATTATCATTCTTCTTGCCCATCTCATTTTCATTTACGCTATGACAAAACCTCAAATCCAAACACGTCGTATCACTATATGGTCATTAGTCATGATAATAACAACAACGACCAGTCTGTACATTTATCAGAATAGCCCTTCTCAAAAATTTAAGGGCGGACATGATTTTGACTACATGAATGGTTATTCCAGCACTGACTTATCTCCTTTTTATCCATATACTGAAGATAGTCAACTTGTAGAACTTCAAGAACCAAGTACCTTTATCATTGAAAATAAAGAAGATATGCCTGTTCTTGATGGGGCTGAAGCCTGTTATCCTGTCTACAGTGCCATTGCGAAAGCTGTCTATAAAGATATTGATCAGATAGAAAAAGCCTATAGTGAAACAGAAGACTACAATTATTATAATACCAATGGCAAAATTGTCACATTCACCAATACATCTGTAGGTTATACACGTTTAATCAATGGTGAAGTTGATATGTTCTTTGGGGCTAAACCATCAAAGTCACAATTAGCAGAAGCCAAAGCAGCTGGTGTTGAATTTGAATATACACCTATCGGTCAGGAAGCTTTTGTATTCTTTGTTAATGAGAATAATCCTGTTTCTCATTTATCGACGCAACAAATTAAAGATATCTATCATGGCGATATTACAAACTGGCAGGAAGTTGGTGGACAAAACAAAGATATTCTTGCTTTTCAAAGACCTGAAAAATCTGGCAGTCAATCTATGATGACCCATTTCATGGGAGATGTTTCATTAAAGGAACCTCTTCAATACGAATATGTTTCAGCAATGACCGGTATTATTACTGATACAGCTCAATATAATGGCGAAAAAGATGCCATCGGATATACATTTAGATACTTTTTAGAAGGGCTTCATCAAGAACAAAATGTAAAAATATTATCTGTTGATGGTGTTGAGCCAACGACTGAAAATATTAAAAATCAGACATATCCTATATCTACTTATTTATATTGTGTGACTTTAAAATCTAATCAAAAAGAAAATGTAAAAAAATTAAAAGACTATCTTCTCTCTTCACAGGGACAATATATTATTGAAAAAACAGGTTATTGTGCATTAAATTAGAAAAGGAGTTTCATTCATGAAAAAAGTAATCAGCTTATCACTTTTGGTCATCATTATGATAATCATCTGTCTATTTTGTTTAAGTCCAATAACAAAGGATTCGATGACACATGTTGCAAAAGAAGACACACTATATTCTAAAGCCTTAGACTATGTCATATCCAAACAAAAGAATGCTTCTTATCATAAAGATAAGGAAGACTATCATATTTTTACAGATTATATTCCTTATGGTATTGAAGAAACAGGTCATTATCAACATATCTTTATGTGGATACATTTAGAAAGTTTCTATGTTTTGAATGATGAACTTATTCAAGATGAAAGCTTTTCTATTCCTTATAAAATCACTTACAAAGATAACCAGGTCATTCAATGTGAAACGCCGGAAAGTGGAGATCTTTATATTGATTCTATTCAAAGGCTATTTCCACCTCAAATACAAAATCATATCTTAAATCACTCATCCCATTCATTTGATTTAAATCAACAAATTCAAGAGTACTATGCTTATCTTCCTTCACCAGATATATCTCATACTGTCTGTTATTAAGCTTGCTATAACGAACAGTTTAAAATTTATTAATGAATAAAATCTTTGTATAGTATTTATTCTCTATACAAAGATTTTCGTTTTTTCATCTTTTGTTATTATGGGATACACAAATATATGATATAGTTTGGAAAAAGGAGATGATGTGATGGATTTATATTTTGTATTAGTTGGATGTGTTATTCTTATATGTATTTTATTAAATCGTTTTTTAGATAAATTGGCTATTCCTTCTCTTTTGTTTTTTATTCTTTTAGGAATGCTTTTAGGTGAGAATGGTATTTTAGGTGTTGTTTTTAATGATTATCAGATTGCCGAAATGATTTGTTCAACCAGTTTGATATTCATTATGTTCTTTGGTGGTTTTGGAACCAATTTGAAAGTAGCCAAACCAGTAATTGTCAAATCTATTGTCTTATCAACACTGGGTGTCTTATTAACAGCATTGCTGGTTGCGGGATTTGTTTATTATGTTTTAGATTTATCATGGTTACAGAGTTTATTAATTGGATCTGTCATTTCTTCTACTGATGCTACATCTGTCTTTAATATTTTACGTTCTCGTCATTTATCTTTAAAGTATGGAACAGACTCCTTGTTGGAAATTGAATCAGGATCGAATGACCCTGTTTCATATATGTTAACAATATCTGTGATTATGATTATGACAGGACAAAACATATCTTTACCAGTTATGATTTTTCAACAAATCATCTTTGGTTTATTATGTGGTTTTTGTATTGGAAAAATCATAGTGAAAATTTTAAATGAAGTTCATGTCAATGAAAGCTATGAAAATACAGTTATCATTTTTGCGAGTAGTATTATCACTTATGCTTTTTCTAATCTGATTGGTGGAAATGGATATTTAAGTGTTTATATTTGTGGCATCATTTTAGGTAATAGTTATATTCCCCATAAAAAAGACATGGTTCATTTTTATGAAACTCTTACAAAAATGGCACAAGTCTTAATCTTCTTTTTACTAGGATTACTTGTCACACCATCCGAACTTCCAGAAGTTATTATTCCTGCCATTTTGATTATGATTTTCTTAACATTTGTAGCTCGTCCTTTATCTATTTCTGTACTCCTTGGTATGTTTCGTTCACCATTGCGACAAATGACCGTTGTATCATGGGCAGGATTAAGAGGTGTAGCATCAATCGTCTTTGCGATATACGCTGTGCTTTATCAAGTTGATTTACCATTTGATTTATTTAATCTTGTCTTTTGTATTGTCTTATTTTCACTTTCTATTCAAGGCTCACTTCTACCATGGATTTCAAAGAAATGTCATATGATTAACCCACAAGTTGATATATTACGTACATTTAATGATTATCAGGAAGATAATGATATGTGTTTTGTGAAAATGAAAATAGGTCATCATCATCATTTTAAAAACCTGAAGCTTAAAGATATTAATGCTGATGATTTGTTAGTTATTTTAATCGCAAGAGATCACCAAACTTTGATTCCTAATGGTGATACAGAAATATTAGAAGGAGATTTACTTGTTTTAGCCGCAAAGCAATTTGAAAACAGGGAAAACATTCGTTTAGATGAAACCCATATTCATTCATCACATAAATGGAAAGATAAGCTTGTTAAGGATATTTCTTTACCTGCTAAACAGTTAATTATCATGATTCAAAGAAATCATCAATCTATTATCCCTAATGGAACAACGCCTATCTTAGAAAATGATATTCTTGTGACAATTGAAACACAGGATGAAATATAAACATAGAAAAAGACTTCAAAATTCAATTGAAGTCTTTTTATCATTATTTATAAAATTGAGGTAGGTATTTTTTATGGGCTTCTAGCATTTCATCTAATATCTTTTTAGCAGTGATTTCACTTTGAACAAGAGGGTTAATTGTCATCGCAACTAATGCATCATCATAATTTCCACTTAGTGCAACATTTGTTGTTAAAATTTCAAAAGCTTTTAACTGATGAATTAAACCAACTGTTTGTAAAGGAAGCTCTCCGACTGGGATAGGAACAGGTCCATCTTTTGTGATTTTACAGCTCACTTCTACCACAACATCATCAGGCATATTAGAAATAGCACCTTTATTTAATGTATCAACAACTTGTATATCACCTTTATCATTATATAATGACGAAATCAAGTTGCAGGCTGCATCACTATAATATGCTCCACCACGTTGTTCCAATTCTTTTGGTTTAACATCAAGATTTTCATCTTTATATTTTTCAAATAATTCTTTTTCAACCTTTTTAACAACTTGTGCTCGACATTGTCCTTTTGCAGCATCTTCCTGACAATGTTCTAACATTTGTTGTTTTTGTAAGTAATAGCGTAAATATCCAATACCTAAATATCCATAACTATTTAAAAACTCTTTTGACCAAGGTATATCTACAATATTTTTCAAAGATTCACTATTTCCCTGATCAATCATTGTATCAATCAATTTTCGATTCGCATTTTCTCCATTCAATGTAATATCTAATGCATAAATCATATGATTGATACCACCGATTTTAACATCTAATTCATCATTTTCTTGAACATTTAAAATATGTTCAATATCTTTAATCATATTCACTGGTCCATTACATAAACCAATAAATTTCTTCCATCCTGTATGTCTAAAAACAGCTTCGGCATTAATTCCTGATGGATTCGTAAATGAAATAATCCATGCGTTTGGACATAATTTTTCACAATCTTTAATAATATCAAAGATAACAGGTATTGTTCTTAAAGCTTTAAACATACCTCCTGGACCATTTGTTTCTTGTCCAATAACACCATATTTTAAAGGAATCAATTCATCTTTTTCTCTGGCATCTAACTGTCCAACTCTAAATTGAGTTGTAACAAAATCTGCATCTTTCAATGCTTCCTGACGATCAAGAGTCATATAAATCTTCATAGGGATTCCTGCTTTTTTCACCATTCTTTTTGCAAGATTTCCTACAATTTCCAACTTATGTTTCCCTTCTTCAATATCAACAAGCCATAATTCTCTAACAGGTAATTCATCATATCTTTTGATAAATCCTTCAATAAGCTCTGGTGTATAGGAAGAACCACCACCAATTGTTACAATTTTAACGCTTTTCATAATCTTCCTCCTTCAATTGACTCGCTGCACTTCTATCAAGGCAGACAATCACATTTGGATGTCTTTGAATAATAGAGCTAGGAAAATCTGGTGTCACTTCACCATAAATCATTCTTTTCACTAAATCAGCTTTCTTTTGTCCCTTAGCCATCATGATCAGTTGTTTTGCTTTCATGATTGTGCCAATTCCCTGTGTGACACCTTGTGTAGGAACCTCTTCAATATGAGCAAATCCATAATCAAGTGAACTTTCTATAGATTCCTGATGTAAATCCACAACATGACATGCTCCATCAAGTGGACTTCCTGGCTCATTATAAGCAATGTGTCCATCCATTCCAATTCCTAAAATTTGGATATCAATAGGATTGGCATCAATCAAAGATTCATATCTTTGACATTCTTGAATCATATCTTCTTTTGATCCATCTAAAGCATTGATATTTTCAGGTAAAATATCAATGTGGGAAAAAAGTTCATTTTTCATTGCTGATGCAAAACTACGTGGATGACTTGGAGTTAATCCTACATATTCATCTAAATTGAATGCTTTGACCTGACGAAAACTTACTTTTTGAGCCTGATAATTGTCTATAAAATAGCGATAAACTCCAAGTGGTGTTAATCCTGTTGCAAACCCAATAACTGGTTGCGAATGATTTCTAATAAAATGACAGATATATTCTCCTACATAAGCATCAAGATACTCCTCTTTTTCAAAGACAAGAATTTTCATTTTAAACCCTCCTATTTTATAACTCTCTTCTCACATCAATAGTAACATGATTAAAGACGAGAATATACAAAAAAACAAATTTTAATTAATTCTTAATCTCATATCTTTTAAAGTATATTCTTAGACAACTTTTAATAAGTAAACCTAAATATCTTTTCAATATAAATTGACTTTATGACTTATTTATGAAGTTTAATATTGTAAAAGGCATATATATACATTCTTTTTAAGTATTTGTTTTTTTCATCATTCGCTATTACAATATAGAGTATAAGGAGGAATATAAGATATGAGTTTTCAGGAGAATTTTTTATGGGGTGGTGCGATTGCTGCCAATCAGGCTGAAGGTGCATGGAACGAAGATGGCCGTGGACCAGCCAAAACAGATGTCACAACAGGTGGCTCTGTGAAAGAACCAAGATATGTGACATTTATTGATAAGGATGGAAAACCTGGTAAAGTCATCAATGGTCAACCTATCCCAGAGGGCGCAAAGTATGCTGTTTTAGATGATTATTATTATCCTAATCATGATGGTGTAGATTTTTATCATCATTATAAAGAAGATATTGCATTATTAGCTGAGATGGGATTTAAAATGTTTAGACTTTCTATTTCATGGTCACGTTTATATCCTCATGGTGATGAAGATCAACCTAATCCAAAAGGTGTTGAATTCTATCGTTCTGTCTTTTTGGAATGTAAAAAACACGGTATTGAACCATTAGTGACAATCTGGCATTTTGATACACCTTTATATTTAGAAGAACATTATGGTGGATGGAACAATCGTCAGCTTATTGATTTCTATGTGCGTTTTGCGACAACTTGTTTTAAAGAATATCAGGGGTTAGTAAAATACTGGCTCACATTTAATGAAATTAATAACACAATTATGATGTTAAATCTTTTTGGTAATCATGCTGGAGATAAAGAACATCAACAAGGTTATCAACAACTTCATTATCAATTTGTTGCAAGTGCAAAAGCAGTTCAGATTGGTCATGAAATTGATCCAAATAATATGATTGGATGTATGATTTGTGGCATTACATTTTATCCAGGAACATGTGATCCTCAAGATATTATGGCTAATCGCCATATGTGGGAAAAGAGTATTTTCTATTGTGGAGATGTTCAATGTAAAGGAAAATATCCAACTTTTGCGAAAAGATTATGGAATGAACATCATGTTCAATTAGATATCACTGAACAAGATTTAGAAGATTTAAGAAATGGTTGTGTAGATATGTATACATTCTCTTATTATATGTCTTCTATTGAAACAACACATGAAACAGATGATATGGTTTCTGGTAACTTTGCTGCGGGAGCTAGAAATCCTTATTTAACATATTCTGATTGGGGTTGGGCACAAGATCCTTTAGGTTTACGTTATTATCTTGAAATGATTTATGACCGTTATGAAAAACCATTAATGGTTGTAGAAAATGGTTTAGGTGCTTATGATACTTTAGAAGAAGACGGAAGCATTCATGATGATTATCGTATCGACTATTTAAGAGATCATATTAAAGAAATGGGTAAAGCTATTGATAACGGTGTGAATTTGATTGGATATACAACGTGGGGATGTATTGATTTAGTATCAGCAGGTACTGGAGAAATGCGTAAACGTTATGGTTTTATTTATGTAGATAAAGATGATCAAGGGCAGGGCACTTATAATCGCTATAGAAAAGATTCTTTCTATTGGTATAAAAAAGTCATTGAAAGTCATGGTCAGGATTTAGATTAAACAAAAGGGTGTACTCAAAACAAAGAGTACACCTTTTATGTATATAAATCGAGAATTTCTCCCATATCTTCCAAATGAATATGAGAAGCATCAATTCTTACAATAGATTCATCCTGTTGGGCAATCGTGGAAGGTAATGTTCCATTGAGTTGTCCTCTCACACTTTGTGCTCTTAACTGACAGAACTCTTGAAATGTTTCTATTCCTAAAAGATGATCCTGATACGAACAAAATGCAGTCGGATCTTTTTGAATATAAGAATCAATCATTTTTGTAGTATCTTTAACCTTCTTTTCAAAATACCCACTTTCAAAATAATCACTTATGAATTGATCAAAGTATTCATGGTACTGTTGATAATAGTCATCATGTAGCATCGCATGATGATACAATGGTCTGTTTAACATGACTTCTTTGGTATATGGCGTATTTATTGGAAAATTCACATATTGCGTTGTATCATTGCTGGGATTTGGCATTCCTAATGCATAAGTTCCATAAGCCAAATTATAATCCCAAGGAAGCATTGAAATGATACCATCTTCTTCATATAAGAAATAATTATGTCCTGTTGGCCCCAGATAACTATCTAAATTCACCACAAAGACCTGTACAACAAAATATCTTAATACTTCATCAATATTGACAGCTTTGGTTAAATCTTTATTTTCATCTAATATTTTAAGTGATTGAATTAATCTTTCTTTATCTTCTCTATCAATATCAAATTTCGCATTATCAAAAAGGTTAGGATAAGATTCAATACGGTCATCAATATATTGAAGTGCTAAATCCTTATTAGCTGCATAAACATCTGTATATCCAGGTTTATATAATATGCCATAATCTTTTCCAAAATGTCTTCTTGCGAAAGCTTCTTCTGGCTCTTCGATTGCAAGAAAGAGGCCCCAATCCTGTTGATTGATTGTCACCCAAACATAACTTGTGAGTGGTGTGGGGACTCCCATAAAAGACATCATATCATAGGTCATAAAATTTTTAAGATAAGCATTATCTTGAAAAGAACAGTCTAAAGTAAACTTATCTAATCCATAATAATGATAATTTTCATCATAATGATCAAACTCTATTTTAAGACTAAAACGATCTGATTGATACCTGTCAATCAGTTCTAATGAATTATGACCCTTAACCCTTAATCCAACCATATCAAACTTTTCTCCATCAATCGTTATGGCACAGACATGATAGTCTTTATTTGCTGCCTGATCAAAAAAAGATTCCGGATTATCTAATTCAATATCAATCGTATGAACACGTTGATTATCAAATAGCTTATTCATATATGGTGGAGATGTGTGGGCTGGTTCTATTCCCCAATGATCAAAAAACATAAAGCCAATCGTAAATATAAGTGATATACAGATACAAACAATGACAATGCCATCCATAAACTTACTTTTTATCATAATCTAATTCATATAATCTCCATTATAAGAAACCATCACAGTATAAAGAATGCCTTCCTTCTTGGATAATTCATTGATAAAAAGTGTTTCCTGCTGCTTAAGTCTCACTTCATAATTCAATTCTATACAATCTGGCTTTATACTTTTACTTTTCAAAGAACAGGCATCTACATGTCTTTGAATAAATTCCATAGCCATCTGTTCATGATCTGTATTATCACAATGGACAACTAAAATATAGGGCTTTTGAATATTCTTTTGATTTGAAAAAACAATCAGTATGATTCCTATAAAAAGACTGCCAATGACTGCCAGTGGAATAAGTCCTGCTGCCAAAACAATTCCCACCGCAATACTCCAGAAAAGAAAAGCTATATCCATAGGTTCTTTAATGGCTGTACGAAATCTCACAATAGAAAGTGCCCCAACCATTCCTAAAGATAAAATAATATTACTTGTGATTGCTAAAATAACAAGTGTTGTAATCATTGTCAATGCAATAAGCGTTGTCGCAAAGCTTGATGAATACATCAATCCACTATAACTTTTCTTATAAACAAAGAAAATAAACAATCCCATTGTAAAAGCTAAAACAAGCGCAATACCCATATCTAATAATGTCACTGCATTGACATTTTCTAAAAAGTTTGATTTAAAAATATCCTGAAAACTCATCCTTTCCCTTCTTTCTACCAATCCATCATGCGACATTGCGCAAATTTTGAATATGATGATGTTTTTTGTGAAATACCTTGTACTGACATTTTCACAATTTCTGGTAAAAATTCATTATATTTCACTTCTAAGATATAATGATTGTCAATTGATATTCCATGTTTAAGATTTAAAAAATCCTTTTTATTTTGATATGTACAAAGATGATGGTCAATGGTTAATCGAACACGTGATATTTCATAGACATATGCCTGTCTTTGATAAGAAACAATTACACTTGGCTGTAATAATTTTCCTTTGATTTGACTGTAGAAGTCTATCATCAATGGATTTTCACTTTTTAATAGAAAATCAACTTCTCCATTTAAAATATTTTGAACCTGTTCAACAGATAGACGTGCTGTTTGTTTAGCACATAATCCATTATGTTTGATTTTCTTTTCTAAACGTATAAAACTTAAATCATGATTATAATAACGAATGCGAAATTTCTCTCTTTGAGAAACACCAGCTAGTTTTTCTTTTAGAGCCTGGTCATAAGGTGTATCAAAATAGAGACTATGCACATGATAAAAGCCATCTTTTTGACTATATTTGTCTTGTTGAAATAAGACATCAAAGCGACTCGTTAATATTTGAGCTTCCAGTGGATTGATTCTATGTTTCATTTCATGTCGATAAGTGACTGGCTGATACTCAAAAATCATATTTTATCCTCCCCCAGCTGATAAAATGGAATTGATAAACTTTCTACATTTCACTTTCAAATGATACAATCTCTCCACTAATCGCATTCACTTTATAATGATACTTAGCAAATTCATCTGTAAATTCAACAATATATATAAGCTGGTTATCCTGAACATCCAAATCATCACGATATTCATAAACACTTTCTTCATTGACATGTGCATGTTGTAAAACTTTTGATTTCACCTGTTCATTTGTTAAATAACCACTATGACTTTCCACACCATCAATCGTAATAGACTTAAAATTCAAATGTTTGTAATGTATCAATGTATTTAAATCATTAATAGATAAATGAATTAAATCTTCAAAATCATAGTTAGGACTAACATTAATTAATTTTTGTATTAATGTAACTTTTCCAACAGAGATTCCATATTGCTTTGCGAGTGCTTCTCTTTCTTTAGAAAAATCATAATCCTGTGAAACAACTGAAGCTTCTAATGAATAGCCAGATAATATATCTTTCACATCCGTTGCGACATCTTGCTTTAATGCATTTCTTTTTTCTTGATCACTTCCCTGTACACTGACCAAGACTGAATTTTTAGCTTCGCTAATATAGCCATGTTTAAACATGCTTCCAATCACAGCATTGACAGCGACATCCAAATCTGTATTTTTTAAATCCATGTCATCTAAAACAAGTACAGCATCATCATTATGACAAATCACATCATCAACACGTCTTTGATTATTGACTTTAAGTTCAATACTTGGATTGACTTCAAATGATATGGAATAAGCATCTTGGGTTTGTAAAGTTATAAATGAAAAGATGTATATACAAGCAATGGTTAATATTGATAACTGCCATTTGATATTGAAATGTTTATTTTTATGTTTGTCTTCTTGAATAGGTTGAACAAATTGAATATCTTCCAGCAGTTTTTCTTTCTTTGAAGGCATATGAATATCTTGAAACTCTTCTTTTATTTTTCTTTTTATATCTTTATTTTTCAAGGCTCATTCCTCCAGACTCTTTCTAATCTTCTTCAAAGAACGGTGATATTTATTAAGAACAGTTGATAATTTTAAATCCATCACTTGTGATATTTCTTTAAAGGTTAAACCCTCTACAACATGTAAGATGATGATTTCTCTTTCCTCCTGACGCAGAATATTCATCATCTTTTCAATCATCATCTTATCATGTATATCATTTATACTTTCATCTACGGAATCAATATGATAATCTACAACTTGTTCTCTGTTTGATTTTCTTAAAGACATATAAGTGATATTTCTAGAGATTGTTATGATCCATGCTTTCGCATGTCCGTTCCCTTTATATAAATGTGCATTTTTATAGATTTGAATAAAAGTATCATGGGTCAGATCTTGGGCATATTCTTTTGCATGAACAATACTATAGATATAACGATAGACTTCATTATACATAAGATCATAAATGTCCCCAATCACACGATTATCATCTTTTAATGCTATTAATAAGTTTTCCAGATTGTTCTCTTTTGACATCACTTATCTCTCCCATAATGTTAATATCACATTATATAGATAGTTATGTCTTTCAATCTTTGTAAAGTTTATATTAATTTTATGTTAATTAATCATCGTAATTAGAATTATCATTTGTATCGTCATAATTAGAATTCTGTTGTGAATCATAATTAGAGTTTTGGTCATAATTTGAAGACTGGTTATTGTTTGAACTTTGATTATAGTTTGAATTTTGATCATAGTTAGAATTTTGTGAACCTGTATTCGTATTTTGTGATCCAGAACTTGTATTTGTTGACGAATTTGATGATTGATTTGAATTATAGTTCGAATTATCATAATTTGTATTATCATAATTTGTATTCTTATTTGATGATGAATTTGAAGTTGCTGGCTTGCTTGAACTTGATGGCTTGCTTGAACTTGATGACTGATTTGTGCTTGCCGGTTGACTTGTTCCATAATTTGATGTATCGTAATTTGTATTGTCATTATTTGTATTTTGTTTTGAATTTGTATTTGTAGATGCCTTTGGTTTTTCAGGTTCTACTTCTCTTTCTACGACACCTTTTGTAGCACTGACTTCATATTCATATTCACTTTGATTATACTGAAATTCAATATCATAAGTCAGGACACCATTTTCTGTATCATAATTAATTTCTAGATTTTTTATCTGATCTTGAGTCAATGACGCATTTTTTAGTGCAATATTTAAAGCTTCATCACGACTAATATATTGTTTTGTACTGACTGTTCCTACCATATTTTGATTGTTTTGATCATCATCTATTGATTGATGAATTAAAATAAGATCCTGTGCATTTAATTTAACTAAGTCTTCTACAGTATATTGTTTTTGTGTCTGATCATCATCCATAATATCTTCTATCAGATTAGCTTTACCATAAGAAATACTATATTTCTTCATTAAATTCTCTATATCATCATCAATATCAATATTTTGTGAATATATAGCTCCTTCAATAGAATAATTCTGTAATGTTGTATAAATATATTGACTTAATTCTTCTTCTAAAGCTGTACGTTTTGTTTCATCATCATTTTCCACTGATAATAAAACTGTATTTTGATTAGCATTTAAATAACCATTTTTAACTAATGAACCTAATAATGCATTTAATGCAACATTGGCATCTGCCTGTTTTAAATCCATATCCTGTAAAACTTTTTTGGCATCATCATTAACTGCAATAGCATCTACAACTTTATGATCATCATCTAATTGTAATTGAATACTTGGATTGATATCCAAAGTGACAAGACTCGTATATTTTTGTGCATTTTGACCACTTCCGCATCCTGTCATTAAAAACATTGCTAATAAACTTATTCCCCATAATTTTAATTTTTTCATTTTTTTCAACTCCTTTACCCTATCAATGCATAAGAATCCTTTTTTATCACATAAAAATTGAAAAAAAGATAGTCTAAGAAGTCACGGGGTTTCCCAAAACGAATAAGTTTTACGGGAAATCTCTTTTTTTGTTTTCTCTTATGCTGGTTTAAAATCACGGGAAATTCTATAATGGTATTATCAGGATATATCTTCTGAAATCTATAGAAAGAAAAAAAGATGAAACCCTCCCGACCAAAGTTGAGTCTC
>NZ_NFLH01000025.1 GCF_002160815.1 Massilimicrobiota sp. An134 | reverse complement strand
CTCACCGAACAAAAAAGAAAGACATATAAGGAAAATAGTACAAATTTATCAATTTGCATAAAAAATAAAAAGAAGTGGTAGATTTAATAAAAAATTCTACCACTTTGTCAACAGCCTGACCTGCATAAGCAGGTTCTTTTTATTTAAGTCCGTATTTTTTATTGAATTTTTTTACACGTCCATCAGCACTAGCAAATCTTTGTTTTCCTGTATAGAATGGATGACAATTTGAACATGTATCAACACGAATTTCGTTTAATACTGATCCAGTTTCAAATTCAGCACCACAAGAAGTACAAACGACTTTTACTTTTTTATAATCTGGATGAATTCCTTTTTTCATTTTTCATTTCTCCTTCCGCCTTGAAATATTTGCTACTTCAAAGTAAGTTGCTCAATTATAATATCATTTCTTGACGATAAAAACAATAGTTTTTTTATTTTTTATTCATCAATATGATATCTTGTAATATGTGCTCCTAATGTAATTAATTTATGATCAATGTTATCATACCCTCGATCAATATGATAAACGTTTGTAATTTCAGTTCTTCCCTCAGCAATAAGTCCAGCAATAACCAAAGCTGCACCACATCTTAAATCAGTAGCCTCAACTCTTGTTCCATGCAATGGTGTTGGACCATGAATCACACTGGCAGCTTCTTCTAAATCAATATGAGCTCCCATTTTATTAAGCTGTGGACAATGTTTAAAACGTTCAATATAGATTGTTTCTTTCACATGCGAATCACCCTGTGCCTGTGTTAAAAGTGTTGTTAAAGGTTGTTGTAAATCTGTCGCAAAACCAGGATAAATCTGCGTTTTAACATTAACTGGTTTTAAAGCATCATCTCGACCATAAACAACAATACTATCTCCTACAACATCCATTTTAATTCCCATTTCTTTTAACTTTGAAATTAAAGCTTCTAAGTGTTGAGGAATAATATTTTGAACAATAACCTTTTCACCCGCCGCTGCAGCAATAATCAAGAATGTTCCAGCTTCAATACGATCAGGAATGATTTCATGAAAAGTTCCACTCAAATGATCAACTCCATCAATCGTAATTGTATCCGTTCCTACACCTCTGATTTTTGCTCCCATTTTTGTAAGCAAATTGGCAACATCAATAATTTCAGGTTCTTTCGCTGCATTTTCAATGACTGTTTTTCCTTGAGCATGCACTGCTGCCAACATAATGTTGATTGTTGCTCCAACAGAAGCAAAATCTAAATAAATAGAATTTCCTACTAATTCTTCTGCTTCTAATAAATACGTATCATCTTCATATGTGATTTTTGCTCCTAAAGCTTCAAATCCTTTTAAATGAAGATCAATAGGACGTGGTCCTAAATAACATCCTCCAGGCATTTTAATTTTGACTCTTTTATATTTTCCTAGTAATGCTCCCATAAAATAATAAGAAGCTCTTAACTTGTTCACTGCATCACTTACTAAAGGTATATCTTCCATATGAGTTGGATCTACTTTAATACGTTCTCCATCTATTTCTACATCACATTTTAATTCTCTTAAAAGTGTTGCTAGAGCTGCAACATCTGAAATTTCTGGGACTCCTAATATTTCTACTGGTCCATCTGACAAAACTGCTGCCGGAATCAATGCTACTGTTGCATTCTTTGCTCCGCTAATTCTTACTGTTCCATTTAATTTATATCCACCATCAATCGCAATTACTTCTGCCATGTGTTTATTTCCTTTCTACTTATTTATATATATCTAATCAATATTTATGACACTATTTTTCTTTTTAATGAGATTATACACATTTATATCGTTAATATCAAAACAATTTCAAAAAATTTTTCGACTTCATTATATCATTCAAATGGATATATCACAATCTTATTTCATATTTATTTCTAATAAAATATCTCTATTATATTAATACTTTTATAAATCATTTTATTGCATTTATTTCAAAAAAATCTTTACACTTTATTTGAGAGTGCTATACTTATAGTATAGTCAAAAATGGTCCGTTGGTGAAGTGGTCAACACACTAGGTTCTCATCCTAGCATTCAGGGGTTCGAAACCCCTACGGACTACCAGTAGAAATCAAAAAAGTCTGATAAAATGGACTTTTTTTTCATTTTAAAAGCACCTGCGACACTCATACGACACTCATTTAGAAAAAAACATAGTTTATGACTTCTTATTTATATTCATCACAATTATAATAGACATTCTAAATCCCCCCAATCTTTTCAACATGCGTCTTGATCGTTCATCATTTTTTTACTAGCAATATCATCAAAATCCATTATGCATTCGGTAATATCTTTTGTGTTATCTAACTTTATACTATTATTATTTATACAGCATCTTTGAGCATTAACACATCTCAATATATAATCAATCATGCTCATATCATTTTCTAATGCATCATTCATTATTTTTTTCTCTTCTTTACTGACTCTTAATTCAATTCTTTCTTTTTTCATCATATTACATCTCCTCACATTTTATCCCTAGTATGCATTTTTGTCCGTACATATTCAATATATACAGATATATTCACATATTATTATCTTGATTTTAATAATAATATATTTTTATATCTACTGATTTTTAAATATAAAAAGAAAAAATAAAAGGAGTTAAAAAAACAACCCCTAACATATTATTTTACTTTCAATTTTAATGATGATTTAATAAATACAGCTTCAGTAATTGTTATTAGTTTATTATTATCATCTATAATATACGAAAAAGCTAGTGAACGTATATAAAACGACCTTACAATATCATTGTTATGAATAACTGGATATAATCTAGGATTTTCTTTTAAAACATTTATTTTTTCCTGTAATTCATCTTTGATTCTCATTCTATTTTCTAATAAAAACATACTGACTTCTGCAGAAACAATAACCTTATACACATTAAAGCCCTGATTCTTCCAAAATAGTAAAAAATTCTTCTTCAGTATGTGTTTTTATTTTTCCTTCTTTGATGAGCTTATATTTTTCTAAAGTTCTATTCTCAAATTCTTCATCAATACTATCATTATAAATTTTTATCATTTTTGTTAATAAATCTGTAGGTATTTTAGAAATACCATTAGAAGTTGGAAAATCATTTACATTCAATTTAGAATCCATGAATATCACCTCTGCTTATAATATACCATAATATCAAAGAAAAATATACTCTTAAATTAGAGATAAAACATATGACATTGAATATCAAGGAAATATCTTTTTTTATCCACATATTTAGAAACTGTATTTATTATAATATCATTAGTATATATCCAATTAAATTAAAAAGAATTGAAAAAATATTTTTAAGTCTATATTAAAAGTAGTTAAAATTAAAAATTTACATATTAATTTACGACACTCATTTAAAAAAACATAGTTTATGACTTCTTATTTATGATGATTATTTATATAAGTATAAAAGCAACTTAATTGACGTTCAAAAATACATTAAAAATATTCCTCCAATCATAATGTCGTCTAGGAATAAAATTTCATTTTTCAATTGACGTATTTTATCATTCTTTTAATTTACACTATCATTCTTTGTGGCACACTAGAAGTGGGAACTATATGAGTAAATAAAAATACTCAAAGAGAAAGAGAACTACGCCAATAGGACTTTAAATAATTGAAGGGTCCAGATTTTAATCATTGACCTTTAAAACATCTATAAATACTAAAATGATAATATGTATATTTCATTGCGAAAATAATTTTTTGCTCATATAATAAAGAATAGAGATTATAAAATCAATCTATATGAAATGAGATTTGACACTCATATCATTTATAATTTAAATTAAAAAAAGAATCACGAATGATTCTTTGATAACTCTATGGCTGGGGTACTTGGATTCGAACCAAGGAAATGTCAGATTCAGAGTCTGATGCCTTACCACTTGGCTATACCCCAATCACAAAATCTATTATATATCTTTTTTTTAAAGGAGTAAAGAAAAAAATGAAAATACGCACACGTTTTGCACCTAGTCCTACTGGCTACATGCATATTGGTAATTTAAGAACAGCTTTATATTGTTATTTAATCGCCAAAAAGAATAATGGGGACTTTATTTTAAGAATTGAAGATACTGATCAAAAAAGAGAAGTCAGTAATGCCAGTCAATTGATATATCAGACTTTAGAAGAAACAGGTCTACATTATGATGAAGGTCCTCAAATGGGTGGTCCTTATGGACCATATATCCAATCACAAAGATTAGATATTTATCATCATTATGCTCAAGAATTAATTCGTAAAGGTGGTGCTCATTATTGTTTTTGTTCAGATGAAATCAAAGAACAAGATCCTTGTATTCATTTAAGTGATGAAGAAATTCAACAAAAGATTCAAAATGGTACTCCTTATGTTATTAGACAAACCATTCCTCAAACAAGTATAACGAGTTTTGATGATGAAGTCTATGGACATATTGAAGTCGAAAACAAAACCTTAAATGAAGGTATTCTCATTAAAAGTGATGGCTATCCTACATATAATTTTGCAAATGTTATTGATGATCATCTCATGAACATCACTCATGTTGTACGAGGAAACGAATATCTTTCCAGTACTCCTAAATATAATCTGATTTATCAGACATTAGGTTGGGATATCCCCACTTATATTCACCTTCCTACCGTCAATAAAGATGAAACACATAAATTAAGTAAACGTGATGGTGATGCATCTTATTATGATTTAAAAAATCAGGGTTTTTTAACTGAAGCTATTATGAATTATATTGCACTTTTAGGATGGGCTCCTGAAGGTTGTGAAATCTTATCTTTAAATGAATTGATTGAACAATTTGATATTCATCATATTTCTAAAGCTCCTGCTATTTTTGATATAGAAAAATTAAAATGGATCAATGGTATGTATTTACGCAATATGCCTTTGCAGGATTTTCATAAACTTTTATTACCACACTATTCTTTTATTCATCAATCTGTTCATTTATTAGAAGTCTCTCGTGTCCTACAACCTCGTTTACTTCAGGTCAATGATGCAATCATTCAAGAAACATTAGACTTTATCAATCAGGCATATCCATTTGATATTCAAGTCTATTCTCATAAAAAATTTAAAACAAATCCTGAAAAATCACTCAATGCTCTCTTATTAGTACAAAACCATTTGCATGAAATATCAGATTTTCAAAATGATGAAAATATTCTTCAATTCTTTATCAATCTTGCTAAAGAAAATGGTATGAAAAATGGTCAAATCATGGAACCTGTCAGAGCTGCCTTAACTCATAAACGTTCTAGTGCTGGTGGTGCCGTTGAACTAGTCCACATATTCGGAAAAGAAGAAACATTGAAACGTCTGAATCAAGCTATTCAAAATCTTAAAGATTCTCTATAAATACAGATAATTCATTTACTTCACAGATAATCTTTCAATAATATGAACACTTAATAACTCTGTGGTTGGAATATAATCCTTTCTTTGAATACGATCAACCAGTCTGTGTACAGCCTCTTTTCCCATACTTTCTTTTTGAACTTGTAATGTTGTTAAAGGGGGAATCATTTTTTGTGCTAAAGGTATGTCATCAAATCCTGTTACTCCAATATCATCAGGAACTTTCAAACCTAATTTTGTTAAGGCCTGTATAACTATAAAAGCATTTGAATCATTAGCACAAATAAGTACTTCAGGTAATTCTTTCGATTGTAAAAGAGATACAATACAATCTATCTGATGGTGAAGAATGTACTTTTCAATATTTTCTAAAAAAGAATATTTATGAATATATTGTTCATCACAATACCCATTGATCAAATGATGATGAATAAGCGCTTCCTTATATCCTATAAAGCGATCTTGAAAACTCAAAGAATAGTTCAAATCACCAAAAAAGCCAATCTTTTTGTATCCTTTTTGAATAACATAGTTTGTAATCATATACCCACCTTGTTTATTATGAGTGAGTATACAATCACAAGCATCATACAATGAAGTAAAATCAACTAATACAATTGGTATTCCTGGATTTTTTAATGTTTTTAGATTTCCAGAAGAGATTTTTCCAACAATCAAAATACCTGCTACTTTTCTTTCTAAAATACATTCAGGGATATCCATATTGGCATCTTCAAAATAGTGCATAATGGAAGAATAGCCTAAAATCTTAGCCTCTTCTACAATAGATTTTAAAACAATGGAATAAAAATGGCCTGCATCTGCATAATAACTTTGCATCATAATACATATATTTGATCTAGAAAAAACAGATAAATATTTTCGCTTTTCATTAATATATCCCATTTCATCAGCCGTACGTAAAATAAGCAAACGCATTTGATCACTCACACCTGGTTTATCATTTAAAGCAATGGATACAGCATTAATCGAAATATTCAATTTTTCAGCGATATCTCTCATTGTTACCTTCATCTTTAATTCCTCTTATTCTCATTATTATTTTCATTATATCTTTTTAAAAATATTTTATAATTGTTTTTATCTTTTATAGTATATCATTATCAAATAGAAAAAACCATGTCGTTATGATATGATGTCCGCCCTTAATAAAATACTGTTAAGGGCGGTTACCATATCAGTTATAACATGGCTTTTTTATAATTCTTCTCCATTTGTTTCAATGACATGTTTGTACCAATCAAAAGATTTTTTCTTCATTCTTTTCATATCTTTTAAATCATTATTTTTACGATTGACATAAATCATCCCATATCTTTTATTCATATTAGCACGGCTGCTTAAAATATCAACTGGTCCCCAGACAAGATATCCTCGACAATCTACACCTTCTTCAACTGCTTTTTTCATTTCTTCAATATGCTTACGCATATAATCTATACGATAATCATCAATGATTTCACCATTTTCATTGATTTCATCATCACAACCAAAGCCATTTTCAACTACATAGATAGGCATTTCATAACGATCGTATAATTGACGTAAAGTAATTCTTAATCCAACAGGATCAATTGACCATCCAAAATCAGACATTTCCAAATATGGATTTTTCTTAATTACAACATCATTGACATTTGTTAAACTTTGTTCTCCATAATGAGAAATTGTAGACATATAGTAACTAATAGATAAATAATCAGTTTTTCCTAATTTTAAAATATCAAAATCACCATCAAGAATTTCAGGCATTGTTCCTTCATTTTTCATATTTGCATAGTAATAAGAATTATAATGTCCTCTTGCAAATACATCTAAGAAAACATAAGCTTCACTTTGTGCTTTCATACTTTCAAGTGTATCTAAAGGATGACAAGTTTCAGGATAACTTTGAACAACAGTGGCCATTCCCATGACTTTTCCACCTTTTTGGTGAATATAATCATTGACTAAACTATGTGCAATCAAAGTATTATGCATAATTTGATTATCAAATGTTTGTGGGTTCATCCCTTCAGGACATACTCCACCAAAAAACATTTTAGGTCCTTTTTGAAGAATACCATTTTGTTCATTAAAAATAATCCAATAATTAACTTTATCATTATATCGATCTACAATTTTTTTGCATAATTCCACAAAAATATCAACAACTTTTCGACTTGCAAAACCATTATATTTTTCTTGTAAATAAACTGGCATTTCAAAATGATATAAAGTTGGAATAGGTTCCATTCCTCTTTCTTTTAAGGCATCAATAAATTCATCATAAAATTGGAAACCTGCTTCATTATAAGTATTTTCATCACTCATCAATCTAGACCAGTCTATAGAAAAACGATAAGCATTAAATCCCATTTCTTGAAATAAGTCAAAATCTTCTTTATATCTATGATAACTATCAATACCATCTTTAAAATCTGAGAAATCACCTGTTACAGTTAAATCACAGACAGCTGGAACTTTTCCTCCTTCCTGATAAGCTCCTTCACTTTGATGAGCAGTGACTGCCCCACCCCATAAAAAATCTTTTCTTAACATCGTTCATCCTCCTTTATTTTACTTTTATTTTTTCATCAATTTACTTGAAATTCAATGAAAAATAACTTGAATTTTTAATAAAACTATCTTGTATAATTAAACATTTTCCCATCATATTTTTCATTCAATGTCTGTTGACTGGTAAAAACACACGAAAAATTATCATGAAAAACATGAAATGAATCCAATGGCTTGACTATGTCTAAGATTTTTTGATTGATTTCTTGAGATATACCCGTTTGCTGGCAAGCTTCACATTGCTCATCTGTTTTATAGAAAACATGAACTTGATCAAAAATAATTTTGATTTTCCATATATATGGTCTATGAATATTTTGTATTTCTTTTTGTACCTGGTTTAAAATTCTTTTTCTTATTTCATCTTCCAATGTATCATAACTGATAATCGAAGGACACTTTGTAGATATATGATGTTTTTGACAAAGTAATAAGAATTGTTCACGAATTTTCTGTTGCTTTGTTTCATCAAAATTTATACCATTCTTCATTTTTTGTTGATCATCATGATTCCATAATATGAGTTTCAATCTGGATTGATTATCATGTGTCTGATCATAAATAAAATCATAAAGTTTTAATTGAAAAACCTGCTCAAACCATTGTTCAAATTCTAATAAAAATAAACTTTTCTGTTCTGGATGACACAGTAAATTGAATGCATGTTGATATTGTTGTTCATTTAAAAGCATAAAAACACCTCTTGTCTATTATACAACAAAGAGATGTTTTTATCTCGATTTTATTTATTTTTAGTCTAAACTCTTTGACATAATAACAAACAAATCTCTTAATTTTGAACATGATGATGAAACGTTGGAGAAGTTTCATCCAATACCTGAAAAACATATCCCTGCTCAATGAGATAATCTAAAATATCTGGCAGTGCCTTGACAGTATTTCCTTGTGTTCCACTATCATGCATCAAAAACATAATATCTTCTCGATTCCCAATTTCTTCAATAGCTTTCTTTTTAAGACCGTCTACCGTTTTAATCCCTTCTCCATCACCATTAATAGAAGTCCAATCATAATATTGATATCCTAAATCAATAACCTTTTTTGTTAAACGTGTCATGATACCATCATTATATTTCTTAGAAACAAGATTACTGGAACCACCTGGAAAACGTATAAAATTCACATTCATTCCAATTTGTTGATAAACAACATCCTTAATTTTATTTAAATCACTTATATAATTTTTTAAAGAACTATAAATATATTCATAATCATGACTATATGTGTGCAATCCTATTGTGTGCCCTTTTTGATATGCTTCTTTAATATAATGAAAATCTTTAGGGGAGGTTCCTGTCACAAAAAAAGTTGCTTTAATATGATATTGATCTAGAATTTCTAGAATTTCTTTGGTATTTGATGATGGACCATCATCAAAGGTTAAATAACACGTTTTCTTCCCATCACTTAAAGCTTCACGATTATCATATTGACTTAAAACTTCAATCTTTCTTATAAATGTATCCTCATTACCCGATTGATCCTTAACATGATAATAAACTTCATATTCACCAATTTTACGAATATTCAATTTAGAATCATCAATGGTTAATACTGGTGAATCATCATGATCATCTTTAACAATGACATCTTTTTTTAAATCAATTTCATCTCCAATCAATAATGTAATGGGTGTCAAACCACTCACTACTGGTGGCTGTTCATCTTTTGCCTGAACTTGTACATAGGCACTTTTCTCTGATTTATTTCCATAACTATCTTCCACAACAACTACAACTTTATAAGTTTTCACTTCATGAAAAGTATAATTTTGTTGAAAATAAACTTCTGTTTTAGAATCATCACGAATGTTTTTAACCAATTCTTTTGCATATATTGTTTCATCTTTCAAAATTGTCTTATTTTGTGTTTCAAATTGTGGAGGTAACATATCATCAACATAAACAATTAAAGTAAAAACTTTTTGATGATAAGAATAGACTATTTTATATTGACCAAGTTGACTATTATCAACTTGATTATCAATCTTGATTTCATCTTCTTCGATATGTGAAAGTTTTTCAATATATTGTAGCGGTTCAACTTCCTGATATAATGCTAAATGAATTTCTTTATCCACAAAAGTTATACGTGGCTGTAAAAATAGATAAACAATTAAGACAATCAAACAAAATACAAAAGTATAAAAAAAGACTTTTTTCATATGTATCACCAAGATACTATATGAATGAAAAGTCTTTTTTAGTCCTCCTGTTGAAAATATTCTTCAATGATTTGTCTTTCACTAAAAGGTAATGGTTCTTCATCCAAAATCTGATAATCTTCATGCCCTTTTCCTAGACACAAAATAATATCATGAGCTTCAGCATGCTCAAGAGCATAATGAATGGCTTGTTGACGATCTTCTATAACAATATATTCCCCATTTTCTTTATTGATCCCCTCAATAATATCCTGACAGATTTTTTGTACTGATTCGCCGCGTGGATTATCTGCTGTTAAAATAGAGAAAGCATGATATTTTGCGACAATTTCTCCAGCTCCATAACGTCTATGCACATCTCTATGTCCACCTAATCCATAGACACAATAAATACGGTGAGGATGATATTCACTCATAGTCGATAAGATACTATCAAAAGATAACGCATTATGTGCATAATCAATAAAAACTGTATATGGACGAGGAACTGGTACCATTTCTACACGTCCTTTTACACTGACTTGTTTTAAAGCTTCTTGGATATAAGGAACATCTATATCTAAAAGATGACATATCATAATTGCGACTAATGAATTATAGACACTAAATTTTCCAGGTGTATTCGTTTGAAATGATGCTGAAATGACACCATTTGTATCAAATGTCACACCTAATATATTATCTTGACGATAAAGATTGATGTTGCAAGCCTGTAAATCACTTTCCTGATCTATAGAATAAGTTTGAATCTGACAGTGAGCACGATCTATCATATCTAAATAATGTTCATCATCCTTGTTGAATAAACCAATGCGACACATTTGAAACAATTGTTTTTTACATGACATATAATGTTCAAAAGAGCGGTGCTCATTTTCACCAATATGATCAGGTGATAAATTCGTAAAAACACCTATATCAAAATCAATACCTGTTACACGGTCTAACATAAGTCCCTGTGATGAAACTTCCATAACACAATATTCACAACCAGCTTCTACCATTTCATGCATTAATTTTTGCAGTTCAAAAGATTCAGGTGTGGTATTCTTTGTTTTCCTAAATTCACCATTTACAATAGAACCAATTGTTCCAATAATGCCGACTTTTTTATGAGCTTTTTCTAAAATAGAAGCCACCATATAAGATGTTGTTGTTTTCCCTTTAGTTCCAGTAATCCCGATGACTTTCATTTGACGACTTGGATGATGAAAGAAAGCACAAGAAAGTAACGCTAAAGCCTTTCTTGCATTATCAACTAATAAATAAGTGATTCCTTCCTGATATTCCACTGGATGTTCAATCACAATAACCTTTGCACCTTTTTGAATAACCTGATCAATAAAAGAGTGTCCATCAACCTTTGCGCCAGGAATACAAACAAATAGACTGCCTGATTGAACTGTTCTGGAATCATAATCTATTTGTGAAACTTCCTCATCTAAATGTCCTTGAATGAACTGATAATTCATTTCATCTAGTAATTCATTTAATTTCATTTTCCTCACCATTCCTCATTTGATATCTATCTTTAAATTTGAGATATTTGTAAATCCCCATTTTTTATGTAATTTAATTTTCTAAATGCTTTATACATACTATAACAAACAACCATTGGCAAAACAACATCTATCAAAAACAGTGGTATCCAATAAGTTGTTGCCATGATTGAAAATGAATCCGTTAATCCTAATAATCCTGTTAGTCCCATAGCTGAACCTTGAACATTGCAACGTAAAGAAAAAAGCACTGAAATCATTCCACTTAACATACTGGCAAGTAGTGGTGGTATCCATATAACAGGTCGTTTGACAATATTTTTAAACTGTAAAAGACTTGTCCCTAAACCAATAGCCAAAACTTCACCAAAACGATTATCATTCATTGACATCACAGCAAATCCAATCATTTGACTACATACTCCAGCCAGTACAGCTCCTAAAACAACACCATTAAAATCAACCATTATACTTGTTAAAAGTAAAGATGAAAGTGGTGATGTTGTGATGACACCAGCTAATAAAGCAACTAGCATTCCCATTAAAACAGAAGGCATAGTCGCACATTGTTTCATTACACTATTGAGCCAGAAAGAAATTTGATGCATAAATGGTCCTATAAGCCAGACAACCAAACCAGCACAGCCAATTGACATAACTGGTACCAGCCAAATATCAAAAGGTGTTTTTCCCTGTACCAAACGCCCTACTTCAATTGCTAAAATGACAGCTATATAAGCTAACAATGGATTCCCCGTCGCAAGCGATATCTGACCGCCATCTACAACAATTGTTCCGGCACCGATCGTTCCAGCCAGCAATGCCGTCAACAAATTCATCCCTCTAGCATCAATACATAAGCCCATTGCAATACCAATGGCAGGTCCCATTAAATAACCAAGCATGACTCCCCATTGATAAAGCATATTGATATGAATAGCCGTCCCAATCTGTTTCAAGATGATACCAAAGACAACACTCACAAAATAGCCATATGCCAATCCATTCAATGTTCTTACAATATAATTTTCATGTCTATTTCTTGCCATCCTGTTTTTCCTCTTTTCTTTGATGATTCATTAATGCAGGGAAAGCTTTCATAATACGACGCTCACTCATAGATTTATCATGTATCCATTGACGATAACTTGAGATATCATTTTCTTTCCATAAATCCATTAATTCATTAAAACTGTGTTTACTTTGTTCAACATCATCAATCAATTTTTGCATTGAAGATTCTATATCCTTCATAAATTCATCTAAACGTTCATCCAAATGTGTCAATGATATGACTGTAAAAATAAGATCAATAATAAATATTGTCGTTAACATTGTTGCAATCACAACCAATGTAATTAAGCCATGTTGCATGATTTTTTCTAACAAATAAGGTTGAACAAATTTCACTGCAACAACACTAAAAACACCAAAAACTAAAAAACCTTCTAAACAAACTCTTCCATTAACATGAAAAGCTTTATCAGAATAATCCCACCATCTTCTATGATAAAGTTTCTCCATAGCCCATGATGTTATATATTCAATCACACAGGCCACAAATGCTCCTTCAATAAAAACAGATAAATAACTTTCATTAGCAGAAAATAAAAGAGAGACAGTGATGGCTCCAAAACCATATATTGGAACAATAGGTCCATTTAAAAAGCCACTATTTTTAATTCTATGACGCGTCATAATTGGACATATCAAAGATTCCCAAATCCATCCTGCAAAACCATATATATAAAAAGTTACAATATAAGCACTAATATATTTTTCCATAATAAACTCCTTATCTAGAAATATTATACTTCGTTTTTATGATTAAGCAAGAAAAAAACTGCTTACGCAGTTTCATTGATATTGAATATTTTGTTGTCTATTTAATGGGTAGATGGATAATTGTGAAGCAGAAACTTTATTTTTCATTTGAATACAATGAATTTGATTATTTTCATATGTCTTGTAATAATAAGCCCCATCATTCATGTTCATACAACAAGAATAAACCGTATAATCTTCTTGATTTTGTGCTGTTTTCACTGAACCTTTGACCATTGCTACAGCATCTAAAATATGAAAAATCTGACTGATATTCTCTTCTTCTTTTTCACTCATCACAGCATTTTCCTTTAACCACAATGTTTTCACAAAACGTGAAGCAGGTGAAAAATCACCAGGAATACCGATTGTCCCAAATCCGTTTCCATAAGGCTTCAATGATTGGTCAGTTAAATGATCTTGAGGATAAGAAGATGTTAAATGCATATAGTTATGGACATTCCATTGATGATAAGGATAAGGTGGATTGTTGGTTAAAATATGAAAAGCATCTTGATAAACCTGCAATCCTGATTCTGTTGATTCTAGAATCAGACTCTCTTTTTGATCGGCAATGATCCAATGTAAAGGTGCTAAAGGCAATTTTTCGTGGAATGGAATATCCAAAAGATGAAAACGATCAATAACCTTTTTGACCTCTTGTACGCTTTGATATTGCCCTAAAATATAGGGAATGAGTTCATAAGGCGTTATATTGGTTTTGTTGGCCTGTTCAGGAAAATAACGAGCATTCCCTGGAAAATATAAGCCAGCCATGCATAATCCCTTTTCATTCATAGCTTCAGCATATAATGGATAGTTTTCCATAACCGTTGCCATACCAATCATTGCATATTGATTTTTAAATAATGTTCCATTTTTTAATGGAAAAGAATAATGTCTTGGTGTCAATACAACCTGTTCACCAAATGTTGTTTCCAGATCTAAATTTCTACCAAAATACCCATTTAATTGAAATGCTGTACACATATCAAAATCACCTCATTACCATTATAGACCAATTTCTATCAAATAACAAAAAAACCTATATTGATATATAGGTTACATACATAATGGTGGAGCTTAGCGGGATCGAACCGCTGACCTCCTGCGTGCAAAGCAGGCGCTCTCCCAGCTGAGCTAAAGCCCCATTATTCAATTATACATGGTGGGCCTGAATGGACTTGAACCATCGACCTCACCCTTATCAGGGGTGCGCTCTAACCAGCTGAGCTACAGGCCCATGTATATATATAACAGTTATTAATGGTGGGCCTGAATGGACTTGAACCATCGACCTCACCCTTATCAGGGGTGCGCTCTAACCAGCTGAGCTACAGGCCCATTAACGACTGCCCTAATATATTAGCATAGGCTTCTTTTTTCGTCAATACTTTTTTTATTTTTTAAGATATATTTTTATAATGGAGCAGATAAAGCCTGAAAGTAACCCTGTATTCCATCACTAATCACTGTCGCCAGCTTTTTATGATAACTGCGACTTTTTAACTGTCCTCTTTCATTAGCATTAGATAAAAAGCCACATTCAATCAATACTCCCAGTGATTGTGTTGCACGCAATATATAAAAACTACTTGATGAAATATTTTTCCTTGTTCCCGTTAAGGTTTTCATTTGATTATGAATACTATCAGCTAATCTTTTCCCATCCTCACTTTTTTTATAATAAAAAACTTGTGATCCCCAGGCACTAGAATTTGAAGAATTCAAATGAATACTTAAAAATAAATCTGGCTGATATTCATCAATCTTTAACGCTCTTAAATACATATCATCCTGTTTAGAATAGTTATAATTTCTTCTTGTCATATCCTGGTCATCTGTTCTTGTCATATAAACCGTTGCTCCACGTGATTCCAATTCTTCTTTCAATGCAAAACTGATTTTCAAATTTAATTCATCTTCATCGACTCCAGCAATACTCGCTCCATTGTCTAAACCCCCGTGACCAGGGTCCAAAACTATCACTCTTTGATTTAACAATTGTGATGATGAAACATGAATAACTGGTTTATATAAACATGTACATAAAGCAAAAAGAATAATAAAAGACATCATTTTTTTCATATGAATCATCACCCGTTTATTTATATGAAAAAAGAAATGTCTTTATGCTTAGAGTCTTTCTCCTTATATTAACCTTTAGCGACAGATAAGCGTTTTTTCTTTAAATCTTTTCCAATTGTCAACATCATTGTTAAATAACATGCGCCTCCACCAATAAAGTTACTGATAGCTTCAGCAATAAAAACACCATCAATACCCATATATATAGGCAAAATCAAAGTCAATGGAACAACAATCATCACTTTTCTAAAAAGTGAAAAGAAAACCGCCTGTTTAGACTTTCCTAATCCTACCGCCACAGCTTGTCCCGTCATTTGAAAAGCCATCATAAAAAAGCCAAAAAAGTATAAATGAATAGCTTGCGTTCCATGTGTTATGATTTCTGGATTATGACTAAAGATCTGAATATAAAATTGAGGAAACAAAGTAATACTGAGCCATAAAAGAAAACTCGTTAAGAAGCAAGTGATTGTTGTAAAACGAATAGCTTTTAAAACTCTTTGATATTGTTTAGCTCCATAATTATAGCCAAGCACTGGTTGTGAAGCATTAGCTAAGCCTTGTCCTGGTAAAGATACAACCTCTCTAATAGAATTAATAATTGTCATAATCGCAATATAGAAATCTCCACCATGTGTCTGAAGTGTGGCATTACAAACAATTGTAACAACAGAATTTGTCAATCCCATCATAAATCCAGCCATCCCTAAAGCAAATATTTTTTTCACATGTTTTATTTTTAATTTCAGTCTTTCTTTTTTTAATTTCAATATCGTTTTTTGACCTGTTAAAAATTGGAATGTCCATAAGGCAGATACAAACTGTGATATTACAGTTGCAAGCGCTGCACCTTTGACTCCCATTGCTAAAACAAAAATAAAGATAGGATCCAAAATAATATTTGTTACAGCACCTAACAAAACTGTCATCATGCCTATTTTCGCAAAACCTTGACTATTAATAAAACTATTCATGCCTAAACCAATCAAAACAAATGGCGTTCCTAATAAATAAATGCTCATATAATCATTCGCATATGTAATGGTATTCTGACTGGCTCCAAAAGCCCATAATAACGGTTCTTTAAACAACAGTCCAATGATCATAATCAAAACTGAAAAAAGAATCAGTAAAGAAAACGAATTCCCCATAATTTCTTCTGCCAAATCATGATCTCCACTTCCTCTCGCTATAGAACAAAGTGGTGAACCACCCATACCAAATAAATTCGCAAAAGCAATAATAATTGAAATTAATGGCAAACATAAACCTAAGCCACTCATCGCAAGAGTAGCTACATCAGGTAATCTTCCAATATAAATACGATCAACAACGTTATATAAAATATTGATAAACTGTGCAACAATCATTGGTCCAGCAATATGTAAAATATGCTGGGATACATTTCCTAATGCAAAGTTATTTTGATTCTGCATTTATATAAGCTGTAATAAATCTAATGGTTTTTCTAAAACAATTGTTGCATTTTTCATTTCTTCTTTAGCGACATTACCCCATTTAGCATATCCAAAATCTATATGAGCATTTTGAGAAGCCAATTCATCTGAACGAGCATCACCAATATAAATCACTTCATCAGGTTGAAGCTGTAATCTTTTTAAACATTCTAATAAAGGTGTTGGATCTGGTTTATGTTTATCAGTATCTTCTGCTAATATTGTAGCTTTCATATACTTATCCAACCCTTTTTCAACCATATCAATTTGATATTGAGCCTTTGTTTTGGCAGATACCACAGCTTGAATAATCCTTGCTTCTTCCAGTTTTATAAAAACCTCTTCAAATCCTTCATAAAGTGTTGCTCCTTTTTCATATTCATTGACATATTGAACCCATCTGGCATATGTTTTTTCTTTATCTTTTATATTTAATTCTTCCATCACTTTCATACCAGGATAAGCCGCAAATTTTAAAACGTCTTCAAAACTCCAATCTTCATTTAATTCTTCTTTAATAATTCTCATTAATGGATACATATTCATATTTAATGTATTTAAAACTGTTCCATCAATATCATAAATAACTGCTTTATACTTTTTCATATCTTTTTTTCCTCTCTTGATAAATCTTCATAAGCTTCTTTTAACCACTGATGTGGATATAAAATACGTTTATGTTGTAACTGTTCTTTTAAAAATAAATAAGCACTATATGCTAATGATATCTTCATTCCTTCTTCAATAACATCTCAATAAGGAGGAAGTCCTGGTTGATCCCATTGTATTTTATCAGCTAGAAAAACAACGAGATCTATTTGACTAGGGTGGGCTTTGAGTGTCGCATGACATGTGATAGCTGATTAAACGTCTTTATCTTCAATTTGAAAGCTGTTTTGTGCAAATAACGCTGAAACTCTTTAATGCAGCAGGAATGGATACTTTTTTTCGGATGGATCTATTGTCCAGGCATTTTGTAACGCTATTTCCATCATTTGATTGTGAGAAATCACAGCACTGATGTCGTGTAATAAAGCTGCCTGATAACATTTTTGAGGATCAACTCCAAATCTATGAGCAAGTTTCAGACTCTCATTTGCAACTTTCAGACTATGTTCTTTCGTATGAATACATTGATATGTATCAAAGAACTGGCAAACATTCTCTTTTAAACTCAAATCTGGTGATATAAGATAGTCCATCATTGGCTATTCTCCACATAGCGATCAATATGACGTTCTACGACATCAAATGGCACTGTTCCCGTTTCTAATAACGCTTCATGAAATAACTTATGATCAAAATTGTCCCCTAACGTTTCTTGAGCTTCTTCTTTCATTTGTGCTATTTTTTCATATCCAACATAATAAGAAACAAATGCTGCTGGATTAGCTTGAAGCTGTTTATATAATGCTGACAAAGACTCTTCATCTAAAAGCATTCCATTGTCTTCTAAAAAATCAAGAACATCACTTTGACTCCATCCTTCATAATGAATACCAATATCTATCAAAATCGTTAAACTATTATTCAATAATTCTGCTTCTTTATATAACTGCAAAACATCTTCATCAATTTCATCTTCTAAATATTTTAAACATTCATATTGTGCATATGTCGCATAGCCTTCACTATAAGCCTGACAGCTGGCAATGGCTTTTCTAAAATTGTTTGTCTGATTTTCATACATATACGCATATTGATACATGTGTCCTGTTAGCCCTTCATGTGCCACTGTTGCATAAGTAGATATCGTCTTGACATCATTTGTTTTAGGATTGACTCGCAACTGTTTCACCTGTGTTCCATCTAATGTAGGAATATTAAAATAAGCTGTTACCCCTGAATCAGAAGCTAAATTTTCATTGACATCTTGAATTTGATATGACAGTTGATCAACTTCAGGAAAATCTTGCGATAAATTCTGTTTAATAAACTTCAAAATTTCATCGTAACTCTGGAAATTTGTTTGAGGGAAATTCCCATTTGTATAATCTTCATAAAGCTCAGGATTTTGAATAGCTAATACAACCAGACGTTGCATATGCTGATGAAAAGCATCTTCCATCATATTTTTGACTTCTTCTACTGTTTGATCAGTTCCACTGCTTTGTTGTAATAATAAAGCATAGTATTCTTTACCATCTTTGAAATGAGCGAGTCCCTGCTCATTATTGGTACCATCTTTAAGATGAGATAAAGTAGTTATGATTTCTTGATAAGCTGGAAAGAAAGATGTTTGAAAAGCGTCTTCCATTTGTTGTTTATAATCTTCTTTCTTTTGCTTTGTGATATCTAGATTTTCAATATTTTCATAAACAGCCTGTAAAACAGGACTATGATCTTTTTGATCTAAAATTCTTTGACAATAAGTTAACACTGAATCAAAATCAATCATTAACAAACCTTTTTGAGCTTGTGTTTTTGTATAATCTAAAGCTTCTTGCGTATAGGGTAAAATATCTTTAACCATGACAATCATATTTTTTAAATCTTCTTCATTTCGTATGTCCCAATCAGTCAATAAAGTTGGATATTGATAATGTAATCCTGTCATACTGGCAAATAAAGAACCATAATAATCAAATTTTTCATCACTCAATTTTTGATCAATTGATAATTGTGTTTTATAAATATCATAAGAATCTTTTTGATCTTCAGTTAAAGCATCATAATCAAATTCCATTAATTGTTCATAGGTATCATTTAACTCCTGTTTGAGTTTTTGCTGGTCATCTTGAGATGCACCCATGCCTAGTCCAACTTCTACCTGACTCATATCAATTCCAAAATCTTCTGGATGAGTCACATAAGTATGTAAAGTCACATAATCGTTTTCCATCATTTCTACAAATTCCTGATTTAAAAATTGATCAAACTCTTTTTGAACTGTCACATCATCTTGCTGGCATCCTACCATGCAAAAGAATAATGTTATGGACAATAAAAACTGGATTGACTTTTTTAAATATTTCATATTTTTCCTCATTTCTTATTTGTTGTTATCTACACTTTCCGTGACTTGACTGACATCTTCCCAATGTAAGTTTTGAACTTCTGTTAGTAGTGATGAAAATATTTTTTTATCTGTTTTTCTATGAATCCCATAATACATCACATGTGCCTGTGGATCACTAATAGGAATAGCCTTGCGATTTTCTGATTTTCCTTCCTGTTTCATTGTAATATCACTTCTAAAATGAGGTAATGCCGATGCCTTAATCAATTCATTGAAAACCTGCCCATCTTCCTGAAATAATAAATGTGATTGAGGAATGACTTTTTGACAGATTTCATTCCAGAATCCTATTTTTGACAACAACAGAACACTTTCACCATTTAAGTCATCAAATGATATTTCTGGAAATAAAGCTAAAGGATGTGCTGGTGGTACAGATAAAAAGAGATTTTCTTCAAATAATGGCACACATTCATAATCAGGATCATCAATAGGATGATGAAAAACAATAATAGAAAATTCATAGTTTTTTAATCCTTGCAGTAAAATGTCTTCTCGAGAATCAAGAACATCATGAATTTGCATTTCAGGGTATAATTTTTTGAAAACATGACGTAATCCCCAGATGGGTGCTGGTGCACAGGACCCAATTTTCACTTCGTATTGGCTGCGATTATAAGCCTGCAAAGTATTCACAATCTTTTCTTTATCATTTAAAAGTTTCTCAAAAAGTTCCACAGCCAATTTCCCATTTGCATTCAATTCAACTTTATTTTTCTTACGGTCAAAAAGCTGAATACCTAATTCATCTTCCAGACGTTGAATCGAACGTGTTAAAGCTGGTTGCGATATAAGTAAAACTTCAGCCGCTTTAGAAATTGTTCCCACTTTCGCAATCGTTAATAACTGTTCTAACTGATAAAATTCAATCATGAATACACCTCCATTTCACTATGCATTTTAATTATAGCACAATAAAATATTGATATTGTACTTTTTTCAACTCTTTTTCTAAAATAACAAGTGAAAGGAGGAAGTCAATGCAATATCAAAAACTCAATAATGGTGTCATGATGCCTATGTTAGGTTATGGAACATTTCAGATTCCACCTTTACAGACTGAAAAATGTATTCTTCATGCCTTAGAAAGTGGTTATCGTCTTATTGACAGTGCGGCTGCTTATTTGAATGAAAAAGAAATTGGTAAAGCTTTACAAAAATCTCAAATTCCTAGAAAAGAACTCTTTATCACAACCAAGGTATGGGTTCAAGATACTGGTTATGAAAAGACAATGAAAGCTTTCCAGACATCTTTAGAAAATTTAGGTTTAGATTATATTGATTTGTATCTGATTCATCAACCTTATGGTGATTACTATGGATCTTATAGAGCCATGGAAGAATTATATATGAAAGGAAAAATCAGAGCACTGGGTGTCTGTAATTTTAGTCCGGAAAGATTTGTAGATTTATATATGAACTGTTCTATTAAACCGATGATTAATCAAATCGAATATCATCCATTCTTTCAACAAAAAGAAGCTCATCACCTGTTTGAACAATATCAATGTATAACACAGGCATGGGGACCATTGAATGAAGGTCAAAGACATATTTTTGAAAATCCAATATTATTAAAAATAGCAAAAAAACATCATAAAACAGTTGCCCAAATTGTATTAAGATGGCAAATCCAACAAGGAATTATTGCGATTCCGAAAACAATTCATCAAGAACGCATGATTGAAAATATGGATATATGGGATTTTCAATTAGATCAGGATGATTTTATAGAAATGAATAAACTCAATCTTGGTCATAGTGAAATCATTGATTATCAATGTTATTCAACTGCTAAAAACTTAAACAAATTTAAAATTCATGAAAATTCAACAAAGGAGATACACATATGAAAACATTTGAACTCAACAACAAACAACACATTCCTGCCGTCGGTTTTGGCGTTTTTATGATTCCAAACGATGGCCCAACTTACGATGCCACATTAGCTGCTTTAAAAGCAGGATATCGTCATATTGATACAGCTGCTGGATATATGAATGAAAGCGATGTTGGAAAAGCAATCAAAGATAGTGGTATTGATCGTCAAGATATTTTTATTACTTCTAAATTATGGTTACAGGATTATGGATATGAAAATGCGAAAAAAGGGATTGAAAATTCATTAAGACTGCTTGGTGTAGATTACATTGATCTTTATTTATTACATCAGCCCTATGGTGATTATTTAGGAGCATGGAAAGCTTTAGAAGAAGCTTATGAAGAAGGAAAATTGAAATCTATTGGTATTTCTAATATCACTGTCAACTTATGGAATCAATTTAAGGATGGTATGAAAGTCATGCCTGCAGTCAATCAGGTAGAATTTAACCCATTTGTTCAACAAAGAGAACTCAGAAAAGTGATGGATGAAAATCATATTCTTTTAGAAGCATGGTATCCTTTAGGACATGGTAATAAAGAATTATTAGAAAATCCTGTTATTTGTGAATTAGCTGACAAATATCATAAAAATGCTGGTCAGATTATCTTACGTTGGATTTATCAGGAAGGTGTTATTTCTTTACCAAAATCTACAAATCCTGAAAGAATGAAAGGAAATATTGATATTTTTGATTTCGAATTGAATGCCCAAGAAATGGAAAAAATGCGTGCTTTAGATACAGGTAAACCAACACACAATCCTGAAGATCCTGCCAATGAAGTCAGATTATCACAATTAAAGATTCACGATTAAAAAACATGATATCAGATTAAGGAGGTCTTCATATGAAAAAATTATGGATCAGTCTATTATGCGCTGGCTCGCTATTGAGTTTAACAGCTTGTCAAAGTCAGCCATCAACGCCAGAGAATACATCTCAAAACGAAACAACTTCTACACCAGAAACAAGTCAAATCCAAAATAATGGAAAAATACTCATTGCTTATTTCACAATGCCTGAAACTGATGGAACAGATATGTCTTCATCTGCCAGTCGTGTTATCAATAATAATGAACTGATGGGTGCAACTGAATATGTCGCTAGAGTCATTCAAGACAATACTGGTGGTGATCTATTTCAGATTGAAACAGAGCAGACATATCCTGGAACACATGATCCTTTAGTTGATCAGGCTGCAGATGAACAGGATGAAAATGCACGTCCAGCATTAAAAACAACTATTGACAATTTGGATGATTATGATGTGATTTTTCTTGGTTATCCAAACTGGTGGGGAGATATGCCAATGCCATTATATACATTCTTAGAAGCATATGATTTCAGTGATAAAACGATTATTCCGTTTAATACTCATGGTGGCAGCCGATTTTCAAGTACCATCAGTACTATTGAAGAATTACAGCCAAATGCAACAGTGATTGAAGATGGTTTAACGATTTCCAGAAATGATGTTGCTGATGCAGAAAGTGAAATTGTTGACTGGGTTGAAAGTTTAGGATTATAAACGATGTCTATCAAGAAAGCTTTACTCACATTGACAATATTATCAACATGTCTGGCTGGCTGTTCTTCAAATCAAACTTCTAAGCAGGAAAACACAGCTTTAGAGATTCAAAGCATTCCAGAAAATTATAAATCACCGGCAACACATTCAGGTGAACTCGTTCAACTGGATTATACAACATATGAATCCTTAAGCTATGAATCCCATGACAAAACATTACAGAAAAGTGCTTATGTCTACCTTCCCTATCAATATGATCCCCATCAATCCTATAACATTTTCTATTTAATGCATGGAGGCTGGAGTAATGAAACAACTGTTTTAGGAACATCTTCGCAGCCAACTGAATTAAAATATGCTATTGACCATGCGATTGAAGATGGATTGATGGATCCACTCATTATTGTATGTCCAACTTATAATAATGAAAATCCTGATGATAGTGATAACTATAGTCTGGCTCTGACATTAACTGATAACTATCATAATGAACTAGTCAATGATTTAATACCAGCTGTAGAAGGTAAATACAGTACGTATGCCAAAGATACAACGCCTGAAGGTTTACGTCAATCACGAGATCATAGAGGTTTTGGTGGTTTCTCAATGGGTTCAGTCGCAACTTGGCATACTTTTGAATACTGTCTTGATTATTTTCGTTATTTCATGCCTATGAGTGGCAGTTTAACTAGTGATGGAGATTATATGACTTCCATTGTGGAAAATGCTGGTTATTCATGGAATGATTTCTTCATCTTTGCCTTTTCTGGTACTGATGATTTTGCCTATCAGTCATTCACATCACAGATTGAAGCTATGAAAAATGCAGATGACAACATCTTTCGTTTCGCCAATGATGAAACAAAAGGAAATTTAAACTATCTGATTAAAGAAGGAGCTTCACATGATGCAAAGGCTTCTCATGAGTACACATACAATGGTTTGTTGTGGTTTTGGAATCATTAATTCAACTTCCCATTATTTCAACAACACATTCCAAAATCAAACATTCTTTTGTATCACATTTCCATACAATATTTTTCCTCCCCAATAACATATTTATGCCTTTCTAAACCTTCATGACATATTGAAAAACAGTTGTTTTGGGGAGAACTTTCATAAATCACTTCAAGGAGGAATAATAATGAGAAAGAATTTTGGAACAAAACCTTGGTTTTATCCTTTACCAGTTTTAATTATTGGAACATATGACAGCAATAATCAAGCTGATGCTATGAATGCTGCCTGGGGTGGTTTATATGATGCCAATTTGATTGAACTTTGTTTAAGTGCTGGTCATAAGACAACAAAAAATATTAAAGAAAAGAAAGCTTTTACTGTTAGTTTTGCAGATGCTAAAAATGTTGTAGCTTGTGACTATGTTGGTATGGTTTCTGCTAACAATACACCTGATAAAATGGAAAAAGCTGGTTTTACAACAAGAAAAAGTGATTTTGTAGATGCACCTATCATTGAAGAATTACCAATGACTTTAGAATGTCGTTTAGTGAAAACAACAGAAGATGGCAATATTATTGGTGAAATTGTGAATATCAGTGCAGATGAAAGTATTTTAAATGAAAAAGGAATGATTGATATTCAAAAGTTACAACCTATTTCTTTTGATCCCGTCAACAATGATTATGTTGTGATTGGAGAGAAAGTTGGAAATGCTTTTGAAGATGGCAATCAATTAAAATGAAAGAAGGAATAAAAATGGGTCAATTGGATAAGAAAGTCGCTTTGATTACAGGCGGTGGTTCTGGTATTGGACAAGCCATTGCCTAGCGTTTTGCAAAAGAGGGTGCTTATGTCGTGATCACTGGAAGACGTGAAGAACCATTAAAACAAACAGCTTCTACAGATTCAAAAATTTCTTATGTTGCAGGAGATATCACAAATTCACAGGATGTTGATAAAATAATGAATTGTATCAAAGATCGTTTTGATGGGCAGTTAGATATCCTTGTGAATAATGCAGGATGGTGTCCTGTCCAATCTATTAAAGACATGACAATTGAAGATTATGATCAGGCTTTTGCTCTTGATGTCAGAGCATTGGTTGATTTAACTATCCAAAGTTTACCATTGTTATTAAAGACAAAAGGAAATATTATTAATTTATCTTCAGTAGGAGCACAACATACAAATTATCAACTTTCTATGTATGTAGGTGCAAAAGCTGCTGTTGAAAACTTTACAAGAGCTTGGGCTTTAGATTTAGCTCAAGATGGTGTCAGAGTAAATGCAATTGCTCCTGGCGCCATTAGAACCAATATTTGGAATTCAACAAATCTTTCTGAAGAAGAAAGAGCTCATGAAAAAAGAATTACAGATACAATTCCAGTGAAAAGATTTGGTCAAGCGCAGGAAGTTGCCAATGTCGCTTTGTTTTTAGCAAGTGATGAAGCAAGCTATGTCACTGGATCTGTATATGCCGTTGATGGTGGACATGGATCATTTTAAAAAATAGGAGGAATAAAAAATGGAATATGTAACATTAAATAATGGAGTCAAAATGCCTCGTGCTGGTTTTGGTGTTTATCAAATTGCTGATGCCAAACAATGTGAACAGGCAGTCTTAGATGCTATTGAAGTGGGTTATCGTTTAATTGATACTGCACAATCTTATGGAAATGAAGAAGCCGTAGGAAATGCAATCAAAAAAAGTGGTGTGCCTAGAGAAGAATTGTTTATTACAACAAAAGTATGGATTACAAATTATGGATATGATCAAACAAAAGCTTCTGTAGAAGCATCATTAAAGAAAATGCAATTAGATTATCTAGATTTAGTTTTATTGCATCAACCATTTAATGATTATTATGGTGCTTATCGTGCACTTATTGATTTATATAAAGAAGGAAAGATTAAAGCAATTGGTGTTTCTAATTTCTATCCTGATCGTTTAGTTGATTTAGCTCTTTTTAATGAAGTGAAACCAGCTGTCAATCAGGTAGAAGTGAATATCTTCCATCAACAGATTGAAGCACAATCATATAATGAAAAATATGGTGTTCAAATGGAAGCATGGGCTCCATTCGCTGAAGGAAAAAACAATATGTTTTCAAATCCTGAACTTCAAGAAATTGGAGATAAATATAACAAAAGTATTGCCCAAGTTATCTTAAGATGGCTTGTTCAAAGAAACATCGTTCCACTAGCAAAATCAGTGAAAAAATCAAGAATGCAGGAAAATATTAATATCTTTGATTTTGAATTAAGTGATGAAGATATGCAAAAAATAAGTGCCATGGATAAAAAAGAAAGTTCTTTCTTCTCACATTATGATCCTGCAACGATTGAAATGATTGCTGGATTACATAGATAGAAGTTATTTATGAAAGTCCTTTTAATCAATGGTAGTCCTAACCCAAGAGGATGCACTTATACGGCATTAAATGAAGTTGCAAAAACATTAGAACAGGAAGGTATTGAAACTGAAATCATCCAAGTGGGTCAAAAAGATATACGTGGATGTATTGGTTGTCGTCAATGTAAAGAAAGTGGACAATGTATTTTTGATGATTTTGTTAATGAAGTTGCACCTAAGTTCAATGAATGTGATGGCATAGTCATTGGTTCCCCTGTTTACTATGCCAGTGCCAATGGAACTCTGATTTCTTTTCTAGATCGTTTATTCTATAGTACTTTGGCAGATAAAACAATGAAAGTTGGAGCAGCCGTTGTCAGTGCCAGACGTGCTGGAACAACAGCTACTTTTGATGAATTGAATAAATACTTTACAATTTCTTCAATGCCTGTTGTTTCCAGTCAATATTGGAATATGGTGCACGGCAATACACCTGAAGATGTTATGAAAGATGAAGAAGGTATGCAAATCATGCGTACTTTAGGTAAGAATATGGCTTTTCTTATCAAAAGTATTCAATTAGGTAAAGAAAAATATGGTCTTCCTGAAAAGGAACAACATGTTTTTACTCCATTTATTCGATAAAACATATAAAATTGAATAGACAAATGTAAACAGATTGTTATGCGTTTGTCTTTTCTTTTATTCAAAAATAGAAAGTAGGAAATGAAATGTTAAAAATCAAAAGAACACTAGATATCATGATGACAATTTTATTACTCTTTTTAATGTGTTATCCTATTATGGATTCTCAAATTCATGAAATTTTAGGAGTGACGATGATGATATGCTTTATCATTCATCATGTTCTCAATAGGCAATGGTATCACTCACTATTGAAAGGTCATTATCCCCTTCTTCGAAAAATTATTCTCATCATCAATACACTTTTATTCATAGATTTGATTTTGGTTTTTATAAGTGGATTAACGATGTCAGATATCTTCCCTTTTTTCAATTTTATAAGAGCAAGTACAGCACGAAGATTACACATGAGTCTGACACATTGGAGTTTTATACTGATGGCTATTCATTTAGGATTACATCTTCAAAGCATGCTTATTCCTATCCAAAAAAGAATAAAAAAATCTCATTTTCCCCATATTCTGATGTATATTCCTTATGTATTTGCCATTTATGGTATCGTCATGTTTATCAATTATCAATGGGTTGATTACTTATTTATCCTCAATGAATTTCTCTTTTTCAATCCATCTATAACCTTACCTCGCATGATGTTAGACATCTTCTCTATTTTTCTATTTTTTACAATCCTGACATATATATTTATCAAATACTTAATGAAGAGGAAGTGATCAATAGTGAATAGACCTTATATCATTTGTCATATGTTACAATCTATTGATGGAAAAATCACTGGTGCTTATTTCAGTGATGAAAAGACAATGAAACTTGCTGGCTTATATAAAGAAATGAGTGAACAATTCCAGGCTGATGGTATCATTTATGGAAGTGTAACAGCTCAAGAATTTTTTCATCATGGACATTTTGAAAATCAAGAGACTTTAGATACTCATACACAACCGCAAAATTTTATTGTTGAAAATAACATCAATCAATGGATTGTTGTTTTAGATCCTATGGGAAGCATTAGCTGGGATAAACAATCCTTACAGCATCCTAAAACGCAAAATAAAAATATTGTTGTAATTGTTAACAATCATGTATCTGATACTTATTTAAAACATCTCAAATCATTGAATATTTCTTATATTTTAGGTGGTCAGCATGAAATCAATTTCCCCTATGTCTTAGACATTTTATATTCACAATGTCATATTCAAAAACTCTTATTACAAGGTGGTGGCATCATCAATGCCTCTTTGGTTAGTGAAGACTTAGTTGATGAAATCAGCTTAATCATTACACCAAATCTTGATGTTTCCCATGATGAAATGACATGCTTTCAAAAAAGCAGTTACACAAAACAGCTTTACTTAAGTCAATATTCATTGATGGATGTCAAAGCTTTGCCATATTCTGGTGTCTGGCTACACTATCAAAAAAATTAAGGAGTCCAAAAAAGCAATGTCATTAAGTTAAGGACTGAATGACATTGCTTCGTATGATTTTTTCTTTTTCTTACTCATATACTTTCTTGCCTTTCATCAATTTTAAATACTTCTCTCATCCTCTCATAACAATTATGACTATTGTTTTACTCAAATAACACCCAAATTCATTGATTTTATTAACACTTTCAATTAACTAAAAGATGCCAAAAATGAATTATGGTTAAAACATTTCATTATTAAAGAATATTCCTCTTATTTGATAATTGTCTTAATAAGTTGCATCATAATATCTTTATCTTCTGGTCTTGACGTTGCGACTAATATCGTTAAAGTCGCTAAAGCATCATTATTAATTCTTTCTTTTCCATTTTTATATAATGCATTGTTCTTTTCTAAAAAATATAAAAATATTGTTGCCCCTATTCTTTTATTACCATCAATAAAGCTATGGTTTTTAACAATAAAATATAATAATGCACTTGCTTTGTCTTCAAGTGTTGGATATAAGTGATTTCCTCCAAAACTTTGATATATGGTTGATATACTACTTTTAAATGAATCATCTCTTTCAATTGCAAATTGATCTCCTTGGTTTGCAAACATTGTATTGTGTATCAATTTTATACATTCATCATATTGAATAACATAAACATCTTTTTGTCCTTCAGGTACTTCTAAAGTATGATGATCATAATCATCTAATATTTTAAAACCTCTTTGATAAGCTTTTAAAAATTCTAACATAGCATCACTCGATGGTAATTTCCCACCTGCTTCTTTATATTGATCCAGCATTTTTGTAACATATTCAATATCTTGAAAATGTCTATCATTTATAACATATCCTTTTAATAAGTATTCTCTTAATATATTATGAGCCCATTTTCTAAAAAGAATACCATTTTTAGATTTTACTCTATATCCAATACTTATTATCATATCTAAGTTATAATATTCAATTTGTCGAGTCACTTGACGAGTGCCTTCTTTTTGAACTGTCGCAAATTTTGCGACAGTTGAATTATCTAATTCTTCTTTTAATGCATTATTAATATGTCTCCCTATTGTCTTGATATCCCTATCAAACAATTGTGATAATTGTTCTCTATTTAACCATACTGTTTCCTTATTAGAATCAATAGTAACATCTAATACAAAATCTCCATTTTTAAATTGTACAACTTCATTTCTTTCTACTATATCAATCATAATATCACCTTCTTCATCTGAAATTTTATTAATTAATTTATTATATCATTTATTTACATTTATTTCATTAACAAGCACAAAAAAAGACCCAAGATATAATCTTGAATCTTTTTCCGTATTTGTTTTGATTAACGTTTTGAGAACTCCGAAACCTTATAAAATAAGGGTTTTTAAGCCTATTTGTCGCTTACTTGTTGCATTGCCATAACCACTCACAAAACTTATATTCACTTATTCTGTATTATTATTAGATGATAATACAGCTTCAACCTGAGCAATAAATTGTTCCTTATCAGGCATATATGTTACATATTTTGAAGCAAAAATATTATTACTCAAGCCTCCTAATGCATACTGCATATCAACATTGCCTTTATCAGTGCATAAAATCAATCCAATTGGTGGATTATCATTTTCGTCATTAATTTCTGCTGTATACTAATTCAAGTACATATTAAGTTGCCCAACTGCTTCAGGCATTAATTTGATAGTTTTTAATTCTATCAATACATAAGATCTTAAAATTTTATTATAGAAAACCATATCAACATAATAATGAATATTCCCGAACGTTACTCTTTGCTGAGTTCCTACAAACATAAATCCTTTTCCAAGTTCCAAAAGAAACTTTTCAATTTGTCTAACAAGAGCTTCTTCCAAATCAGATTCCATCATTGGTTTATTTTCTGGCAGACCTAGAAATTCAAAAACATAAGGATCTTTTACTATATCTTCTGGTTTGGCAATTTCATTTCCTTTTAGCGCTAATTCAAGAACCTTCTTTTTATTAGTCTCCCCATTTGATAATAACAACCTTTCGAATAATGAAGAGCTAATTTGTCTTTTTAACTCTCTTACTGACCAATTTGCATTAATTGCTTCTTTTTCATAGAAACCACGTTTGTCATCATCAGATATATATAATAATTCGCAATAATGAGTCCAGCTCAATTTTCCAGTCACTGACTGGAAAATTGGATATTTCGTATAGAACATTTTCGTGTTATATAAATTAGATTGTGAAAAACCTTTTCCAAATTTATTAGTAAGATTTTTTGAAATAGCAAGTCATTGTTTTTTCCCATATTCACCACGATTATTCTTCAATTCATCTTCAACAATAACACGACCAATATTCCAATAAGCATTTAAAAGTTCATTATTTACTTGTTTTGCGACATTATTTCTAGCATTTGTGATAATACTAGCAATTTCATTTACTAATGCTTCATTGTTTAACAAATTATTTTCCACAATCAACTACTCCTTTCAATATTAATTATTCTTATTATACCCTTATTTTAAAAAGAAAAAAAGAAGCATCTAAACTTCTTACAAAGTCTAAATACTTCTCTAATTTTCTCACAACAATTATTACTAACGTTTTGAGAACTCCGAAGCCTTATAAAACAAAGGCTTTTAAGTCTATTTGTCGCTTACTTGTTGCATTGCCAAAACGACATATCACACCTATTTACGTTATAGCTAGTATTTTATAGTTTCATAACTACTTTTCAACTCAAAGAAATACCTGTTTTTCTTTATATTGATATAATTTCGATTTTCATACTCTACAAATTGGAATTTGAAAACCATAAAATTATGAGTGTTTATTGCTCTCCATAGGTTATCAATAAAATCCTCCAAAATCCTTGAAAATAAAGGATTTATCGCAATGTGTTCGACTTATCTCTCTATATGATTTCACACAATGTTACCCTTGTTCTGCACAATCATAAGGGCAAATTCAAGGACAAGAAAATCTCATAACAAGATATAACAGAGTGTGGCAATCGGAGAACTGTGACATATGTGCGAATATATTATAACGGAGGATTTATTATATGGACAAGTACATTTTTGATGAAAGCCATGGTTTATGGTATGAACTGCAAGGAGATTATTATATTCCTTGCCTTACTTTACCAACCGAAAAAGAACACAAGCCTATCGGCTTATGGGGACAGCGACATAAACGCTATTTACAGGAACATAAACGGGCGGTTTACACTACGCTGCTCACAAGTGGCAAGTTAAATGAATATCTTGCCGATGTCGATAAACAGGCGGAGGAATGCTTTGAAAGGCTTGTGGAACAGATGAAACAGTCACAAGACATAACAGAACAGTTAAAGTCAGAAAACGCCTTAGAATGGGTACAAAAAATGAATAACATACGGGCGTGTGCGATAGAGGTTATAAATAACGAGATAATCTACGCATAACTATTTTGGAGGCATGACATTTCCTGCCTCTTTTATTATCTATTGACACTATTAGAGGGACTTGATATAATAGTAATATTACTAATAGTAATATATAGGAGAAGTGTATGGATAATATAATACTCGGTCTTTTACTGTTGAGCAGCAGAACAATTTATCAGTTGCGTGAAAGAATAGATAAAGGGCTTAATATGATGTATAGCAGCAGTATGGGCAGTATACAGGCTGCTATAAAGAAATTGCTTAATTGTGGATATGTTCAGTATGAAGAGGTCATTGAGAATGGAAAATATAAAAAGATTTATTCCATAACCGATAGTGGGAAACAGCATTTTATTGAGTGGGTATCCATGCCAATGGAAATACAGAGTAGCAAAAATCCTGAATTGGCTAAATTATATTTTATGGGTTTTTCAACAAAAGAAAAGCGTGAGGCAGGATTACAAGAGTATATTTCAAAGTTAAAGGAACAGTATGATGTGTTGAATGCAATTTGTAAGGAAGCAGAAAATGTCAAAGTTCCTGATAAAAATAAGGACATTCTCCATTATCAGTTTACCGCAGCTCGATATGGCAAAGATTTTATGAAATTCAATATTGAGTGGTATCAAAAACTTCTTGATGAAATGAGAGGAAGCAAGATATGAAATCAATAAAGTTAGCTAATTCGCCAATTACATATTTTATCAGTGGAATAGATCATACCGAATGGATACTTTTTATTCACGCCGCTTTTGTCAATCATAATATGTTCAAATCACAGTTTGAGTATTTTCACAACAAATATAATATTTTGACTATTGACATTATTGGTCATGGACAGTCAACGGATACCAAAAAAGGAGATGGCATAGATAAGATGTCAGAATGGATATTCGACATCTTAAAGGTAGAAAATATTGAAAAAGTACACATTGTCGGCGTTTCATTAGGAGCAGTACTGGCACAGGATTTTGCTAATCATCATCCAAACTCAGTAAGCTCATTGGCGTGCTTTGGAGGATATGACATCAATAATTTTGATATTAAAATGCAAAGGAAAAATGGTGCGAAACAGATGGCGATGATGTTGAAAGCCCTCTTTTCGGTCAAGTGGTTTGCAAAAGAAAACAAGAAAATTTCTGCGCATACTTTAGAGGCGCAAAATGAGTTTTTTGATATGAACATACTTTTTCCAAAAAAGTCATTTATGTTTCTGGCAACGCTCAATAGTATGATAAATAAGTATAAAACTGGAAAACGAAATTACCCTTTGTTGATTGGATGTGGAAGCTTTGATATTCCAATGGAATTAGAGGCAGTAAAACAATGGAAAATAAGTGAGCCAAATTGTAGGGTAGTTATTTTTGAAAATGCAGGGCACTGTGTCAATATGGATGTGCCACGGGAGTTTAATGAAACTATGGAGGATTTTTGGACAAGTGCAGAATAAAGAGACTGATTGTAAATTTGTATTATGCCCTGTCTGCGGCAATAAAACCCGAACAAAGATACAAGAAGATACCGAGATGAAAAACTTTCCTCTCTACTGTCCGAAGTGCAAGAAAGAAACACTTATCAATGTTCAAGATATGAAAATCACGCTTGCAGTCAGTAAATAACTATGTATGCCGCCGCTATGGGTAAACCATAACGGCGGTTTTTCAATGCCTATCGGCTATCTCTGTCAATGGATTTCTTACGCTGTTTTTGCGGTGGCTTCTGCTTGTTGCGTTCCTGTATCTCACGCAGATGTTTTAACACGCTTTGCTTTTCGGGCGGTCTGTGCTGTTCTTTAGCGGTGGCTGTCGGTTTCCTGCTGACTTGATATTTCCACTCGGCAAGGTCACGGTTGTACTGTTCTACAACGCTTTCCATTTCTCGGAAAGTCCTCATAAAAACTTGTACATCGGGATAACCGTCCTCTTTGAGCGTGTCGGGGATTTTATCCAGCCTGTCGGCAATCTCTGCTTCGGTTTCTTTGATTTTTACTTCCAACGCTTTTCGCTCTTTGACTTTGAAAAGCCCCTTTGTATCGGCAAGCTGCTGTTTCAACTGCGGCAGAACTTTGTCCTGCTGGAGGTTAAAGAAAAAGACCGCACCTACTATGAGGTTTACAGTCTGCCGAGGTCGGAGGAAGTCCCAGAGGGGTACAAGGAATTATCCTTTGTCTGCCTTAGACCTGACGGGGCATTTGAAGCACCGAGTACAGTGGAGATTATGTGCAGGACAGCAAGAAAAAAGGTGGAGGGATTGGAGGATTTTCACTTCCATATGCTCAGACACACTTATACAAGCAATCTGCTTTCAAACGGTGCAGCACCTAAAGATGTGCAGGAACTTCTCGGACACGCTGATGTCAGTACCACAATGAACATTTACGCTCACGCTACAAGGGAAGCGAAGCGTACTTCCGCAAGACTGCTGGATAAGGTAATCGGCGGAGAATAAAAAATTTCCCTTGTTTCGGCTCATAAGGGCAAAAACAAGGGAAAATACATAAGGTTTGAACATTTAATAGGCGGTATGCCTTGAAAATACAGGGTTTATAGAGGATTGAATAGATAAATTGGAATTTATTGTTTTGCTTCTCCACAATACCATAAATATATTGAATATACAAGCATAGCAATCAGTCCTATTACCAATAGAACATTCACTTTAATTATAAATACAGACAAAAGAGTATTTGTCAATCCATGAAAAACACTACAAGCAAAAACACATTTCGTTTTTTTGTAAATTGTCGCCAGCCAAAAGCTCAGTATAACAGCTAACGCTAAGAAAAATAGAAATGGCATATTTTGTTGCGATGAGCCATTTACAAACCAAAGGGGAATATGCCAAATTCCCCACACAACACCCGTAATGATTGTGGCTATAGGGAAATTCAATTTTTCCTCTAATAAAGGCTGCATAACACCTCTCCAACCCAATTCTTCTTCGCCGCCATATATAAATGTTGCTTGAAGAAAGATTAAAGGCATCAAATACCATGGTAATGCGGAATTAAATTCCCTTGACGATAAACCTATTGTCAGTATTTCAAAAATAGAAAATAAAAACAAAAAAATCAATGATTTCTTTCTGTAGCCAAAAATAAAATCTAATATAGATTTAACCGTGTTTTTTTCTTCTAAGACACAGAAAGTTGCTATTGTCGGTCCGAATCCTCCTATAATATGTAAAATAGTGCCTAAAGGATGCGAAAATGGGATAATATTTAAACTTGTTAACACAGCAAGTCCAGACCAGGCTATCCCTGTAATAACAAATGTAATTATAAGAAATTTTGCTAACCGTTTAGTATCCAATTCAGTATATCTCCTTTTCAAATTACAATTTTCAAACCATCTTACTCATTATTAAAGCAATAATTAAAGCAATTATTGCAAATCCAACTATGGTTCCCAGCCATTTGACTATTTTCATTTTTGTAGGAATATAAGGTTTTAATT
>NZ_NFLH01000024.1 GCF_002160815.1 Massilimicrobiota sp. An134 | reverse complement strand
ACTGCATTGAATTATTATTCAATATCATTTTTGAAGAGGATATTTCCATTATAGAATGGCATATTCAGGATGAATACAGAAATCTTCATGGTAGAACAGTCATTATGGATATAGTGGCTTCAACAGAGAATGGGAATATTATTGATGTGGAAATGGAAAGAAGTCTAAAGAACGCTTCACCCTTAAGGGCGAGGTTCCATGCCAGTATATTGGATAGCAGTCTGTCGTATGTTAATGAGAAGTGGGAAAAGTTGCCTGAAATTTATGTTATTTTCATATGTGAAAAGGATGTTCTAGAAACAAACAGATTGAAAAATCATATACAGAGGTATGGAGAAGATGGAGAATCATTTGAGGATAAGGTACATATCATTTATATGAATGCCACCAAGGAAGGTGAAACACCCCTAGGGAAGCTGATGCATGATTTAAGATGTGAAAATCATGAAGACATGTATGATGAAGTCTTGAAAGAAAGAGTCAGATATTTTAAACAAAAAGAAGGAGGAAAGAAAATTATGTGTGATATGATGGAAAAATGAGAAAAACGAGGTGAAATGAAAAGTCTTATTCAAATTCTGTTGAAGAAATTTCCAGGCATGAATTTTGAATGGGTCAAGGAGTGCAATGAACAGCAGATAGAGAAAATTCAAGATCATATCTTAATGAATATCAGCTATGAAGAATTTTATAAGTTGGTACTTCATGATAAATAATAGAATGTAATAAAAAATAGAGAAGTTCTATGATAAGCAGCTATAGCTTATATCATAGAACTTTTTGAATAGGGATAAAAAAGAATCTCTGTGTTGATTTCGATAAAATTGTCTTTATTTGTCAGGAATTATGATATACTAAAACAAAGGAAGGTGAGGCAAATGCTTTGTTATTATGCTGTGTTTCCAACAAAAAATTTAAATCAAGATATATTAATAGATTTTTTATGGGATTGGCTGGAACATTCTAAAAATAAAATGGAAGGATTATATATAGAAAAAACTTTTCCATTTGAATATGAAGTGGATCATAAACATTTAAAGCTTCAGATCTTTGATGAAAAATATTTTACGATTTATTTTTCTACACAGGATAATGATAAAAATACACATTTTATAGTAGAAGTGATATATGATATGTTAGAAGAAAAAATACATTTACGTTTTTCTAAAGAAACATCTCATGATTCACGTTATATATCAGCTGTATCAATTCCCGTTTTGTTTAAAAACATATTAGTATCTCCCTATATAAAAAGTGATATTTATCCGCTTTCTTATAAAGCACATCATGTTAAAGATATTGAAGCTATGAAAGTTCAGGAACACCAGTTACCGATTCTTTACATGCATACCACATATATAGATGCAAATCTTCTTGCAAGAAAGATGCTGGGCTTAGCGCATGTCTGTTATTGTAAAAATCAAAAAGAAGAAGGCTATATTGAAATAATTGATGATCATGAAAGCCGTATATTTCAATTGAATAAAAAACGTCAAAGTTTATATCAGATTTATGAATTAAATGAACTGTTGAGAAATGAAATCATTAAAAAATATAAAAATCATATGCCTTCTTATGAACAGCTTTATCAAAATCAGATTCTTCATCAACAAAATATGACAATGAAAAATGCTTATGACTATCAAGAAGAATTTAAAAAAGAAATCAAACGTCAACAAATTGAAGTGGATGAACTGAAAGATATATATCATATGTTAATGGAAGATAAACAAAAGGCCCAAAAACAAAATCAAAAATTAATGCAGGTGGGACAATATCATGATGCTTTGATATATGTGGATCATATGGACAAAATAGCAAGCTATCATGATTGTCTTCTTCAGTATATTCAACATAAAGCTCATGATTTAGAAACAACACAGGAAATTTATCGCCGTCTGGATATTTTAAATGCAATTTTAAAAAAGAATGGAGATTCAATATGAAATCATTTTCAACTTATTTAAAACTCAAAGAAAAATGGACAATACCACAGTTTATAGATTCATTATTTGAAGTCTATGATATTCAATATGATAATCTCAATTTACAACAGAAAAGAATCGTTGAAGATTATTTTGATATTTATCAGTATCCTCAAGATCAAAGTGTTGTGATTCATTTGTATCATCGTATGGAATACATATATAATGAAAAAGATGGTGGTTTGTGTATTCATAATGAGGGATATCAAAAAGGATATCGTTATATTGATTATTTATTAACACATCAATTGCTTCAAACGAGTAGAATTCCTATCAGTGATAGCCCTATAGCAATTGATATGGATCATTGTCAACAAGTCATGCAATGGCTTGAAACTTATGAGAATTTACCTATTGTTTATATTAATTATGAACAGGTTGTTGATCCTGATTATCTTGCCGGACAGTTAAGAGGAATAGCTCATGTTATGTATGAAACATCATATGATGTCTCATTATGGATGAAAGAACATTGTCAGCTCATTCCTCAACAAAGCCGAGTGATTTTCTATTATTTGAATCATGATTATAAGGCATATCGCTTTTTTAAAAAAGAATCCCAAGATCAATTACAACAACGTATTCTTCATCATTTGAGTCTGTATTTAAAACAAAGACGGTATGGAACAAGTTATGATTTTCATAGTTTACAAAAAAGATATCTGGAAGAATTAAAAAATCATGCACAAGATTATGAAGAAGAAACAGTTTATCAGTTAGATCAGGAAATGGAAAAATTAGAGAATGAAAAAATCAAATACAGTGAATTAATCAGTCAATTAGAAAATGAAGTAGAATTATTGAAAATGCAAAATGAAATGTTAGAAGAACAAATGAGTCTACAAAATCAATATGGTATTTTAAATAAAGGTGATATTCAGGAATATTATCAGGGAGAACAGAAAGATATTCTTTTAAATATGTTGGAAGATGATGTGAAAAAGAAAACTGTTGGAAATCTTGATATGAGTATATTGGAAGATATTCTCCAACAGAATACGAAAGATGGTATTAGAGAGGAATATTTAAATTGTATTTTGAAAGCTTTAATCAGTAGTTATGATATATATAAATTAAAAAGCTATGGTATCACAATCAAAGACGAAAAAAATAAACATCCTATTGCTATGTTTTTTGATAATCCAAGATATCAATCTACGCTTTCATCCACACCAAGTGATCAAAATGCCTGACGACAGATTTACAGACAATTTAGAAAATACTTTTTTTAATAGTGGGCTGTAACAAATTAACTTTTTTAAAGAGTTGATTTTGTTTCAGTCCTCTTCTTGTAATCAGGATGCAGTATTTCCTGGCGAGAATGTAGATGTGACGTTTGTAGTAGCCGTGAAATGAAAAAACTAGATTCATGACAGTTAGAATGTTCCAATAAGTTAAGAAATATCAGAGCTAAGGATGCATTATATTGACTACAGATAACTGAAAGAAATGAGCGAGAGTGTTTTATCAGGAATAAATTTTTATTAAAATTGTTGATTAAATTTGTTATTATCATAGTGTGAAATGTACAGAATGGAGCTCAATCTTTAGTGGGAAAGAGTTTCGTTTTTTTCTTTCTATTATAATATTATTAATAGAAAATAAGAAAAACACCAAAGATGTTTCATTTTATTGGTGTTTTTCTATATGACATGTATGTTTTTTTGTTTTCTTATTATAACTGATTCCTACAATCAGTAAGTTATCTTTATATTTTTCTAATCCTTTTGGATATTTCTTGTCTTTAATCTGATCTATCGCTGTCTTGACTTCTTGATCCCATTTTAATTCAAGAATCATAGCAGGCTTATCATGTCTTGGTATGAATACTAGATCAGCAAAGCCTTTTCCTGTGGGCATTTCCCTGATGATTGTATAATAATCCCTAGCTGTAATATATGCTAAAGATAATGTATAGGCTAAAGCATTTTCATTGTTGTAAGTTAATATTGATGTATTCAAATGGGCCTCTTCAATATATTTAGCAACAGCTTCTTCATCTTCTCTCCACGTTGCTTGTAAGATCTCACGGCTGTTTAATAGTGCTTTTGTTGTTTCTTCCCAATTGGACTTTCTGATTGAGTTTACAAAAGAATCTATCACTTCTTTATTAGGAATATAACATGTATGATCTGAGCTGTTATATCCTAAATATCCAAGATGTATCAGAAGTGTTAATACATCATCTTTGGTATCAAATGTTGTCATGTCATTTTGGAAAGATGATGTCTGTACTGGAACGCTTTCACCAGCTAACATTTCAATAACACTATCTTTTAATCCATCCTTATTCAAATCTATATAAACCTGTAAGGCTTCATAAGTTTCGGTAGATGTCCAATAGTTTCCAAATCTATTTCTTATAAGTGAAGCAACAACAGAACGTGGGGAAAGAGTTGATAAAGAATCTGTCATATGATATCCATCATACCATTGTTTCATTTCATCATAACTGACGTTATATTGAATACAAAGATCTTGAACTTCAGCTTCAGTAAATCCCATAAATTCAGGTAATAATCCCGGATCAATCATAGAGATTTCTTCAAACATATTCAAGGCACTATGTGTTCCATATTTTTTAATAGGCAATATCCCTGTCATATATGCTAACTCTACATAAGGTTTATCTTTCAATAGATTTCTTAAAAAGTCAAGATATTGTTTTTGTGCTTCTTTATCTTGCTTATATTCTCTAAAGATACAATCCCATTCATCTATAATAAAAATAAATTGATTCTTTGTGGATGCATAAATGTCTTCTAAAGATAGTGACAGATTTGTTTCATCAAAGAAAATGATTGAATAAGCCTGTTTAAACTCATTTAAAATTCTTATTGTTAATAATTGGATCATCTTATCAATATCATGTGTATTGCTTAAAAAACTTTGCATGTTGATATGAATGACATGATGTTGGTTAAGATGTTTTAAATAATGATCGGTTTCACTGATTTTGAGTGAATCAAAAATGTTGTGAGAATCGCATCCTTTAGAATAATAGGCAACAAGCATATTCGCATCTGTACTTTTTCCAAAACGTCTAGGCCTTGACACACATATTTTATTATCGCCAGTACCTACCAATTGATTCATATAGTTAATTAACAATGATTTATCTACATATATAGGATTGTTAAGTGCCTGTTGAAAACTATCATTTCCTGGATTGAGATATAATCCCATGCTTTCACCTGCTTTCTTTTCCTGTTTATTATACCATTTATATGATTAAAATACCATGACTATATATGTCGTCAATTGTTTAGTATTTTTGAAATTTATTACTATATTTGTTTATAGATACAATGACGATAAGATACGAAAAACATAAAGAACTCATTCATAATGCATATAAATAACTGATTGCTATGTTTGTATATTCAAAACTCTTTTCACAAACAAGAAATAGTCTTTATATACTTTAAACAAGTAGTATGATGAAATAGACAATAAGTATGAAGTTATATTTGTGATTTGAATAAAAAACGTTAAATATTTGTTTTTTTGATTATACTAAATATGGCAAGAATGCTCTTTTGATATTTCATTGTAACTCATTTTCTATAGTTAATAAGGAGGACATAAATTGAAAAGAAATATATATGGGTATGTCAGAGTATCGTCTAAAGATCAATGTGAAGACAGACAATTACTAGCATTAAAAGAATTTGGGGTTGTGGAAAGGAATATATATACGGATAAAATCAGTGGGAAAAATTTTAATCGACCACAATATCATCGTTTAATGAAAAAATTAAAACAAGGGGATGTCGTTGTTATTTTATCTATTGATAGATTAGGAAGAAATTATGATGAAATACAGAATCAATGGAGAATCATTACAAAAGAAAAACAGGCTGATATTGTTGTCTTGGATATGCCATTATTAGATACAAGAAAAAGTCAAAATAATGATTTGACTGGAACATTTATTGCAGATTTAGTTTTACAGATTCTTGCCTATGTTGCACAAATTGAGCGAGAGAATATTAAACAAAGGCAAAAAGAAGGCATTCATGCGGCTAAGTGTAGAGGTGTACAATTTGGTAGACCAAGGAAAAATATCCCTGATAATTTTGATGATGTAAAAGGAAAATGGGAAAAAAGTGAAATTAATTTTCGGCAGGCTGCTCAAATATTAGGAATCTCTCAAAACACATTTTTAAGATGGTCACATGAGTAGATATATAGAGATTTTATTTTGTGATTTTGCCTTTAAAAAGTAGACATTTTCACGCATACTTTTTGTTTTATATTTCATCAAAAATCGTAAATTTTTTTATATTTTTTTACTCATGAAAAGCTTATTTTTATTATAAATTCATTGAACGATAATGTCTACATTATCGTTCATTTTTTAGTTTATGGAGAAAGGTGTTGAAAAATGTGTCGTTTATGACGAAAGAAATGTATTTTACAATTGCACTTTTATCATATGAAAATGGTGTGATCTGTGGTCATTTACATAGTCCAGTTTTAAAGAAAAGTATCCAGTTACATAATTTAACAGAACTTATATTAATAATGGATCAAATCATGAAAGATTTAAATATCCCTGAATATGATGAAAGATATCATCATGTGATCATAAAAAATCAATTACTTGATGTTGAATTGGATTATCAGGAATTAAAACAAGATAATTTTGAAAAGTATTTAAATCGTTCATTAATGTATCCTAAAAAGAGTAAAGATATTTTTATGGTGAAAGTGATGTATAGGCAGAACAATACATGGCAAGGAAAAATCACATGGCTTAGAACAAATAGAGTTAGATTTTTTAGGAGTGAGTTAGAATTAGCAAATCTCATATATTCTGTGATTGATAAATATCATAAATAATATATTCATTTTGTTGTTATTTAGTTAGGATAAACATGAGCACTATTTTTAATGCCCTATTAGATTTATGTAGATAAAATGAGAATTGTTTTTTATGTTTATAATTTACAAAATAGAGATAAAATAAGGTATATGGGTATATCTTTGATTGTTTCATATAAAATATATGGATGATATATAGATGAAGGGATAAAAATCTGAATTTATTATAATGAAGGTTTTTTATCTTTTTATTTTGATAAAGCTTTCAAACAGATAATAGATAATTGGGATGATGATGAACAATGAAGATGATGGATATTGTGTTGAAATATGTCGGTAAATTGGTTATAATGGCATTGATAGTTACTATTTAGTCATAAGTTATGCTAAAATAAAATTTGGGAGATGGATATATGTTACATGTTTTTTTTGAAAATGCCATATACAGAAAACATAGGGAAAAATTATTATTGATATTAGATTTATTGATAGTATTGTTTTCTTATTTGATTGCTTATTGGTCAAAAAATGATTTTCAATTAAGAACTATGCAACTTGGATTAACGGGAACTGAAGTTGCAGTGGGGCTTTTGGTATTATTGATTGTATATACATTTAGTTTTGCTTTTTTTAAAGTCTATAAAAGTTTATGGAAATATATTGGGGTAGATGAATTATTAAGATTAACTGCTTCTAATATATTAGCGATGATTATTGTGATGTTTTTATCACAACTTTATTTTGGCATGTTTTCATTGATTAGTTTAGAGTTGATTGCTGGAGTTTATGCATTGATTATTATGTCAGGAGTGAGAGTTTTATATCGCTTGCTTAGACGTTATAGTTTGAAGAAAAATGCTAAAGAAGTGAAAACAATTATTATTGGTGCAGGGGATGCTGGAAACTTATTATTAAGAGAATTAAGACAGAACAATAGTTTGAATTATAAAATTGTTGGTTTTATTGATGACTTTAAGAAAGATTTAATGATTGGTGGGTATCCTATTTTAGGAGCAACTGAAGATTTAGCAAAGATTAAAAGTAAGTACAATATAGAAAGTGCTTTAATTGCTATATCACATGTGAATCAAAAAGATTTAAGACGTATTTATGATGAATGTGTGAATAATGGTTTAGATACAAAGATTATGAATTTTCAATTTAAGAACAATACGAAAAATAATAGTGTTGTTGCAGATATTAAGATTGAGGATTTATTAGGTAGAGGTGAAATTCATCTTGATCAAAGTGAAATCAGCTCTTATTTACAAGATCAGGTTGTTGTTGTGACAGGGGCTGGTGGAAGTATTGGTTCTGAGTTGTGTCGTCAGATTGTGAAATTTCAACCTAGAAAATTGGTTATGATTGATATTAATGAAAATTCTTTATATATGTTAGAACAGGAATTTAAACGTCATATTGGACATGGTCAAATGAGTCAGAATATTGAAATGAAATCATTAATTGCATCTATTAGAGATAAAAAAGCCATTGATGAAATATTTAGTAGATATCATCCAGATGTTGTTTATCATGCGGCAGCACATAAACATGTGCCATTAATGGAAACAAGACCTATGGAAGCTATTAAAAACAATGTATTTGGAACAAACAATGTCATTCATTCATGTATTGAACATAGAGTGAAAAGATTCATTATGATTAGTACAGATAAAGCTGTTAATCCTACAAATGTTATGGGAGCAACAAAACGTATGACAGAAATGATTTTACAGGCTAATGGTCATAATGGTGTTACAAAAATGGCAGCTGTTAGATTTGGAAATGTATTGGGTTCTAATGGTTCGGTTATTCCTATTTTTAAAGCACAGATTGCTGAAGGAGGACCTGTCACATTAACGAGTAAAGAAATTATACGTTATTTTATGACAATTCCTGAAGCTGCACAACTTGTTTTACAGGCAGGATATTATGCTGATCAGGGAGATATATTTGTTTTAGATATGGGCGAACCTGTTAAGATTTTAGATTTAGCTGAAAAGATGATTAGATTAGCAGGATTAAAACCTTATGAAGATATTGAAATAAAAGAGATTGGTCTTAGACCAGGAGAAAAAATGTTTGAGGAGTTACGCTTAGACGGTGAAGATACAACACGTACAAAGAATGATTTGATTTATAAGAATGCACCAATGGATATATCTGTTGAAGATATTGATGCAAGATTAAGTCAATTACATAATGTGATTTATAAAGAAAATGTAACTCCATCAGAAATAAAAGAAACAATTTTGAATTTGATTATTTCTGATAAAAATTCTTAACGATGATATTACATTTTTATACAGTTGCAATCTGAATAAAATTGTAGTATTATGTCTTTGGTTTTATAAAGGATAATAGAGAGTTATCCGTCAGGAATGCTGTAGAGGGAAATCGTTGCCTTGTCACGTTTGTCTTGAGGTATGGTCATAGATGTGTGATGCGTTGAACATTTTTTATTCAAAAGCATGTTCGACAGGCGAAGCTTACCCTTTTTAAGGAGGTCATGGAAATGAACTGGTATGTCATGCAGGTACGAAGCGGTCATGAAAGGGAGATAGCCGATAGATGCAGGTTTCTTATTTCAGACGATGTTCTTTATGATTGCTTCATTCCCGAGTTTGTCGCAAGGAAGAAGTTTCGAGGAGTCTGGCAGGATGTCAGATGCGTGCTCTTTCGGGGATATGTCTTCATGATTACTGAGCATATAGAAGAACTCTATGTGGAGCTCAAGAAGATACCGGATCTCACCAAGATCATCGGTAAGAAGAAGGACGTCATCTATCCGTTGCAGGATGGCGAGGTGGAGTTTTTAAAGAGGTTTGCTGGAGATGACCATCTGGTAGACATGTCAGTAGGATTCATCGAGGGAGAAACGATACACATCAGCGAAGGACCACTGAAGGGATATGAAGGAATGATAACGAAGATAGACAGGCATAAGCGCATTGCCTATATCAGTCTGCATATCTTCGGCAACGATACAACAGCAAAGGTAGGACTAGAAATCATAAGCAAGAATTAAACAATTCTTGTTTTTTTTATTGGGAGGGAAAACAGGTGTATAAGCACTTCTTGAAACGTGTTATAGATTTTATACTTTCGTTGATTGGACTTATTGTATTAAGTCCTGTTTTTATTATTCTCTGCGTATGGATCAAGCTTGACAGTAAGGGACCTATCTTCTTTAGACAGAAGAGAGTTGGAAAGAATAAAAAGCATTTCAACATATTAAAATTCAGAACAATGTATATAGATACGCCAAAGGATATGCCAACACATATGCTGTCCAATCCAGACCAGTATATAACAAAAGCTGGAAAGTTCCTGAGAAAGACATCGCTTGATGAACTGCCACAGATCATCAATATATTAAAGGGAGAGATGGCCATCATAGGTCCAAGACCTGCACTGTGGAATCAGGATGATTTGATAGCTGAAAGAGATAAATATGGAGCCAATGATATCAAGCCAGGACTGACAGGATGGGCACAGATCAATGGAAGAGATGAACTAGAGATAGATGTCAAAGCTGCTTTAGATGGAGAATACGTCAGACGCATGTCATTTCCATTTGATGTGAAATGCTTCTTTGGAACAATCACATCCGTATTGAAGCATGAAGGCGTGGTTGAAGGTGGAACTGGTGAACTCCATAAGGAGGAAGAAGCATGAAGAGAATCCTGATTACTGGAAAGGACAGCTATATAGGGACAAGCTTCAAGAAATACCTTGAACAGTATCCAGATAACTATTATGTAGAAGAGCTTGATGTTCGAGATGACAGCTGGAAAGAGTTTGACTTCTCTCCATTTGATGTTGTCTATCATGTGGCTGGTATTGCACATAAAAAAGAAGTTAAAGAAAATGAGCAACTTTATTATCAAGTCAATAGAGATTTAGCAGTTGATATTGCGAAGAAAGCAAAGTCAGAAAATATTCATCAATTTATCTTTATGAGCTCAATGAGTGTATATGGTTTAAATTATTCAGATCAGCTTATTACGAAAGATACGAAATGTCATCCTCATACATACTATGGAAAAAGCAAATATGAAGCTGAATTAAAATTAAATGAATTAGATGATGATAATTTCAAAGTATGTATTGTTCGACCACCAATGGTATATGGAAAAGGAGCTCCAGGAAATATGGAAAGATTATATAAAGCTGTCAGAAAGTTTCATATTTTCCCTACTCTTAGAAATGAGAGAAGCTCAATATCTATAGAGAAGCTATGTCAGGATATAAAAGAATATATAGATGAGGATAGTCAGGGATTATATCTGCCACAGAACAAGGAATATATGTGTACGGTTGATATGATAAGAAGACAGATGAAGGAAGAGAATGTCAAAGTATTTTATCTATCAATATTTAATCCTATTATTCGACTATTTATTGGAAAAGTAGAAATTATTACAAAATGTTTTGGAGATTTGAGATATGGAAAATAAGAAAAAAGTCTTATTTGTTGCACATGTAGATAGTCATATACAGGCTTTTCATATTCCCTTTTTAAAAATGTTTCATGATTATGGATATGAAGTTCATGTAGCTTCTCATGGAGAACATGTTTTTGAATCTTGTGATATTAAACATGACCTTCCTTTTGAAAGAAATCCATTTCACACTCATAATTTAAAAGCTTTACGACAATTAAAAAAAATTATAAATCAATACAATTTTGATATTATTCACTGTCATACACCTGTAGGTGGTGTTATTGCTCGTATTGCAAATAGAATGAGCAAGCATTATAAAAGTACAAAAATGATTTATACTGCACATGGTTTTCATTTTTTTAAAGGAGCTCCTTTAAAAAATTGGGTAATTTATTATCCAATTGAAAAAATATGTTCTCACTATACTGATATTCTTATAACCATTAACAAAGAAGATTATAAAATTGCACAAAAATTTAAATTGAAAAAGACCGGAAAAATTCAATATGTGCCTGGTGTAGGAATTGATATGGATAAAATAAACTCTATTCAAGGAAATAAGAAAAAGTTATGTGAAGAATTACAAATACCTATAAATTCAGTATTACTTTTATCAGTAGGAGAACTCAATGAAAATAAAAATCACAAAGTTGTTATAGAATGTCTGCCTAATTTACCGAATAATATCCATTATCTTATTTGTGGAATTGGTAATATGAAAGAAAGTTATGAGCAATTAGCAAAACAACTTCATGTGTCTAATAGATTACATTTACTAGGATATAGAAATGATGTTATTGAAATCATGAAATCTTGTCATATTTTTTTATTTCCATCTAAAAGAGAGGGATTATCTGTTGCTTTAATGGAAGCAAAAGCTTGTGGGTTAGTTTGCATAGCAAGTCGTATTAGAGGTAACACTGATCTCATAACTCATCAAAAAGATGGATATCTTCTGGATTTATCTAAATTTCAGAAAGATGTAGTTGATATTATTTTAAGACAACAAGATGATTTTCCTAAAATCATTCAGACTAGTTTAAAATCTATGGAAACATACAATTTACAAACTATATTAAAAGAAATGAAAAAAATCTATGGATTGGAGTTTTAATGAATGGTAATGATTTCTGTGATAATGAGTGTATATAATGATGCTAAATATCTTGAAAAATCTATTCAATCAATTTTAAGTCAGACTTTTGAAGATTTTGAATTTATTATATGCAATGATTGTTCAACTGATTCCAGCTTATCAATAATACAAAAATTTCAAAAATTAGATTCAAGAATTAAAGTTATCAATAACTCAACTAATTTAGGTTTAGCTGCATCATTAAATGAATGTATACAAATGGCATCTGGTCAATATATTGCAAGAATGGATAGTGATGATATTAGTTATATAAATAGATTGGAAGTTGAATACTATTTTTTATTAGAACATAAAGAATATGCTGTTGTTGGTTCAAAAAGCATAACCATCAATGAAAATGATGAACCATGTAAAGAATTTATGATTCATCCTTTTGAAGTGTGTTTATCAGACGCAATCAAAAAGACTCAAATTATTCATCCTACTGTACTTATGAAAAAGGATGCATTATTATTTGTGAATGGTTATACTGTAAATCAACTAACACAAAGAGCTGAAGATTATGATTTATGGTGTAAACTTTTATCAAATAATTTTAAAATATACAACTTAGATATTCCTCTTCTCTATTATAGAGAGAGTTTTTTTTCTATAAAAAAAAGAAAGTATAAATATAGATTACAAGAAGCAAAGTTAAAATTTTATTGGATGAAAAAAGAAAAGGTTTCTATTCGTTATTATCTTTATGCAATAAAACCTTTAGTTGTTGGTTTAATACCAATGAGAATAATGAATATATATAAAAGGAAGTTTTGAGATGAAAAATTATTTACTAAGTCAAAAAGAATATATTTTAAAATATAAAAATTTGTTGAGTATAGAAGTTATTTTATGCCTATTAGGCTGTGGAACACTTTTAATCACTCATCAACAAACTTGGTTCATTATTTTCTTTTTAATTACTTTGCTTCAACTGATTATACATATGACTTCTTTTTTTCAATTAGAAAAAAAGTTTATAACTTTTCCAATCATATTTTTTATTTTAAGCTATATTTTTAATTATGGTCACATCCCAATTAAAGCTTTTAATATGGATTTTGGAAATAATGTACTTTTTCCATTATGGTATATTCAATTTGATGTTTATAAAGAAGCAGCTGTATTTGCTTTATTAGCACAAACAATGCTTTTTATAGGATTGTTTTTTTTCTATAAATATATGATGAAAAAGCATTCGAATTCTTATACAAGCCATGCAATATTTGATGTCTCGTTGAAGAAAATAAAATTAATTGGGATTATATGTTTTTTGATTGGGATTATTCCTACCTTGTATATTGATATATCACGTTTGATATTGTTCTTTCAAGGTGGTTATGCAAATACTTTTAATTTAAATGTTCATGATTTTGTAGAAGTGATAGCCAATTTTTTTAATTTTTCAATCTTTGCATTAATTATAGGCTTTTCTAATAAAAAGAGAATTGCTAATATCATATTTTGTTCTACTATCATATATAAAGTGATTATGATGTCAAGTGGTGGTCGAGGCGAATCAATTGTCTTTTTAGTAGGATTGTTTATTGTCTGGGAGAATTTAGTATATAATCTATCAGGAAAGCAAATCTTTTATTTAATTTTGCTTGGATATTTTGGATTAGTTTTATTGAATTTTATAGCAAATGTAAGAAATATATCAGGATTTTCTCTAACTGAAATTGTCAATGTTTTTTTATATTCATTAACTGATAATCAAATTGTCATGGCATTATCTGAATTTGGATCAACATTCTCAACTGTATGTTTTACTATTGCTTCAAAACCTGGTCCAACATTTGGTCTGAATTATATTTTACCAATTATTCTGGTTTTACCTAACATAGGTGGTTTTAATGCTAATGTAGTCAATCAAATGATTTATACTAATCATATCAATGCTTTTAATCAACCTATTGGTGGTTCATACATAGGGGAACTCTTTTATTCATTCCATTGGGCTGGTTTTCTATTTGCATTAATATTAGGTGTTTTTCTAGGTTATATATATTATAGAATTGTTATTTCTAGAAAAAATAAAAAATATTTTCTTTATTTATTGGCTACATATATTACTCCCCTCCTGTTTTTTTGGATTAGAGGATATTTTGGGGCAATATATAGAGAATATATATGGCATTGTGGATTTGCGATATTACTTGTAATCTTTTTTGAATATTTATCTAAAAAATATAAAAAAGGAGAATTTAAATGGTTGAAATAAGTATTGTAGTTCCGATATATAATACGGAAAAATATTTAAGAAAATGTATCGATTCACTATTAAATCAAGATATAGACAATTATGAGATTTTACTTGTCAATGATTCTTCGCCAGATAATTCTCAAATGATTATAGATGAATATGTAAAGAAATATCCAAACATAGTGAAAGGATTTATCAAAGATAATGGTGGATTAGGTGATACTAGAAACTTTGCTATTCCTTATGCAAATGGTCAATATCTTATGTTTGTAGATAGTGATGATTATATAAAAGAAAATAGTTTGCAAAAATTAACTTCTTTCATGAAAGAGAAAGATTTAGATATTTTAGTCTTTGATTTTGTAAAAGTGTATAACGATGAGAAATTTATTCATGAAAAAAGTATGAATAACGTTTCATTAAAAGACTACATTTTATCTACACCGAATGCGTGTAATAAAATGTTTAAAAAATCATTATTTATAGAAAATCAAATTATGTTTCCAACTAAAATTTGGTACGAAGATTTAGCAGTTATTCCTAGCTTGGCTAAGTATACAAATAAAATCGGTTATATTCATGAGGGTATTTATTTTTATCAATTTAGAACTAATTCAATTATGAATCAAAATAAATATAATCCAAAAATTTTGGATATGATTGAAGCTATAGATAACTTGAGAAAGCACTTAAACAATCAATTTCCTGAAGAATTAGAATATCTGTCTCTACAACATCTTTTTTATGGATCTGCTTTAAAGTTATTACCATTAAAAAGATATCAAGAATTAGATAAATGTTTAAGTAATCATGAAAAATTTTATAATCATTGGAATCAAAACAAATATTATTTATCAAAGCCAAAGCTATATAAATTATTTTGTTATCTTTTATCTAAAAAACAATTTACATTTGCAAAATGGCTATTATTTTTTAAAGATTGTTTATTGAAAAGGAGTTAATCATGTTTTCAATAGTTATACCTATATATAATGTGCAAGACTATTTAAAAGAATGTTTAGAATCTATTATATGTCAAAATAAATCAAATATTGAAGTTCTGCTAATTGATGATGGATCAACAGATCATTCAAGTCAGATTGCTCAACATTATGCACATCAATATCCACATATTTTCAAATATTTGAAAAAAGAAAATGGTGGATTAAGTGATGCTAGAAATTATGCAATACCATTTGTAAAAAATGAATATATATTTTTTCTTGATAGTGATGATGTTATTACCAACAACAGTCTTGATGAATTAGAAAAAATCATTAATGATAAACATCCTGATTTAATAATATTTGATTATTTTAATAAATGGGAAACAAAAAATGAAGTTGTTCATATTTCGAATCAAAATAGTGGATTTATAAATAAAAAAGATTATTTATTAATGAATCCAGCTGCATGGAACAAAGTTATCAAAACAGAAATCATTAAGACCAATCAAATATATTTTCCTAAAGGATTATGGTATGAGGATAGAGCAACAACAGCGAATTATATTAATTTTTGTCAAACAATTTATTACTTACATACACCATTGTACTACTATAGGCAAAGAGAAAATTCAATCATGAAGCAAAAGGATTATAATCCAAAGATGTTAGATATACTTACTGCCATGGAATATTTTGATAATCAGGTTTCTGATACAGATTTTAAAGATGAAAAAGAATATCTATTTATAAGTAATCTTCTTTTTCAAAACGCTCTAAGAATGATTCCTTTTATGCGCGTCAAAGAAATAAGACAATGTTACTTGAAATTAAAGAACCATTATCCAAATTGGAAAAAAAACAAATATTTTCAACAGCAGTCTAAAGGTTATAAAATTCTTTGTTATTTGATAAGTATGAAATGTTATCGTTTATCAAAAATTTTAATAGATTTAAAAATGAAAGGTTGAAGTTAATGAATAAAATTGTAGCTATAATTGTCACATATAACCGTAAAGTTTTATTAAATGAAGCTATAGATGCTTTATTAAATCAAACTTTCAATCAATTTGATATTTATATTGTTGATAATGCCAGCACAGACGGAACTTATGATTATATTCAACAAAAAATTGATCAGTTTCAAAATATCTCTTATATGAATACTGGCGAAAATCTTGGTGGTGCTGGTGGTTTCCATTATGGAATCAAAAAAGCAGTAGAACAAAACTATCAAAAAATTTGGATTATGGATGATGATACAATTCCTACCCCTACTGCTTTAGAAGAACTTATTAAAGCAGATAATATTTTACAAGATTATGGCTTTTTATGTAGTGATGTTAAATGGATAGATGGAAATCCTTGTGCTATGAATGTTCCTAACATTTCTAATAGTTGGATTTCAAATACACAATATCTTTCGTATGGTTTATTAAATGTTTCACAATGTTCATTTGTTTCTTGTTTCTTTTCATCTGATATAGTTAAACAAGTTGGATTACCATTGAAGGAATTTTTTGTTTGGGGTGATGATGCTGAATATACAAAAAGAATTAGTGAAGCAAAAGATTCATATTTTGTTTCTAAAAGCATAGTTGTCCATAAAATGAATAGTAATATTCCAACAGATATATCACAAGATTCTCCTGATAGACTCTTTAGATATAAATTTTCTTATAGAAATATGTACTACGTTAATAAGAAACAAGGAAATAAATTATCAATGCTCTTATATTACTATGGCATTTTCCTAGATATCAAAAAAATATTAAGAAGTCAACAAAGTGGAAAATGGAAAAAAATAAAGATTATTATTAAAGGCATAAGAGACGGTCGTAAATTCAAACCAAAAATTGAATATATAAATCAATAAAGGAGTTGAAATGAATGAAGAAAAAAATAACTGTAAACTATATCTTTAATCTTTTATATCAGATACTTGTTATTATTCTTCCATTAATAACAACTCCATATGTATCTCGTATTTTGGGTCCGGATGGAATTGGTACTTATAGCTATACAACCTCTATTGTTACTTATTTTATTCTTTTTGGTTGTATTGGATTAAATTTATATGGTCAGAGAGAAATTGCATATTACCAGAATGATCAAGAAAAGAGAAGTACTGCTTTTTTTGAAATTCTATTGTTAAAAATGTGTACTATGACTATTAGTATCATTATTTTTATAATGACCATTCAAATAATGAATCAATATAAAATTTTGTTTTATATCCAAATCATTGATTTGATTGCCAATATGTTAGATATTACATATTTTTATCAAGGAATTGAGGATTTTAAGAAAATCGTTGTTAGAAATGTGCTTGTTAAAATATTAGGAATTATTTGTATTTTTGCATTTGTAAAAGAAAAAAATGATTTACCTTTATATGCATTCATATATTCATTTTCCTTATTATTAGGAAATCTATCTATGTGGATAACAATACATAAATATGTTTGTAAAGTCCCGTTACGCTCACTTCAAATCAAAAAACACATAAAACCAACTTTGATTTTATTCTTTCCACAAATTGCTATTTCAATCTATACAGTTTTAGATCGATTCATGATAGGTTTGATTACTAATAATACAGCCCAAATAGGATATTATGAACAAGCTCAAAAAATTGTTAAATTAGCTTTAACTGTCGTTACTTCATTAAGTACTGTCATGTTACCAAGAATAGCTAATTTGTATGTTCAAAAAGATCAAGAAAAAATCATTCAATATACAGAGAATTCATTGATTTATACATTTTTAATTGCTTTCCCTATAATGTTTGGATTAATTGGAATTTCGTGTAATTTAATTCCTTGGTTTTTAGGATCTGAGTTTCTAGAGTCAGCGCAGATACTGATTATTACTTCACCAATAGTTGTATTTATTGGCATTAGTAATATACTTGGTTTTCAGTATTTGATTCCTACGCAACGCCAAAAAATATATACTATTTCTACAATTGTTGGGTCATGTATCAATTTAGTACTTAATTGGATTTTTATTCCTATCTTTTTATCTACTGGTGCTGCATTTGCTTCAGTTATTGCTGAATTGGGTGTTGTCGTTGTTCAAATGTGTAGTATTTATAAAGAAATAAATATGATAAGCGTCATTAAAAAATCCAAAAATTATATATTTTCTTCATTTATCATGTTTATTTTAATCTTTGCTTTATCTTTTATATTAGAACCAACCATGATAATGACATTAATTCTTATATTAATAGGTATTCTTATTTATTTTGGATTGTTATTTCTAGTAAAAGATAAATTGATTTTTGAAACACTTCATCAATTTAGGGAGAAATTAAAATGAGACATGCAATATTAATTACAACACATAATAATGAAGAAATTACACAGCATCTTTTAAAAGCATATGATGATGAAAATATCGATTTTTATATTCATGTTGATAAGAAAGCAATTCATTATAAGTATGATCTTATAAAAAATGTATGTCATAAATCTCAAGTTTATTTTGTAGATTCATTAAAAATATATTGGGGAACATATAATCAAATCAAATCTGAATTGATTTTATTACGTACGGCAATAAAAAAAGAATATGATTATTATCATTTGATTTCGGGGTGTGATATTCCATTATTTACCAAACAACAATTTCTAGATTTTTTTGAAAAAAACAAAGGAAAAGAATTTGTTGAATTTTCACCAGAAGAAATTGCTATAGAAAATAAAGTCATTGATAGAGTTAAATATTATTATATATTTATGAATTCAATTCGCAGTTCTCATGCAATTTTGAGAAAACCTCAAACTTTCATTAGAGAAACATTTTTAAAATTGCAAAAGTTTTTAAAAATCAATAGAATCGACAATCAACAATTTAAATATGGATCAAATTGGTTTGATATAACACATGACTTTGCGAAATATGTGATTGCATCCCAAAAATGGATAGATAAATATTTTAAGTATTCTTGTTGTGGAGATGAATTATTCTTACAAACTTTATTGTTTAATTCTAAATTTTCAAAAGATAACTATTATGACTTACCAAAAGAAGAAAGAAAAATTCAATTAGGTAGATATGTAGATTGGGAAAGAGGAAATCCTTATACTTTTGTAGAAGAAGATTATGAAGAAATTGTTAACATACATTCTTCTTTTTTTATACGAAAATTTGATTATAGTAAGGATTCAAAAATCGTTGACAAATTATTTCAAAATTTGGAAGGGAGTGAAATATATGAAATATGATTATTTAATAGTAGGAAGTGGATTATTTGGCAGTATCTTTGCTTATGAAGCTCATAAAAAAGGAAAGACATGTCTTGTTATTGATAAAAGAAGTCATGTTGGTGGAAATATTTATACTGAAGAAGTAGAAGGCATCAATGTACATAAGTATGGAGCACATATCTTTCATACTTCTAATAAGAAAGTCTGGGGTTATATTCAGCAGTTTGCTGAATTTAACAGATATACAAATAGTCCGATCGCCAATTATAAAGGTGAAATCTATAACATGCCTTTCAACATGAATACTTTTAATAAACTATGGGGTGTTGTTACACCTGAACAGGCTAAAGAAAAAATCAATGAACAGATTAAGGAATCTGGAATTACAGAACCAAAAAATTTAGAGGAACAGGCTATTTCTCTGGTTGGAAAAGATATCTATGAAAAGCTTGTCAAGGGCTATACACAAAAGCAATGGGGTAGACCATGCAGCGAGTTACCAGCATTTATCATTAAAAGACTGCCTGTCAGATTCACATATGATAATAACTATTTCAATGATTTGTATCAGGGTATACCAATAGGAGGATATACACAGATCATTGAAAAGATGCTTGAAGGTATCGAGGTGAAAGTTAACTGTGATTTCTTTGAACATCGCAAAGAGCTGGAAGAAATCGCAGATAAGATTGTCTTTACAGGGATGATAGACCAGTATTATGACTACTGCTATGGAGAACTGGAATATCGCAGTTTAAGATTTGAAGAAGAGGTTTTAGATATAGATAACTATCAGGGAAATGCCGTTGTGAACTACAATGAATATGAAGTGCCCTATACAAGAATCATAGAGCATAAGCACTTTGAATATGGAACACAACCTAAAACAGTTATAACCAGAGAATATCCTGCAACATGGAAAAAGGGAGATGAACCCTATTATCCAATGAATGATGAGAAAAACAATGCCTTATATGAAAAATACAAAGCATTAGCACAGAAGGAAGATAAGGTTATCTTTGGTGGAAGACTAGGCATGTATAAATACTTTGATATGCATCATGTTATAGAAGAGAGCTTAAAATATGTTGAATTATATTTATAAAACATGGGAACGAATCAAAAATAAAATATTTCAACTGAGTCCTTTACAACTATCTTTTATTTTTAATTTATTATGTTTAATACCATTTATATTAAGCCACACAATGAAATTTGAAACATCAGATGATTTCATAATGGAATTAATAGTATCAGGAGCATATAATAATCAACCATCTCCAGAAATTATGTTTATGCATATTTTCGTTGGCTATGTACTCTCATTCCTATATGAAATATATGCCCATATAAATTGGTATAGTTTATTCCAAATTGTTATTATATTTTTTTCATTGTCAGCTATATCATATATTTTTCTTTCTCAAAAAAAGACATTATTAACTATAACTTTTGATATCTTATTTTTATCTTTTGTAAGTGCTGACCTGTATTTGTTAATGCAATTTACAAAAACTGCTGGTATAGCCATTATTGCAGGAGGATTGTTATTAATAATATATATTTTTGAGAAGGCTAATAAAAAGTATTTTTTTTTAGGATTGATGTTCTTAGAAATCGGTTTACTTATTAGACAGTATACTCTGTATATTACACTTCCATTTTTCTTTTTGATCATTTTATTCTATATCTATAGATATAGAATGAAAATCAAAAAAAACCTATTAAAAATATTTATATGCTGTATATCAGTACTAGGATGTTTTATAGGAAACACAATTACAGAAAAGATGTATGTAAACAGTCATTCTGATTATTCGGAATATAAAGAATATAATCAATTGCGAGCTCAATTAGTTGATTATCCTCATCCTGATTATTATGCAATAAAAGAAGAATGTCAAAAAATTGGTATTACTGAAATTGATTATCTGACATTTCTTCATTGGAATTTTGGAGATACCAGTTATTTTTCTAAAGAAAAACTCAAAGATTTAAATCAAATATTAGAAAAATATCATTCTGAGCATAGAACTGGATATAAAGATACACTCATAAAATTATTAGATCGAAACTATATGAATTACATTTTTGTATGGACAATTATTATTATCGATATTTTATTTTTGTTATATCAAAGAAAAATGTTATTTATTTATCTTATATATATATTAGGATTTGTATCTTTGTTTTATGTTCTTTTGTATCGAGGCAGACTGGTATATAGAATTGAAAGTGTCATATTATTTACAGTCATCACTCATTTAATATATTTAATGATTTATTTTGCTAAAAAACAAAATAAAGATTATAAAAGTTTTTTACTTACTTTGTTGTCAATGATGGTTCTATTGAGAATACCTTTATATTATCAAAATGATTCAAGTTCTGTGTTTGATATTATGTATTATGCAAATGATAATTCATTGTCAAAATATAGAACAACATTCAATAAAGAGAATAATCAACACAATTTATTCAATGAAATTATAGGACATCGTGATAATATCTATCTTTTAGGATTTCAAACGACAGTACAAAGTATATATCTTAATTACAATATTCTTGATATTGTAGAACCTAATATATTTACAAATAGTCTTTTTTTATCTGGAGCTGATACGAAACATCCAACAGTTGTAAAGATACTAGAAAACCAAAATGTTGAAGATACATTCGCCCTTTTAAATCACGAGAATGTTTATTTAATAGAAAATTACTATATTGATGAAATAATAAGTTTTATTAATCAAAGAAGTGATACGAAAAAGAAAAAAGTATTTATAAAAGAAATCGATGGATATCAAATATGGAAAATTGTAAGTGCTAAGGGGGAGTAAATAATGAAAATATTAGTCACAGGTGGAGCAGGATTTATTGGTGGGAACTTTATTCATTATATGGTGAATAAATATCCTGAAGATATGATTGTTAATTTAGATTTGTTAACTTATGCTGGGAATTTAGAAACATGTAAACCAGTAGAAGGAAAACCTAATTATAAGTTTGTCAAAGGTGATATTGCTGATAGAAAGTTTATCTTTGATTTATTTGAAAAAGAAAAGTTTGATGTTGTTGTCAACTTTGCAGCAGAATCACATGTTGATAGAAGTATTGAAGATCCTGAAAGTTTTGTCAGAACAAACGTTATGGGAACAACAACATTACTAGATGCCTGTAATCAATATGGAATCAAAAGATATCATCAGGTATCAACTGATGAAGTTTATGGGGATTTACCATTAGATAGACCAGATTTATTCTTTACAGAAGAAACACCATTACATACATCTAGTCCATATAGTTCATCTAAAGCTGCTGCTGACTTATTTGTACTAGCATACCATAGAACATATGGTTTACCAGTGACAATCAGCAGATGTTCTAATAACTATGGACCATATCATTTCCCAGAAAAACTTATTCCATTAATGATTTCTAGAGCATTAGCTGATGAGTCATTACCAGTTTATGGAACAGGAGAAAACGTCAGAGACTGGTTACATGTTTATGATCATTGTGTGGCTATTGATTTAATCATTAGAAAAGGAAGAGTTGGAGAAGTTTATAATGTAGGTGGACATAATGAAAGAACAAATCTTCAGGTTGTTAAAACAATCTTAAAAGCATTGAATAAACCAGAATCATTAATCAAGTATGTAGAAGATAGAAAAGGACATGATTTAAGATATGCGATTGATCCAACAAAGTTGGAAACAGAATTAGGATGGAAACCAAAATATAACTTTGATACAGGAATCCAACAGACAATTCAATGGTATCTCGATAATAAAGAATGGTGGCAGAACATTCTTTCAGGAGAATATCAAAACTATTTTGATAAAATGTACAAAAATAGATTAGAAAAGGGAGAACAATAAAGATGAAGGGAATCATTTTAGCTGGAGGATCAGGGACAAGATTATATCCTCTCACAAAATCAGTATCAAAGCAAATTTTACCTGTATATGATAAACCAATGATTTATTATCCATTATCAACTTTAATGTTAGCAGGTATTAAAGAAATTCTTATTATCTCTACTCCTAGAGATGTTGTTGTATTTGAAGAATTATTAGGAGATGGAAGTCAATTAGGTATATATATTGAATATGCAATTCAAGATAAACCAAATGGTTTAGCTGAAGCTTTTATTATTGGTGAAGAATTCATAGAAGATGATAGTGTATGTTTAATATTGGGAGATAATATCTTTTATGGAACCAATTTTACAGAAACTTTACAAAAAGCAAGTCATATTAAAAATGGAGCTTTGATATTTGGATATTATGTTAATGATCCAAGAGAATATGGAGTTGTTTCTTTTGATATAAACAAAGATGTTATTTCTATTGAGGAAAAACCACAGAATCCTAAATCAAATTATGCAGTTCCAGGCTTATATTTTTATGATAATGATGTTGTTAAAATTGCAAAAACAATTAAACCATCTGCTCGAGGAGAATTGGAAATTACTTCTGTTAATAATGAATATCTTAAAAGAAAACAATTAAAAGTTGAACTTTTAAGTAGAGGTACAGCGTGGTTGGATACAGGAAACCATGATAATTTACTAGAAGCTTCACAGTATGTAGCGAGCATTCAAAAGCGACAAGGATTATATATTTCATGTATCGAAGAAATTGCATATGTTAAAAGATATATCAATAAAGAACAACTATTAAAATTGGCTGAAGAACAATGTAAAACAGAATATGGGAAATACTTAAGAAGAATTGCAGTTGAGGGAAGTACATATGAAAGAACAGTGGAACAATCTTCTCTTTAATTCATGGATAGATAAAAATGGTAATGTTTCTACTAATCAAGAAATTGATGAATGGATAGCTTTTCTTAATAAGAATATTGAAGTCACTATTACTAAAAACAAATTAGATGATAGCAATTATTGGTTTTATGATCATGATAAAGGAATCATTACAAATAAAAATAATAGTTTTTTTTATATTCAGGGAATTCAGGAATATATTGATGATAAAGTTGTTAGTGAACAACCTATTATTTTTCAAAATGAGATTGGTTTTTTAGGTATTATATGTTCTGTTATAGACAATCAGCTCAATTTTTTAATGCAAGCTAAAATAGAACCAGGAAACATTAATCAGATACAAATTTCACCAACTATTCAAGCTACAAAAAGTAATTTCACACAAAAACACGGTGGAAAAAAACCATTATATTTAGAATATTTTATAGATGTAGATCCAAAACATATTATTGTAGATCAGATACAATCAGAACAATCTTCTCGTTTTTTTCATAAAAGAAATAGAAACATTGTTATTATGGTTGATAAAGATATAGAGATACATAAAAATTTTAAATGGATGACATTAGGACAAATAAAAAGATTAATGAAATTTGATAACATAGTCAATATGGATACGCGTACTGTTATATCTTGTTTACCGATTTTCCCTTTTCAAAATGATAAGCAAAGAGATTTTTTATTCAATCAATATAAAAATAAAGAATTTTTGAATTCAGTTTTTGATGATAATTCTAGTAAAATGAGTGAAGCATTTCATAAATTGAATAATATAAAAATGTTTGAAGAAAAAAAATATAAATTTGTAAAATTAGATGAATTAAAGACATGGAACTTCACTTCCAATGAAATAACTAATTCTAATGCGAATTTTAAAGTCATATTTTGTGATATTAAAATTGATGGACGTGAAGTAACACATTGGACTCAACCTTTATTTGAAGCTACTGGTATAGCTATTTTTGGATTGATAACACGTATTCATAATTCAAAACGTGAATATTTAGTTCACCTAAAAAAAGAAATTGGATGCTTTGATACTGTTGAATTCGGACCATCCATTCAATTTGAAGCAAACGAAATTAATAAAAAAGAGAGAGACATTGTAGAAGATGTCTTTTTTAAGTACTTAAAAGAAGAAAAGAATATTGTTTTTGATACCCTTTTATCTGAAGAAGGTGGAAGATTTTATCATGAACAAAATAGAAATGTCATTATCGATATCAAAGAAAATGATATCAATATTACAGATCAGTACATATGGTTAGACTTTCATACGATAAATAAAATGATTCAATTTAATAATGTATGTAATATACAATTAAGAAATTTAATGTCTTTATTGGAGGTAGAATAATGATAAAAATTGGGATACTTGGAGCCGCTGATATCGCATATAGAATGTTTTTGCCAGCTCTTATGGAAAATAAGAATTTTCAATGTGTTGGTTTAGCCGAAGAATATGATCAATCTAAAGTTGAAAAGTTTCAAAATGAATTTCATATAGATATATACGATAGTTTTGATGATTTAATCGACAATCCAGAAATTGAAGTTTTATATATACCTTTACCACCAGCATTACATTATCAATATGCAAAAAAAGCCCTTTTGAAAAATAAACATGTTTTTCTTGAAAAACCACTGACTACAAATTATGAAGATACATTAGAACTCATTAAAATTGCTAATGAAAGAAATCTCGTATTACAAGAAAATTACATGTTCCAATACCATTCTCAACTTTCAGAAATACAGAATGTATTGTTAAATAAAGAATTAGGAGATTTAAGACTCATAAGATCCAACTTCTGTTTTCCAAAACGACAATCGAATGATTTTCGTTATTCTAAAAAGTTAGGCGGTGGAGCCTTGTTGGATGCAGGTGGATATGTAGTCAAATTGGCTACAATATTATTAGGAACAAATCTACATATAGAATGTGCACATCTTTATAATTCTATTGAACATGATATTGATTTGTTTGGAGATTTTTCTGCTTCAAATGATAATGTCACTTTTCAAGGAGCTTTTGGAATGGATAATGACTATTCATGCTCTTTAGAAATTATAGGGTCAAAAGGAAAATTATCAACGAATAGAATTTTCACATCACCACCAGGTAATAAACCAATACTAACTATAACAAAGAATAATCAAGTAGAAGAATTTGTATTGAAAGAAGATAATCATTTTTCTAAATCAATTAATGTATTTTGGAATGCATTAAGAGACGAAAATGAAAGAAAAAAACTATACGATGATTTAAAAATACAAAGTTATTTAGTTAATCAAATAAGAGATTTAGGGGGGAAATAAAAATGATTAAGTTTAACAAACCAACCATTACTCAATTAGAAGAAAAATATATTGTTGATGCGTTACATAACAGTATTTTATCAGGTGATGGAAAATATACAAATAGAGTGTACCAACAATTTCAAGAGAGATTTGGAATAAAGAATATGTTGTTAACAACATCAGGAACAACAGCTTTAGAAATGGCATCAATTTTAGCTGATTTACAAGATGGTGATGAAGTCATCGCCCCTTCTTTTACATTCTCATCTACTATTAATGCTTTTTTATTAAGAGGTGCTAAAGCAGTCTTTTGTGATATAAGAGAAGATACTTTTAATATAGATGAGAATAAAATAGAAGATTTAATTACTGATAAGACAAAAGCAATCTATGTTGTCCACTATGCTGGTATTCCATGTGAAATGGATAAAATCATTGAAATTGCTAATAAATATAATTTATTCATTATTGAAGATGCAGCACAAGCTGTTGGTTCAACTTACAAAGGAAAAGTGGCTGGTACAATGACTGAGTTTGGTTGCTATAGTTTCCATGAAACAAAAAATTATGCAATGGGTGAAGGTGGAGCAATCATCGTTAATGAAGAAAAATACATGGAAAGAGCTGAAATTATTCGTGAAAAAGGAACTAATAGAAGAAATGTTTTAAGAGGTCTTGTTGATAAATATACTTGGCATGATATTGGTTCATCATTTCTTCCATCGGATCTTTTAGCAGCATTATTAAGTGCTCAAATGGATAGATATGATGAGATTATGGAAAAAAGAATGTTAGTATGGAATACATATTATGAAGGATTACAAGATTTAGAAAAAAATAAAAAATTACGTTTGCCTATCATTCCAGAAGGTATACAACATAATGCACATATGTTTAATATTTTATTACCTACTGCAGAAATAAGAGATGATCTAATTAAAAAATTAAAAGAAAAAGACATCGTTGCATATATTTGTTATGTTCCATTACATTCTTCGCCATATGGATTGAAATTAGGATATAAACCAGAAGATTGCCCTATCACAGAAGATATTGCAGCACGATTACTTAGATTACCATTATATGCAGATATGACAAAAGAAGATGCTACGTATGTTGTAAAAGCAATCGAGGGAGTATTGTAAAATGGAAAAACTGGTTATTATTGGTGCAGGAGAATTTCAATTACCTTTGATCCAAAAGGCAAAATCATTAAATTATGAAACACATGTTTTCGCCTGGGAAGAAGGTGCAGTTGGAAAAAAAATTGCGGATTATTTTTATCCAATTAGTATAACAGAAAAACAAGAAATACTTGATATATGTAAAAAAATTCAACCTAAGGGTGTAGTATCTATAGGTTCAGATTTAGCAGTTTTAACTGTGAATTACATTGCAAGAAATCTTGGTTTAGTATGTAACCCTAAAGAATCAGATTTAATTACAACAAATAAATTTTTGATGCGTGAAACTTTTCAAAATAATAGTATCCCTGTTCCCAAGTTTATTAAAACTGATAGATTAGTTCAAGAAAAAGAAATTGAAGATTTTACTTATCCGCTTATTGTAAAACCTACTGATCGTTCTGGAAGTAGAGGAATTACAAAAATAGAGAATCTTAAAGAAATGAATTCTGCAATCAGTGAAGCTATAAAGAATTCATTTGAGAATTGCGCTATTGTAGAAGAATACATTGAGGGAGACGAATATAGTTGTGAATGTATTTCTTTTGAAGGAAAACATACATGTTTATCTTTTACAAAGAAATTTACAACAGGGGCACCACATTTTATAGAAACAGGACATCTTGAACCATCAGATCTATCTAATAATCAAATAAAAAATTTTACACAGGATATTTTTAAGGCTTTAGACGCTCTTAAAATAAATTATGGAGCATCTCATTGTGAATTTAAAGTAACTCCTAACGGAGAGATGAGAATCATTGAAATTGGAGCAAGAATGGGAGGAGATTGCATAGGGTCTCATTTAGTTAATCTCTCAACTTCTCATGATTATATTAAGATGGTTATTGATGTAGCTTGCGGAAATAAACCAATCATTGTTCAACCTCCTTTAATCAATTATGCATTTATAAAATTTATTTTCAATGATAGTGATCTTAAATGTATGACATTATTTAAAGAAAACAATCCTGATAGTATTAAATTTATAAGTGAGATTGAAAATATAAATTCTCATGAAATTGTTGATAGTTCAACAAGATTTGGTTATTTCATAGGAACAACTAGAGATAAAGACCTAGCTTATAGTTTATTTAAGAAAAGAGATTGAGAGGAGAATAAAAATGGATGAAATAGCTATTATTGGCGCAGGAGCAGTTGGCGCAGCGTATGGTAGTGTTTTTATAAAAAATAATATTCAAAAATTTTCATTTGTTGCAAATGGAGAAAGAGCTAATAGACTTTTAAAGAATGGAATCAAGGTCAATAATGAAGTGCTTTACCCTAATGTATCTACTGGAGAAAATCATGGTAAAATAAAACTTTTGCTTGTTTTGGTAAAAAACTATTCTTTAGAAAGTTCAATTGAAGATATTCAATCTGTCATTGATGATAACACTATTATTTTATCATTATTAAACGGTGTTACAGCTGTTGATTTTTTAAAAGAAAAATTTCCAAATAATAAAGTTTTATATGGAATAGTGATGAGAACAGATGCAAATAGAATTGACGATAATATTACATTTCAAACCTTAGGAGAAATACAATTTGGAGAAGAAGAAAATATTGAGTTTTCTGATGATGTCAAATATGTGATAGATATATTTGAAAAAAATAAAATAAAATATCATGTTTATGAAGATATGGTAAGAATGCTGTGGAGAAAATGGATGGTCAATATAGGTGCAAATCAAATTTCTTTACTTACTCAAGCAAAATTTAAGTATTTTGGGGAATTTCCTGAAATAAAAAAAGCATTGAATTGTGCAATGCAAGAAATTGTTGATATCGCAAAGAAGAAAGAAATACATTTAACTACAAAAGATAAAGATGATATGATTGAAGTTTTAATTCATTATCCACCAGAAAAAAAGACATCAATGCTTCAAGACTTAGAAGCAGGAAGAAAAACTGAGATAGATTATTTTGGGGGAACAGTTATGAAATTGGGAAAAGAATGTGGAGTCCCTACCCCTGTTAATGAAATTTTATATTATATTGTCAAAGCTAGAGAGAAGGTAAATTGTGCAGAACATCAATTATCAAAATAATAAAAACATTCTTATTCTAGGTGGAACCTTATCAACATTAGATGTTGTCAAAACAGCAAAAAAAATGAGATTAAAAGTTACAATAACAGATAATTTAGAAGGTGGCGTATCTAAACAATATGCAGATGAAATTATTAACTATAGTACAGATGATTATACAAATATAAGCAAATATATTAAAGAAAATCATATTGATGGAGTATTTACAGGTGCAAGTGAATTTAATATCAAAAATATGATTAATATATGTAATCAAAATAATTTACCAGTTTATTGTAATATGATGCAATGGGATACATGTTCAAACAAATCTCGTTTTAAGCAATTATGTAAAGAATACGGAGTTAATACAGTACCTGAGTATTTTATTGATTCTCATGATTGTTCTCATATATCGGATGAATATTTTCCTTTAATTATTAAACCGGTAGATAGTTATAGTGGGCATGGGATTTCAATTTGTAGAAATCGAAATGAATTAAATGCTGGAATAAAAAAAGCTTTAGATAACTCAAAATCTAAACAGATTATACTAGAAAAATATATGCAATGTGATAATGTAGAAGTTTATTACATTGTTCAAGATGGTCATGTTGAATTAATGACTTTATCAGATAGAATAACAAGAAATGATCTAAATGGATCACCTATACCTACTTTCTTCTATCATCCTTCAAAACATAAAGATGTTTATTTACAAACTACTAATGAAAAAGTATGTAAAATGTTTGAAAAATTTGGTTTAGAAAATGGTGTTTTCTTCATGGAATCTTTTTTTGATGGAAAAGATTTTTATTTTTATGAAATGGGTTATAGATTAAATGCAACTATGGAGTATAAATTTGTTGAATATTTTAATGGATTTAGTCCACTAGAATATATGATTCAATATGCAATTGAAGGTAAATTTGGGAATCAGAAAATTAAAGATGTAAATAAAAATTTTAAAGGTTATGCATGTGAAATAGCTCCTATATTAAAATCAGGTATTATAAAAAATATTATTGGTTTAGAAGACATATTAAAGGATAAAGAAGTTATACATATAACTCAATTTTATCATATTGGTGATCATATCAAAACCGAAGGAACATTAGATCAAAATTTTGCAAGAATTCAAATTGTTTCTTCAACAGAAGAAGAGCTACATAAAAAAATCGATAAAATTATCAGCCAATTACATGTAATTGACGAAAATGGAAATGATCTATTATTACCGTTGAAAGGGATGGAAAAATGAAAAAATTACAAGGAAAACGTTTATTAGTTTTAGCCGGAGTTAATCCTATTGCAGAGGACGTAGTAAAATTTGCGCGTCAGTTAGGGGTATATACAATTGTAACAGGAAATTTAGATGTTAATTTATGTCCTGCTAAAAGATATTCAGATCAAAATGAAAATGTAAGCACAGCAGATTTAGATGAGCTTGAAAAACTTATAAAAAGAGAAAAAGTAGATGGTGTTTTTACTGGATCTAGTGAGTATTCAATTGAAAGAGTTATATCTTTATGTGAAAGATTGGATTTACCTTTTTATTGTAATCGTGAACAATGGAATATATGCTCTAACAAGGACTCATTTAAAAATTTATGCCGAAAATATAATGTTCCTGTTGTAGAAGAATATGACATGTCTGATTTTAATGAAAATGACTCATCATACTTCCCAGTCATTGTAAAACCTGTGGATGGTAGCGGTGGAGGAGGAATTTCCATTGCTAATAATTATGATGAGTTAAAAACTGCTTATAATAGAGCTTTAAATTATTCTACAAAAAAATTAGTTATCATTGAAAAATATATTACAGCAGATGAGATTGGAGTAAGCTACGCGATACAGAATGGAAATGTAGTATTAACTGCAATGCATGATAGATACTTAAAAGAAAGTGAAGGTCAATTCATGAAATTACCTTTAGCGTATATTTATCCATCTAAACATTTAGAAAAATATCAAAAATATCAAAACGAAAAAGTAATTGAAATGTTTAAAAGCATAAATTTACAAAATGGAACTTTATTTCTTCAAGGCTTCGCATTAGAAAATTCATTTCCTTTTTATGAGATGGGATTGCGTTTTAATGGGGCTAAACAATATAACATTTTAAAAGAGGAAAACAATTTTAGTACTATGGATATGATGATTAATTATGCATTAACAGGTGAAACAGGAGAAAAAGATATCACTCAACTTGCTAATCCAAATTTTAAATCCGTATATTGCACTTTATCAATATTAGGAAAATTAGGAAAAATAAAAAAAGTTATAGGTGTTGATGAATTAAACAATATGAAAGAAGTGCTAAATGTTTCTCAATGGTACTATGGTGGCGAAGAGATAACTGATAAATATATAGGAACACAAAGACAAATTCTATGTAGAGTTACATTGAAAACTCCTACTCATGAATTGATGGCTGAAGCTGTTGAAAAAGTATATGAAAAATTTGATGTTATATCTGATAATGATGAAAGTATGATTATTGGTAAATTTGATTATAAAAAAATACTGAAAAGCGAGGAACAATAAATATGAAGGTAACAGTAGCAATTCCATGTTATAAATCTTCAAAAACAATTTCAATCGTCGTAGATCAGATTACATCAAAATTTAAGGAATTAAATCGTTATGATTATGAAATTATTTTAATCAATGACTGTTCTCCAGATAATACTTTTGAAATTATCAAAGAGTTATGTCAAAAAGATTCACATATAATGGGTATTGATTTATCTAGAAATTGGGGTCAAGCTGCGGCAAGAATGGCATGTTTAAAACAAATTGATAGTGATTGTTTAATATATATGGACGATGATGGTCAGCATCCTATTGAATATTTACCGCAATTAATTCAAAAAATAGAAGAAGGTTATGATTTGGTAAGTGCTGATTTCTCAGTTAAACAAACAAAAAAAATTAATAAATTAACTAGTGCTATTTCTAGTAAGTTATTTCAAATAACAGGTAAGCGTCCTAAAGGTGCTGTTTCCTCTTCTTATTTTGCAATAAATAGAATGTGTATTGAAAGTTTAAAGAAATATCTATCACCTTTCCCATCTATTTTTGGATATTTATATCAGATTGCTGGAAAAATTACCAGTATAAAAGTTAAACAAAATAAACGTATTGTGGGAAAGTCTGGTTATAATTTTTCTAAGAGATTTAAAGTATGGTTAAATGGAATGATTAATTTCTCTATATTCCCATTAAGATTATCCTCTTTTTTAGGGGTTATATTCTCTATAACAGGATTTATTTTTGGAATTGTACTTTTTATAAGAAAACTATTATTTCCAAATATCTTAGTCGGTTATACTTCTCTAATTACTATTATTTTATTTATTGGAGGATTGATCATGATTATGCTAGGACTTATCGGAGAATATATAGGTAGAATTTATCTTACAATTAGCAACCAACCACAATTCGAAATTAGAGAAATTATAAAAAAAGAAGGAGAAATGTGATGAAAAAAAAGATGAATATTTCAGTTAAGCAAATTGTTATCATACAAATTGCTGTTTTCTTTTACTCGTTATCAGGTGTTTTCAATAAGGTGGCTGCACTAGAAACGATTCCATCAATAAAATTTTTATTCTATTTTGGAGTTTCAATCTGTATATTGGGGTGTTATGCAATTGCATGGCAAATGATTTTAAAACGAGTTCCCCTATCTACTGCCTATAGTAATAAACCAGTATCCATGATCTGGGGAATGATTTTAGGTTTTTTAATATTTAATGAAACTATTACCATAAATATGATTATTGGAGCTGCAATTATATTAGTAGGTGTTTATTTGGTGGTGACTTCTAATGGCTGATTATTGGTATTATTTAATAATGTTGTTAGGTATTTTTATATCTTCAATATCTCAATTAATTTTAAAAAAAGGAGCTATAAAAAATTACAGTTCAATTATATGGCAATATGTTAATATTTATACTTTTATTGGTTATGGAATGATGTTTGTATCAACACTTTGTTCACTAATTGCGCATAGAGTTGTTCCGGTTTCTTATGCTCCAGTATGGAATTCATGTAGTTTCATTTTAGTTACACTTGTAAGTCGAATTTTTTTAAAAGAAATTCCAACAAAACAAAAATTACTTGGTTTGTCAATTATGGTTGTAGGAATTATCGTTTTCTCAGTATAAGGAGCATTAACATGAGAAAAATTAGAGATATATTAGAACATAAAAAAGGGCAATGGTTATTGTCATTTTCAATTACATTTATTTTTTTCACATTTGTAATTCTCACTAAAGAATTAATTTTTTCAACAAATGATGATTCGAGAATATTATATGCTTTAGCAGGATATGCAACAGGGATTACAAATCCGGAACAACCTTTTATTAATTATTTTCTAGGCTGCTTTATAAGTTTTTTATACGAGTTAAATGGAAAAATTCCTTGGTATGGATTATTTCATGTGGTATCTTTATTTTTTTCTATTGTTGTAATATTTAAATGTTATTATAAATTAATTTATAAAAAAGGCTGCAACTATAGTTTCTTTCCAATATTCGTACACATTACATTATTGTTTTCAATTTTTTTATATCCACTTGTTGCGTTACAATTTACTACAACATCTGCAATAATAGGAACATCAGCAATTTCAGTAATCTTAGTTTTAGAGAAAGATGATGATAAATTTACTCACACAATATCATACATATATTGTTTTATAGCTTTATTGATAAGCTTTATGATAAGGAGTTTATCTTGGTATTGTGTAATGCTCTTTTTTGGATTTGCTTGTTTATATAAAATGTACTATAACTTTGTCTTTGATAAAAAACTGTTAAATAAAAAAAATATATCAATTTTTGTGTTAGGAGTTTTAACTGTAATATCTTGTTTTTCATTAAAATTTATAAGTGTAAATATAAAAAATGATAATGATATAGCGCAAGCATATAATTCATATAATGATTATCGAGTAAAATATATGGATTATAAACAACATGATTCTTATGAAGAAAACAAAGCTCTTTATAATTCTGTAAATTGGACGGAGAATACATATAGCGCAACTTTGTGTTTATTATATTTTGATAAAGATATAAATGAGTATTCATTAAAGAGAATAACTGATGAATATTCTGTTAATACTAAAGAAACAATTAATGATGCGATTGAGCTATCTGAGAGCTTAATATGTGAAAATACTTATGCACAAGTTTCGATAATATTAACAATAGGATTAATATTCAGTATTATTTTTCTTTCGAAAAATAATGTTGATAAAATATTTATTGTTTTTTTGGAAATAGTTACATTAACTTTATTTGTTATCTTGGCGATTAGGGGAAGATTACCGCTAAGAAGTTTTATATCTTTGATTGTTCCAAATTTTTTTCTATTACTAATGTTTTTTGCTCGTTTACAAAATAAAAATTTTGCTAAATATTTAAAGATAGTAGCAATCCTTATAAGTACGATGTGTATATTGCTTAGCATAAAATCTATTTATATAACACAAGAATATTTAGATACACAGACAGAGACAAGTATTGGACAAAAAGAATTTGATTCTTTTGAAGAATATGCAGTGCAACATCCAAATAACTTCTATGTTTATGATTTTAGCGTAGCTACAATAAATAGAGATCCATTTAAAGTTTTTCCAAATGAAAAACCGAGCAATACTATGGTATCTGGTGGTTCATATACTTATTCAGAACTTTATTACAAACAGTTAAAAGCAAATGGTTTAAATCAGCTTTTTTGGGAAGACTTATTACGAGATAATATATTTTTTGTATCAGCAAATGATTATTATGTAGAAGTAACAAAAAATAATATAGAGGAAAATTTAAATAAAAAAATTAGAGTAAAAAAAATAAAAACATTTGGAAATTCTAATAAAGGATTGTCAATTTATAAGTTTTCAAATTAAATTTATATTGATAAAAATCTTAAGATTTAATTTATTATTTGAATATTTCATGCAATTACCTCACGTTTACTTTACATTGTTGATTATGCAAAGATTAATACTAGTGATATGTGTTTTTTAGAATGACCAAACTTTTTAGTTTTTTCTATATAGTTTTAGAGATGAATCTTTCAAGTAGACCTCAAAAATCAAAAAAATTAAACTATTCCTCAAAACTTAATTCCTTAAAAATATCTTTGAAAGTTTATTTCTAAAAAATGATTACCTGTTTTTTATTATTTCTAGAACTATTGTAGAACAAATTATTAATTATACATAAAGGAATTTCTGAACGTAAAATTGATGTAAAACGTTTTCATATTCTTTTGATTCTAAACTATAGACATTGTTTTATGATTTTGTAAAATTTATTTCTTTATAACAATATTTTTATAAAAATACATATATATTGATTATAGAATATATAGAATTATAAAGATTCAAAAAATATATTTAATTTGAAAAGTAAATTCTACTTTTTTTAAGACTAAGTTCTACTTAAAAAAACATTGATAAGTAGAACTTAATCTTGGAAATGTCATAATTTATATTTTTAATCTTTGTGTTTGTGTATATAATGTATTTGAAGTGAATTTCAATTTTTTTAAGGATTGCGATGAATTTGCAAGACTAAATTCTACTTCTTAGTGTTCCTCATTTTCAATCCTTTCCTATCTGTTTTTATTAAAAATTGAATTGTTTAAAATCACTTCATCAAGCTTAATGTATTTGATGTGCAATGCCTGTAATAATTCTTTGCCCCATATGAATTCCGTCACTTCATAGGGGCTTTTATTATTCAATGAATATCTCTTGTATGAATTGATATGCGACATCATATTCCAAACATCCCTTTGATGAAGATTATTGAAAGTCTTTCCTTTTGGCAGGAAATATCTTATAAACTCATGATTTTTTTCACACGAACCTTTTTGATCTGATCTATTGGGATCGCAGAAAAACACCTTTAATCCTAATTCTTCAAGATAAGCTATGTCGGTGAATTCTTTTCCACTGTCTGTAAGTATGACCTGAAAGAAATTCTTAAAGAGATTCTTATCATCAAATCTTTCGTAATACAATTCAAATACCTGTGCAAGATGTGTGTTTTCCTTGCTTGAAATGAAATGGGCAATTTGAAAATGCGTTTTCACACAATGAGGGGTAAGGAGAAGATTTTCACCTTTGATGCCCTCGACAGTATCCATCTGGATGACATTAGCATCGGGATGCTCGTTCATATAGGCGAGATAATCATCATATGTGCGATTTTTTCTTAATGCGGATTTATTGATTTTTACCTCATTGTTCTTTGCATTTCTCTTTCTTTTCTTGAATCTAACCCTTCTGGGGAGGTCAATGTTGGCACATTCAAGAAAGCCAGCATCAATGTAGTTGTAAACAGTACTTTGAGAGACGCCAATCTCACCAGCATGTGAAGCAAATATATGATTGAGAGACTGAGACTTATCTCTGACAAAAGGACTGACAATGGAATCGATCTTTTTGAGTTCATCTTCAGTGACATTGATGCCAGTACGCGAACTGACAAGAACTTCCTTATATTCTTTGTGAGCATGAGAAGGGTTGTAAAAATATTTTATAGGCTTGCGACAGTATTTACGGGAATCACAGCCATTGCATACATAGGGACCTCTTCTTAATCGTTTGCATATATAGAGCTCAAAATCAGGACAAACGCTTTGACAGATGTCACACTTTTTACAAAACTTGAGATTGCATTTGATATGAGTGCATAAATGAGTATGCGTGCAGCTTTTAACATGAGCACAGGTGCCATTTTTACTAAGGGTATTGGAAATTCTCTGTTCAATTCTATGTTTCCTGATTTCTTTGGAAACAGTAGATTTATCTTTTGAAATAGCTGAAGCAATTTTAGAAACGGAATCACCATTTTCTAGCATGGTAAAAATCTCATTACGTTGATCAGCGGTCATATGTTTATTTTTAGAAATATTTTCATTCATATCATTAATCAAGAAAATGAGGAACAAATAATCAATAACATATAACAAGAAAATTCGTAAGACTAAATTCCACTTTATTTTTTAAAGTAGAATTTACTTTTACAATTAACCATTCAAAAAATATATTTAATTTGAAAAGTAAATTCCACTTTTTTTAAGACTAAGTTCTACTTAAAAAATATTGATAAGTAGAACTTAATCTTGGAAATGACATAATTTATATTTTTAATTTTTGTGTTTGTG
>NZ_NFLH01000023.1 GCF_002160815.1 Massilimicrobiota sp. An134 | reverse complement strand
TTATATCAGGAGGTTTCTTTTTATTATGAAATTACCCCATTTAGAAATTAAAGCAGAAAAAGGCAAACCCCGTAATAAAATTAAAGGTTAAGGTTTACCCCGCGATTATTTAATATACCATTGTTTTTAATCATTCCAATATAGCTCAGTTTTTTTATTTTATAAACTTATTCAAAATTGGTTTTATAAAATATCAAAAGGTAATAATAAAAAAGAATGGTTCATTTCCATTCTTACTGTTCTTTCAATAATGCCTTAACACGTTTTGTGTTTGTAAAATTGAGTTTGACAACTTTTGTTAAAATATTTTCGCCATATTTAGCAGCAATCTTTGCAGCAACAACATCAACTTGAGAACTTGATCCACGGATTAAATTCATTTTTAAACTCTTTGTCATATTTGCAAAATACTGTAAATATGCATATCTTGATAAAATTTCAGCAGCTAATACAGCCATGTATTTTTGTTCGGCATCTGAAACAAACATTAAATCTTTTACAACAATAACTTCATTTTTCAGATAATTAAAATATGTTTTTGGAGAAACAAATTGATTGATCACTTTTACCTTTACATTTTGTTTGACTTTCTGCATAACATTCACAGTTGCCTGATTGTAGAGTTTTGATTTAATATTAGCTTGATTAAAACCATCACTTACCATTTTATTATAATGTGAGTTATCTAAAATTAATAAACTATAAATAAGCTTGTCTTTAATGAGCTTTGCACATTGAATAATTTCACGATTACTTAAAGTTGTTATATCATCAATTTTGAGCTCTTTTAATAACTCAATATCTTTTTCGTGTACATAACATGATACAACACAGATTGGACCTAAATAATCAGTAGAACCTGTTTCAGCACATCCAATATGATGATACGGAAAAATATCTTCAATGTTCGTTGTCATATTAGCTAATTGTTTCGCTATTTTCTTAGACCAATGTTTGGCTTCCTGAAAAGCATTAGCACCCGAAAACTCAACTGTATGATTATCTTTAGCGATAATATCGCAACCAATAGCATGTGCTTTAAATATAAGGTTTGTGTCATCAACTGGAACCATTTGACTATCATAATATTTTTTCATTTTCTCCAATGTAATTTGTTCAACTTTTAAAATAATTGGTTCCACGTTAATCACCTCATTATTATTTTAACATAATTTTGTTAATTTTGACAGAACATTTTTCAAATGTTATAATATCGGCGTTTATAAGGAGGGTTTTTCTTGGATTTTTTTTCAATAGACATCATTTGTGTCATATTTTTAGTGATAACTGCGATTATTGGGTATAAAAAAGGATTCATTATTCAGCTTTATGATATTGTATCTTTTTTATTCGTTTTATTGTTGGTCTATTTTTTAAGTGATCCATTATCATCAATATGGACAATTTATCAATATGACAGCCATGATTTTATTGCTTCACTAATAGGTTCTACAATTAATCGTATAGTCGTTGGTTTCATCCTATTTATTGTTTTCATGATCATAAAAAAAATCATAGAAGTTTTGGTAAAACCACTATTAAAAGGTATTATGCATACTTTTTCTTTAACTGCTTTTGCAGATCGTTTATTAGGTTTATGTTGTCATGTGGTTGAAGGAATATTGATTATTTATATCTGTCTGGTTTTTCTTTTCATTCCATTTGTAGCTAATGGAAAAGAAATGATTCAAAATTCCTATATCGCAAATGCCATTGTCGATATGATTCCCGATGTCACTCAAACCGTTATGAATATGAGTGATCTTATGCAAGATAATAATAGTCTGGATACTTATTCAAAAGAATTTATCGCTGAATTTACATTGAATGCCATGAATGCTCATTTTATCAATGAACAAGATGCACTTCAATTATTTGAAGATTATGTATTTCATCAAAATCAGACCATTCAGTTGAATCCTTCACAAATTCAGCAGTTAACACAATTATTAGAAGATTCAAACTATTCAACACAACAGATTCAAGACGTTCTATCTCAAATAAAGGGGTGATAAAATGAAGAATATATATGAAACATTAGAAATGAACATCATTCAAGAAAAAATTATGCGTTTTTGTGCTTCATCATTAGGGAAACAAGAAGTTCAAAAATTACAGATATTTGATGATGAAGATGATGTTAATGAGGCGTTAGATAAAGTTGATGAAGCCATGAAATTTATTGATCGACAAGGAAGATTACCATTAGGTGGACTTAGTGATATTTCTTTGAGTTTAAAAAAAGCCAATAGAGATGGTCAATTAACAGGTGAAGAATTGTTACATGTCCAAACTCATCTGGAATGTGTTGTTAATGTCCAAAATTATTTTGATAATAGCGAAATAACAGCTCATTTTTTAAATGAACTTAACACTGGTTTAGTAGCTCAACCCCGTTTATTAGAAGAAATAAGAAAATGTATAACTCCAGATGGTCAAGTTGATGATCATGCCAGTCCTAAGCTTTTTCATATTCGTCAACAGATAAGGCATACTCAGTCACAAATCCGTACAAGAATGGAACATCTTGTGAAGGAAAGTCAGGATTATTTATCTATTGATCAAATGACATCAAGAAATAATCGGCTGGTATTGCCAGTTCAGTCGCATCATAAAAATCAGATTCAAGGACTTATTCATGCTCAAAGTGCGACTGGGCAAACTGTTTATATTGAACCAGCAGAGGTTGTAAGTATGAACAATCAGATCAGTTTATACGAGGCTCAAGAAAAGGAAGAAGTGGAACGTATTCTTTTTTATCTTTCTCAACTTGTTAAAAATCATTATTATCACTTTCATTTCAATTTAGAGATTCTTACTGAATTAGATTTTATTTTTGCTAAAGCACAGTTTGGTGTGCTTTATCATTGTTGTCGACCAACGATCCAAAAAGATGGCAATGTTTTGTCTTTTTTAGAAGCACGTCATCCATGTATTGATCAAGAAAAAGTGATTGCGAATGATATTATATTAAAACAGCATCGTATTTTATTAATTACTGGAAGCAATACTGGTGGAAAAACAGTGACATTAAAAACAGCTGGTTTATTATCGTTTATGGCGTTATGTGGACTACCAGTCCCAGCTCGAGAAGCTGTTATTCCTTTATTTGATCAGATATATGTCGATTTGGGGGATGAACAGTCTATTGAGCAGTCACTTTCAACATTTTCTAGTCATATGATGAAAATTATAGATATTTTATATCATGCAACTGCATCAAGTTTAGTTATATTAGATGAAATTGGATCTGGAACTGATCCTCAAGAAGGAGAAAGTCTGGCTGAAGCTATTTTATCACGTTTTGTAGATATGAAATCTTTTGTTTTAGCCACTACCCATTATGGTCGACTCAAAACATTTGCTAAAGAGCATCCAGAGATATTGATGGCGGCCGTTGCTTTTGATGTGGAGTCAATGAAACCAACATATCATTTGAAATTGGACAGTGTTGGACAATCATATGCTATTGAAATTGCAGAACTTTTAGGTTTAGACAAAAACATTGTTCAAAATGCACGAAATATTAAAAATGAATCCATGTCTGAACATGAAAGATTAATGGAAACACTGCAAATGAAAGAGGATATTTTAGAACAAAAGGGAAAACAACTTATTGAATCTCAAGAAGAAGTTCAAATCTTACAAAACAAATATGAAAAACAGTTACGTCAGATAGAAAATCAAAAAGATCAAATGATTCAAAAAGCTAAAGACGAGGCTAATGCAATTATTGATAAAGCCAAAACAGAAGTTCAGGATATGATGAACATTATGAAACAATCGACATTAAAACCTCATGAAATGAATCAAATACGTCATGATTTAGATCAAATGAAATATGTTAATCAGGAGGTTGTTCATAAACAGGATCATCAATTGCATATTGGAGATCATGTTCGTGTGTTGAAGATGAACAGAGAAGGGGATATTGTGGAAGTTTTAAAGAATCATATGGTTATGGTTTCTATATCTGGACTCAATGTTAAATTACATGAAGATGAAGTGCTTTATTTACATCCTCAAACAAAAGTGAAAAAAGTTGAAAAAGCAAAAATAAAGAAATCAACCGTTTCTAAAACAGGAAATTATGAAATCAATATTATTGGCAAAAGATATGAAGAGGCAATGGCATTGGTTGATAAATTCTTGGATGATGCTTTGGTGATGGGATATCCGCATGTCCGTATTGTACATGGAATGGGAACTGGTGCACTTCGAAAAGGAGTAAGGAAAATTTTAGATAAGAACAAACACGTTGTATCATATCGAGATGGTGGACCTAATGAAGGTGGATTAGGGGCTACACTGGTATATTTTGAATAATGAATGATCTTATTAGAAATAAGCTCTCTTTATTACCAGCATCACCAGGATGCTATTTAATGAAAAATAAAGAGGGAACTGTGATTTATGTTGGTAAAGCTAAAAAATTAAAAAATCGTGTTCATTCTTATTTTGTTGGTGTTCATAATTATAAAACGACAAAACTGGTAAGTGAAATTGAGGATTTTGATTATATTGTAACTGATAGTGAAAAAGAAGCACTGCTTTTAGAAATTAATCTGATTAAAGATTATACCCCTCAATATAATATAATGTTTATGGATAATACCTATTATCCATATATTCAAATGACAAATGAAACACATCCTCGCTTACGTATTGTTAGAAATGCCAAAGAAAAAAAAGCCAAACATTTTGGCCCATTTCCAGATGCTACTGCAGCTAGAGAAACTTTTAAATTATTAAATCGTTTATATCCTCTTAGAAAATGTAATCATATTCCTAAAAAACCTTGTCTTTATTATTCATTGGGACAATGTCTGGCGCCATGTATTCAAGATGTTGATGAGAATATATATGTTGATATTAAAAAATCTATTACTAAACTTCTTAATGGGGACATCAAAGAAAAAGTCAATGAGTTAACTGAAAAAATGATGAAGGCTAGTGAGGAATTGAATTTTGAGCAAGCTAAAGAATATCGTGATTTAATTTCACATATTCGTTATGTGACAGCTAAACAGCATGTTCAATTTAATGATCAGATTGATCGTGATATTTTAGGATATTATGTTGATCATGGTTATTTAAGCATCCAGTTATTTTTTATGCGTCACGGTAAACTGTTATCACGTGATTTGAATTTAATACCTATTGAAGATCATGTTCAAGAGAGTTTGCAGCAATTTATGGTTTCGTTTTATCAAAATAATACCTTACCAAAGGAAATTCTTGTTCCTATGGATATGGATATAGATTTGCTTTCACAAATTATTGAATGTAAAATTCTAAAACCTCAAAAAGGTAATAAGGCTTCTCTTGTTCAAATGGCGATTGAAAATGCTAAAGAATCATTAGAAAAGAAATTCCAATTAATGGAAAAAAATGAAGCGGCGACTTTAGGTGCTATCCAACAGTTAGGTGAACTTTTGCATATGAAAACACCTCATATTATTGAATTGTTTGATAATTCTAATATTCAGGGTGCTTATGCAGTTGCTGGAATGGTTTGTTTTAAAGATGGCGTTCCTTCTAAAAAGGATTATCGTAAATTTAAAATCAAAACTGTTGATGGACCTGATGATTATGGAAGTATGCGAGAAGTGATTTATCGTAGATATTACCGTGTCTTGATGGAAAATCTGACACCTCCTGATATGATTATTGTAGATGGTGGATTAGGACAAATTCATGCGGCTAAAGAAGTTATTGATTCATTAGCAATGAATATACCTGTTTATGGGTTGGCTAAAGACGATAAACATTCGACGGCCATGTTGTTGGACCAGGATGGGCAGCCAATACCTATTCATCCAAAAAGTGAACTTTTCTTTTTATTGACACGTATGCAAGATGAAGTTCACCGTTATGCTATTAGTTTTCATAAAAATGTACGTTCTAAATCTTTATTTGCTTCTACGTTAGATGATATTGAAGGAATCGGACCAAAACGTAAGCAACAATTGTTGCATCATTTTAAAAGTGTAAAACGAATGAGAGAAGCAACTATAGAAGAACTTCAGGAAGTTTTACCTGAAAAAGTTGCGAAAGAACTTTTTCAATCTTTGCATACAAATGAGCACAGCTCATAACCTTTACTCATATATTAATGTGGGAGGGTTATGATGCATTCCTTATTGACAAAGCGTGAAAAAGAGATATTTACACTCTTGATACAATCTTATACAACAAAAGAAATTGCAAAACAATTATATATTAGTGAAAAGACAGTTCGTAATCATATTTCCAATGTGATTCAAAAACTAGGTGTTGAATCTCGTATCCAGGCTGTCTTGGAACTTATTAAAATGAAAGAAATTGATCTTTAGAAATCAATTTCTTTTCTTTAAAAATATAACAATATGTATTATAATAGTCGAGAAAGGGTGATGACATGAAATTAAAAACATGGCACTTATTTCTTGTAATCATTATTTTGTTTGGTTGTTCTTTTTATGTTGTTAATCTTCATTTTGATAAATTTTATAGACTTAATGGCATTAATAATGATAATCGTGTCTTAATTGAAAAATATTTAAGTGATGACGAACAGGAATATTTAATAGATAATCAGATTTCAATTGATCTATTTATTGACTACATAGAATATGATGATTTTCAATTAGTCAATTATCAATATTATAACCTTTTAAAAGAAACTCATCGTTATTCAACAATAACAGATATTCTAGAAACTGGAAATTCTTTAGCTACACGATTAGATTATCTTTATCGTCAACAAGCTTTTGATCAGGCCAAAGTATTAGTACATGATGTTTTGGAAGAAGCTTTTTTAAATACTGACAATTTTAATTTTGACTATATTGATATCTACACATCACTGAAATCATTATATCAGGAAAATGATTATTCATTTGTACAGGATAGCGAGAAATATATCCTCATTTTACAGGAAATGGGCTATGATGATTTAAATCAGATTAGTCAGATTATGGAAATGTTAACACGTGCTTATAATCAGCAGACTTTAGCTGATTTAATGGCGACAACATTACCAGCAGGAGTACAAATGGTTTTTGCACCTTATGAGTTAGATACCTTAGTGAATCAACAAAACTATATTGGAAAATATGAGCCACGTGAATTACTTCTCGTACAGGATATACCAAGGGTAAGTTATACAATGTATTTACAAAAGGATGCATATAATGCTTTATTAAAACTTTATACAGATTTAAGCAAAGAATACAAAGGCTTTTTATTGCGCAGTGCTTATCAGTCACCACAGACATTAGATGAAAAAGAAGTGGGTTATAATGAAATGCAGCTAGGTTTAACAATTGAAGTCACACAATCTGAATTGGCTTATCAGGAATTTGAAAATACTGAGATGTCAAAATGGCTTGAAGAACATGCTTATGAATATGGTTTTATTTTAAGATATCCACAGCGCAAGGCTTCTATTACAAATCATGCCTATGATGCTCATATTTATCGATATGTTGGTAAATCTTTAGCTAAATCTTTGCATGATTCAAATTTAACATTAGAAGAATATCAATTACAAAACGAGGGAGAATAATTATGAATAATCCAATTGGAATCTTTGATTCTGGAGTAGGGGGACTTACAGTTTTAGACTATATGCGTCAACAGTTTCCGCATGAAAATATGATTTATATTGGTGATAATGCACATTGTCCTTATGGTGATAAAACGAAAAGTCAACTTTTAGAATATACACGTCAAATATGTGATTATTTTGCAAAACAACATGTTAAAATGATTGTTTTGGCTTGTAATACAACAAGTGCAAATGTCTTGGATGAATTACAGAAGTTATATCCACATATTCCCATCGTAGGTGTCATTCATTCAACAGTACATGAGTTTTTAGCACGTCATCATCAAAGAGTCTTGGTGATTGCGACATCGGCAACAATTCAATCTCATAAGTATCGTCAAATGCTTTTACAATACAATCCTGAATTAACTGTTTATGAATTGGCGACACCACGCTTAGTTCCAGTCATTGAGTCTGGTGAATACAAATATGGAATACAAGAACTTTTAGGAGAATATTTGTTGCCATATCAAAATAAAATAGATGCTTTAATTTTAGGGTGTACACATTATCCTATTCTATTAAAACAGTTTCAAGACGTGATGGAAGATATTGATTATATTTCCAGCAGTGCATCTATCTGTCAGGAAGTGGCTTCATATCTTAAAAACCATCATCTAGAAAATACGTCTTCATTACCTCAGACAATTACCATTTATACAACGGGAGATACACAAACTTTTGTAGAATCTTCACAAGGATTTTTTGATTATCAGGATTTATCTGTTTCACATCTTCATTTATAAAATTTTTAGATGTTATTTTAAACATCGTAGTGAAGTAACAAATAACGTTACTTCCTTTATTGTATAACATGGAATTGAAGAATAAGTAAAAAATACAGCAATATATTCTGTTGTTTATGTTTTTTATAAATTCTATTTGAGATTTTGATAATGAAATATACATAATAGTCTTGATTGAAAGTCAAAGAACATATTTTTTATAGAAAAATGATTCATAGGAATCTTTTTTTTATATTTTCATATATTGTTTTGAGGTGGGAACATGAAAAAGAAGATTATCATTGTGTCTGTTTCAATTATTTGTTTAGCTATTGGTTCTTTTATATATTTACAGATGGATGATTCAAAACAGGTCAGTGAAACATATTTACAAACTCTCATATATCAGGATGCTAATCATGATCTTGTTCCTGTAAGCTTAAATGTGCATAATCAAATGGAATTAGAAACTGATATTAGAAATAAAATTGATTTAATGCAATCGTCTCAATTGCAGGCATATGGATTATATCCTGTTATTGATTCACAATTAGAAGTTCAATCAGTAGAACTTCAAGATCATATGTTAACAGTGAGTTTTAATGATTGCTTATATTCTAATCAAGATGCTTTAAATATTATTGAAGCTTTGACTTATGTACTCACTGATTATGATGATGTTAATCAACTTAAAATACAAATAGATGGAAAAGATGTAACATATTTGCCCAATAGCACTGTTCCATTAAATCATCTAACACATGATTTAGGGTTGAATAATTTTGAAGAAGCATCAACTTTCTTACATCAAAGTGTACCTGTGATGGTTTATCAGGAAAAGACAATAGCTGATTATCTTTATTATGTTCCAACAACATTACGTATTAGTGAGTCTGATAGTTTAGAAGAACAAGTTCAAACTATTTTAAGTCATATCAATAGTAAAATTCATCTATTAAATGCATCACTCGATAATCAGGTTTTAACACTGGAATTAGATTCAAATCTTTTATTAGACAATGAAAGAATAGATAAGACTTTAGAAGAACTTATCATTTTATCTTTAACATCTTTAGATAACGTCAAGGATGTAGACATTCTCATTAACGGAGAAAGTGTTAGAAATCAGGAAACTTCACAAATTCATTATAATTATATTAAAATTTAGATTTTTTTGGTATAATAGTGTCTAGGTGATGTAAATGAAAAAAATTGTAATTATGTCTGATAACCACGGCGATCAGTCTATGATCGATTATGTAAAAGAACATGAACAAGATGGGGACTATTATATTCATTGTGGAGATAGCGAGGCTTATGATTTAAGAGTATTAGAAGGTTTTATCTGTGTCAAAGGAAATAATGACTGGTCTTTAGATTTACCTAAAGAGGCACGTCTTGTTGTAGAAGGTGTATCTATTTTCATTACTCATGGTCAGTATTTTGGCTATTTTAATAGAGAATTAGCTATGAATGATATACTGACAAGGAATCATTGTCAGGTTTTAATATCAGGTCATACGCACATGCCAATGTTTCAAAAAGATGGATCGTTCTATTATATTAATCCTGGATCTACAACCTTACCACGTGGAGGGAGTGCCAGAAGCTATGCTGTGTTATTCATTGATAATGGGAAACTGGATTTTAGACTGAAAGAGATACAAAAATAAAAATGTATCTTTTTTTATAAAAAAGTAAAAAAAGTCTTGCATGTTATAAGATGTTATGCTAATATATATGAGCAGTCAAAAAACAGATGTCTACGTAGCTCAGCTGGATAGAGCACACGCCTTCTAAGCGTGCGGTCGCGGGTTCGAATCCCTCCGTGGACGCCATTTAAAAACCACCCTGATTTATCAGGGTTTTTTTGTTAAAAAAGTGGAGTCTGCTTTTTTTCTATGATATAATTTTTTAAAGGAGAAAAGACTATGCACAAAGATCCATTTTATAAAAGTTTAGGATATGCTATATCTGGTATTATTCAATGTATTCAAAAAGAAAGAAATATTAAAATACATTTAGTATTTATGTTTTTGGTTATTATATGTGGTTTTCTTTTTCGATTATCTATTACAGAGTGGTTAGTTTGTATTTTGTTGTTTGGACTCGTTATTTCTTTAGAGTTAGTCAATACTGCTATTGAAGCGGTTGTCGATTTATGTACGCAAGAATATCATCCTCTTGCTAAAATAGCAAAGGATACTGCAGCAGGTGCTGTTTTAATAAGTGCAATTGCTTCAGTTGTTATAGGGCTTATTATTTTTGTCCCTAAGATTTTGAGTTTAGTAAGCTTATAGGCTTACTTTTTTTTGATGAAATGAATAATGCTAATTATGTATCACTGAATATGAATAAAATAATAAAATGTTTGTTTATAAAAAACAGTATAATATTATTCATAAAATTTTTGTTTTTTCATTATATTTTCACATTGCTTTTGTAATATTGAATGTAAATAAGGAGGAAAAAGATGAAGGAGAAAACAAAAGGTATAATATTATCAGTAGTCGTTATAATCTCTCTTATCACAATATTCATTCATCAGCCTATAGAAATTAAAAGAGATATATTCAATAATACAAGGCATAAAAATGACGAGATTCAATTGATTATGAATGAAGCTGTTGATTTTATAAGTCAAGACGGGATTACAGTGACTCGAGTTCATTATGATGGTAAAGAAAGTCAAGAGACGGAAAATAGACTTATTAATGGTTATGGATATCAGGACGCTATAGTTGTTTATCTAGAATTCCATACAGGATTCTTTAACATACCATCTGGATTTATAGGAAACTATCATGCATCCGGATATCAATATGTTTGTATTAAAAATAATCAAGGCATATGGGAATTACATAGCGTTGGTTATGGATAATAACATTATTATTTTTAAAGGTGAATCATTGCAGTGATTCACCTTTGATTCTATATTGATCAATTAAGAAAAGGTATAGACAAATAAAAAAGACATAAAGAATTTCTAGGATTCCACTTACATGACCACTGACTATAAATAAAATAATCAGCACTTGTAAACCACAATGAAAAATCCAGCGAGTTTGAATGTAAATGGATGGATATTGAATAGAAAGATAATGTGTATAGATTTGTAATATCACAATAAAAAATAGTGATGAAATCATCGAAGCATAGACATGGAGTTGTGATAGCCATGATTGATCATTTGAATACGGACATATGGCACCAATACACATTATGAAAGTTGTAAAAACAATAAGATAGGGAATATATTTTGGATAATAATTTAAATATTGAAAATGACGATAAGTCTGATATGCAAAATAAAATGCACAGACAATTGTATAAACAACAACGAGAAGATGATATTCTGGTAATGTAGACACGCCTGTAATATTCTCATACATCACATCTTTACGTGTAGCAATAAATAATGTTGAAAGAAAGATTAAAATATAAGACATATAGACACCTCTTTAAAATTATATACTTTTTTAAAAAAATAAAAAGGAAAATTCTAAACATAGAAAAGAATAAAGATACATGAAAAGATCATATTGATTCTATTTTACCGCACTTGCATCAATTTATTCATATTTTATTGATGGGAAAATGTCACCAATTGGAAAATAATTCATATTTTAAAATGAGGTGACTAGGAATGCTGATTTTTGTTAATCATGATGATTTACGTGGACAGGAAGTCATGGAAGAATTGGTGAAAAATGGATATTATGTAACTGATGAATGGAAAGATTTGCGTTATTGTCAAATGATTTATTTGGGTTTAAAAGGAATTGATCGAAAAAATCGACTTTTATTACATCGTGATACAATTATTGTTGATGAAAAAACATGGAAACAGCTGCATCCACAGACAATAATCATAACAATGATTCATAATGATTATTTAGATGCATTATCTAAACAATATGGTTTTCAATATTATGCTTTTTTAGATGAGGAAGATTTTGTTGATAAAAATAGTGTTTTGACGGCTGAAGGTGTCATTTCCTATTTGATTTCACATCGTCGTTTTCCTATATATCACAGTCAAATTCATGTGCTGGGGTATGGGCATTGTGGGCAGGTCATTGTTCGTGATTTCATAGCTTTACAAGCCTATGTTCATGTAGGAATAAGAAATCGTCAGCTTTTTGAAGACATTGAAAAAGCAGGAGCTAAACCGTATCATTTGGATCATATGGATTTAAGTGATTGTGATGTTTTGATTAATACAATTCCATCGCAGGTAGTGACATCATCTAAGCTTGATCAGGCTCCAACATCTATGATGATTCTTGACATTGCTTCCTATCCATATGGTGTAGATCATCACTATGCATTATCAAAAGGTTTCAATAGTATTATCTTGCCATCTATTCCTAGTAAATATGCATATGGGTATGCTGGTAGGATGATGACAGATTTTATGAAGGAGAAGATGAAAAATGTATAAAATTGGTTTTGCTGTAACAGGTTCATTTTGTAGTATGAATGATATGCTGGAAGTTTTAAAACAAGTTTGTCAACATTATGATGTAGAAGTTTTTATAACGCCACATGTGCATCAACTGGATACTCGTTTTTATACACATGAAGAGCTAGAAGAAAAGATTAAAGAAATCACTCATAAAGATATTCATACAACGATTCAAGAGGCTGAAGTCTATGGACCAAAACCACAATTGGATGCTGTACTTGTCTATCCTTGTGATGCTACGACTTTAAATAAAATAGATTTAGGTATTAATGATAATTGTGTAACAATGTTGGTTAAATCATGTTTACGTAATCAAATTCCGATTGTATTAGGGGTTTATTCAAATGATATTCTATCTAACAGTGGTGTTCATCTTTTTTCGCTTTTTAATAAGAAAAATTTTTATTTTGTTCCTATGTTTCAAGACGATTATCAAAGAAAGCCACAAAGCATGATTGCGGCTAAAGATAAAGTATTAGATACATTACATTTCGCATTGAAACATCAGCAAAATCAACCTTTTTTATTAGGGTATAGGAAGATTTAAATGAAAGAGATCTTTACAGCTTTAATAACACCATTCAATCAAGATCAGTCTATTGATTATCCAGGATTATTTCGTTTGTTAGATAAATTGATACATGAAGGTAACAAATCTTTTGTTTTGTGTGGGACAACAGGTGAAACATCTACACTAAAGCTTGAAGAAAGGAGAGTATTAGTAGAAAGAATATTAGATAAATATCCACATATTCGTGTTATTATAGGAATCTGTTCAAATTGTACAGCCGAAGTTATTAGACATATTCAAATGTATAAAGATAATCAGGCTATATATGCTTTTTTAGTTATCGTTCCCTATTATATAAAACCGAATCAGGAAGGAATTTATAGGCACTTTGATATGATTGGAGCTTCAACAGATAAGAAAATAATGATTTATAATATTCCAAGTCGTTGTGGAGTTGGTATTACGCCTTCCACTGTCATTCGATTAGCAACAAAGCATCAAAATATCATTGGAATGAAACAATGTGGACCATTAGATGACATCAAAATAATAAAAAAAGCATTACCGCATTTTAAAGTTTATTTAGGTGATGATCATCTTTTATTGGAAGGTTTACAATATCATATTGATGGTCTTATTTCAGTGGCAAGTCATATTGATTATCCGTTAATTGAAAGAATTATGCAAAAAAGAAAACAATATGATGATGCACATTTGAAGATTTTAAGCCAATTTCTTTTCAAAGAACCAAATCCCGCTCCAGTAAAGTATATTTTAAGTGAAATGGGTTATATTCAAAATATATTAAGAAGTCCTTTGACAAGTATTACACCACAATTGCAACAAGAGTTAGAGCCGCTTATAGAAAATTATCAGAAAAAATAATTTGAAGCCATGAATATAATATGATATGATATTCATACTTTTGAAAACATCTATACACAAAGAGAAAACAAATGTATAATGATATTAAAGAGTAATCATGAAAAGAAAGGGTGAAAAAATGAAAAATGATGTCATAAAGTTTATACCTATGGGTGGACAAGCTGAAATGGGTAAAAGTATGTATTGTTTTGAAATTAATGATAAAATTTTTATAATAGATTCAGGATTTCGATTCCCTGATTCAGATAAACTAGGTGTTGATATCATCATTCCTAGTTTTACATATTTAGAAGAAAGAGCTGATCAGGTTGCGGCAATTATCATAACACATGGTCATGATGACGCTATGGCAGCACTGCCTTATTTACTTCAAAGCATTCATGCTCCTGTTTATGCACCACAATTAACAGCACTTTTAATCAAACAAATGATAGAACGTTTTCAACGTCATAATCATGTAAAAATTGATTTGGATTTACATGCTGTTCATCGCAATGCTTCTATTGATATCGAAGGTGTTCCTGTTGAATTTTTCCCAGTGACACATTCTATTCCTGGAAGTGTTGGAGTAGCACTTTGGACAAGTTATGGTTATCTTGTTTATAGTGGTGAATTTATTATTGATTTTGGTGCTCCAAAGGAATTTCAATGTGATATTCAAAAAATGATGGAAATTGGTAAGAAAGGTGTTTTGGCATTATTAGTTGAATCGTCAGGTGCTAAACACGATGGATATACTTCTCCAAATCATAAACTGACAAATAAGATTGATCATATATTTGAAGATAGCTATGAAAGAATCATTATTTCTAGTTATGCGCAAAATGTCTTTAGAACTCAGGAAATTATTGAACTTACAAAAAAATACAAACGTCAAATCGTTTTTTATGGACGTGATAAATATGATAATACAAATAGTTTATTGAGAATTGCCCAAAGATCTAAAAAGCCTGTTTTAAATGTACCTGATTCATTATTAGGTGATAAAGAAAAAATTGGTCAGCCACAATATGACAGTAACTATGTTATTTTGTTAAGTGGTAGTCCACGTCGTATCTATCATGATATTTGTGATATTATTGATGGTGGAGATGACTTATTGAAATTAAGAAAAGGTGATACATTTATTGTTGCTTCACCAGTCTTGCCAGGTACTGAAAAGATTGCTAATAAAGCACATAATGGATTATATAAAACAGATGCACATGTTCATCTGTTAAAAAATAAAGATTTATTTTCTATGCATGCATCAAAAGAAGATCTTAAAGTTATTATTCAAATATTTAAACCAAAATACTATATTCCAATGAAAGGTGAATATCAGCATTTTATCTTTAATCAACAAATTGCCAAAGATATGGGAATCCCTGATAAGCATATCATTATTATGGATAATGGGGAACGTGTAACATTTGAAAAGGGAGAATTATTACAAAGTCGTGATGTGTATGAGATTGATGATGTCATGATTGATGGTATCGGTATTGGTGATGTTGGTGAAAAGGTCATTGATGATCGTATTCAATTAGCAAATGATGGAGTGGTCATTGTTGGACTAACAATATCACGAGAAACAAAAGAAATTGTTGCTCAAACGGATTGTCAAAGTCGAGGATTTGTTTATTTAAAAGATTCTGAATATGTTATTAAGCATGTTATTGAAATTTGTGAAAAAGTTGTTAGTCAGTTAAAAGATAATCCTGATATGGAAATTGCTGAAATAAGAAGTATGATGAAAGAACAGTCAATGAAATATATTATAAAGGAAACTGGCAAGAAACCTGTTTTTATTGGTGTTGTTGTCGAGATATAGGCAAGAGAAATCTTGCTTTTTCTTTTCATTAATGTGAGATTTTGTTATAATGGAAAAATGAAAGAAGGTGAGCATAATGGCGAAAACAAAGCGTTCAAAAAAATCTAAGAATCAGATTTTGGAAGAAAAGTTACGTTTGAGAATTATTATTTTATTTGTGATCTTTGCTATTATTGTATCAGCTTTACGATTGGGATTTATTGGACAGGGAATTCATAATTGTGTTGCTTTTTTAACCGGAAATTTATACGGTGTTGTTTATTTAGCACTTCTTGTCGTCTGTATATATATATTATGTAAGGCTCAAATTCCACGTTTGAATGGACCAGAAGCAATTGGTATTTATGCGATTTTTATCAGTATGTTGACTATTGCTTCTATTCCTAGTCAGCCACAGGCAAGTGGAATGGGGGTTATTTCTACATATCTTCAGAGTCAACAGATGAATAAAGGTGGATTTATTGGCATTTGTTTATATGGTGTTTTTAGTTCGCTGTTTGAAAGTTTAGGCGCATTGATTTTATCAATTATTATTTTGATTATTGGTTTGGCGTTGATTTTTAGTAAACTTTATTTTCAACATCAAAAAACAAAGAAGAAAAAACCAAAAGTATCTAAACAAGAAGAAACACCAGTACAAACAATTATTTTAAAAAAGAAATCTCATTTCTTTGATTTTTTGTCAAAAGATAAAGAAATTCCTCTTTTTCCTGATTCTGCTTTTGATGATGTTGAAGAAAAGATTGATCCAGAAATGACAAGTGCTTTTGAATTTGATCAAGATAATATGAAATTAGATATTAAAGAAAAAAAACCTTTAAAAATCAAAGAAGAGAAAGAAAGTCCTCAAGAATCTTACATAGAGCCACCTAAGAAAACAGATTTATCACACTATCAGTTACCGCCACTATCATTGTTGTCAACAAGATCAACGCATAATGTTTCTAAAGAAAAGAGTGCAGCAAACAAGAACGCTGCAAGATTAACCAATGTTCTTAAACAATTTGGGGTCAATGCAACAATAGAAAATGCTTTTATAGGACCGACAATTACAAAGTATGAATTGAAATTGGAAATTGGTACACGTGTTAATAAAATCTTACAGTTACAGGATGATATCAAGCTTGCATTAGCAACGGCAGATATTAGAATTGAAGCTCCTATACCAGGGAAACCTTATGTTGGAATTGAAGTTCCTAATCAAAGCGCAGCAATGGTTGGTTTTAAAGATGTTTTAAAAAGTTTATTATCAAATTCAAAATATCAGCATAATCCACTTGTTGTAGCATTAGGAAAAGATGTGTCTGGGAAACCTGTTTTTGCGCAATTGGATAAAATGCCTCATTTATTAATTGCAGGGGCAACAGGTTCAGGGAAATCTGTTTGTGTCAATACAATTATTTCATCTATTTTGATGCGAGCTAAACCAGATGAGGTGAAATTGATTTTAGTCGATCCTAAAAAAGTTGAATTATCTATTTATAATGGAATTCCTCATTTGTTGGCACCTGTTGTTACTGATCCTAAAAAAGCAGCTGCAGTTTTACGAGAAGTCGTTGCTGAAATGGAAAGACGTTATGATTTGTTTGCAAGTGTAAATGCAAGAAATATCCAAGGATATAATGAATTTGCGAAAACATATAATGAAGATCATACTGATGAACCAAAAGAAATTTTACCTTATCATGTTATTATCTTAGATGAAGTTGCTGATTTAATGATGGTTGCCAGTAAAGATGTTGAAGATTGTATTATGCGTATATCACAAATGGCTAGAGCAGCTGGTATTCATTTGATAGTTGCGACTCAAAGACCTTCTACAGATATTATTACAGGTGTCATTAAGGCCAATATACCATCACGTATAGCTTTTGCAGTGTCATCAAGCATTGATTCACGTACAATTTTGGATACATCTGGAGCAGAAAAACTATTAGGAAAAGGGGATATGCTTTTTTCACCAATGGGATCATCTTCGCCAATGCGTGTTCAAGGATGTTTTGTAAGTGATGAAGAAGTGTCAGCCATTGTTCATTATGTCTCTTCTCAACAAGAAGTGGTTTATGAAGACAAATATGTCAATGTCAAGTCTATTTCCTCAACACAGGGAAGTGATGACTTTGATGAAGAAGACGAAGAATACGAAAAATGTAGAGAATTTGTTATTCAGGCTCAAAAGGCCAGTACATCTTTATTACAACGTAAATTTAGAATAGGTTATAATAAAGCAGCTCGTATTATTGACCGTTTGGAAGAAGAAGGGGTTATTGGACCACAGCTTGGTAGTAAACCTCGTGAAGTTTATATTCGACAATATCATGAAGAAGATTTATAAAAAACATTGAATATATCAATAAAAATAAAATATTCTAAAAAAGGGAGAATGACGAATATAAAGATATTTGTCGTTTTCTCTTTTTATTTTGTGAAAATAATGTTAAAATATGGTTAGAATGTTAAAGGAGGAAAACAAGATATGAAAAAAATGTTTGCGTCTTTATTGGCATTATCTATGGTGTTAGTAGGATGTGGTGGTGATGGAGGTGATTCTGCATCTAGTTCAAAGCCTGAAATTGTTATGTTAACTGACAAAGGTACTATTGATGATAAGTCATTCAACCAAGGTACATATGAAGGTGTTAAAGCATATGCAGAGAAAAATGGAATTGAATGTACATACATCAAACCTGTTGATGCAACAACAGATGAATACAACAATTCTATTGATCAGGCTGTAAAATCAGGAGCAAAAGTTGTTGTGTGTCCTGGATATTTATTTGAAGAATCAATCTATATCAAACAAACTGAATACCCTGATGTTAAATTTATTTTAATTGATGGAAACCCACATGATGCAAGTTATGAAGACTATAAAACTGAAAAGAACACAATCGGTATTACTTTCCAAGAAGAACAAGCTGGTTATTTAGCTGGATATGCTGCTGTTAAAGATGGTAATACAAGCTTAGGATTCATGGGTGGACAAGCAGTACCTGCTGTTATGAACTTTGGATATGGTTATGTTCAAGGTGCTAATGATGCTGCTAAAGAATTAGGTATTACAGTCAATATGAAATATCATTATACAGGTGGATTTAGTGCAACTCCTGAAATTCAAACAAAAGCTTCTTCATGGTATAAAGATGGAGTCACTATTGTGTTTGGATGTGGTGGTTCTGTAGGAAACTCTGTTATGGCTGCTGCTGAAGCAAGTAATCCTGTAGGAAAAGTTATTGGTGTTGACGTTGATCAATCTTCTGAATCTGATACAGTTGTCACTTCTGCATATAAAAAATTAGGTGATGCTGTTCAAAAAGCGCTTGAATCTATTTATAGTGGAGATTTCGATAAAACTGATGATACAAATATCCAATTTAGAGGTGGACAAAATATTGTTTTAGGTGCTAAAGATGGAGATGTTGGTTTACCATTAGAAACTTCTAAATTTGAAAAATTTACTGAAGCTGATTATAATGCAATTTATGATAAAATTGTTGATGGTTCTGTAACAATTAAAAATAACAAAGATGCTGAATCTCCAAAAGATTTAAATTGTTCAAATGTAGAATTAACAATAGAAAATTAATTGAAATGGTTAAGGCTTGAAATTCATAATTTTCAAGCCTTATTTTGTTAAATGAATTTTATTGTTGTGATTTTCTTGAAAATTAAGTTATAATAAATAATGAAGATAAATTAAAAAAGGAGGAAGAAAATGGAAAACGTTATCGAGATGCGACATATTACGAAAGTTTTTCCGGGAATCATTGCAAACGATGACGTGACTATTGAATTAAGAAAAGGTGAGATTCATGCACTGCTGGGGGAAAATGGTGCAGGAAAATCAACTTTGATGAGTGTCTTGTTTGGGCTATATCAACCTGAAAAGGGAGAGATTTTAAAGAATGGTCATGTTGTTCAAATTAATAATCCTAATGATGCAAACAGCTTGGGAATTGGAATGGTTCACCAACATTTTAAATTAGTTCATAATTTTACTGTTTTAGAGAATATCGTTTTAGGTGCCGAAGATACAAAACATGGTTTCCTTTATATGAAAAATGCTCGAAAAAAAGTAGAAGAAATTTCTCAACGTTATAATTTAAAAGTTGATTGTGATGCCTTGATTAGTGATATTACTGTGGGAATGCAACAACGTGTTGAAATTATTAAGATGTTATATCGTGATAATGAGGTTTTGATTTTTGATGAACCAACCGCTGTTTTAACACCACAAGAAATTGAAGAACTTATGCAAATCATGAGAGATTTAGCAAAAGAAGGTAAATCTATCTTATTCATTACACATAAGTTAAATGAAATTAAAGAAGTGGCAGATCGTTGTACTGTACTTAGAAAAGGTAAATATATTGGAACAATTGATGTTGCCGCAACAACTAAAGAAGAAATGTCTGAAATGATGGTTGGTCGAAAAATCAATTTAACAACTGAAAAAACTGAGTCACATCCAACAGATGATATTTTGGTTGTAAAAAATCTTTCAGTAGGTAAAAAAGGACATAAAAATCCTGTAAATAATGTTAGCTTTTCTGTAAGAAAAGGAGAGATTGTTTGTATCGCAGGTATAGACGGTAACGGTCAAACAGAACTTGTACAAGCTATTACAGGATTGATGCCTGTTTTAGATGGGACAATATCGTTAAATGGAAAAGATATTACACACGCTTCCATACGTCAAAGAAATGTGAGTGGTATTTCACATATCCCTGAAGATCGTCATAAACATGGACTTGTTTTGGATTATCCACTTTCTTATAATTTGGTTTTACAAAGATATTTTGAACCTCAATTTTCACAGCATGGCTTTTTGAAATTTGAAGAAATTGAAAAATATTCTGAAAAATTGATTGAGCAATACGATATAAGAAGTGGTCAAGGTTCAAAAACAATTGCTAGAAGCATGTCTGGTGGTAATCAGCAAAAAGCAATTATTGCTAGAGAAATTGATAAAGATCCTGATTGTTTAATTGCTGTACAACCAACAAGAGGATTGGATGTAGGAGCTATTGAATATATTCATAAACAAATCATTCGCGAAAGAGATGAAGGAAAAGCTGTTTTATTGATTTCTTTAGAGCTTGATGAAGTTATGAATTTGTCTGATAGAATTTTAGTTATCTATGAAGGTGAAATTGTTGGGGAACTTAATCCTAAAGAAATCACTGTACAAGAATTAGGACTTTATATGGCAGGAAGTAAGAGAGGTGATACAAATGAAAAAGCTGTTTAAATCTGAAGCATCACTTAATTTTGCATCTTCTGTCACTGCGATTATTGCGGGGTTAATTATAGGATTAATTGTTATTATTATTGCGAATCCATCAAACGCATTGAATGGGTTTTTAACTCTCATTCAAGGTGGCTTTAGTAATGGAACAAGAGGAATTGGACAAGTTTTGAATAATGCAACGCCTATTATTTTAACTGGTTTATCAGTGGGATTTGCTTTTAAAACAGGACTTTTTAACATTGGAACTCCTGGACAGTTTGTTGTTGGGGCATTTGTAGCTATTTATATTGGTGTCGAATGGACTTTTCTTCCTGGTGCTATTCACTGGCTGGTTGCTATTCTTTTTGCAGCATTAGCTGGAGCGTTATGGGGATGTGTTCCAGGAATTATGAAAGCCTATTTAAATGTTAATGAAGTTATTGCTTCAATTATTATGAATTATATTGGAATGTATACAGTTAATTATATCGTTCCATTAACAGTATTTAATATTAATAAAAATGAAACATTACCAGTAGCCTCAAGTGCTGTTATTCCACAATTTGGAATTGAACATCTTATTCCAAATGTGAATGGAGGTATTGTTATTGCGATCATTCTCGTTGTTGTTATTCATATCATTCTCAACAAATCTGTACTTGGTTATGAATTAAAGGCTTGTGGTTTTAATCGTGATGCGAGTAAGTATGCTGGTATTAATGCTAAACAAAAAATTGTTTGCTCTATGATGATTGCAGGAGCATTAGCCGGTATTGGTGGTGCTTTGGTTTATTTAGGTGGAACTGGAAAATGTTTGGCAGTTGTAGATACTTTAGCACCTGAAGGATTTAATGGTATAGCTGTTGCTTTATTAGGTCTTTCTAGTCCTTTTGGTATTTTAGCAGCTGGATTATTTATTGCTCATTTAACAATTGGTGGTTCATTAATGCAAATTTATGGATTTATTCCACAAATTGTTGATATTATTATTGCAATTATTATTTATTTCTCAGCATTTGCACTTATGGTTAAGGGTATTATAGCAAATGGTTTCCATTTTAAGAAGAAACCTAAAGTAAAGGAGGGACAATAATATGAGTGATATTTTATTCTTATTTCAACAGACAATGTTCTTCTTTATTCCACTTTTAATTGTTGCATTGGGTGGTTTATTCTCTGAACGTAGTGGTATTATTAATATTGCGTTAGAGGGTATGATGATTATTGGAGCATTTGCAGGAATCTTTTTCATTCACTTTTTTCAAGAGGCAATGGATCCACAAATTTGTTTGTTGATTGCTTTACTTATTGCTGGTTTATCTGGAACATTATTTGCTTTATTCCATGCGATTGCCTCTATTAATATGAAAGCTGATCAAACAATTAGTGGGACTGCATTGAATATGTTTGCACCTGCATTTTGTATATTTGTTGCTAGATTAGTTCAACAAACACAACAAGTTGAATTTTCTAATACATTTAGAATTACAAAAGTTCCAGTTCTTGGAGATATTCCATTTATTGGAGAGTTCCTTTTCCAAAATACATATATTACAAACTTTTTAGGAATTCTTATTTTGATTTTGTCATGGCTGATTTTATATAAAACACGTTTTGGACTTAGATTACGTTCTTGTGGTGAATTACCACAAGCAGCTGACAGTGCTGGTATTAATGTTTATAAAATTCGTTATGCTGGAACGCTTATTTCAGGATTCTTAGCTGGTATTGGAGGATTAATATTTATTGTTCCTACAAGTACAAACTTTAATGCAGACGTTGCTGGTTATGGGTTCTTAGCATTAGCTGTATTGATTTTTGGACAATGGAAACCTTGGCATATTGCTGGAGCAGCTTTCTTCTTTGGATTTATGAAAACTATTGCTTCTGCCGGTTTACCATTCCTAGCTTCGTTAGCTATTCCAAATTACTTTTATAAAATCACACCATATGTGGCAACACTTATTGTATTAGCTTTTACATCTAAAAATTCTGCTGCACCACGTGCAGAAGGAGAACCGTTTGATAAAGGTAAACGTTAAGATCAAGAGAATCTCTTGGTCTTTTTTATTTTAATTTGTTGAAAATTGAGTATAATATATGTGTATACGAATTGGAGGTTATTTATGGAAAACGTCTATCAAATGTCGGGATATACTTTACATCTTATTCCAACTCAAAAATTTAAAACAATGACAATTTCATTAAGATTACAAAGTCCGTTATCGAAAGAAACAACAACAATGAGAACATTATTAACATTTGTCATGATGGCAGCAACACAAGATTATCCATCTACTAAATCTTTGGCACGTTATCTTGATGAAAACTATGGAGCAAGCTTGTCTACACATATTACAACAAAAGGGAAGTCACACGTTATCAATGTGACAACGAGCTTTGTGAATGATGCTTACTTGCCTACCAAAGAAAACTTATTAGAAAAGCAATTACAATTATTAAGTGATTTATTTTATCGTCCATTGATAGTTGACAATGGTTTTGATGAAACAATCGTACAACTCAAAAAGAAAGAATTAAAAGAAAAACTACAAGCTAATAAAGATGATAAGTTTTCATATTCTTTAGATAAATTGTTTGAATATATGGGTAGAGATCAAGTGTTGGGTATTCCAAGTACTGGTTATGAAAATGAAATTCAAAAGATTACACCTCAACAGCTTTATCAGTATATGAAAAAATGTATTGTTGAAGATGAAAAACATATTTATGTTGTTGGTGATATTCCAGAAAATATTGTAGATATTTTTCAACGTCTTTTGCAATTTCCAGAACAATACTATGATTATCCTTCAGCATATATTTTTCAAAGTCCTCGTCATGAACTTTTAGAAGTCATTGAAAAACAGGATATTACGCAATCTAAGTTGAATTTAGGATACCAGATTCAATGTGATTTTACATCACCACAGCATTATGCATTTACTGTTTTTAATGCCATATTTGGTGGATTTTCACAATCACGTTTATTTCAGGTTGTAAGAGAGAAACATAGTTTATGTTATTATATTTCTTCTAGTTATGATGCTTTTAATGGCATGATGATTGTCAATGCTGGAATTGAACAGAAAGATTATCAAAAGACTCTTGATTTGATTCATCAACAGCTTAGTGATTTACAGAATGGAAATGTTCGTGAAGAAGAAATGAAAATCGCGAAAATGATGCTTACAAATGCTTTAAAAAAGACAAATGATGAAGCAAGTAGTATGATTGCCTTGGCTTATAACCGTGACATCACTCATGTTCGTGAAACGAGTGAAGAATATATTGAAAAACTAATGAATGTAACTTTAGGAGAAATTGTTGACGTTGCTAAAAAAGTAAAACTGGATACAATTTACTTCCTTACAGGAAAGGAGTTCCATGAAAATATTTAAATATCCAACATTAAAGGAAACGTTATATTATGAAGAAATGAAAAATGGATTAAAAGTTTATCTTTTACCTAAAGTTGGTTTTTCCAAAACATATGGTCTATTTTCTACACGTTTTGGTTCTATAGATACGACTTTTGTTCCTCTACATGAATCTGAAATGATAAAAGTTCCTGATGGAATTGCTCATTTCTTAGAACATAAAATGTTTGAAATGGAAAATGGTGATGCAAGTGATGCCTTTGCAAGATTAGGTGCGAATACAAATGCTTTTACTTCTTCTTCAAGAACTGCATATTTATTTAGCACAACAAGTCATGAAAAAGAATGTATTGAGTTATTACTTGATTTTGTACAAGATATTTATTTAACAGATGAAAATGTTGAAAAAGAAAAAGGAATCATCAATCAGGAAATCAGAATGTATGATGATGATCCAGACTGGCGATGCTATTTTGGAAGTATTCAAAACTTATATCAGCTTCATCCTGTGAAAATTGATATTGCAGGAACTGTTGAAACAGTTGCTTCTATTGATAAAGATACATTAGAAAAATGTTATCATACTTTCTATCATCCTAGTAACATGATGCTATTTGTGGTAGGAAATATTGATCCTCAACAAACTATGCAACTTATTAGAGGAAACCAGGAAAATAAGCATTTTGAAAAAGAAAATCCTATTCAAAGAGAAGTTGTTAATGAACCATTAGAGGTAGCACAAAATGATGCAATTTTATATATGGATGTAACTATGCCTAAAATCATTGTATCATTAAAAATAAATGATATTTTACAAGTACCACAAGAACGTTTAAAAAGAGAATTAGGTATGAACTTATTATTAGATATTTTCTTTGCAAAGAGTTCTTCATTATATGAGAAGTGGCTAACAGATGAGTTGATTAATGATAGTTTTAGTGCTCAATTTACACAAGAAAGAGATTATTGTTTCTTACAAATAGGAGGAGATACTCTATATCCTGATAAATTGAAAGACAAGATTTATGATTTTGTTAGACATATTCATGATTATTCCATTTCTAAGGATGATTTTGAACGTCTAAAGAAAAAAACAATGGGGATTTTGATATCTGTTTTCAATAGTCCTGAAGCTATTGCGAATATGTTTAGTCGATATTATTTTGAAGGTGTTATGATTTTTGAATTAATAGATTGTTTAAATGGTTTAACATTAGATGATTTAAATCAATTAAAAGATTTATTTGATATACAATATATCAGTTCATTTACTGTTTTACCGCAAAATCAATCACAAAAATAAAGACATTTTATAGAATGAAAGATTTCACTATTTACACAATTTATTTTTATGTTATAATGTGAGTGACCTAAGAGATATATGTATTTCCTACACGATAGATAAGGGAATCTGACTGTTGTCTGATGGTGTTGAAAACCTATCTTGAATAGGGATCCTAAAATTGGACACAAGATACCCACCTGCATATACCAGGGATTAATCTAAAAAACTCTTAGGTTTTTCTTTTTGAGGAGGAAAAACATGGAGAAAATAAGTGATGAGATGATTAATGAGATTAATGCTCTTGCAAGAAAAAGTAAAACTGAAGGTTTAAATGAGGAAGAAAAGAAAAGACAACAGGAATTACGTAAAGAATATCTTCGTTTATTTCGTAAAGGGTTTAAACAACAGCTTCAGCATGTCAAAGTTGTCGATCCTAAAGGGAATGATATAACACCTTCTAAACGAAAAAACTAAGGAAATCTTAGATTATGTCAAATCTTGTTTGATATTCATGTGTTTTTGTGTATAATGTTAGTGTGTTAGAAGGAGGAATAATGAGATAATGAATCAATCTGAACTATCAATTGCAACGATTAGATCACTTGGGATAGATATGATTAATAAAGCTAACTCAGGACATCCTGGAATGGTATTAGGATCTGCTCCAGCTTTATATTCCTTATTTACAAAAGAATATAAAGTTTTTCCAGCACATTCTCAGTGGATTAATCGTGATCGTTTTGTTTTAGCAAGTGGACATGCGTCTTCACTGTTATATAGCCTATTACATTTATCTGGTTTCCAAGTTTCAATGGATGATTTGAAACAATTCAGACAATGGGGAAGCTGCACACCAGGACATCCTGAAGTAGAACTGACAGATGGTGTTGATGCTTCTAGTGGACCTTTAGGTCAAGGTATCCCAATGGCTGTTGGAATGGCTATGGCTGAAGCTTTTTTAGCAACAAGATACAATAAAAAAGATTATCCAGTGATTGACCACTATACATATGTATTATGTGGTGATGGAGATATGCAAGAAGGTGTCACTTATGAGGCTTCATCATTGGCTGGGCATCTTTCATTAGGAAAGCTTATCGTGCTTTATGATGCGAATAATGTGACTCTTGACGGTCCTTTAAATTATTCATTCAGTGAAGATGTAAAGAAACGTTATGAGTCTATGAATTGGCAAGTCATTTGTGTTCAAGATGGAAATGATTATGAAGCTATTGCAAAAGCAATCAAAAAAGCTAAAAAAGAAGTTTATAAACCGACTTTAATTATCGTGAATACTATTATTGGATTTGGTTCTCGAAATCAGGGAACAAGTAAAGTTCATGGTGCTCCTCTTGGAGAAGAAGATGGACAATATGCAAAAAGACAATATGGATTTGAATATGATAATTTCTTTGTTCCTGAAGAAGTTTATGATGATTTTAAGAAAAATGTATTTAATCGTGGTAAACGTGCTTATAATAAATGGAATAAAATGATGGATACATATAAAACAGAATATCCTGAGTTATACCAGGAATTATTCCAAAATATAAATGATGAATATTCTTTTAATGAAACTGCTTTTATAGAAGAATATCAAGATGGTATAAGTGAAGCAACACGTGTAACAAGTGAAAAATTAATCAATGCTATTGCAGCACAAAACCCAACATTCCTATCTGGAACTGCAGATTTAGCATCTTCTACAAAAACAATTATCAAAGATGCAGAACGTTTTAGTTGTGAGAATTATGGAGGACGTAATTTATTCTTTGGAATCCGTGAATTTGCAATGGTTGCAATAATGAATGGGATGACTTTACACAAAGGTATCAAGGTTGCTGCTGGTGGATTTATGGTGTTTAGTGATTATTTCAAAGCTGCATTAAGAATGGCATGCTTAATGAAATTACCTATTATTTTACCACTATCACATGATTCAATTGCTGTAGGGGAAGATGGTCCAACACATCAACCAGTTGAACAATTGGCAATGTTACGTTCGATGCCAAATATTCAAGTGATAAGAGCAGCTGATGCTTATGAAATGTGTGGTGCTTGGAAAAAAGCGGTTGAAACAAATGATTGTCCAACTGCGCTTATCTTAACAAGACAAAATGTAACAAATTTCACTCATGCAACTTATGAAGATGTTTGTCACGGGGCATATGTTGTTTCTCAAGAAAAAGACAATTTAGATGGTATTATCATTGCAACTGGTAGCGAAGTAGAATTAGCTATGCAGGCACAAAAGGCGTTATTAGAGCAAGGAAAAGATGTTCGAGTTGTATCAATGCCTTCAATGGAATTATTTGATCAGCAGGATGATTCATATAAAGAAAAGGTTTTACCAAAACATATCAGAAAACGTCTTGCTGTTGAAATGGCTTGTGATTTTGGTTGGCATAAATATGTAGGATTAGACGGAAAAGTTATTTCTGTTAATCAATTTGGCGCAAGTGCTCCAGCCAATATCGTTATCCAAAAATATGGTTTTACTGTTGAAAACATTGTTGAAACATACTTATCACTTTAAGAACCTGTAATAGGTTCTTTTTTTGACATATTTTTTATTGGTAAAGGATTATAATAAACATGGTGATGAATATGAAATATAAAATTGTCTGCGTTAAGGAACGTTTTGTGGAATTTGTAAATATGTATCCTGATTTTTTGAAACAAGTTTATCAGGAACAAGATAATATGTACAAGACTAAACAGATAGAATTGATTTTTTCTAATATGGTTAACGAAAAAGAAAAACTTTTACATAAAATTCAATCACGTGAACATTATTCCTATTATCATGGAATTCATCAGCTTTTTAATCCTATAACTCAAGAAAAGATGACAATTATCATGAATGAATATGATTTACAAATAGAAGAAGAGGGTAGCAATCATCATATATATGATATGATATCGTCTTTTTCTAAAAATTTTTATATGATTACGAAATAATTTTGCAAAAAGCATAGGACTATGTTATAATAATTTGGTAATTGAATGGAGGATTGAAAAATGTTATATGGAATTTTAGGACTTTTAATAGGTCTTGTTATAGGATTCTTTGCTGCTCGTTATTTCTTCAAAAGAAATTTAAAGAAGAATCCACCAATTAATGAAAAAATGATTCGTGCTATGTTTATGGAAATGGGACGTAAACCTAATGAAACACAAATCAAACGAATTATGAAAAGCATTAATGATCAATATAAATAAGGGATATCCCTTATTTTTTCGTATATGAAGATATATATAACACGTCATTCTAAAACTCTTTGGAATGAACAAAAAAGGTTGCAGGGACGTTTAGATTCCCCATTGACTCAAGAAGGTATTGATAATGCTCTTGCCTTAAAAAAATATCTCACAGATAATGCTTTGCAATTTGATTGTGTTTACTCTAGTCCCATACCACGTGCCTATCAGACAGCTTGTTTATTATTTGGTCAAGAAAAAGTAATAACTGATGATCGTTTGATGGAAATGAATTTTGGAGTTTTTGAAGGACAAAAAATTGCTGATTTATTAAAAAATCAGCACGAATTATATCACCAGTTATGGAATCAACCAGAGTTGTTTGAGAGAATTCCACAAGGTGAAAGTTATGATGAAGTCATGACAAGAGTCAAAAGTTTTTTGAATGATTTAAAACAAATGGACTCAGATAGTCAAATCTTTATTGTTACTCATGGAATGTGTTTTGTAATTTTTATGGCTGTTATTTTACAATTAGACAAAAAAGATTTCGTAAAAATCAATCAACAGATTGTTGAAGGATGCTCTTTAACGTGTATTGAAGAACATGATGGCATTTATCAAGTTTTATCTTATAACGATCATCATTTTTTACCGCATGTTATGCATGCAAGTTTTGCAAAATAAAAACCTGAGTGTTAAAAAAACATTCAGGTTTTTACATCCATGTAATTTTATTTTCAGTACCATTTCTTAATCTTTGAATATTACTTCTATGTTTATAGACAAGTAAAGCAACTATACATATATTCGTGATAATACCAATTGTGCTGTAACCTAAAAAAGGAGATATAACTGCAATTGATATTGCTCCAAGAATTGATGCTAAAGAAACATATTTTGAAATCTTTAATGTAAGCAAGAAAATAACCAATGCAATACAAAATGCATAAATATTTGTCATTAATGCATACCCAATAGCGACTGATACAGCTTTTCCTCCTCTAAATCCAGCAAAGATAGGATAACAGTGTCCTATCACACATGCTAAAGCACATGGGTAAATAATATTCATATCAAGTTCCATATATTTGGCAACTGTTCCAGCAATAAGAATAGAAATACAGCACTTAGAAGCATCTAATATAATAACTGATAGTCCTGCTTTTTTTCCTAGAACTCTTCCAGCATTGGTTCCACCTAAATTACCAGAGCCACTATTTCTTACATCAGTATGATAAAATAGTTTTCCTATAACTAAGGCAAATGGTATTGAGCCGTATAAATATCCCATTAAAATTAATAGTAAATATATTAATATATTCATTTTTTCACTTCCCCGAGCTTTATTATACATAAAAAAGGAGAAAAATCAATTTTTTTAAAAGATTTGCGAAAATTCTAGAAATTTGCTATGATATGAATTCTCTAGCAATATCAAATAGTTTTTGATATAATTATAAAGTTGGAAAAGGAGGAAATCAGATATGAAAGCAAATCACTATGATGAATCTAACATTCAAATTCTTGAGGGACTAGAAGCTGTCAGAAAGCGTCCAGGTATGTATATAGGTTCAACAGATTCAAGAGGTTTACACCATCTTGTATGGGAAATTGTTGATAATTCTATTGATGAAGCACTTGCTGGATTTGGTAAAAAAATCACTGTCACAATTGGAAATGATAATAGTATTCGTGTTGAGGACGAAGGGCGTGGAATGCCAACAGGTATGCATGCTTCTGGTAAGCCTACAACAGAAGTTATTTTAACGATATTACATGCTGGTGGTAAGTTTAGTGAAGATGGTGGTTATAAAACATCTGGTGGTTTACATGGTGTTGGATCGTCTGTTGTGAATGCTTTGAGTGAATGGTTAGAAGTTACAGTTTATCGTGATGGTAAAATTCATCAACAACGCTTTGAAGATGGAGCTAAAATCATTTCACCTTTAAAGGTCATTGGTAAAACGTCTCGCACTGGAACAATCATTCATTTTAAACCGAATCAGAATATTTTTTCGACAGTTGAATTCAATTACTCAACAATCTGTGAACGATTAAGAGAAAGTGCCTTCTTATTAAAAGGAATTGAGATGAATGTTATTGATGAAAGAACTGGGAAACATGATTCATTTCAATATGAAAATGGATTAGAAGCTTTTATTGAATATTTGAATTATGATAAAAAGACACTTCATTCTACAGTATCATTTGATGATGCTTCTCATCCTATTGAAGTTGAGATTTCTTTTCAAATCACAGATGGATATCAGGAAAATCTGATTTCTTTTGTTAATTTAGTAAGAACTGGTGATGGTGGAACACATGAAACAGGATTCCGTTCTGGCTTTACGAAAGTTTTCAATGAGTATGCCAGAAAATATGGATTATTAAAACCGAAAGATAAAAACCTTGAGGGTAGTGATGTAAGAGAAGGGCTGACTGCTGTTATATCGGTTAAAATCCCTGAATCATTATTACAATTTGAAGGACAGACAAAATCTAAATTAGGAACTCCTGAAGCAAGAAATATAGTTGAAAATGTTGTTTATGAACAGGTTAATTATTTTTTAGAAGAAAATAAAGAAACCGCTAATGAACTTGTTAAAAAAATGATTAAAGCTTCACAGGCAAGAAATGCAGCTAGAAAAGCGAGAGAAGAAGCAAGAAAAGGTAAAGGAAATAAAGTTGAAAAGATATTAAGTGGAAAGCTTGCTCCGGCACAGTCAAAAGATAAAAAAAGAAAAGAATTATATTTAGTCGAAGGTGATTCTGCAGGTGGAAGTGCAAAGCAGGGAAGAGATCGAAAATATCAGGCTATTTTACCATTACGTGGAAAGGTTATTAATACTGAAAAAGCAGCAATGGCTGATATTTTAAAAAATGAAGAAATTAGTACAATTATCAATACTGTTGGTGCTGGTGTTGGTGCTGATTTTAACGCTGATGATTCTAATTATGCAAAAGTCATTATCATGACCGATGCTGATACTGATGGTGCGCATATCCAGATTTTATTACTAACTTTCTTCTATCGTTATATGCGAGGTTTAATTCAAGCAGGAAAAGTTTATATCGCTTTACCACCTTTGTATAAGGTATCTAAGAAAAATGGAAAACATGAAGATGTTGTTTATGCATGGGATGATGAAGAATTAGAAAATGCAAAAAAACAGATAGGGCGTGGATATAATGTTCAGCGTTATAAAGGTTTAGGTGAAATGAACGCTGATCAATTATGGGAAACAACTATGAATCCAGAAACAAGAACTTTGATTCAGGTTTCTATTGAAGATGCTGCATTGGTTGAACGTAGAGTGTCGGTTTTAATGGGAGATAAAGTTGAACCTAGACGTGAATGGATTGAAGACAATGTTCAATTTTCTTTAGAAGATTCATTTTTCATTAATCAATAGGGAGGTCTAACATGAAAGAAAAAATCATAACCCAGTCGCTGGATGACATTATGGGAGATCGCTTTGGAAAATATTCTAAATATATCATTCAAGATCGTGCATTACCAGATGTAAGAGATGGGTTGAAACCTGTACAACGTAGAATTTTATATGCAATGTACAAAGAAGGAAATACACATCAAAAACCATATCGTAAATCTGCCAAAACTGTTGGTAACGTTATTGGTAATTACCATCCTCACGGAGATGCTTCTGTTTATGAAGCTATGGTACGTTTGTCACAGGATTGGAAAATGCGTATGCCTTTAATTGATATGCAGGGAAATAATGGTTCTATTGATAATGATCCTGCAGCCGCTATGCGTTATACTGAAGCGAGATTATCGCCCATTGCATTGGAGTTATTAAAAGACATTGACAAGGAAACAGTGCAAATGGCACTTAACTTTGATGATACTGAATATGAACCAACGGTTTTACCAGCTAAATTCCCTAATTTATTGGTTAATGGTGCAACAGGAATTTCATCTGGTTACGCAACTGATATTCCACCACATAATTTAGAAGAAGTCATTGATGCAACGATTTATCGTATTTCACATCCACATTGTTCATTAGATGATTTAATGAAATTTATGAAAGGTCCTGATTTTCCAACGGGAGCTATTGTTGAAGGTTTAAATGGTATCAAAAAGGCTTTTGAAACAGGTAGAGGAAAAGTTGTTGTCCGTTCACAGACTCAAATAATTGAAGAAAAAAATATAAATAAAATTGTGATTACTCAGATTCCTTATGAAGTGAATAAAGCTGAACTTGTTAGAAAATTAGATGAAATTCGTTTTCAAAAAAATATTGATGGTATTATTGAAGTTCGTGATGAATCTGATCGTAATGGATTAAGTATTGTGATTGATTTAAAGAAAGATGTAGATGTTCAAAATACTTTAAATTATTTTTACAAGAATACAGATTTACAAAAGAATTATAATTATAATATGGTTGCGATTAAAAATAAACGACCAGTCTGTATGGGAATTGTTGATATTTTGGATGGCTATATTGAACATCAGATTGAAGTCATTACAAAACGTTCTTTGTTTGATCTTCATAAAGCTGAAGATCGTAAACATATTGTTGATGGTTTGATTAAAGCTGTTTCTATTTTGGATGAAGTTGTTCATACAATTCGTCATTCACATGATAAACAGGATGCTAAAAAGAATCTTCAATTACAGTATCAGTTTTCTGAAAAACAGGCAGAAGCAATTGTAATGTTGCAGTTATATCGTTTAACAAATACGGATATTGTTTCATTAGAAAAAGAAAAATCTGATTTAGAGGTCTTAATTCAAACATTAAACAATATTCTAGCAAGTGATAAAGTATTAAGAAAAGTCATTATAGATGAATTAAAACAAATTAAAAAGCAATATCCAAGTCCACGTTTAACAGAGATTAAAGATGAAGTTCAAGAAATTGTTATTGATGAAGAAGCTATGATTCTTCCTGAAGACATCTATGTATCTATTACTCGTGATGGATACGTGAAAAGAATATCTCAAAGATCATATAAAGCAAGTGAAAATATTGCGTTTGGAAAGAAAGATGATGATGTTTTATTAGATTTGCATTTTGCTAGTACTTTGGATAAATTGCTTGTCTTTACTGATAAAGGAAACTATTTATTTATTCCATTGCATAAATTAGAAGAATTTAAATGGAAAGAACTTGGAAAACATATCAGCTATCTGATAAAAGTATCACCAGAAGAAAAAATGATTGGATCTATTCTTGTCAAATCATTCCAAAGACCATTATATGTTTTATTAGCAACACGTTTAGGACAAATGAAACGTGTCTCTCTTCAAGATTTTGAAGTCACAAGATACAGCAAACCAATCAAATGTATGAATTTAAAACAAGATGATCAATTATTACAAGTTTCATTAACAGATGATCATCAAGCTATTGTTTTAACATCATCTTTAGGATATGTATCGCTTTATAGTGAACAGGAAATTTCTATTTTAGGATTAAAAGCAGGTGGAATCAAAGGAATCAATTTGAAAAATGATTCATTAGTTGCTATGAATACATTTGATCCACTGCATTCTTATTCTTATGTTCTTATTAGTGATCAGCCAGGAATTAAGCGTATGAGAATTTCTGATATACCAAGCTGCAATCGCTCAACCAAAGGAACATTAATTTTTAAATCACCAAAGACAAATCCAATTCATGCTTTATCAGCTTATGTTTTAGATGTTCAAGATACACTCATTATCGAAACACAAGAACATAAAGAAACGGTTGCTATTAAGGATTATTCATTATCTCAAATCTTACAAAAACCAAGTATCATTCAATCTTTAAAGAACGAAAATATTACATATATTTATTATCAAGGGGTATTATCTACAGATTTATATCAGAATGTTACAGAAACTCAAGATTTATCAACAACTCAAAATGTAAAAAAGGTTGAAAAGAGTCAACCTTTAGAGCCACAACAACAAGATAAACATTTTGAACCTATTTCATTTGATGACTTATTTAATGATGATTTCTAATTTATGAAGAATGAATATATGCTTTGAGAAGCTTAATTAAAGCACGTTTTTCTAAACGTGAAACATAAGAACGAGAAATATTCATTTGCTGAGCGATTTCTTTTTGGGTATATATACGATGATGATTAAGCCCATAGCGATAAATGAGTATTTCTTGTTCACGAGGTGTCAGTAATGTAAAATATTCTTGTAATTTTTGAATCTGATCATTGGTTTGAATCTGTTCAACAATATCTTTATCTTTGGCAGGGATAATGTCAAGTAAAGTCATTTCTCCGCCATCTTTGTCAACACCTAATACTTCATTTAATGAAACATCAAGAGCTGTCTTTTTATGATGACGCAGATGCATTAAAATCTCATTTTCTATACATTTAGCAGCATATGTTCCTAGTTTTGTTGATTTATCAGCATTATAACTATCTACTGCTTTGATAAGGCCAATTGTACCAATACTAATGAGATCTTCTTGTAAATCTTTAGAGCTTTCATATTTTTTAGCAATATGTGCAACTAGTCTTAAGTTATGTTCAATTAGCGCATTTCTAGCATTCTGATCACCTTGAAAATATTTTTCTAATAACTCATTTTCTTGTTGTGGTGTTAATTGGGGTTTAAATGCTTGCGTTTTAATAAACGAAACAAATAAAAATTGTTGTAATAATACAATAATTGTTGTAAACATAAGTCACCTCAAAATATTATATGAAATTTGTCGATGTTTATGTTTATCTCTTTTCATTAAATAAGAAATAGTATACAATAAGCGAGAAGGAAGGTATATATGGAAGAAGTAAAAAAATGTTATGGTTGTGGTGCTATCATTCAAAGTCATAATGAAAAGCATATTGGTTATGTTCCTAAAAATGCAACTCAAAGAGAACATATCTTATGTCAGCGTTGCTTTCAATTAAAAAATTATCATAAATTGCAGACAACAAATCTCACAAAAGATGATTTTTTAAATTTATTGGATCATATTGGTGAAAAAGATTGTTTAGTTGTGTATATGATTGATTTATTTGATTTTCAGGGAAGCATGATTCCTGGGTTATTACGTCATATTGGTTTTAATGATGTCCTGGTTTTAGCTAATAAGCGTGATCTTTTACCTAAATCAGTAAAAGAACGTAAGTTAGAACATTGGGTGAGAAGACAATTAAAACAAGAAGGAATAAAACCAGTAGATGTGATTGTGACTAGTGGTAAGAAAAATATGAATATGGATTCGATTTATGATGCTATTATGTCATATCGTAAACAAAGGGATGTCTATGTTGTAGGTGTAACAAATGTTGGAAAATCTACTTTTATCAATGCCTTATTAAAACATTATGCTCAAGTTGAAGAACAGAATTTAATTACTGTTTCAGAATTCCCTGGGACAACACTTGATTTTATTGAAATTCCATTAGATAATCATTCATATTTATATGATACACCAGGAATTATTAATGATCATCAAATGACTCATTTTATTGATCCTCAGGATTTAAAAAAGATTATTCCTCAAAGTGAATTGAGACCTATTGGTTTTCAGTTACAGGAAAAACAGACTATTTATTTTGATGGATTAGGAAGAATTGATTATATCAGTGGTGATCAGGCAAGTTTTATTACTTATTTTTCTAGACAACTTAAAATTCATCGTACAAAAACAAGCAATGCTGATGCATTGTATAATCGCCATAAAACTTTTTCATTTGAATTAAATGGTATGGATTCAATTGAAAAAATGAAAACATATGATTTTACCTTAAAACCTGGAAAATGTGATATTGTTATTTCAGGATTAGGGTTTATGACCATTTCATCTCATGGTGGAAAAGTTAAAGTTCATGTTCCACCTCAAATTTCAGTTATGATTAGAGAAGCAATTATATAAAAGAAAGGAAACAATTATGTTAACAGGTAAACAAAAAAGATATTTAAGAAGTGAAGCACATCATTTAAAAGCTATTTTTCAGGTTGGTAAAGAGGGTGTTTCTGCTAATCAGATTAAAGGTATTGATGATGCTTTAGAAGCACAGGAATTAATTAAAGTGAAGCTATTAGAAAGTTGTCCTGATGATGTGAATAGTGTAGCTGTTGAATTAAGTATGCATACAAAAGCTGAAGTTGTTCAAATTATTGGTCGTACGATTGTTTTTTATCGTCATAGTCCTCAAGGAATTTATCGCTTCCCATGAAAAAAATAGGATTATTTGGCGGAAGCTTTGACCCTATTCATAAAGCACATGTAGAAATTGCCATGTGTGCAATTGAACAGCTTCAATTAGACGAAGTGCAATTTATTCCTACACGACATAATCCATGGAAAAATCAAAGTTGTGCCAATGCTAAAGAGCGTTTACATATGATTCATTTGGCTATTCAGGGCAATGATAAACTCACAGTGAATACAATTGAACTTGATGATAATCAAAATCAAAAAAATTATACTATTCATACTCTTGAAAAGATCATTGAAAAACATCCCAATAACAAATATTATTATATTATGGGTATGGATCAGGCAAATGCTTTTGATAAATGGAAAAAAGCTAAAAAAATTTCTAACTTAGTACAGTTAGTTGCTTTTCAGCGTGGAGGATATGAGCCATTATTGGATGTTTTAAATCAATATCATTTTCTTGTTTTAAATAATCGTCCTGTCTATGCATCAAGCAGTGATGTTAGACAGGGGCATATTGAAATGTTGAATCCCCATGTATTGCGTTATATTTCAAGCCAGGGATTATACTTAGAAACAATGGTTGCTTCACGTATGAAAGAAAAACGTTGGAAACATACATGTAGTGTTGCTCAATTGGCTAAAAAGATTGCTAAAGCAAATCATTTGAATGAAAAACAGGCATATATTGCAGGGATTATGCATGATGTTGCTAAAGAAATGGATCAAAAAGAAGCAACTGTTATTATGCAAAATTATTTTCCAGAATATATCTCTAAACCATATCCTATATGGCATCAATGGTTATCAAGATATGTAAGTGAACATGAGTTTTTAATAGAAGATCCTATTATTTTAAAGGCTATTGAAGACCATACAACTGCTTCTGTTGATATTTCATTGATTGGAAAATGTCTATATGTTGCAGATAAATTAGACCCATTAAGAGGTTATGATTCATCAAAGCAGATTGAATTATGTAAAAAAGATATAAATGCAGGATTTAGAGATTCATTGATAGATTTTTATGAATTTTCAAAAAAGAAAAATAGAGAAATTGATGATTGTTTTTATGAAATTTATGATTATTTCGTTGTAAAAGGAGAAAAATAATGACAAAATTAGAATGTGTTGTAAAGGCTATGGATGACAAACTTGCTACTAACATTACTGCTATTGATATGCGTGATGTAAGTCCAATGTTTGATACTTTTGTTTTATGTACTGCTAGCAATGAAAGATTAATGCAGGCAATTACTGATAATATTCAAGATGAATGTGCTAAGAATCATTATGAAGTCAAAAGTATTGAAGGATTAAGAAATTCTAAATGGATTCTTATAGATTTAGGAGATATTGTTTGTCATATTTTTGAAGCAGCTGAAAGAGAAAGTTATAATTTGGAAAAATTATGGGGAGATATGCCTCGTATCAACATTGAAGGAATGTTGGCCAAATGAGTTATGAAAACTTTGCTTACTATTATGATAGCTTAATGGATGAACAATTTTATGAAGATTACTATCAATTTATATTGGAACATTGTCAATTTGAAGAAGTTTTTGAATTGGGATGTGGAACAGGTGAAATTGCTATTCGTTTAGCTAAAGATCATAAAACTGTATATGCTTCTGACATTTCTACTGATATGTTAGAAGTTGCAAAACAGAAGGCTATTGCTAATCAAGTCAATCTTATTTTACAAAGAGTTGATATGTGCGACTTTGAAATTTCACGACCAGTTGATCTTATCTTATGTTTGTGTGATTCTATCAATTATTTACTTGAACCACATCAGATTATGCAGACTTTTCAAAATGTATTTCGTTCATTAAAAGCTGAAGGTACTTTTATTTTTGATATTGATAGTTTATACAAAATGAATGTTATTTTAGATCAATATTCAGAAAAAGAAGAAGATGAAGAGTTTGTTTTTGAATGGCGTGTTGATAAAATAGATGATGGATATGTGCATCATCATGTTTATATTGAAGATAAACAAGAATCTGAAATAGTTGATGAAGATCATTATCAAAAGACTTATTCGGTAAATCAATATTTATACTGGTTAAAGGAAGCTGGTTTTTCGCAAGTTGATTATTATAGTGATTTTCATGAATATCATGATGATTGTGAAAGAATTATATTTGTATGTATGAAATAGGCGAAGTCTAGAAGACCTCGCCCCTTCCCGAACCGTACGGGCACCTTTCAATGCATACGGCTCTCCATTTCTAAATGAGTTTTCGTTTTGTCATTTGATTGTATTCTAAA
>NZ_NFLH01000022.1 GCF_002160815.1 Massilimicrobiota sp. An134 | reverse complement strand
GAGACTCAACTTTGGTCGGGAGGGTTTCATCTTTTTTTCTTTCTATAGATTTCAGAAGATATATCCTGATAATACCATTATAGAATTTCCCGTGATTTTAAACCAGCATAAGAGAAAACCAAAAAAGAGATTTCCCGTAAAACTTATTCGTTTTGGAAAACCCCGTGACTTCTTAGACTATCTTTATAACTTCTGTTCTTTAGTATCATGACTTTTTGTTGTAATTTTTTCGTTGAGACTATTATCAGTTTACTAGGATACCTCGTCCACAAGACCTCCTAGAATAATTCACAAATTCTGTTTCTTTCATAACGTTCTGATTTATTGTCTTAGTTTTTCTTTACCTTTTACATCAGTTTATTAAAGTAACTTCATCCTCAACATCAATGTCAACGACTTCTGGTTTACTACACTTGGTAATAACTATCTGTTGTTGGTTTATTTTCAACTTAATTCATGTCATGACTGACACACACTAAATAAATATAATATAGCGACTCCGCTATATTATATTTATTTTTTTGTTTTATAATTCAAATATGATTAAAATCTTGCAAAAAGAATTTATATGATATGAGTTACAAAAAGATATGTTTGGAGGGAGATGTATGAATTTAAAATTGAAAAAAGTAGGACAATATTTTATTAATATGAGTTATATAAAACAGAGTTTTATATTGTGTATAGCACTAATAGTATGCACTCTTATAGAATATATATATTTGAGAACAATATGGTTTTCCATAGCAACACTATATCTAATAGGCATATTTTTACCTATCTATATATCATACAAAAAGGGTGGACTTGAAGAACTTGGTATCAGAAAATACAAAAAGAAAGAAATCATATATATGGCTATTTTGACTTGTTTCTTTATAGCATATCAGTTCTTTAGAAGATATTATATTTACAATAATTATACACCGTTAGCTTCTATTCCAAATCTATTGTATCAAATATTTGCTGTGGGATTGGGAGAAGAAATATTATTTAGAGGTTTTATAGGCAAAAAGTTTCCTATTAAAAACACTTTTATGAGATATTTAGTTGTAGGTTTATTATGTGCTTTCATGCATCTTCCAATGTATTGCTATAGGTATGGGCTTCATGCTATTAAAGCATTCTTTTTAGTTGAAGTTCAAGCTCAATTGATTTCACATATCATTAATCAACTTATGTATGATTCATTTGATTCCTTTGTTCCAGTTGCTATTCTGCATGGTATGAATAACTGGCTTAATAAATAAAAATATCTATGTAGTATGCAAAACAAAGTGATTAAATATAAAACCTACAAATCCCACCTTTTTTCTATATTCATTATCACACAAAAACACGTAAAACGTGTATATAAATAATATATGGATTGAAATGGATCTAGATTATGTAGAAGCTTTGGAATACGGATTACCACCAACAGGAGGAATGGGTATGGATATTGATAGATTAGTGATGTTATTAACTGGTCAAGAATCTATCCAAGAAGTTATCCTCTTCCCGCAGATGAAACCAAGAAATAAATAGTGATAAAATCAAAAATGTATAAATAGCTAAAATGTAGATATACTTGAAATTAGGCAGGTTAGATGTTATAATCTGCTTGTAAATCAGATAGCATTGTACCAAATGCAAAAAGGTAAGGATCGTGACTCCTTACCTTTTTTAGTTTTTAGAGTGAACTTAACACTAGGCTAGTTATCGTTAAAAGTAACTGTCTAACCATTTGCATATGTAATATACCATTAATCCTGCCATGACAGCAACTATTAAATCAGATAACATTGAACCACCTCCCTTCAAGAGGAGGAACGATAACAATCATATTATATCAAATGCAAGATATTTCACAATCAAAAAAACACTTCATCTGTACTCTTTCGCTCACATATGAGAGATATAGCCATCAAGAGTTTTTCTGCATCTTCATTAAACCATCTTCTAAATGTAGCTATAGAGATATAGATTTGATTTTTATAAATAATAATCTTGATTCAATCTCTCTTGTTGAAAATAATCGCATATCTCTTTTTTTATTTTTCTACCAATCTACCAGATAGCTCAATAGCTCCATTTGAGCATGGAGTTTTAAGTAACGTTATTCTTAATAATATCAATATCCCTTTTATATTCATCATCAACGGTATTCATAAATTTATGCTATTCTTCTTTTTTCAAAAGATTAGCTTTTTTATAATTTTATTCAGATAAAAAAAGAATGAAAACTCATATTAAAATTTTTATAAGATTTGTTTATTTTGATTATTATTATTATCATTGATAAAATAATAGTAAGGAAAGAAAGGTTGATTCTTATAAAAAAGATTCTATTATTAATTTTATGTATGCTTTTATTGATAGGATGTACAAGTCCAAAAAAATCGGACAATAATACTGAAAATGAGTCTTCAACGTTAAGTACGATCAATTATATTTCTAAAACAGCTTTAACTCAAGGCGTTGTTGGGGATATAGAAGATGATATGCCAAATGATTCATTAGAATATTCAGATTTTAGAAAAGTAGATTGTGATTATCGTATGGTGATAACTATTACTTTTCATAATACAGAACAAGCACCAAGAGGTGAACAATAATGACTAAAATATATTACGGAGGTTTTTTATGGTAGATTTTGGAATAAATGAGATGTTAGCAATGCAAAAAGAATTGCAAGATAAATATAAAGATAAATAGGAACAGATATCTCCTGAAGTAGGACAAAATAAATGACTTTGGATGATTGGTGAAATTGGAGAAGTCATTGATATCATCAAAAAAACGGTAGTGAAAAGGCTGTTTCAGATAGCATTTTGAGAGAAAAACTTATTGAAGAACTTGCTGATGTTCTTATGTATTATAATGATGTTCTTCTTTATTATGGAATAACTACAGATGAATTAAAACACTCTTATACAAATAAGTTTAAGAAAAATATGACACGTTGGTAAATTTGAATTTGAAAGCGAGTTGATTTTAATGTTAATTCTAATGTTACTAATGGAAGGTATAGTATTATGTTTTATACTTTTAATGTTTTGTGTTATTGGTATAGCAAATGGTCCTGAAAAATTTACTGTATTTTACGAAAAGAATGTTCAAGAAAAAGCAATAAAATTAGGATATACTACTCAAAAAGAAATAAAGAAACAAACCATTATATCAATTATAGTTTTATACTTACCTTGTTTTATTCTAGTGCCATTAATGGTTTGCTATATAAATGATGCAAAAGAGTTTGGAAATATTTTTATTCAAAGTTTATTTATAATGTATATAATGGGACTATTTGATAGATTTTTTGTTGACTGGTATTGGATAGAACATACAAAAGCGTGGGATATACCCAATACAGAAGAATTAAAACCTTATATTCCTACAAAAATGAAAATAGTCAAATGGCTGGGAACCATAGTTGGATTTGCAATAATTGCTTTAATTATTGCTTTAATAATGAGTAAGATGGTTTGAAAATTGGAATTTGTGGAGGTGAAACATAGATGAACCTAGGTAGAATTATTGTAATCACAGGTTCGCCGGGGACAGGGAAAACTACAACGGCATCTATTGTTGCAAAAGAATCAGATTTGGAAAAGTCCGTGCATATGCACACAGATGACTTTTATCATTATTTGAGTAAAGGGGCAATTCCACCGCATTTGCCAGAGTCAAATGAGCAAAATTTAGTTGTTATTGAAGCTTTTTTAGATGCGGCAAAACGATACGCTCGTGGGGGATATGATGTTATTGTAGACGGCATTATCGGACCGTGGTTTTTAGAACCGTGGCAAAATCTTGTCCGTGAACATTATGAGGTACACTATATTATTTTAAGAGCCAGTAAGGAAGAAACTTTGAAACGAGCTACGGAAAGAGCGAAGCTGGATAGAGACACAAATATTGAATTGGTAGAAACAATGTGGGAGCAATTTTCCAATTTAGGAATCTATGAATCAAATGTCATAGACACAACCACGCACTCAATTAGTGATACTGTTTCCGCAGTAAGGGAAATGGTTGCAAGCGGTTTGGTTTTACTATTTTAGACAAATTCTAATTTAAAGAAGTGTGAGGCTATGAAAGATAGAAACATTTTTATAAGTGTTGGAATAATAATTTATATTTTAATCTCTGGAATAGATAGACTTGTTTATCATATTCCTAATAAAATTTATATTCCGCTTGCCATTCTTGGCATTACTTTGATTTTAATTGGGTTTTTCAAAGATCGTAGAAAATAGCTTGACAATAAAAACATAACATATTATTGTATGAAAGCATACAATTATCAGTCATCGGAGGTCATGCAGTCGCAATTGCAAGGTCGATAAGATGTCGAGTGCGCTCGGTTTTATAACTGAGTGCATTTTTTATACTCATGAATAATCACAAAATGAAGGGAAAAAATGATGAATCAATTTCCAAAAAATTTCTTATGGTGTGGAACAACTGCTACTAGTCAATATGAAGGAGCTTATTTAGAAAAAAATAGAAGTTTATCTAATGTAGATTTTATTCCTGCTAAGGAAAATCATTCTCCTGTCGCATCTGATGCCTTAGATCCAGAAATATTAAAAGATCAGAGATATCCTTCAAGATATGCTATTGATGGTTATCATCATTATAAAGAAGAAATTACCATACTTGCACAAATAGGCTTTAATGTTTATCGTTTTTCTATTTGTTGGTCAAGAATCTTTCCTCATGGCGATGAAAATATTGTTGTTGAATGTTTAAAATATCATATTGAACCCTTAATAATAATTAATCATTTTGATGTTCCGTTACATCTGATTCATAAATATGATTCATGGAGAAATAGAAAAATAATAGATTTCAATTCACGTCATTTTCTCCTATAGTCAAATATGATATAATAATAGATGAAAAAAAACAATCATGGAGGAATATAATATGAGCAATGAAAAATATTTAGTCATTATTATTGGATTCATCATAATAATTTCTGCAATTTATCATTATATATCTAAAAAACCTTTAACAATTTATCATAATACACGTCCATTACTCGCTAAAAACATATCAGATGTCACTGCACATAATCATGCAACTGCATTATTATTATTTATTTATGGACTTATTTTTGTTTTAGAAGGTGTTATTTTAGATCAAACAATTGTTCTTCGCATAGCTATTTTCACTACTATACCTGGAATGTTTATTGTCATAGGAATCTATGAAGCTTTTATAAGAAGAAAATATTCAAAATAATAAGAATTATTCTTTTCAGTTTTATTAATGATATATCCACGTACTCAATTATTGCATATAACTTAAAAATATTTTTCATGACATCTCAAGTCCTGTTCATGCCTAATCTATTCATTAAAACACTCTATAAAATATAATGAAGGTGTAAGGAGGCTACAATCTATGGATAAGAAAGTTACCATTGGAGAAAGAATGTCAAGAAAAGGAATTGTTTTCAGTTGGATATATTTATCTGTTTTTGGCTTATTGACTGCTGTTGGATTTTTTAATATCTTTCACCTTTATACAAATTTACCACTTATCAATAACTATATCTTTTCTTTTTTTATATATATTTTAACTATGTTATTTCTAACACCTATTATTGGTTCCTATGAAACTTTAGAGTTTACCATGCAAAGTGTTAATTATTACCACGCTAAAGGATTTTTGAATCAGCTTGTCGAAGTCTTTCGTATTTTAAAAAACAAAAAAGCCATTCCCAACACTTCTATGAAAGCAAATCAAATTTTAAAAGTTAATCTATCTTATATTACCCAATTCGCAGGATGGGCACAGAAAGGTTATAGATTAAAAATGACTTTTTTAATGCATGATGGTTCTGTTTTTACCATTTTCCCGACAAGCATTAATCAGATAGAAAAAGGTGATTATGAACAAGCACTACAATTATTAGAACAGCAACATATTGAAATCGTTGATAAATACAATTTGAGGTCTGTGTTAAGTACAAATAGTTATCAATTTCAGGAATACATTGAATCACTTGAAAAGGAGAAAATAAAATAGTGAATATTATTTTACAGTGTGAAGTTCAATATACTCAAATACTCAAAAGATATTTTAACACATACTTTCAAAACATAACCTATATTCAATATAATAACCATTTAGTCAATGCCATCTTTATCAAACAAATTCGCTCAATTCAAGATATTAAAGAAATGGAGACATTATCTTTTTATCATTTAGATTTTATATTCTTAATTGAAAATGGAGAATATATGTTTGAATTATTAGAATACAACCCTTTAACTTTTGTTAGGCTTTCACATATTGAAAAAGACATTATTCATTTAATAGAAATTCTACAATATAAAGAACGTGGTTTAGGGACAATATTAAATTTTAAATCCGGTTATCAAACTATTAGAATTAACTCACAAAGAATTGAATACATTGAATCTTATGGACATTATGTATTCATTCATACCGAAAGCGCAACATTTAAAGTAAGAGAAAAACTATCACAAATATTAAGGAAGTTAAAACCATTAGGATTTATTCAAATTCATAAATCATACATTATTAATAAGGCTTATATTCAAAAAAAGACCTCTACCTATGTTTATATGAACTCTCATACATGCCTACCTATTGGTCAAAAATATAAATCACAATTGAAATAAAGAAAAAAAAGAAATGTTCGCATTTCTTTTTCATATATTTATATCACTTTTATATTTAGAAACATACACTACATGCTGTATATCCACGATTCTTTGTATCACTTAATGAAATAGCAATCTGACTTCTTCTTAAATAACGACAACCATCGCGATGATATTTTTCACCTGTTTTTGTTATATAAACTGTTTCTCCTACATAATTATTTGATGATTGTGTTGTTCCATTTGTAGAAGAGTGATGTGTTGTATGATGAGATGATGTTGTTGATTTCTTTTGTGTAGAAGGAACTGTAATATGACATGTTTGGGTATGTCCATCAACACTAGCACTTATTGTTGCAGTTCCTGCTTTTAAAGCAGATATATGACCTGCTTCATCTACAGTCACAACATCTGGATTGCTTGATGCATATGTAATTGCATGATGACTATTTGTCGTTACTTTTAATGTCTGTGTTTCATTTGGTTTCAAAGTCATTGACGCATTTGAAGCTTTCAAAGTTACTTCTTCAATCGTAACAGGTATATCTATTGTTGATTGATTTTGATATTCATCTTTAACTATAGCTTTCGCAACATATTTTCCTGGTGTATTGTAATTGACATCATCATCAATAATGGTAGTCTCATATTCCGATAAATCCTGTATAGATAGGCATTCTTCATAATCAATAGTATGATTTTGTAAAGCAGTTACTTCTTCTCGTAATTGTAATCGAGGTGACGTCGTATCTTCTACTGAAATATATAAAGTTTCTTTTTTATTTCCCAATTGAAAATCAATTGTATAATCTCCAACATCTAATACTTCTTCAAAATCATCTATATCTTGACTACTATATTCAATATTTTCAATATCACCATTAGTCTCAATAAAATCATCAAATTGATTTGGTAAAGTTTCTCCATATTCCAAAGTTAATGTATCTTTGATTAAATGAAAATCTTGCCTATTCCATAAAATAACACCTATAATGCACACAATAACAAATATACCTAAAATTGGTAAAATAATTTCTTTTTTAATTTCCCCATAGTGTTTTCCCCTATCATTCCTCAAAAACTGCTTTATCACCTGTATGTAAATAAATACGATATTTTTCTATAATCTCTTCTAATTCATTATATGTATTGACTTTAGAAAGATGATTCTTAATAGCACTTGCTGATTTTAAACCTTTGATATACCATGGAGCGTGCCCTCGCATTTGTCTCATGGCATTTTTTTCGCCCTCAACACTCATTAATCTTTTAGCATGTGATAAGCATTGATTGAGTTTTTCATCCATTGTTGGTTCTTCTAATAAAACTCCATTTTCAACATAAGCAACCATCTGTTGAATAACCCATGGATTCCCAAGTGCTGCTCTTCCAACCATCACAGCATCACAACCTGTTTCTTCCAACATACGTTTTGCATCTTGAGCCGTTTTGACATCTCCATTACCAATAACGGGAATAGAGACAGCTTCTTTCACCTGTCTGATATAGTCCCAGTTAGCATGACCTTCATACATTTGTGAACGTGTTCTTCCATGTACAGCAATAGCGCTCGCTCCTGCTTTTTCAATCAATTTTGCAATTTCTACACAGTTAATAGAATCAAAGTCATAACCAATACGTATCTTAACAGTCACTGGCTTACTGACAGCTTCCACCACATTTTTAACAATATCATAAACCAAATCTGGATACTGCAATAAATAACTTCCAGCATGAGCTTTTAAAACTTTCTGAACAGGACATCCCATATTAATATCAATAATATCACAGTTGGAATGTTCATCTACAAACTTGGCTGCTTTGACCATGGAATCTACATCCCCACCAAATATCTGTATACTGACTGGATGTTCATCTTCATCAATCGTCAACATTTCAATCGTTTTTTGATTACCATAACATAAGGCTTTATCACTAACCATTTCACTAACGACTAGCCCAGCTCCAAATTCTTTAATAATCTTTCTAAACGCAACATTTGTGATACCCGCCATAGGCGCCATAATAATTCTATTTTTAATTTCTATATTTCCAATTTTCATTTTTTTCACCATAACACAATATAACATACTTTCTTGAAAATACAAAGACAAATACTTGATATAGTATAAAACATAGGAGGCGATAAAAAAATAAATTTTCCATTGGCAATGTAATATTTTCCCTCTCCCATTCAAAATACATTGTTAGTAATAAACAAATGCGATTCTCATCAAAAGAATCGTATTTTTTTGTTATAATGATGATTGAGGTGATCAAGATGGAAAAACACATAAAAGTGGGTGTAGGTGTTATGATTATTCACGATAATCAAATACTCATGGGACATAGAAATGCTCATTATGAAGATACAGGTGGTATCTATCAACCTGATTGCTGGTGTCTACCAGGTGGCAAACAGGAATTTGATGAAACAATATATGAATGTGCCAAAAGAGAAGTCAAAGAAGAAACAAATCTTCATATTGATGATTTACATATTGTTAATGTTGTTGATGATTTTCAAAAAGATAAACATTTTGTAACGATTCATGTTGTGGCTAAAAAATATGATGGTAAGCTCCAAGTTATGGAACCTGATAAACAAGATGAATGGTGCTGGTTTTCATTAAATGAGTTACCTAAAAATATTTATTTACCCTCACTCAAATTTATTGAATTTTATTTGAATAAAAATAAAAGATCTGTCAACCATATAAACAGATAACTTACACTTTCCCCTCTATTTTTCCTCCCCAATATAAAATAGATGTAAGTTATCAAAGTTATATTCCTAATATTGGTAAACCCCAAAAAAGAGAAGGCACCTTCCCCTTGTGCCTTCTTTTTTTATAACAATTTATCTTTATCTATATAACTTTTCATTTTATTCCATTATTTGAAAAGTGATTACATATTGGCTATTTTTCTGACTGTATTTGCTATTCTTATCGTTAGTTTTGCACTGATATTTGCACTTGCTGTCTTAGACCACCAATTTGTTTTTTGATAATCTTTACGACTAAAAGACCAAAATATCACTTCTTTATAATTCTCTATCTTTTCTAATTCTTTTTTTTGTTCCCCTATTTCATTATAGACATCCAAGAATTTTGCTGGTGGTATAATAAAAATAAGATTATCATAAATATCTTTGTTATTATTGCCCCACCATTGAGGTGAATTGTGTAAAATATCTAGAAGATCTTGTTTTGATATAACAAAAACAGAAATGTCTAAACGAAACTGATTGTGAATCATGAGTTCAATTTGATTTGTCAACTTCTTTATATTATCTTCGTGACTAGAAAAAATAACATTTCCACTATTAAGATAAGTCTTAACATCTTCAAACGCAAGTTGTTCAAAGCCTTCTTTCAATGCTGGCATAGAGACTTTATTTTTTCCACTTACATTGATTCCTCTCAATAAGGCAACATATCTTGTCATATTCTTCATCACCTCTATAAACGATTATTTCTATTGAATATAATCCAATAATGGTCTTAGATATTCCTTATCAGTCCAATCACATTTTTCTCCTACTGCACTCATGAGTGCTTTCATCCAAGGTTCATAAGTGCTAGGATCTTTTTTTGCTATAGCCTTTTGTAACATTTTGCATAAAGTTCTATCTTTCAATGACATTTTTTCTTCATCCCAGGCACCTCTCGCATAAAATGTTGGTACATTTTTTAAATCTTCTTTAAGATTATGTGCTTTTACTTCATTAAATGCTTTCTTGTCAAATGGTGATGCGCCAACACAAAGTATAGCTATTTTTTTATTTTTTAATAATTGATAGTTTTTTCTAAGAAATGATAAACCTGCTATACCAGAAGCATAGATACCACCACACAAAACAATTGTATTATATTTTTCTATATCTTTTATCTTCGCATGTGGTGTTTCTATATAATCAAATTGAGTTTCTTCAATTAACCAATTGACATATTTTTTTGTTGATCCATACTTTGATTGATAAATGATAATACCATTTCCCATATTTTCATCTCACTTTCTCATAACGCATTTTCATGATAAATTATATTTTTACAATACAATTATATCATGAATACATCATACAATCATTTCTTTTCATCCTCTGACAAATCATTATCTTAAAAGTTTTTATATACATAAAACACTCTATGATTTCACAACAAAAAAAGAATATCCTACTGGATATCCTCTAATAATGATTTTAATTCATCTTCACTAAAAGTATACTTTGAATTACAGAACTGACATGTCATTTCGCAACCATGATCTTCATCAATCATGGCTTGAATTTCATCTTTTCCTACTGTCATTAATGCATTTCTCATTTTATCTTTTGAACAATCACATTCAAAAGATAAATCTTGCGTATCTAATATTTCAACATCTTCAAAAATCATTTTTAATATTTCTTCAGGTGTATGACCTTCATTTAATAAAGCAGAAACTGCTGGGAAATTTCTCATTTTATCTTCAATATAAGAAATATCTTCATCACTGGCTTCAGGTAAAAGTTGGATAATAAATCCACCACTAGATAAGATTTCATTTGTTGTATCAACAAGAACACCTAATGAAACGACAGATGGCACCTGTTCTGATACCATAAAATAATAAGAAAAATCTTCACCAATTTCACCAGTTTGGATAGGTACAGTCCCAACAAATGGTTCTTTTAATCCCATATCCTTAATCACTTGTAAAGTTCCCTGATTCCCTACAGCTAAACCAACACCGAGTTTACCTGTATCTTCATAAGTATAATGAACATGTGGATTTCCAACAAAAGCTTTAATTTTCCCATCACTATGTGTACATGCCATCAATGTGCCAATAGATCCACCACCGTTCATTGTGACAGTCATTTTCTCATGATTTTTATTCATCGCTCCAAGCATCAAAGTAGCTGACATCAAACGTCCTAAAGCTGCTGAAGCTGTTGGCCATAAGTCATGCTTTTGTCTTGCTGTTTCTAATAAATGCTGTGTTGTACATGCAAATACACGACAGTTTTTTGATTGTACTAAACCTCTCACTAAATAATCTTTCATCTTTTAACCTCCTAGCGCAAAGTAACCAATTAACGGAATAACCATAGACGCAATAATAATAAGAACCAATAATTTACTCATTGTACTTCTTTTCATTGTAATCTCCTCTTACAAAAATAAGCACATACGTGCTTATTTCATTTCATCTAATAAATCATCATCTAAATTCACTGTGCTTTTCTTTTCTTCTACTGGTGGGTTTTGATCATGATGATCATCATCATCCACACCATTATCCATTTCTAACATATGTCCAGTGTTATATAATGATTCAATTTGTTCATTATTTAATGTTTCATGCTCTAATAAAGCATTCGCAATAATAATTAACTTATCTTTTTGTTCATTGATAATCTGACGACATTGTTCATAACAAGTATCAATAATCTTACGAACTTGCTGATCAATTTCATAAGCAATTTGACCAGAATGTGTATTGCTTGTAGATGAATAATCTCTACCTAAGAATACTGCATCATGACCAGAATCATATTTAATTGGTCCTAAATCAGACATACCTAATTCAGTAACCATTAATCTGGCAATACGAGTCGCCTGTTCAATATCATTATGCGCACCAGAAGAGACATCACCAAAGAAGATTTCTTCAGCCACACGTCCACCCATGAATCCAGTGATGCTTGCCATTAACTGTGATTTTGTTTGGAAATATGTTTCTTCTTTTGGTGTCATTAAGTTATATCCACCAGCTTGGCCTCTAGGAATAATTGTGACTTTTTGAACTTTATTGGCATCCTCTAAAGTTAAACCAATAATTGCGTGTCCTGCTTCATGATAAGCAACCAATTTTCTTTCTTTTTCTGTATACTTACGTGATTTTTTCGCTGGTCCACCAATAACACGGTCAATCGCTTCATCAACATCATCTAAAGTAATACGTTTATGTCCTAAACGAACCGCTAATAAAGCCGCTTCATTTAATACGTTAGCTAACTCTGCACCTGAGAAACCAGGAGTACGTTGTGCAATGTTATCAAAATTCACATCATCTGTAAATTTCTTATTACGTGCGTGAACACGTAAGATTTCAGCTCTCGCTTTTTTATCTGGGTTTGCAACTTGAATTTGTCTATCAAAACGTCCTGGACGAAGTAATGCAGGGTCTAAGACATCAGCACGGTTTGTTGCTGCTAAAATGATAATACCTTCATTACCACTAAATCCATCCATTTCAACTAACAACTGGTTCAATGTCTGTTCACGTTCATCATGTCCACCACCGACACCAGTTCCTCTTTGACGCCCCACAGCATCAATTTCATCAATGAAGATGATACATGGTGCATTTTGTTTTGCTTTTTTAAACATATCACGCACACGTCCAGCACCAACACCAACGAACATTTCTACGAATTCAGAACCTGAAATAGAATAGAAAGGTACATTGGCTTCACCAGCCACTGCTCTTGCAAGTAATGTTTTACCTGTACCTGGAGGCCCTACAAGTAATACACCTCTAGGAATTTTAGCCCCCATGTTGGCAAATTTCTTTGGATTTTTCAAGAAATCTACTAATTCTTTTAATTCTTCTTTTTCTTCATCTGCTCCAGCAACATCTGTAAATCTTGTTTTGCTGTCTTTCTCTAATTTCGCACGTGAGTTTCCAAAATCGAAAGCTTTGGCATTGGCACCCCCGCCACCACCAATACTTCTCATTACAAAAAACATCACACCAATCAATAAAATATATGGAAGTAAACCTAATAAAGTATCTACCAACATATTTTCACTTTTTGCATCTAAAACTTCAACTGTAATACCTTTATCTTCCATTAACTGAATTAAAGAATCTAATTCCTGATCAGTCTGTGGAACATTTGTTTTAAATGTATAATTGACTTCTTGACCTTCTTTAGTCTTTGTATATTGTCCTTCTACACTTGTCACATAAATACCAGGCATCACAGATACTTCAGTTACATTTTCTTTATTGACAATTTCCGTAAACTCAGTATAGTTCACTTCATTTGTACGCCCCATATTTAATAATGGAACTAATGAACTCAATAAAATAATGACAAGAACCCAAGGCAATATGGCTTTTATTAAACTCTTATTCTTATTGTTCATATAATCTCCTTTTCACTACTGATAACATTCTTCTTTTAAAATACCTACATAAGGTAATTGACGATATTTCTCATTAAAATCCAATCCAAATCCAATCACAAATGCATTAGGAATTTCAAATCCTACATACTTTGCTTCAATTGGATAAGTACGTCCTTCTTTTTTATCTAACATTGTAACAATTTCAACAGAATTTGCACCACGTTCTTCAAGCATTGCTTTGACTGTTGTTAATGTTTTACCGGTATCTAGAATATCTTCTACAAGTAAGATATCTTTACCTTTGACATCCTGATCCAAATCTTTCTTGATTGTAATTGTTCGTGATTCAACACCTTCATAACTGCTGACATCCATATAATCAAATGTCACATCTAATTCTATATATTTAGATAATTCCGCTAAAAAAGGAACAGATCCTTTTAATAAACCAACCAGAATCACTTCTTTATCATTATAATCATTTGTAATTTGTTTTGCTAATTCTTTACACTTCTCAACAATTTCTTCTTGAGTATATAAAATCTCTTTAACATCTTTATGCATACTTCTCACTCCTTATAATAAGCCTTTTTATTTTATCACAAATACATTTGGTTTTGTAGTCAAATAATCAATGTTTTTTGCAATATGTGGAACTAAAACAATAGTTCCATCCTTATTCACGACAACAGGCCATGTTTTTCTTTTCAAAGCAGGAATTTTTGCATTTATAAATAGACGTGAGAGTTTTTTTGTTCCAGAAGATGTCATAATGCTATCGCCTTCTTTCATTGTACGGATAGTAATTGGATAATCTTCAGGGGCAAGAAAGACCCCTTCATTGATATGACCACTATCTAATAAATGGAAATACTCACAACCAAAAGGCATATATTCTCTAAATTCAAAATGATAGCCTTTGGTTTTATCTTTATCAATGATGTAGATATTATCGTATTCTTTTATGAACAGATAATTAACTGGTAAATTCATTTGAATATTTGGTTTCACACTATCAATCTGATGCTTGATTTCCTGAATAAGAGAATAAGAAATTAACTGTGTTGGCATCACATCACGTAAAATTAAATAAAGAAAGATTTCTCTTAACTCTTTAGGAATATAATAATAGTAAATAATGCCATCTGTTTTATATTGTTGGTAATAGGTTTGAACTTTAAACTCTAATTCTTTGATTCTTTGATTATGTGCTTCAGCCTTTTTTAAAAGTTCTTCTTTTTGTTGTAATGTATAATGATTCAAAACAGTATTACGAACTTTATCTCTTTCAAAATCTGTTTCAAAATTTGTATAATCATCATGATAAGGAATATGCCCATCTTGACATCTTTTAATGATTTCTTCTTTATATAGACACATTAAAGGTCTAATAATGCGCATATTTTGAACATGTGTTTCCTGTTTAATTCCTAAATAGTGAACCGTATTATGATGGGATAACTGCATATAAATAGTTTCCAAATGATCATCTAAATGATGACCTAAAATCACACCATCAACATGATAAAGATCATAGATTTCTTTATAAAAATTATATCTTAACGTTCTTGCCTGATTTTGAAAATTACCCTGATGATAATCTTGAGGATGAAATTCTTTATAATAGAAAGGAATTCCATACATTGCACAATAATCACTGACTAGCTCATAATCCATATAACTATCATGACGATAATTATAATTCACATGAGCAACCAGTAAATGATACCCTTCCTTTCTTAAAGTATCTAAAAGATACATTGAATCGCATCCACCAGACACACCAATCACGTAATATTTTGAACGATCTAATAACTCTAAATTCATGCTATCACTCCATGAGGACATTATATCAAAGAAATGATAATTCCAAAACAAAAATCCCAATATTTTGGGATTATTGCTTACATATTTTTAAAACCATGATGGTCATATCATCATTCCTTTGTTCATCATTTGCCAATGTCATAAATAAATGAGCAATATCTTTAGGATGATCATCACCAATCAAATATTCATTATCCTTTAAAAATTCTCTAAAATGTCCTGAAAAACCATCACTTACCATAAAAATCATATCATTTTCTTTCAAAGTTTGTTTTTGAATCATTGTTTCAAGTGGTGAAACAATACCCATCGGTAACGTTTTAGATTCTACTTCTATGATTTCATGATCACGTAAAATATAGGTTGGACAAGCCCCATATTTCATAAATGTTGTCACTCCATTGACCAGATTGATTTCTATCATATCAACCGTAGTAAACATATCATTACGATTTTTAATTTTTAATAAAGCATTCACTGATTGAATGGTATCATTTAAAGAAATGCCATTTGTAATTAACTGTTTCATGACATCTAATGTCAAGCTTGAATCATCACTTGCTTTTTGTCCCTGTCCCATACCATCACTCAAGGCAAAATAGTCATTTTCATTCATAGAAAAAATCGTATAACTATCCCCACAGGCAATACTTTCTTTAGCACATTGTGAGACTCCGTATTGAATAAAATAACGGGTATGATGTTTTAAAACAAGATATGTATAACCTAACTGATGCATGGGTGTTTTGATAACTTCTATATCCAATGTTTCATTAAGATAAGCTTCAAGAATCGGTATAAATTCATTTTCAATTTCTTCTCTAGTCATATCATATAGCCCTATTTCTAAATAATAGACTGATTGTGATTCATAGTATTTTTTAAGATGTGCCAATTGAAAATGATAACCTTCCATATGTTCATAAATATGCTTTTCTTCAATATGTCCAATTTCCAGTTGATGAGAAAATTGATGAAAAACATGATTTAATAATGAAAATTGATGATAGAGATCATTTTTCATCACTTTATATTCTTCCTGAACTCGTCTGATTTTCCGATAATCTTTACGATACTGCTGTACTAAAGCTAGATATTTTTCTGGATTTAAACAATATTGATGAATAAAATCTTCATCAGCTTCACTATAACTTTCTTTTAATCCTTTATTCATTAATTTGACTAAACGATGTGGTCCATATTTTTTATGAAAGCAAGTGGTTTGACTTGAACAATTCTGACACATATCTTCATAAATATAACCCACATATTCTAAAGAACGATTAGGTGCAGGTGCTTTCGTAAACAGAGCTGTCATCTGTTCAAATAAATGACAGAAAGAATCAACCTGTTTTGATAATTGTTGTTTAAAAGTCATTTCCTGATAACTTGAAGACAACACAGGTTTATGTAAACGCATCGGTAAGATGAAAAAAATCAAGCCACTGGCAACGACAATAAATCCATGATATGTATATTGAAAATCTAAAAAGAATGGCAAAATAAGATGAGATACAAAATATAGAGAGACGATAGTTGATTTTTTATGACAAGGAATCATATAGAAAAAGAAAAGGGGTAGTAAAAAAGATAAAATATCATCTTTATATCCTAGATCCATCAACAGCATCAACATAGCACTATAAAATAATCCTGGCAATAAATCATCTAAACATTCATGATAAATCATAATTAAAATAAAAATACGAATTAATATCATTGTTGACATTTGAGAATATGGCAATAACCCCATTGTACATATAAGAATTACAACTGTTAAAGCTTTCATTCTTTCATGAGTCAAAAGCTCAGCTTCGCCATGCATAAATATCGGTGTTAAAGATGTAAAAATCATTGTATTGATATATGTTAAAATAGTGAGTAATAAAGTTGAAAGTAAATCTATTTGAATATAAGCATAATAGATACCTCCAATCAATGTTAAAAGATAGGGCACATATCTTGATTTCATGGATTGAAACAGTAAACAGAATTCTAAAATAACAAAAGATATAGCACTTATCACAAAAACATCATAAGGAACATCTAAGAATATAACCCCTATACCAAGCCCTATAGCATAACCTATAATAGACTGATACCCACACATAAAGCACACATAAAAAAAAGGCAATGCAAATAATAATGATGTTGAATAAATATGTACAATAGAAATTAAAAAAGAAATTAAAGTTATATAAAAAATAAATTGGTACCTAATCTTTTTCATACGACTAGGACTAAGAATCAGTTCCATTTTTCCCACCTCTTGCCATTATTATAGAGGTTCCTTTTTGCATTATTTGTCATATTTAAAAGACAATCATTATTTTTTTAAACAGTCATCATTCTATAGATTTTACTTATCCTATTCAAAAGATTATACTAAAACTGAGAGAAATCAAAGGAGGTCATAACTATGTCATATAAACGTGTTCAAACATATTTTCATCAGCTTCATTTAGCAGATCGTATTATTGATTTAAAGGATTCTAGCGCAACTGTTGAATTAGCCACAAAAGCATTAGGATGTCAACCTCAACAGATTGCTAAAACTTTATCTTTTTTAATAGATGAACAACCTTTGCTGATTGTTATGGCTGGTGATGCCAAAATTGACAATAAAAAATATAAACAATACTTCCATAAAAAAGCAAAAATGATTCCTAATGAACTTGTTGAATCCTATATTGGACATAGTCCTGGTGGTGTATGTCCTTTTGTAGTCAAAGACAATGTACAAATTTATCTTGATATCTCTTTACAAAAGTTAGCATACGTCTATCCTGCTGCTGGTAATGATCATAGTGCGATTCGTTTATCTTGTCATGAATTAGAAGAGTGTTGTCATCCTCAAGACTGGATAGATGTTTGTCAATAAGAAAAGTTCCCCCTAAAGGGAACTAATATTTAAAATAGAAGAGAACACCCTGTGGTGTATTTTCAACACCATATTCAAAATGATGCAATTCCAATATAGCTTTACAGATAGCTAACCCCAAACCAGTTCCACCTTCATTTCTGGCTTTATCAACTTTATGAAAAGAGAGCCAGATTTTTTGTATGTCTTCTTCTGGGATATGGGCCCCTGTATTTTCTACCGAGAAGCAATGTTCGTCCAAATGAATAATGACTTCTTCGCCTGCTTCTGTATAACGCAAAGCATTACTTATATAATTTGTAATAACCATTCCTATCTTAAAAGGGTCGGCTTGGATAATACTAGAATCTAAATCAGTTTTCAAATGAACTTTCTGTGCTTCAAACAGACAAGCCATTGATTCTAAAGCTTCATCAACGATATCTAATAAATCTACTTCTTCAAGATCCAATGTCATATTTTGAGATTCTAGTTTTGATAAGTCTAACATAGCTAAAACAAGTTCATTAATGCGTCTTGTTTCATTTTGAATGATTTGTATGTATTCATTACGTTTCTTTTCATCCTGTTCCAGTTCAACCATTTCACTAAAACCATTAATAATGCCTAGTGGTGTTTTAATTTCATGTGTAAAATTAGAAACGAACTCTTTTCTGACAACCTCTAGTTGTTGAACACGTTCAATTTCCTGATGCAAATCATTGATTGTTTTTTCTAATTCCTTACTCATCTTATCAACACTTCTAGCCAAATCACCAAGTTCATCATGTCGTGAAGTATCAATAGGATATTCAAACTGCTTACGAGAAATGCGCCAGGCAGCTAATTCTAATTGTTTGATTGGACGGACAATCATATAAGCTACAATAAAGCACATAATAATAATCAAAACAATGGCTAAAATATATGTTGATGAATTATCATACATAAATTGTTGTAAACTTTTCATACGTAGATTTTCATATTCCTGCGTTATAAAAATATAACCTACTGTTGCTGCATCTACAGTGACTTCTTCTTGCGTTTGATTAGGTGTGATCCAATCTTCTAATCGCATCATAATGGTAGAATAATATTTACCATTATATTCATAAGGATTAATCAAATAGTATTGTGTATAATCATAAATTGATGAATTAAATTCTTTTCCTGAATCTTTAAATTGTTCAAAATTTTTTTGAATTTGCTGTTTTAATCCATTAAAAGCATCATGATAATCAGTTAACATTGCTTTTTGTGTTAAATTAGAAGAATATGATAAACCATCTGCTGAATATGGAAACAACAGCTCCATCTTGGCACTCATATAAGAACTGGCAACACCTTCTATATGTGTTATTTCACCTTCAACCTGATGCTCAATAACTGTCTGATTGTTGACTTTTATTTCTTTAAAATCCAAATCTCTCATTTCACCATTAAATTCATTATATTGGCCTATATGAACATCAATAGATATATCTAATTGTGAATTTTGATGTTGTATAATGACCTTCTCCAATTTTTCCAAATCTTTTTGACTCAATGAAGAAAAATCAATACCAACAGAATAATTCGTATCATCTTTTTCAACTATCAAAGATAATGATGGTCCTTCAACCCCATCTCTAGACATATCTAAAATCTTTCCATCAGCATCAACCAAACATTTGACTTTCGTTAAATCCCCAGAAAGCGCATGATGATATAATCTTAAAAATTGTTGGGAAGATAAATCAACTGGATTCACTGCAATTCTTTCAACATAATTTTTGGCAAACTTATCTAAGTTACGAATCGTTATTTCAGCATCAGTTTCTAATGTGTTTTTAATATAGCGCTCAATCCCTAAACGAATTTCATTACCTAATACTGCTAAAAAAGCTAATAAAATAATACAGGCTATTTTGATAACTAAACTAAAGTTTAATTTCCTCATAGATTACCCCTTAGAATCAAACATATAGCCAATTTTGACTACCGTTTGAATATAGACTGAAGCTGCTTTTAATTTTTTTCTTAATTTTTTGACATAAGTATCAACAATACGCTGATCACCATAATAATCATAACCCCAGATACGATCTAAAAGCTGATCTCTAGATAAAATTTTACGTTTATTATCAATAAAATACATCAACATCTGATATTCTTTATGTGATAAAGATACTTTTTCTCCATCAATATAAACTTCATGCGTATCATCATTAATACGGATGATTCCTTCTTCAATAATCATCCCCTGCTCATCTTTTTTAAAGCGTTTTAATAAAGCATTACATTTTGCATATAATAATGAAGGTGTAAATGGCTTAGATATAAAATCATCAGCACCAAGATCATATCCTTTTAATTTATTATCATCATCACTTAAAGCACTAATAAATAAAATAGGAATATCATTCTTTTGACGAATCTGTTTACAAACTTCATAACCATCAATACCAGGCATCATAATATCTAATAAAACAAGATCAAAGCTATCATCTAATAATGATAAACCTTCATATCCATCACTCGCTTCAATAACTTCTTCTCCCTGTTTTTGAAAATACTCTACAATGAACTGACGTATTAGTTTTTCATCTTCAACCAATAAGACTTTCATATAAACACCTCCTATTTTTCTTTATTATAATATAAATTTATGGAAAAAATATGAAAAATAAAAAAAATGAGGATATTTAGTCCTCATTCAATCATTTGAAGCAATATATGCTACTCATTTAACTAGGCATCCATATCGCTGTTGACATAGAGCTATAAATATTTGACATACCCTTCATCATGATAGAAGAAAGATTCTTCAAACTTTTGAAAATCAAGTTTTTTTAACAAATGTTTTGAACGCTGATTATCCTTATAAACATAACAAATCACTCTTTGAAAATGATACTGTTCTTTCATAAACACACAAAAAGCTTCCACAATTTCACTTCCATAACCTTGAGACCAATAAATACTATCTATTGTATATCCCAAAACAAAAAACTTTTCATTAGCCACATCTACAAATAAATCACCAATCATCTGATCATTTTCTTTTAAAATAATAGCTAGATGATAATTTGTTTTTGGTAGATTCAAATCTGTTAACTTTAAACATTGCTGAATACGTTTTGTTGCATCTTTTACTGAATACTTTTTCCATGATTGATAATAAGCGACTTCCTTTTTTTGACGATACTCACTCATACGCATAGCATCTGTAACTTCTAAACGTCTTAAGTATAATCTTGATGTTTCTAAAATCTTTTCCATAATGTTAACTCAAATGATAATAAATAAACAACATGCGATCTTTTCCATTGATATCCTTGATAATTTCATAAGGAATACCTGGAAAATACTGTTCTACTGCCTGTGACATGAGTTCTCTTTGATCAAATCCCATTTCAAAAGCAAGTAAAGCACGGTCTTTTAAAACATGACGAACATCTTTAAAGATCTTTCGATAAAAATACAAACCATCATTTCCACCAAATAAAGCCACATGGGGTTCATTATCTTTCACAACACTTTCAATTTCCTGATCTTGTGGAATATAAGGTGGATTGGATACAAAGATATCAAACTTCTGTTGACGGTCTATCAATGGCTCTAACATATCCCCTTGATAAAAAGTCACTTGAGCATCTAATTCACTGGCATTCGCTTTAGCGACCTCTAATGCTTCTTCACTGATATCTGTTGCGACGACATTTAATTTTGGTTCTTCTAATGCCAAAGTAATCGCAATCGCTCCTGAACCCGTTCCTACATCACATAAATCAATAGATGAATAATCATCAAAATAATCATCAATTTTATAAAGAATATTTTCTACCAATTCTTCTGTTTCATAACGTGGTATCAACACATTTTCATTGACTATAAAATCTCTAGAGAAAAAGTTTTCTTTTCCATTAATATATTGAATAGGTTCCCCATTCATATATCTTTGCATACCATCCTGAAACTGTTTTAATAATTCTTCATCAACTTCTTCATCCATCATCAGATACAATTGATGAGGCTCTTTATGAGCCAAATGATAAAACAGAACTTTCGCAACATTACAGTCTTTATCTTTTTCATCAAGCATGGCTTCACTTTGACGAATCAGTTCTCTTAAAATCATTGTTCTTCTCCTAGAAGTTTCAATCTTTGATCTTCATTCATCAAAGCTTCAATAATATCATCCAGTTTCCCTTCCATAATACGGTCTAACTGCTGAATTGTTAATCCAATACGGTGATCAGTGACACGATTTTGTGGATAGTTATATGTTCTGATCTTTTCGCTACGATCTCCAGTTCCAATCTTACTACGACGTTCACTGCCAATTGCTTCTTCCTGTTCACGTAATTTCATTTCATATAATTTTGTACGCATTGCACGCATTGCTTTATCTCTGTTGTCATGCTGACTACGTCCATCCTGTGAAGTTGTCACAACACCTGTTGGAATATGTGTAATACGTACTGCTGAATCTGTTTTATTAATATGCTGTCCTCCTGCACCTGATGCACGATATGTGTCAATTCTTAAATCAGATGGATTTAATTCAAAATCAACTTCTTCTGCTTCAGGCATCACAAGCACAGTCGCTGTAGAAGTATGCACACGTCCCTGTGTTTCTGTTTTAGGTACACGTTGTACACGATGTGAACCAGATTCAAACTTCAATTTTGAATAAACACCTTCCCCTTTAATCATAAAGGAAATCAATGAATAGCCCCCAGCTTCACTATCCTGAGCTTCCAAAACTTCAATCTTCCATCCCTGTGATTCTGCATATTTGACATACATTCTATATAAGTCACCTGCAAAGATATTCCCTTCATCTCCACCAGCGGCTCCACGAATTTCAACAATAACATTTTTATTATCATTTGGATCTTTAGGAATTAATTCTAAATGTAATTTTTCTTCAATTTGAGGTTTCTTTTCTTCCAATTCACTTAATTCCAATTCAGCCATTTCCTTAATTTCTGGATCACTTTCTTTAAGTAATTCTTTGGCTTCTTCAATTCCATCTAAAACCTTTTTATATTCTTGATATAACTGATAAGCATTTTCCAAAGTTGCCTGTTCTTTAGATGCTTCTGTCATCTTTTGAACATCATTTGCGATACTTGGATCCATTAATATTTCATTTAATTCTTCATATCTTCTTGCGATTGTTTCCAATCTTTCCATCATATTATTCATACTCTAACCTCCAAACCGTTACCATTATAATATAAACATTTAAAATAAGCAAAATAATCTTGTCATAATCTTTGTTTTTTCATTGACACAGATAGATCATTTTCTTATACTCAATATAAAGTGGAGGAATAAAAAATGTTAAAAGCGGTTATTTTTGATATGGATGGATTAATGATTGATACAGAAAATGTCACTTATCAATGTTATAAAGATGTTTTAAAAACGATGAACTTAGAAATGACAAAAGCGTTTTATACAACTTTATTAGGGCGTACTATGGAAGCCACAAGACGTGCTATGTTTGATCAATATGGCGAAGATTTTCCTATTGAAGAAGTTGCGAAAAAGGTACATCAGTTAATGGATGAACAATTTGCAAGAGATGGTGTTCCATTAAAAGATGGTCTTGTGAAATTGTTGACTTATTTAAAGGAACATCATTATAAAACAATGATTGCTACTTCAAGTCGTCGTGAAAGAGTCAATGCTTTATTAACTGATAATGGCATTCTCAATTATTTTGATGATGTGATCTGTGGTGATGAGGTCGAACATGGAAAACCTGCTCCCGATGTTTTCTTGAACGCTTGTCAAAAGTTAAATGTTCAGCCAAGTGAAGCACTTGTCTTAGAAGATAGTGAAGCAGGTATACAAGCAGCCCATAACGCTCATATATCTGTGATTTGTATTCCAGATATGAAATACCCTGATGAAGATTATGCTAACAAAACAACTTGTATTCTTGATTCACTTCATCAAGTGATTGATTATATTGACAATTTATAAACATAAAAGATTATCAGCCTCAAAAACTGATAATCTTTTTTCATTGATCATTTTTTCTATTCTTTCGATTCTTCCTTTGACGATAAGCTCGAATAGCCTTATTTCTCGTCGGTATCCCAACCCCTAAAAGCAACACAACCATGAGTATTGTAAAATCCATTGATGATTCTCCTAGAATTCTTTTTTATTCATAATAGATAGACTGACTTTTAAAGAGACCAACATAATTAAAAATCCAATCATCAAAAGAATCACCATAAACATTACTGGACCTAAAGCATCAATAGCTAAAATCAATGGAAGAACATCGATATGAAAGATTTCCACTATTTTCATAACCACAAATCCAATCACAACAAGGACACCTACACAAGCAATGAGAGCATATCTTCCTTTTTCTCCACCAAAACGCAGATGAACAGGTATCATCAATGATTCTATGACAAGAAACATCGGTAAAATCACGAAAGCTCCAATCAACATATCTGAAGTCACAGGCTTCCCCTGAACAATAAGCATCAAGCTACATATCATCACTGATACTATCCAGGCTCCTGTTCCTAAAATCAATCCATAAACATACTTTTCTAAAACATAAGTTTTTCTAGAAAAAGGAAGTGTTAATAAGAATGGATAACCATTATCAAATTCATCATAAGAAATTGTACTGACGGTAAATAATGATAGTATAAATGTTATAAAACCAATCATAAAAGTTGGATCTTGCGAACTGATTGATATCAAACCTGCCACAACAATAATAATGATAAAGAAACTCTTTTGCATCAACATCAATTTAAAATCTTTAATCAATAAACCTTTCATGATTTTTCACCTCTAATCATCATTGTCATCACATCATCAATATGACTATTTTCTAATACAATATTAGGATAATTTTCTCTATAATATTGTTTTTGATGAGTCAAACAGCTATAACCATAACTTTCCTTTTTGTATTTTAAGATATACGCCTTATCCAACTGTTCAAATTGTTGATCATCTACCTTTAATAAAGCATACTCACTTAATAAGACATCCGTATCTTCATGCATAATTACTTGACCATCATGAATCATATAGACATCATCACAGAGTGTTTCTAAATCACTGGAAATATGAGAACTGATTAAAATAGCTCTTTGATCATCTTCTGTCATATAATCTCTCATCATATCAAGCAATTCATCTCTCGCAATCACATCTAGCCCCGCTGTTGGTTCATCCAAAATCAACAGTTGAGCCTGATGACTCATCGCAACGATAATTTTCAATTTTGCTTTCATCCCTGTAGAAAATTCTTTGATTTTCTTATTTTTAGGCAATTCAAACTGATTCACCATACGTAAGAAGAATGATTTATCAAATTGTTTATATAAATTCTCTAATATAGGAATAATATCTGATATTGTTAAATATCCACTAAAACCTGAATCCGATAAAACAACACCTAATAACTGTTTATCCTCTTCATTCAAAGCAGATTGACCAAATATTTCAATTGATCCTCCATCACATTGAATTAACCCTAAGATAGCTTTAAATGTTGTACTCTTTCCAGCTCCATTTTGTCCTATCAAGCCAGTGACATAACCTGGTTTGACTTCTAAAGAACAGTCTAATGAAAATGAAGCATAATTCTTTTTTAAATGTTTTACCTTTAACATAATTAACCCTCCAGAATCATCTCAAATAAACTCTTTAATTCTTCATCACTGATTCCACATCTTCTACCTTTTTGAATGGCCATTTCCAAATCGGCTTCGATTTCCTTTTTTTGTTCTTCCAATAACAATTCACGATTATTCGCACTCACATATGTTCCTTTTCCATGAACTGTCACTACAAACCCTTCTTCTTCCAAGTTATCGTACGCTTTCTTGACAGTCAGGGCACTTATTTTCAACTCTTTTGAGAGAGTACGAACAGATGGTAACTGATCATTTTCTTTAAGTTCTCCTTTTCTTATCATTGTTTTAATCTGATCAACAACTTGTTCATATATAGGTGTCATTAAAGAATGATTAATAATAATTTTCATTTTCTCCCTCCTGTTCATAAACAGTATATAACAGTATGAAACTGTTGTCAACTGTTATATACTGTTATATACAAAAAAAGAACTATCTTATAGTTCTATAAATTTTTTGTATAGTTATAATGCAACATCTCATAATCATTTTGTTCATAAAAGTGATGCGCCTGTTTTCTATAAGTCGATGTTGATAATTCAATCTGTTCTAAACGCAATTCATTGGCCTTAGCTTCGATAGCCTGTAATAACTGTCCGCCAATTCTCTGACCTCGACTTTCTGGTAAAACAACCAGTTCAACAATTTCTCCTGTATCTTGATTATGATGTAAATAACGATGAATCTGAAAGCTTAAAAACCCTAATATTTTGTCTTGTCGATAAACCAGATATACCACATCATTACTATTGATTCCCTGGTGATAAGTTTGTTTAAAATGATCATAATCCAATTTTTGATTTTCTAATATACACATTAAGTCATAAATCTCATCACAATCTTCTAATCTTGCTTTTTCAATCATATAAACCCTCTTTTCTCTATATTTTATTATATCATAGGTATTGAACAGCTTTCGACAATATTATACAATCATTATGGTGATTTCATGAAAAAAATAAAATTATTTGTTTGTTTGGTCCTTTTGCTTGTTGGATGTCAACCGCAACCACAAACACAACCTCAAAAAGAAGAAATAAAAAACACAGTAAGCTGTCATTTTATTGGTGATTTATTATATGAGAAGCCTTATTATGACTGGATCGAAGATGATAGCCAAGATAAAGGCTATTATGATTTGGTAAGACCTTATCTACAAAATGATGATTTATCCATTGCTAATCTGGAAACACCTATTGGTGGTAAAGAACTGAACATTTCTGGGACAGGCTATTCTTTTAATGCTTCTCGTGAAATTGGTAAACAGGTAGCATCGCTTGATTTAGAAGTCGTTTCAACTGCTAATAACCACGCTAATGATCGAGGAAATCAGGGCATTGATAATACCCTTGATTTCTTAAAAGAAAAAGATATTTTAGCTGTGGGAACTTACTATAATCAAGATGATAGAGATCAAGGAAAATATATGACTATTCATGGAATAAAGTTTGGTTTTGTATCTTATACATATGCAACAAATCAAATTGTCAGTGATGAAAATCAAGCCAAAGTTGCTTTATTTAATCGTCCTAGTGACCGAAAAATGACACAGGCATATAAAGATTTATTAACGAAAGAAGTCACACAAACAAGAGAAAACTGTGATATTTTAATCGCAATGATGCATTGGGGAACTGAATTTACTTATGAAATATCGAAACAACAAGAAGATGTTTCTAAGTTATTAAGTGATTTAGGAGTAGATATTATTATAGGTAATCACCCACATTGTTCACAAACTATGGAATGGATTAACAATAAAACACTTTGTATGTATTCACTTGGTAACTTTGTCAGTGCTGATCCTATTGTTGATCGTACGCATCAAGAATTTAAAAATGCCTATAATGTTTCTATGATGGTATCATTGGATATCGTTAAAGAAAATCATCAGTTCTCTATTCAAAATATTGATTATATCCCAATCATTAATTATTATGATCAAAATCTAGAAAACTTTAAACTGATTCCTTATGATCAATATACATCTCAATATGAAACAACACATTATCATTATCAAAATGGTTTAACAAAAAAATGGATTGAAGAAACTTATCAACAACTCATTCCTCAATCCTTATCAGATCACGTATTGCAAAAGACTGCCTAAGCAGTCTTTTTAATCTAAATCTTCACCATTTGTTTCAATAACTTTTTTATACCAATAGAAAGATTCTTTCTTACGACGAGAGAAATCTCCTGTTCCATCATCATATCTTTCAACAAAGATAAATCCATAACGTTTAGCCATTTCTCCTGTTGAAGCAGAAACCAAATCAATGCATCCCCAAGGTGTATAACCTCTTAAATCAACACCATCTAAAACAGCTTCATGCATTTGTTGGATATGACTTCTTAAATAATCTATACGATAATCATCACGAACTTTACCATCTTCATCTATCTTATCATAAGCGCCTAGTCCATTTTCTACGACAAAGATTGGTTTTTGATAACGATCCCAGATTTCATTTAATGAATAGCGAAGTCCAATAGGATCAATTTGCCATCCCCAGTCACTAGCCTTTAGATATGGATTTGGAACACCACCTAAGATATTTCCTTTACCAGATTCTTTAGATTTGTCAGCTGTTTGACAATTTGACATATAATAAGAACATGTGTAGAAATCAACAGGTCCAGCCGCTAAAATATCATCATCACCTGGTTCCATATGTACTGTAATGTTGTTATCTTTAAAATATCTCTTGATATAGTTTGGATATTTTCCACGACATTGAACATCACTACAGAACCAGTTCATTAAGTGTCCTTTTTGTTGATTAACAATTTCATCTTCAGGATGACAAGTTAAAGCATAACTTGTTGCCATAATTTGCATACATCCTACTTGATAGTTTGGATCAATGTCATGAGCCATTTTTACAGCTAAAGCACTGGCAACAAATTGATGATGTAATCCTTGAAAACGATTGTTTGGATTATCGACCTGATCCATAAAATCCATTGTTTTAATTTCATTTAAAATCCCTTGAGATAAAAATCCACCCATTGGTGTTGTCGCACTATTGATTTCATTGAATGTTAACCAGTATTTGACTTTTCCTTTATAACGTGTAAAGATAGCTTTACAGAAATTTAAATAACAGTCAATCATTCTACGATCAGCCCAACCATTCCATTTCTTTGTGAGATGGAATGGTACTTCATAATGAGAAATAGTGACCATTGGTTCAATACCATATTTTAAACATTCATCAATTAAACTTTCATAGAACTTTAATCCTTCTTCATTAGGTTGTTCTTCATCACCATTTGGAAAGATTCTTGTCCATGCAATTGAAAAACGATACATTTTAAATCCCATTTCAGCAAATAATGCAATATCTTCTTTATATCTATGATAATGATCAATTGCATCATGACTAGGATAAAAAGTTTCTTCTTCTAAAACTGGTGTAATTCTTTTACTTGTTGTTGCTGTACCACCTGTACAGATATCTGGACAAGAAATACCTTTTCCACCTTCTTGCCATCCACCTTCTAATTGATTAGCAGCAGTTGCTCCACCCCAATAAAACCCACTTGGGAAACTCATATCTTTCATTCCTCCTTTTTCCATATTATAATCAATATTCCCATTTTTTCATATTCATTTTCATAACTTGAAAGTCTTTAACCTATATATCTTGACTGACCAAAAGCTAAAATCAAAATAAAGATTGGGTAAAAGAAAAATAATCCTAAGGCAAATAATAATCCATGTCCAAAAGCATAAGATAATCTCATAAGGAGATAAATGATAAATATGATATTAATAAAAGGAATCAGGACTATCAACATTGTCCATCCAGAGCTTGTAACCATCTTACAAAAAGAATAAATATTATAAATTGGAATCAAGGCATACCATCCTTTTAAATGAGCCTTTTTGAATAATTGCCACCACGCTATGATACTTATTAATGATATAATGAATCCACCTGTTAAAAATATCTTTGAAAATTCCTGCATCATAATCCTCTCCTTTTTTCTTATTATAGCATAAAGGACTATTGACAATAACAATAGTCCAATAATCTTAAATCAAAACCAGATGATTTCTTCTTATTTTCAAACACTGAAATAAATTTTATATAGGCATTGACATCAAAATAAATCTATTCCAAAGCCCCTTTAACTTTCTTTCTTGTTAAGAGTCTATTTTGTCTATTAGCTAAAGCATCTTTTCTTCCTTGAAGCAAAATCTTTCTTCCTGCTTCATTTCTTGTATAAATCAATTGATATTTTCCTATATAAGGCTGCATACACTGCGCAAAAATCATCGCATCTTCTTTACGTTTAGAAAAAATATCAGGAACGACAAAATATCTATCCATCTTATTTCTTTGATGTTTGTTGTAAAGGATATAGCGTTGATTATCAATTTCATCAAAAAATTCATTCACACATTTTGCAAATAAAGCCTTATCATGAGCAGTTCCTCCACTTAAATAAATAGAGTATAAAACCGCTTGTGATTCTGTTTGTACACGACAATTTAACATTTCAAACAAATGCATATTTAACATAGCCTGATAAATGCCATCACCAAAAGACTGTAAACGATTCAAAGGATTCATCCATGTAAATACTTTTTTTAATCTCCATAACACGCTCACAACACCAATGAAAATACAAGAAAATAAAACATAAATCATAGACTTGCTTTGAATGTGTAAAAGCATTGCTAGTACACATATCAAAATACCTGTAAGTACAAAACTCAGTATAGTGAATAACACATGTCTAATCGCATCATACAATAAGACACTTGTCATATTTTGATCTTCCATGTCTACTTCTTCAACAACTTCAATTTTATCATATATAGCTAAAGAACGGTCCCATCTTTCTTTTAACTGTTCTCTTTGAGAGGATAATTCCAACATTTTTTGATTGGTTTTTTTAATATGTGAGCGATCTAATGGATACTGAATTGCAGTCAATCTTTCAATACCGTTTTCAATAAAGTCTTTTTCATAATGAAGGCCTAAGAAATGTTCCATCCTTCTTCTCAAGTTTTCAAAATCACTTTCAGTCTGATTGATCTCCTGTCTATGATTGATAATTCCTTTTTGAGGAGGAACACAGACAAGATGCCAGATATGACTCACTTTATCTGGATTTTTATGATAGGTACGAATGGCTCTTCCACGCATTTGATTACTTAACATAAATGAACCAACAAAACTTGCGAGAATTAAAGTATTTACGCAAGGTGAATCCCAACCTTCACCAAGCAATGACTTTGTCCCAATTAAAACTTGAATATCTTCCTGTTCAAATAAATCACTCACTGCTTCTATGATTTCATGATGATTTCCTTTCACATTCACTTTAACATAATCATCAATGGCCTTAAATGGCTGAAATGTCATTTCTATTTGTTGTGAGACAAGTTGTCTTAATTGATTTTTTAAAAAAGCAGGAATGATAATCATAGATCCACATAAGACTGCCAAATGAAATGGTTGATGATGTTGAATACTTTCTCTTCTTAACATTTCAAAGAAAGGAAGAACCCCTAAAGCATGCACACTCATTGTATCATCACCAATAGCTTTTTCATATTCACCTTTGATATAATCCGTTAAAATTAATAATTTTAACTCTCTATTCATATGTTTGTATTCATGGCATACAATATCTCGAATACTTTCACATTTTCCAACCGAAGAAATCAGCATCTTTTCAAAAGCAATATCAACTTGCATAATAACTTTCTTTTTCTCAATCAATCCATGTGATTTGACATATTTGTAAAGCTCTTCAAAATCTTCCTCATTGATAGTATAAGAATCCCTGTCATCAAAGAAAAATCCCTGCAATAAAATTTCCATCCATTTTATAGACATCTTCTCCAACTTCTTTGTTCCCAATATTTTTAAATATTCTCTTGGATAAGAGAGTTGTTGACTTTCCAAGTAAATCAATAGAGAAGATAAATACGCTGGATTTTCTAATGCTTTATCTAAATCTTGAATAGATCTTACATATGGATGTGATAAAATAGCCTGTTGGAATTTTTGATGATGCATGAAAAATGAAAAAACATTTTGTACATCATCTTGAAATTCTTTCATCTTTGCTTCTTCTTTAGCTGTTGGATAATTAAAATAAACATAATCCTGATGTGGACACAGACTCCCTTCTTTGACTAATTCAGGTACTGTAATTTCTATGTCAATGTCTCCACACATATCTAAATATCTTGTCCACATGGCTATGGAAGAATCATATGGTGGTGTTGCAGTTAAGGAAATTGTAAAAACAGTAGTGATTTGCTTTTTAAAATCCTCCAACGCTTTCCACCATTCAGTTCTTAAATGATGACATTCATCTAAACATAATGTTTCTATTCCTGCTTCTTTTATAGCTTCAATTAAAGAAAAATCCTGATAATCTACATTTTCTTCATCTTCTTGATCTTTAACCTTTCGCATGGCACTATGAATAGATTGATACGTTGAAACATTAATCAATCGAAGATGTTTTAAATCCTGTGATATATATTTCTCACTTTTCAATCCTGCTTTTAAAAAAGCTTCATTGATTCTTGTCACCCATTGTTGTCGAATAGTAATTGTTGGTACAAGAATTAATGCTGGGTTATTAACGCGTCTGATAATTTCAATACCTAAAGTCGTTTTTCCTGAACCAGGCGCAGCGACAATATGAATTTTATGATCTTTTTTATAAATATCTAATTGATTCAATACTCTTTGTTGATAATCTCTCCAAACACCTTGAAACTCTAATATATCTTGACAGTTCACCATCATCACCTCTCGTTTTCATTATATAATAAAAGACCGTTAATGACATTATTAACAGCCTTATTCCTTTATTTTCTAATCGCTTGAACAGCAATACAACCTGGTCCGCCTTGAGCTATAAAAACAGGAGAAAGATCATACATTTCAATGACTGTATTTTCAAAAACAGTCTGTAACTGTTTGACAACATCTTGAGCCTGTTTCAAAACCCCTGCATGTGTCACATAAATTTTAAAGTCTTCATTCACACCTAATTCTTGGAAAGCTTTCATAATTTCTTTAACAGCACTTTTAAAAGTCTTTTTCATAGCATATTTTTCTAATCTTTTAGCATCTTTTGTAGTTGTCATAATAGGTGTAATCTTCAACATACCACCAAGTGTTGCTGCAAGTGGTGTTAAGCGTCCTCCACGTTTTAAAAAGCCAAAGTCTTGAGGAATTAAAAATGATTTTTCACATGCAATGCTTTTATGTAATTCTTTCATAATATGATGAATATCCAATCCCTGTTCTCTTAAAGCAACAGCTTTTTCTACTAAGTACCTTTGTGGTCCACATAAAGTCATAGAATTAATAACATGAATATTTTCACTATGCTCTACACTTTCTTTTGCACTCACTGTACTTTGATATGTTCCTGATAATCCATCAGCCATATTAATAACCAAAATGTCTTCCTCTGGATATTTTTCAAATAATTCCATTGTTTCACCAATAGAAGGCTGTGATGAACTAGGTACATGCCCTTCTTTGACAATATCTAAAAATTCCTGACTTGTCACATCAACATATTCTTTATAACTCTTTTTATCAGCTATAACATTTAAAGGAAGAACATCAACCCCTATTTTTTCTCCTTCCTTTGGTGATAGTAAAGCTCCCGTATCCGTAATAATCTTCATATCCAATCTCCTCGTATCCATAATCTCTTAATTATAAATTAACAAATATATATGGGAATGTCAATATAAATGTAGTTTTTAAAACCATATTTGATAGAGAAAAAATCAATTTATTTTTTTATTTCATTATTGCAGAAATTATTTTAATTATTTATGTATAGGTGTATTATATTAGTAGAAAGAGAACTTTTTCATAAAAATTCTTGACCTTGTAGTTACTCTATAGTGTTTAATAAGAATGAAAGAAGGGAAAACATATGCTTACATTCATTAAAAAAATTGTTATTCATCAAAAGAAAGACTATTTACTTTTATTAAGTATCTTAACATTGATAGCTTCTTTTGAATTTTGTTTTATTGCCATGTATGATCATCTTTCGCGTTTAGATTTAAAAATTGACTGGATGACATTCAGGGCAATTGCCTTTATTCCATTTTTAACCTTAATGATAGCAGTTGTATTGAGTGTTTTTGTTGCGAAATATTTTATTCAAAATAAAAAACACGAATTTTCAATGTTATTACTTTTTGGAAGAAAACCCAAAGATTTATTTCTTTATCTGATAATTCAATATGGTATCATGTCTTTGATTGCTTTTTTTCTAGGATTCATTTTAGGTATCTTGATTATGAAAGGTATCAATATTTATCTGATCCATATTCATATGAATTATATTTTCCAATATCATTTCTTAAATACATTTTTCTTGTATACTTTCTTTTTAATCTTTACTGTGATCTTTATTTTAGCAATAAGTGCTCAACAGTTTACGGAGATTGATACTCATATTATAGAAACAATAAATCATAAGAATATGCAAAAAGTGACACCTTATATGATTTCTATGAGTCGTCATGATCAAAAACGTAAGGTTCCAACCGGTCAGATCATTTCATCCCTATTCACTCTCCATATCTTTTTCTACTCATTATATGCATTAGCGACTGATTCGTTATTTGAAAATAAATTCATTTATTTTGCATTATTTCTAATATCTATTGCTTCTATTGCTTCCATTATTAATACTTTCATTCCACTTTTATTCGATCTATTTCACTCGACACTTCTTCATCACCCACTCTTATTCAACAGCATTTCAAGCTTTATTGATTTAACCAATCAGCTTGTTTCTATTGCCAATATTCATTCCATTGTCTTACCTACAATGTTTATCCTTGTATTAATGAGTGGTGACATGAGTTATATAACCCCCTTCATTATCCCGTGTTTTATTATGATGCTAATCATGTTGTTACTATGTTTTATTATCAAGTATTCACTATATATCAAATCCATAATGCATATTTACGCAACACAATATGCTTTAGGTTATAGTCCAAGTAAACTGTTTCAAATTTCTATATTTAAAAATCTTTTATTTCTTATATTAGTTATCTTTATACCATTTGTTTACATCTATTCTTTAGGGGATTATATTATCACTCATCAATTTCTCACAAGCCAAGTGATGTATAGTTTAGAATGTTTATATTTGGTTTTATATACTTTGCTTATGATTTATATTATCTTGAAAGAAAGACACTGTATAAAGGAGGTCATCAACAATGTCAAATATCTTAATAGAGGCGAATAATATATCAAAAATATATGATCAGGATATATTCTTAAAACGAGGAAAAAATATCTATGCTTTAAATAATGTCAATTTCCAACTTCAAAAAGGTGATTTTATCTGTATTATGGGACCTTCTGGTTCTGGGAAGAGTACATTATTAAATTGTTTATCAACATTAGATCAACCTAGTCGTGGTGATATACAAATCTTTAATCAGTATATTTCTCAAATGCATAAAAATGACTTATGTGAATTTAGATATCAAAAATTAGGTTTTGTTTTTCAAAATCATAACTTAATTCCTTATCTATCTATTTATGATAACATTGCTGCTCCTATTATTCTAGGTAATCAAAAGAGTCAAGATATTGAAAATAGAATCAAAATTCTTGCGAAAGATTTAGAAATCGAAAGTATTCTTGATAAATTCCCACATGAATGTTCAGGTGGTGAATGCCAGAGAACCGCTATTGCACGTGCTTTAGTCAATGAACCAGAAATTCTATTTTGTGATGAACCTACAGGTAATTTGGATTCTAAAAATTCTCATAAGCTTTTAACAATTCTATCTCATCTCAATCAACGTGATACAACAATTGTTTTAGTGACACACGATCCTATGATTGCCAGTTATGGAAAAACAATGATGTATTTATATGATGGTGGTATTAAAGCTGTTGTTCAAAGAAATCAGGCAACGCAAAGGGAGTTTTTAGACCAAATCAATCAAGTCGTTCATCAAGATACATTGCTTTATGAATTTGATCAGACAAGCCCTTTACAATCTACTAATCCTGCTCCTACAACTAAAAAAATCAAAGTTGATAATCAAGATAAAGCATTTATATCCAGACAAACTGTTTATATGGTATTGGATGGATTCAAAAGTGATGAAAATATCTTAAAAAATAGTACACCACTTTATATTCATGGTACCCATATATCTTATCAGAATGTTCATCATGATGATATTGAGTTTGATTTCAAGGATATTCAAGAAGTCAGAATGGATTTAACTGCACAGTTTGTTATTTTTGGTATATATAGTGAATATGTCTTTCATATTCTATTAGATTGTGTCAGCCCTCAAGGAACATATAAACTTAAAGTAAAAAATAAAGATGATTTCATTCATATTATTGATTACTTCCATCAAAATCATGTTAAAGTTATTGATCCTCGACATATCGAAGAAGCTTATCATCAATATCCTGATGATTATTCTCGTCAAAAATATTATAAAAGAACTCACAAAGATCTATTGAAAAAGAAATAAAAACCTGCTCATATGAACAGGTTTTTATGTTCTTCAATCATTCAAATGAATTCTCAGATTCTATTTTCATCTTGAGTATCTGTATATTTTAAGTCATCATATCATTATCAACTGATTAATAATCATTCTGACATAATGTCATTGAAGTCAGTCATCTTATCATCATGATTCTTTCATCTCTTACAATCTTTTTTTTGAATAAAAAATAAATATATTATTGGAATATAAATGATTATTCCAATAGGTAATATTTTTAAAAAGTGAGATTGTAAAAATGTGATAGAAGATAACATAAATGTTAATTGGGCCATATCAGCAGTAAATTCATAAAATGAGAATTTAGTAATTAATATAATAATAAAATATATAATATAGTAAAATAAGACTGTTTTATCTAATGATGTAATATACGATAAGTGTATACTCATTCTATAATAAACAAAGAATATAGCAAGTAATAGCAAACTACTCCCTATCAGAACATTTGAAAATTCATTAAATTGAATAATCGTGCTAGTTTGATCGAACGCACCTATTGGAGCTATATATGTTAATAAATCGTTTTCTTTTAAATATATGGACACTGATATAACAACAATAAAGAAACAAATCTTTATAAAAAAATATATTTTTTCATTTTTACCTCCACTTGTCTTTATATTGTCATTTCATGTTCAGTATATTAAGTCTTATGATTCTTCAATAACTCCCATTAATTCTAAGATTCTATTTAAATCTTTAGTATCTGTATATTTCAAAGTAATTGTATGATCATCAACTTTAATTTTTGTACGGTATTTTTTACGTAATAATCCTTCTACATAAACATATTCTTGAGGTTTCACTTCTTTAGGTTTAGACTTTCTTGCTTCTTGAAGCTTGATTCCTTTGACAATATCTTCAACTTCTCTTACAGATAATTGTTGTTCAATAGCTTTTTTTGCAACTTCTAAAGCTTTCTTTTCATCAATAGTAATTAAAGGTTTGATATGTCCCATTGTGAGTGTGCCTTCTAAAACATAGTCCTGTAATTTTTGAGGCATCTTTAAAAGTCTAACAGTATTCGCTACATGAGCTCTAGACTTACCAATACGCTTTGCTAATTCTTCTTGCGTTAATTTGAGCTTTTTCATCATATTCTGATAAGCTTGAGCTTCTTCAATTGCATTTAAATCTTCACGTTGAATATTTTCCAGCAATGCAATTTCCATCATTTGCTGATCTGTAAATTCTACGATAATAGCTGGAACTTCTGTTAAACCAACAATTGAAGCTGCACGATAACGTCTTTCTCCAGCGACAATTTCATAACCTTGAATCGCTTCTTTTAAGATAATTGGCTGAAAAATCCCATGTTCTTTGATAGATTGTGCTAATTCATTCAATTTTTCTTCATCAAAATGTTTTCTAGGTTGATAAGGATTAGGACGAATCTGATCAATGGGAATCTGAACTTGTGCAAATTGAGATGGTTTTTTCTCAATTGCATCAATCATTGTTTGAATATCTTCACCTTGAAATAATTCATTTAAACCTTTACCTAAACCACTTTTTTTCTTTTTACTTGCGGCCATTTCGTTTCACCACTTCCTTAGCCAATTTGGCATATGCTTTTGCGCCCTCAGAATGAGCATCATAATCAAAAATATTTAATCCTTCAGATGGTGCTTCAGACAATTTAATATTTCTAGGAATCACAACATCATATACTTTTTCTCTAAAGTATTTTCTAACTTCCTGTGAAACTTCCACTCCTAAATTGGTACGTGCATCCAACATTGTAAGTAAAACACCTTCTATAGTTAAGTTTTCATTAAAAACCTTTTGTGTTAATAAAATTGTATTCAACAACTGTGTAAGTCCTTCTAAGGCATAATATTCACACTGTACAGGAATCAATACAGAATCCGAAGCGGTTAAAGCATTTGTATTCAATAAACCAAGTGCCGGCGGACAATCAATAATCACATAATCGTATTTATTTCTATATTCACCTAATGCCTTTTTCAGTCTTTGTTCTCTTCCAGATTTGACTTGTGAAAGTTCAATTTCAACACCAGCCAAATCAATATTTGCTGGAACAATGTCAAGGTTATCTACACCAGAAGGAATACTAATATCTTGAATAGGCATTTGCTGTGCGATAGCATCATAAATTGTGTATTCCAAAGATGCACGATCAACACCTAATCCCTGTGTCGCATTTGCCTGAGGATCAATATCAATTAATAAAACTTTTTTACCCATATATGCAAGAGCTGCACTTAAATTAACACTTGTTGTTGTTTTACCAACACCACCCTTTTGATTTGTAACAGCTATAACCTTTGACATTTTCTTTCCTCCTTATCTTTTTATTCCTATTTTCTCTCCCATAAGCACACGTGTTTCATCATTATTTTGAGAGTTTTTAATAATATCTTCATCTATAACAACTATATCTTTTTTAAACAAAACAACTATTGTTGATCCACCAAATTCAAAATATCCTTTTTCTTCTCCGCGCTGAAATGATGTCTTGGAATGATTCACAATTTTTCCTACCATCATTGCGCCTACTTCCATATAAATAACATCCCCAAAGTGTTGTGTATGTAACAACGAATATGAACGTGAATTCTGTTTATAAATGGGGTAATAATCATTCGCAACAGGATTAACAGTATGAAAAATACCAGGTATATAAATATCCTGTTCTTTTGTTCCATCATCAATATAACAATAACGATGATAGTCGTCTACCGTCAACCTAAAAATCAGACATGTTCCACCATCATATTCCTGAGCTAACGATTGATTCTTCAATAAATCAGATAAAGAATAGACGGTATCCTTTATTGTTAAATATGTATCTTGATGAATTGGATAATAGGTTAATTTAGAATCTGCAGGTGCAATCAAAAGATCATGTTCCATACAAATAGGTCTTGCTTCTTTTTTTATTTTTCTAGTAAAAAAATCATTATAACAGCTATATTCCTGTTTTTCATATTGACTCATATCAATTTGATTTTGTTGAATAAACGGCTGTATCTTACGTTTTGAAAATCGACTATTCATATAACAGCCACCAATGTGGGTAATAAAAGGAAGGGTTAACACTTTTAGTGCACATCTTCCTAAAAAATGACTGTATAAAAATTTTAATAATTGATTTTGTCTTTGATTGACAATGAGTTCTTGTCCACTTCGGTCAAATATTCTCATAACATCAACAATCCTGTACAAATCAAAATACCCATAACAAGCATAACTAAAATGCCTTTTAAACCAGGTTTTCTTACTTGAAAATTAATAATAAATGCCCATGCGACAACAAACATAACCCATGCATATATACTATACGTCAACTCAGCTGTCAAAACATGTCTTAATAAATAGATAGCTGGAAAGATTAATGCTGCACTTGTGACAGGTAAACCTTGATAGTATTTTCTTTTTTCTGTGGTTTCTTTTTGTCGCATTTCTTCAACCACATTAAAATATCCCAGTCTACTAATAGCACATAAAGCATATAACGCAAAAATAAAAAACCATAACCAAGTTACACCACACACAATAGAATCCATCATGGTATATCCAATAATAGCTGGAAAAATACCAAAGCTAAACATATCAGCTAATGAATCAATTTGTATCCCAAACTTTTTCTCTTCCTCTGTTCTGTCTTTTTTAGTACGTGCTACCATTCCATCAAAAGAATCAAAAGCACCACTTAATAATAAGCAAATAAGTGCTCCACTAAAATTCCCTTTAAATGCCAAATGCGTTCCAAACAAAGCACTTATCAAACTTAAATAAGTTAATATGACAGTATAATTATAAAAACCAATCATATCTTTCTCCCACACATTTTATTTTAACGGTTGTATTATAGCATACTTCTACATTTTTTTATAGGACTTTTCTATAATAGAAGAAATTTCATGAATTGTCTACAAAAAAAGAGTTCGATTTCTCGAACCCTGACTATTTATTCAATCGTAATTGTATTGTTGTTTTCGATGACTTTCATATCCTGTTTTGGTATTGATATTCTCAAGACTCCATCTTCATATTTTGCTTTAATATCACTCTGTGGAACACTTTCTCCCACATAGAAGCTTCGACTCATGCTTCCTGCATATCTTTCCTGTCGGATATATTGTCCTTCTTTATTCTTCTCATCTTTATTTAAGCTCTTTTTAGCTGAGATTGTCAAATATCCATTGTCAAATGACAATTCCACATCTTCTTTCTTGAAGCCTGGAAGATCCACATCCAATTCATATGTTCCTTCTGTTTCACGTACATCTGTTTTCATCATATTTCTTGAATGTTTTCCATATAACGGATTCTTCTTTCCAAAGAATTCCTTATCTAAATCATCAAACCAGTCATCAAATAAACTTTCTCCAAAAATACTAGGCATTAACATATATATCACCTCTTATGAATAATTCTAAGCATTGTTAGAGAATGAACAATGTTTGATATGAGAAGTAAGGAATGCCTT
>NZ_NFLH01000021.1 GCF_002160815.1 Massilimicrobiota sp. An134 | reverse complement strand
GAGGGTTCAAGTCCTTTAGCCGGCACCATATACGGGGAGGTAGCGAAGTGGCTAAACGCGGCTGACTGTAACTCAGTTCCTTTCGGTTCGGTGGTTCGAATCCGCCCCTCCCCACCATTCTTTTGACCCGCTAGCTCAGTAGGTAGAGCATCTGACTTTTAATCAGAGGGTCAGGCGTTCGAGTCGCCTGCGGGTCACCATTAAAAGCACATATGCCCAGGTGGCGAAATTGGTAGACGCACAGGACTTAAAATCCTGCGGACCTTAAAATCCGTGCCGGTTCGACTCCGGCCCTGGGCACCATTCTTTTGCGGGTGTAGTTCAATGGTAGAACTTCAGCCTTCCAAGCTGACTACGTGGGTTCGATTCCCATCACCCGCTCCATACGCTTGAATAGCTCAGTTGGTAGAGCAATCGGCTGTTAACCGATCGGTCGTAGGTTCGAGTCCTACTTCAAGCGCCATTTTTATGGCCTGTTGGAGAAACGGTTAACTCACATGCCTTTCACGCATGCATTCACGGGTTCGAATCCCGTACAGGTCACCATTTTTCAAGCAAACGATCTTATGATCGTTTTTTTATTTATATAAGCACATAATTTGTGATATGTCTGATACATGTTATAATATGAAACAGAAAAGGAGTAAGATATATGATACTTGATACACTTAAACAATTTAAACCCTATTCGATCTCACCAGGATATCATAGTGACATGATTCTATATGGGACTGAAAGCACAGATGAGCTCATCCCTCACACAACATATCCTTATCAACATGATACTGCTAAAGCTATACAAGGTATTGTTCATAGTCACTATCAACATGATTTTGTTTTTGTTTTTATCCATGAGCATTCTCTTTTATTTCAAATCACTCATCAAAATAAAATAGAAGCTTATTTAGAATATTCTTTTCATGAGCATCGTTTTATTATGGCAACTATCAATGAAGAAAGCGATAGTCTATATCGTTTACTTTTAACAGCTATTAATTACTTATATAATCAATATCAGATTGAAGAATTTGCTGATATTTATGAAAATTGGCGTCATATTGATATGTCACAACATGAGCATGGTCAACAATGGGATGCCAATGAATATAAATATGTTTTACATATAGCAAATAGGCTCATTGAACTTGTAAAAGAAATGATGAATCAACCTGACTGTTTCTTATCTTTACATTATGATTCTGTTGAAGAATTTATGCAACATCAACATATTACATTTAACACACAATCATTATGTGAAACCTTTCTGTTTCAAAAAGATCCTCAAAATCTCTTACTTGATTTACAATCTCAAGAAAAATTTTATGAATCTTTATCCACAGCTTCTTATACTATTTTAGATATCAATCCTCTTTATAGTGATCAGGAAAAACAAAAGCTTCCATTATTTTTACAGGAATCTATCAAAGATAATGAACACTTATATATGCAGAATCGTCATTTTTTAGATCAAAATGATTTTGATTTAATCAAATCATTTCAAAGAGGAAAAACTTGGTCTTGTTTATACTATGGTCCTTCAGGAACAGGTAAAACAACAAAATTACTTTGTGTTGCTGGGGCATTAGGTTTACCATCACTGAAAATGGTTGGAAGTCGTTCTATTGATGAATCAACATTATTTGGAAAATATGTTTTAAGAAATGGTGAAACTGTTTTTGAATATGGTCCTTTAAGTTTAATGATGAAATATGGTGGAATGTTTATTTTTGATGAAATTAATATGGTTGATAGTGATATTATTTCTTCATTAAATGATGTTCTCGATGGTACAAAGCAAAAAATACTAGATAATGGTGAAATTATTCATGCACATCCTTTGTTTAGATTTGCTGAAAGTATGAATATTGGTTATGCTGGAACGAATGAAATGAACCTTTCTCATAAATCACGTATTCAAAATAAAATAAAAATCAGTCAATTACCTATTGATAAAATGGCACAAATTATTGTCAAGGAAACAGATATCGACTTAAAAACAGCAACTCAAATGGCATCATTACTCGATGCTTTCAATAATGTTATTATAAACGAAGGAAATGAAACAACACAAAGAATTGACTTGAGAACCTTATTAAACTGGGCTAATAAAACAGTTGACTTAGATGGCGATGTATTACGTGCCAGTCTAGTCACTATTATTTCTGAATTAGCTGAGGAAGATGATGAAATTCTTAATCTGGAAGATGTTCGTCAAATTTTATCAACAAACGGTGCTGCTTCTTCAGTGATGTCATTAATCGTTCATGAATTTGTTGAACAGGAAGCATAAAGGTATAAAATATGTTATCACAAGATGAAAAAAGAAAACTTAAAAAAAATGCTGCTCTCTATGCCAGAATGCCTGTTCAATTACAAATAGATACAAGCAATCAGCATTATTCACAAATCCAAAATCAAAAAGCACTCATTATTTTAGGTGAACAAGCCCCTTATCGTTATCTTGCAAACTTTCATCCTCAAGGTTATGCCATGTTTATGGAAGGTCTGGAATTACACGAACTGGCTTCTTTGTTATATACTGATTTTCAAGTGCTATCCCATGTCTATCAAAAAGCCACTGAAGCTTTAGATATGGCCAATCAGAGTGCCAAAGCATATTTAAATAAAGAAATCAAATATCGTGATTTGAAAGATATTCTTTTCCATTATGTCTATCAAACCAATCTTCCATTAGTCTTAAAAGCCATTGAAGAAGGTGCAGTTGAAAATGCTATGGGAATAGAATATCCTGAAACATGGAATGCTTTAATGTATGCCAGACAAGCCATCATACTGGCTTTTATGAAAGAAAACCATAATCATCATGACACCTCATTTCTTATGGATAAAATCATTAAAGAAATAATGGCTATCTGCACTTATGGTTATCGCTTTAAATTAAATGATAGCATTGTTTATCTGCCACGCTATTTGCATCAGCATTTTAATGAAATAAGAAAACTTGCTATTAAGGGACGTTTACAAACCCATAATACAACTGAGCGTTTAGAAATAGCTCAAATGATTTTACAGCTCTGTTCCCCTATTATGGAAGAAACTGTCAAAGAAATCATTGATACTATTCAAAACGGCTCTAAAATATCTGGCATCTCTAACAGTCTTTTTTCTCAAATGTCCAGTGAAATTGCTGTTCAATTTCAAAAAAGTACTTCCAATGATACTCAACCGCAAGAAACACCAACAAAGTACAAAATGAATCTTTCTGATGAAGAATTTCAACGTATTGAATCTCTAGAAAATGAAGCAGAAAAAACAAATAATCATCAAATTTTACAAGATATTCATAGACGTGAAGAAAAACAAAGAAAACAATCAGAAAAAAGGCTTCAAACCCAAACATATCAATCAACTATTGAACAATCTATTGTTTTATCTCCTTTAGAAAGAACAACACCAACTCAATATGGTATTATTGCTTTAAGAAGTCAACATGAAAGTATAGTCCGAAGTAATAAACTGGCAAGACTGTTTAAACGTGAAAGAATGTATGCTTCTAAAAGTCGTACAAAACATAGATTAGAATATGGTAGACATTTAGATCAGCAAAATCTTTACCGTGCTACTTTAGATGGTCGTGTTTTTAAGGAACATAAACAAGGCCAAAAGAAAGATTTATGCGTTTATATTCTTGTCGATACAAGTGAATCAATGAGCGGAGAAAAAATAATCAATACTATGAAAGGCTGTTTTGAACTGGCAAGAGTATTACAAACTTTAAAAATCCCCTTTTGCATCTCATCTCATAAAGCTTTAGGACAAACCAAAGTACAACTCACTGAAATTATATCTTTTCAAGACTGTCAAAAAAGATATATGTTAGATCGTATCTTTGCAATGCATACATCTGGTGGAACACATGAGGATATAGCTTTAGAATATGTATTAAAAAAACTTGCTGAATATAAAAGACAAAGAAAAGGTTTTGTTTTTGTATTATCTGATGGTGATACTCATGGTGTTGAACATATTCATGAATTAACACATCTTTATAAAAAAGATAAGAATATAGATGTCATTGGAATTGGTATTCAAACTGCCCCATTAATTACAAAAACATATCCTAACAGTTTATTTATAGAAGATATACAAACTTTACCTGATATGCTCATTAATAAATTAAAAGAAATTGCAATATAAAAACATCTCATTTGAGATGTTTTTATATTGCATATCCAATAACGAATAATGACATCATCACAACCAACAGCATTCTGATGGCTAACCAAATTGTTGGATAGCGACGAAATAAACGAAAATAAGTATATTCTACATTTGCAATACGACTTCCTCTTGCCCAAAAAGCATTGCATAATATGGAAAATATCCATATGATAATGACTAAATTCTGATGCGCTCCATGAAGCAATAAAAATATACCTGCTATCAAAATAATAAACCATTGTATCTTTATAAATAATTGATCTATTTTCCTATTCATTTTCCATAAACTCCTACATAAGAAATCTTTCCATTATTTTCCTGCATTCTTAAAATAACTTCTCCCTGTTTTTGGTTTTGATCTTTGAATTTAACTGTCAAAACTTGACTATCACCTTCTTCAATAGAAACAGATTGAATTGTGACAGGTAATGAATACGATGATAACTCATTCATGATAAATGTCACAATTTTTATTTGGACATCTTTAAGTGTATCTTCTTCCATGACATCTTGAAATTCAGCTTCCATATCCTGATAGATTTGTTCTTGTGATGCAATATCACTGGGATCTTCTTCTGCCTTTTGCATGACTTCTTGTGAATAACTGACTCATTTTTCTGCCACCTCTACCATATCAACCTGATTGTCATTGACTTGACATCCACTCATAGCAAAAGCTAAAACTGCACTCAATATAAACATTCCTATTCTTTTCATACCTTTTTCACCTACCTTATCTTTATAATATATTATTTGATATGAAAATAATTTAAATATTTAAAATAATATCTCTTCTCACTATCAGTATAACATATTCATTTTTATAGTAAAGCTATTTTATATTTTCAAAAAAAGTATTTAAAAAACGGAGTCATCACTCCGTTATTTTTGTAAATATGACATCAGTGGCTGTTTAACACCATTAACAACATAATTACTTCCACCACGACCTTTGACATCTTCTACCATTGTTGTAATGACAATTGGTTTTGATGAATCAGTAGAAGCAACAGATAACCATCCAAGCTCTGTTCCTGTTGTATCATCTTGTGAATTCTTAATCTCTCCTGTTCCTGTTTTTGCAGCTAACTGATATTGACTGTTATTTAAAGCATGTGCTGTTCCATTATTGTCTTCAACAACTTGAATCAAATCAGATTTGATTTCATCCGTTGTTTCTTTAGAAAATGGTTCTGCCCAAACTGATGTTTCTGTTGATTTCACAACATGTGGTGTCATCATTTTACCATCATTCATAAAAGAACTATAAATAGATGTCATTTGAACTGGATTCATAAGAATCTGGCCTTGTCCATATCCACTATCTGCAATCAGTATTTCATCATCAAATGAATCACTTGTATATTGTGATTTTGTAAGAGCCAATTCAAAAGGAATATCTTCTCCAATCATTAAAGATTTATATCCTTTTTCAAGATTATCTTTTCCAATTTCTAATGCTGCTTTCGCAAAATAAACATTATCAGAATAAATTAAAGCATTTCTTAAATTATTTGGATTTGGTGCATGTAAAGTTGTGACAAAATAATCTCCCCAACTAGAATCTTTTTGCCATTTCATTTCAGCTCCAAAATCTTTAGATGCATCTAAAGAATCAGTTTCCAATCCAATGGCTGCTGTTATAGCCTTCATTGTTGAACCAGGCACCCAAGTCGCTCTAAAACGATTTGTTAATGGTTGATCTTCATCATTGTTTAAATCATCCCATTCTTCCGTTGAAAAACCATAAATAAAATCATTGCTGTCAAAAGATGGTGTGCTGACTAAAGCCAAAACTTCACCATTTGTTGGATTCATCGCAACTGATGCACTTTGATCTTCATCAAACGCATTATATAAATCTCTTTGTAAATCAACATCAATCGTTAATGTGATATCCTGTCCATCCTGTTTTTCCTGCGTAGCAACTGTACTCTTTGTACTTCCATTTTCATCAACAATAGAAATTGTTGCCCCATTCGTTCCTTTTAACTGTTTTTCATATGCTGCTTCAATACCGCTTCTTCCAATCATTGATGTTTCTGTATAACCTTCACCTTGATGTTTTTCTAAATCTTCAGCAGTCACCTGTTGCATATATCCAGTTAAATGTGATGTCACTTCACCATATGGATAAGTACGAACTTCAACTGTATTGAGCTGTACTCCTGGAATTTGTAGTAATTGGTTTTCTAACTGTGTATCTGTTGATGGAATTGTTGTTAATGGAACAAAGGAATCATCTTGAATCCATGATGCACTCATTGTTTTTTGAATGCTTTCTTTTGTTAAACCTAACAACTCAGCCAGTTGGTCGTAATCATTTTCACCATTCAGTTTACCTCTTACTAAACCAACAGAATAAGCTTCTCCTTGTCCTGCCAACATTTTTCCATTACGATCTAAAATTTGTCCTCTGATTGCTTCATCTTCTGAAACTCTCACTCTATCATTTTGTGTTAAATCTGGAAAAATAAATGAATCATCCCACACAATTTTTCCATCTTCAATCGTTGTTTTATTTTCAAAAGTAACTTCTCCAGCAATTGTATTCATTTTCACATTATACGTTAATTCATTATCAGTTTCATCTGTAACTTCAATTTGAAAATCACTTGCTTCAATACCTTCATAAATATTCTGATTTCTTTCCACAAATGTTTGCTGATCATAAGATTTCTGTGATTCGCTACTTAGACTATTGTACATATCTTCATATTTCTTTTCAGATATTTGTGCATAAAAATTCTTTAATGTGGATTCATTATTATTCCCTGATAATAAAAAGAATAACACTACTGCTACAATCACAACAATCGCTACAAGACCTCCAATAGCAATATATTTCTTTCGATTACGATTCGTATATACGACTCCCATATCTTCTCCTCCTTTGCAAGCTTAGTATATCACTTTTCAAAAATAAAGAAAATATTTAGTCAATATTTCTAAAAGAATACAAAAATGACTAACAAAACTGTTAGCCATTGGTCTGTGGAGTATTCAAATTCGTAATAATTGCTAAAACTGTTAAAATATGTCCAAGCTTTGTATCAGAAATAGCTCTCACTGTTTCTCTAAACTCATTGTTACTTTGATTGTATGTGAGTTTACGATATTCAAGATAAGAACTGATTTCAAGTTTCAATATTTCATTTAATACTGCCCTGTATCCTCCCTGTAAATTAATCTCTGGGACCATTGGATCAAAGTTAACACCATATTCTAACTTATAAAAATAATTCAAGTAATTGGCATTTGTTTCAGCATTTTGAGCAAAAGCCAATAATGCATTTTTTTCTTCCTGTGATGAAGCTAAAGCTGCTGCTCGACGATAAAGTTGAGCTAAAAATTTTTCTGTATAAATATAAGATTGAAGTTGTTCACGCATGTTTTACACCTCAATTTAACATATGTCAATAATCCATAAATGTGAAAAAAGATTTGTTTATTTCAACAAATCTTTAACAACTTCACTGGCAATTAAAAGTCCCGCACTAGAGGGTACAAAAGCTGTACTTCCTGGGATAGCTCTTTTATGGGTTATTTCATCTGATGCATAAGGTTTCATTGGTAATTCTTGAGAATAAACAACTTTCAAGTGTTTGACACGACGTTTCTTCAATTCTCTACGCATCACCTTAGCAAGTGGGCAAACAGATGTTTTATAAATATCACTGACTTGTAATAATGCTGGATTCATTTTATTTCCTGTTCCCATTGAACTGATCAAAGGTATCTTTTGGTCACAACGAACAGCTAATTCTATTTTAGAAGTGATTGTATCTATGGCATCAACCACATAATCATATTGTGATAAATCAATTTGATTAGCTGTTTCAGGTAAATAAAACATATCCAATGTTGTCACGTCACACTCAGGATGAATTGATAATATTCTTTTTTTCATCACATCAACTTTCTTTTGACCAATGGTTTCCTGTGTTGCGATAATTTGACGATTTAAATTCGACAAAGAAATAACATCATTATCCACAATCGTGATATGTCCAATACCACTTCTCACCAGTGCTTCAACAACATATCCACCAACACCACCAACACCAAATACAATGACATGAGCCTGATTTAACTTTTGGATATTATCTTCTCCTATTAATAATTCAAATCTTGAAAACATTTTATTCTCCTTTATCATAATCATCTAAAAAATGATGTCTTCCTGATTCATCGCTATATGAAATAATGGTTGCCAAATTCACATTTTCTACACTTTTAAAAACATTCTTTTTCACATTAGGATTCATTGTTTCTAAATATTTTAATAAGTTTTTCATTTCTTCTCGTTTAGAAGTATGATGCACTTCTCCTAATTCTTCCATTTCTTCAGTAAAACGACAGGCACATTGAATAAAAGACAAATCATTATATTTACACCAATTGATAATATCTTTTTCTTCTATTAAATACATCGGTCTAATTAATTCCATTCCTTCAAAGTTTGTACTATGTAACTTAGGCATCATCGTTTGTATTTGTGAACCATAAAACATTCCCATAAGAATTGTTTCAATGACATCATCAAAATGATGTCCTAATGCGATTTTATTGCATCCTAATTCTTTGGCTTTCGCATATAAAAAACCACGTCGCATTCTTGCGCATAAATAACATGGTGATTTTTCGATATTTGTGACAACCTTAAAAATATCTGATTCAAAAAACTGAACAGGTATTCCCATAATTTTTGCGTTCTCTTCAATTTTTTTACGATTTTTTTCATTATATCCTGGATCCATTGATAAGAAAACCAATCCAAAATCAAACTGTCCATGACGTTTAATTTCCTGTAGTAACTTAGCCATTAACATAGAATCTTTTCCCCCAGAAATGCATACTGCAATATTATCACCTGGTTGAATAAGATCATATGTCTGAATAGCCTTCACAAATTTTCTCCATATTGGTTTTCGATATTTCTTTATAATACTTTGTTCAATCTGTTTTGTTCTATCCATGTATTTCTCCTTTAATTTCACACATCCAAACTATATCAAACATCTTATCATTTGACAATTTTTATTTATTTTTATTGTCACAAACTGGTAACGTTCCTTCTGGAAACCAATCTTTATAAGAAGATTCATAAAGTGCATCAGATTTTTCCTTAGCCAAACGTTGTTCTCTAACAAAATCCAAGTCCATTGTATCACCAAAGAATTGAAGTGTCATAGCATAAAAATCATCAGGAGATATACGCGTTATAATCGCACCTATGCATCTTACATTTTGATATCCTGCATCTCTATATTTTTCTCTTGCGTCTTCTACATTCTTTTTATATACTGGTTGAATTTCACCAGTCAATTGATGATTGACAGTTCAATCTTCTAATCCAAGTGTTTTAAATGGAATGTCTGCCTTTTTTAAATAGGGCGTTATCAGAGGAATTAATAAAACGGGTAAAAAATGTGTATAAACTGATTTTGTTTGTGTTATATTCTCAAATGTAATCATTGTTTCACCTCTTTATTCTTTATATATTATATTTTGAAAATAATCAAATAAAAATGATTAAAGCATACGCTCTAATCACTTTTATTCTTTTCCATCCCAACAATAAGTACATAACTTACAAGGTTCAATACCAATAGATTCAATCAAATCATCTAAACGATGATATCTTAAAGATGTGAATTTTAATCTCTTACAGATTTCATCTAACATTTGTTGATATTTTTCACTATCAGGATTTGCATATTCAGCTAATATTTCATCAGTGACATCACCTTGTTCTAAATCTTTAATCACACGACGTGTAATTAAATCTAATTCTGAATTAGAACGTGAGAAATTCAAATATTTACATCCGTATAAGATAGGTGGACAGGCTGGTCTCACATGAACTTCTTTAGCCCCAGATTGATATAAAAACTCTGTTGTTTCTCTTAATTGTGTTCCTCTGACAATAGAGTCATCAATCAATAATAAACTTTTATTTTTAATTAATTCTTTTACAGGAATGAGTTTCATTTTTGCGATTAAATTTCTTTGACCTTGACTTTGCGGCATGAATGAACGTGGCCAAGTTGGTGTATATTTAATAAATGGTCTTGCAAATGGGATACCAGATTCATTAGCGTAACCAATCGCATGTGCCAATCCTGAATCAGGAACTCCAGCGACACTATCAGGCTCAACTGTTCCTTGATCACGTTTCGCTAACATACTTCCACAATCATAGCGCATCTTTTCAACATTGACTCCTTCATATGTTGAAGTTGGATATCCATAATAAACCCATAAGAATGAACAAATTTTCATTTGATCGTTTGGTTTAACTTTTTGTGTAAATCCATGAGGATAAATAAATCCAATTTCTCCTGATCCTAAATCTTTATAATGATGATAACCAAGATTTAAGAAAGCAGAACTTTCAAAAGTGACACAATAAGCATCATCTTTTCTTCCAATAATAACAGGCGTTCTTCCTAATTTATCTCTTGCACAATAAATCCCTTCATTCGTCATTACCAATATACTCATTGATCCTTTGACTAATTTTTGAGCATGTTGAATTCCTTCCACAATTGACTCTTTTTGATTAATTAATGCAGCCACCATTTCTGTTGGATTGATTTCTCCCCCGCTCATTTCCAAGAAATGTGTCTTTCCCTGTTCAAAGCATAACGTTCTTAATTCATCTAAATTATTAATTCTTCCAACTGTTGTAATCGCAAATGACCCTAAATGCGAATTCACCAACAATGGCTGTGCTTCACTATCAGAAATACATCCAATTCCAATATTTCCAGCAAATTCTTCAACATCTTTTTCAAACTTTGTTCTAAAAGGTGAATTTTCTATATTATGTATAGAACGTTGAAAACCATCCTTTCCATAAACAGCCATACCACCTCTTCTTGTTCCTAAATGTGAATGATAATCTACTCCAAAAAACAAATCCATGACACAATCATTTTGTGACGCTACCCCAAAAAAACCACTCATACTGTTCCTATCTCCTTTGTCTTCTAATTTACATCCCTATTCTAATCAATTTCATAAAAAAAGTCTACAAACTTTTTATTATTTTACGACTTTTTTATCGCAACTAAAAAATAGTCATTTTTTCATGACTATTTTGATAAAAAGATTCGACTACGTTTTTCTAATTCTTGAATAAACTCTTGCTTTTTAACTGGTGAAATCAAGACTTCACTATTTCCATTTCTCCCCTTTTGTGCTTTATATATGATATCAAGACGATCAAGTGATAAACCACAGGAACCCAGTGGATTATGCGTTTCTTTAAAAGAACGGATATCATGATATAGGATATCTTCATGAAAGAAATAACCATTTCTGACTTCCAAATAATCATCATGAAACTCATAATATGTCCAAAAAGTACATATCACAAATAAAACATCAATAGGAATGAAAATGAGTAATGTTAACCACATACCCCAATCATCTAATCGCCATGTAACTGGCTTTAGTAACATATAATTGCACCAAACAATAACAGCGATAGCTATCATCCATATAACTCCAATCTTTGAATAATAACGCATATGTTATCCTCCTTAAAAATAAGCATCTATTCCATCAGCAATACCTTGTGCACATTTTGTTTGAAAAGCATCATCATTTAAAAGTTGATCTTCTGTTGGATTCGTAATAAATCCCATTTCAATATAAATAGCTGGGACTTCACTCCAATTTAATCCAGACAAATCATTACGATAAGATACTCCACGACTTTTAATTCCTGTCTTGGCACAATAAGAACTAATCACATTTTGGGCTAGTCTTGATGAAGCACTATAAATAGATGAACAATAAGGATTATCACTTGCAGGTGCAATCGTATGTGCTCCTCTGGCACTTGATCCAGCTCCATCACAATGTAAATGAATCACTGCTGCAGCATTATTGTTGTTACCAATCATAGCACGCTCTTTATTAGAAATATTAACACCTTGACTTGTTCTTGTCATAATGACAGTATAGCCTCTACTTTGTAATTCATTTCTTAATTTGAGACCAATTTCCAATGTTGTCTGTGATTCAGGAATACCTGTTGATGTTCCTGTTGCTCCACCAGCAACTTTTGCTTTCTTTGTTGATGCTCCTGGACCAATAGGTTCTAAAGAGCTGTTCCCCTGTCCCTGATGTCCCGGATCAATGACAATCACTTTATTATTGGGTGAAGCGACATATTGTTTTGATGAAGATGAAGAAGATGTTGTTGATGATGAACTTTGAGGTTTTATTACTTCTTCTTTAACTTCCTCTTTTACTGTCACTTTCAATGTTTTTTCAGCTTTGTTTTGATTTTTATCGACTGCTTTCAAAACAACTTTATATGTTCCAGCCTTCTTTGTATTGACATTACTTTCATATGTATAGTAGTTATTTTGATCATCTTTAACTTTATCTTGGCTGACATATGTTAAATCGCCATCTACTTTATCCCTCACCGATTCAATATATTGTTTCATATCAAATTGATCACCATAATCAAGTGTTACAGACTCTTTTGTCAATTTAATTTCTGGCAACTGTGTATCCTTCACTTCTATTTCATGTGAAAATGTTTTACTTAATTCACCTTTAGAAACTTTATATTCCAAAGTCTGCTTTCCTATTGTCATTGTATCCATTTGAGGAACTGATAATTGTCCACTTTGTTTTGCGACTAAATCCTCTGCCTGGCAATCACTTCCATACTCAATTACTGTCTGATCAGTAAAAGTCAGTTGAATAGAATCGAGTATTTTTTGTTTTTGACCATTTTGATACCAGATATATCCACCAATTCCTCCTGCAACGACAATCACAATAGATAAAATCAATATGATCCATTTCTTTTTCGTCATAATACCTTCTCCCTTCAGTATATTCATTTTATCATCTTTCCGATATAAAAAAAAGAGAGATGGATTATCTCTCAAAATCTTGTACAACACGTTTTAAATCCTTTCTAATTGGTAATTGTTGTGGACACATTCTTTCACATGCTCCACATTGCTGACAATGACTGGCCTTAGCCTGATCTTCCATTTTCTCATATTTTCCTTTAAATAATTTTTCATCATCATAAACAAAACAATTATTCCAATATCTAAAGTTAGCAGGTATATCAACACCAAAAGGACAAGGCATACAGTATCCACAACCTGTACATCCATTTCTTGTACGAGCATGTAATGTATCTGCAACTTTTTGAACGATATTCATTTCTTCATCATTTAAATTCTGATAATCTTCAAAAGTTTTTAAATTATCTTCAACCTGTGATAATGTTGACATCCCACTTAAGATGACTTTTACACCAGGCAAAGTTCCTACATATCTTAATGCCCAAGATGCTAAAGTTCTGTTTGCATCATAATCCTTAAACATTTGTGTCACATCTTGTGGTAAAGTAGCCAAACTTCCACCCTTAATAGGCTCCATAACAACAATAGGTACTCCTAATTGGTTGGCTAAATCAACACCCTTTTGTCCAGCTTGAATATTCATATCCATATAATTTAACTGTAACTGACAAAAATCCCAATCATGAGCTTTTAATATTTTTTCAAAAACAGGATATTCATCATGGAAACTAAATCCTAAATATTTAATTTTTCCTTCCTGTCTTAATTGTTCACATAATTCAATAATATGATATTCTAATACTTTTTCCCATTTCTTTTCATCTAAAGCGTGCAACAAATAAAAATCTACATATTCCACATCTAATCTTTGTAGTTGTGATTCAAAGATTTCTCTGGCTTCCTGTTGACTATTGACATTCCAGATTGGCAATTTTGTCGCTAATGTATATTGATGTCTATCATATTTTTTCAAGACTTTCCCAACAAATGGTTCACTATCTCCATTATGATATGGATATGCTGTATCAATATAAGTGACTCCATTTGCAATCGCCATGTCTAACATCTGTTCAGCTTCTTTTTCTTCAATATTCCCATTTTCATCTAAAGGAAAACGCATGCATCCAAAACCTAGTAACGATGATTCAATCCCTAATTTTTCAAACTTCCTTTTTTCCATCCTATTTCACCTCTATGATTATCATACTACTTTTTTATCAAAACATATAGCTTTAGATTTTATTTTTTTATATGCCATATATATTTTCAAAATAAAGTTAACACTTTATAATCAATATAAATCTATTAAATATGAGGAGAAACTTTATGATGATACGTCATGCTCGTCTAGAAGATTTATCTATGCTTGTGCAAATATGTAATGAGTGTTATCCGCCTGAAGAAAGAATATCAGAAATTGAATACAAACACAGATGAGAAACATATCCTCAACACTTTTGGATTATGGAAGAGCAAAAAGAAATCCTTGCTTTTATCAACGGTCCTGTGACTGATCATTCTCGCATTCAGGATGTTATGTTTCATGATCCTCGTATTCATAATGAAAATGGAAAGTGGCAAGCTATTTTAGGTGTCAATACATCATTAAAGCACCAAAATCATGGTTATGCTTCAAAGCTGATGTATCAGCTGATTGAGGATGCAAGAAAACAAAATCGCAAAGGTTGTATTTTAACTTGTAAAGAGGAACTCATTCATTATTATGAAAAGTTTGGATTTATGAATCTTGGTCTATCTCAATCAACACTTGCGAATGAAACTTGGTATGATATGGTTTTATATTTTGAATAAAAAAGATTCTAGATGAGATACTAGAATCCTTTTTCATAAATACCTGCATTTTGACAGTATATAACAACTGATAAGCCATAACATACAACAAAGAATATAGCAATGACGCCTACACTCAATATATTGACCGATAACAAATCAGTCTGCATCATATTAGCCAATGCATGCACTGAAAAATAAGAAGAAAGACTCATAAGTAAAAATGGGACAATATATGTCAATAACAATTCTTTTTGGACACCTGCTCTTAATGTTTTTGAGCCAATCCCTATTTTTCTTAGAACACGATAACGTTCTTTTTCTTCAAAAGCATCATTATAAAGTTTCATAAAAATGATACTTCCACTCGCAAAAATAAAGACCATAAACATAAAGATACAAACAGGATAAAGCATTTGAATCCATTGCGTAGAATCATTTTGAGGATCAATTTTAATGAGACCTACACAATCCTGATGTTGTTGAATATCATCAACAGATGCATTTAACATTTTGGTATTCTCAATCTTATAATTATAGACATATAAAGATGCTCCTGCAGATTTCAATCTTTCATATTCTTCATCACTGACACAGTAGAAAGAAACTTGTTCCTGTAAATAACCTAAATATGGTACTGTTGTTCTTTGAATTGTATCATAGACTTGATTTTGTATCTGAATATCTTCTAATTCATCCGTTGTAATTAATGAAAGGATATATTGATGAGCTAAATCAATCACTTCATCATTTTGTGGCTGTTTAAGTTCAAATGTCTGATGAGAATCCTGGGCTAATTTTTTGAGTTGAGAATAAGGAATCAAAGCAAATGTATTCTTTTGATGGGTTGTACTGGCATAACTCCCTTCAATCTGCAACATTTCAATATAGGAACTATACTGCACATCATTATGTTCTTCTATCACTTGCATAAATTCATTTTGGAGATTAGCCTGTTGAGAAAAAATCTGATACGTATAGACATTTTCAAAATCATGTATCATCTGACAACGTTCATGCATAGCCACACCTGTAGCTAATGCTGTGAGGGCACATATCATTAATACTGTCACAATCGCATAAGTACGATAATTTTTCTTCATACGAAAGATAATCTGATTGATCCATAAAGTTCTTTGTTTCTTGTATAGAAATCTTTTATTGGAAGCCAATGTCTGATAAATCAATGGAATGAAACCACCAAAGAGCAAATAGACACCAATGATGACCAAAATAACTGCTAATAAGGCATTAGCCATTGTTTCCATGCCACCTTCTTTAATGGCATAATAATATCCTAAAACCAGAATGATAATTCCAAGTATGGCTTTTAAAAAGAGAATCACTTTATTTTGTTTCACATATTCATTTTGACGATTGGCACTGACCATATCTAAAACACTGCTTCTTACTAAATTGATATATCCTTTGAAAACAAAAATCATATAAACAATAAAGTAAATCAAACTGCTCCATAAAACGGCTGACAATGAAATTTCAAAAGAAAGATTGACTTCGATATCAGAAATCGTTACTAAAGTCATTGTAAACAACTGAGATATTAAAATGCCAAAACCGATTCCCATAACCAAAGCAACAAGACCAATCAGCATTGTTTCCAACATATAAAGTTTTCCAATTCTTTGATTTGTGAGTCCCATAAAAACATAGACACCAATTTCTTTTTTACGTTTGGTTAAAAAAACGTTTGTAGCATACCAGATAAAGAAAAACATAAAACAGCTTAAAACAACAATCATACATTGAATGACAATCTTTATATTTTGACTATTTATTTTTCCTAATGATTCCATAATAGAAGAATCCATAAGATTAAAGAAATTAAAAATAATAAGAACTGTAAAAGCTAATGATATAATCAGTGAAACATAGTTTTTAAAACTTGCTTTGAAGTTCATGATGGATAATTTGGCTAAGCTCATGAAAAATCACTTCCCATAGACACTTGCATATCAATGATACGATCATAAAATTCTTTACGAGAATCTCCTCGCGTTAAACGACATTTCATCATACCATCACTTAAAATATAGACATCTTTAGCATACGAAGCACTTAAAGCATCATGTGTCACCATTAAGATAGTGGCTTTTCCTTCATCATTGACCATTTTAAGACGTTCCAGTAAATCACGACTTGATTTTGAATCGAGAGCGCCCGTTGGTTCATCTGCAAATATGATTTCAGGTTCACTGATTAATGCACGACAAGTGGCTCCTCTTTGTTTTTGTCCGCCTGATAATTGGTAAGGATATTTCTTTAAATGCTCCTTTAATCCAAAAACCTGTGCTAAAGCCTGGCATTTTGATATACATTCCTGAGAAGAAACACCATTTAATGATAATGGCAAGGAAATATTATCTTGTAAAGTCATTGTATCCAACAAATTATAATCTTGAAAAATAAAACCAATCTTATCTCTTCGTATCTGAGATAATTCTTTATTTTTTAACTTTGTAACATCTTTACCATCCAATAGTACTGTTCCTTGTGTCGGTTTATCAATCGTTGATAAAATATTCAACAACGTTGTCTTTCCACTTCCACTCGGTCCCATAATCGCAATAAAATCATTTTCATAAATGGTTAAATCAATACCTTTTAAGACTCTTGTTTGAAAACCTCTTGTTCCATAGTTTTTGACTAATCCTTTGATTTCAACAACTTTTTTCTTATCCATAAATCATTCCTCCTAACACTTTCCATTTTAAGATATCATTGATGAGAAATCCTTACATCTTGATAACAATATCTATTTATATCTTACATTGACTGAAAGGTTAGCGATAAAAATAATCTCTTTGATCCCGAAATGTTATATGAACACGGGTAAACTTTTGAAAAACACTATCTACTTCAATAGAATGACCTAATTGAGAAATGACTTTTTCCACCATATATAATCCCATTCCAGTAGATTTATATTGTCCATTATGATGATTTTGACCAGTAAATCCTTTTTCAAAAATTCTAGGCAAATCTTGTGATTGAATACCTTCTCCATTGTCTTCAATATATAAATCTATCTGCTCTTCATGATGTTCACTCCAGATTTTTAATTGAGGTGACTCTTTGGCATATTTAATGGCATTATTAATAATCTGATCCAAGACATAGATGAGCCATGTTTTATCACTATATATCTGTAAATTCTCTACATTTACATCCATTTCAAAATGCTTATTAATCAAAAAGAATTGATTATTCTTGATGGATTGATAAACACTGTCTTTTAATGAAACAGGTTTAATGTATATATCATGAATCTGACTTTGAATACGACTCACTACCATGATTTGATTCAGATACTGGTTCATTTTTTCTAACTGTTCCTGCATATTTTGTTTTTGTTGATAATCTGTATTTTTCTGATTGATCAATAAACTAGCTGATAATGGAATTTTAATTTCATGGCACCATTTTGTCATATAATCCTGTAAATCATTATTGACTTGATATATTTCATCTAGCTGCTTTTGAAGAACATGAACATCGTGATAAGCAATATCAATATTATCAAAATGATCAAACTCAAAACAAATGACTTCTGTTGATTTTAAATAATCCTTTTTCTTATCTAAACGGTTTTTTTCATGCATAAAGTCTAAAAAAATGAAAGAAAGAAGACATAGCCCTACAACAACATCAAAATAAATCAGATATTGTGTATTAGCTCCAGGAACAAGATAAATAAAATAGAGATTATACGCCAATATAATCAAGGTTATGACAAGGATATAGCGACTATATTTTCGTAAATAAATCATGATATATAATATCCCTGTCCTTTCTTTGTACAAATAATATCCTGATGACATTCATCTTTTAATTTTGTACGCAATCTGGAAATAAGCACTGTTAAAGAATTATCTGAAATAAATTCATCGGTATTCCACAACGCTTCCATTAATGCCTGTCTTGTGACTATGGCTCCTTGAGATTCTAATAAAAGACAAACTATCTGACTTTCTGATTTTGTCAGATGAATCTCATGTTCATGATAAAACAAGCTGCCCTTTGTTTTATCATAATAAATATCGGCATTGATTCTCATTTGATCTTTAACTTTATATTGATATGTTCTTCTTAAAATAGCTTCAATCTTAGCCTTCAACAATTCCAAATGAAATGGCTTATCGACATAATCATCACCACCTTGAAGAATGGCTCTGATTTTATCATGATCATCATTACGACTGCTTATAAAAATCAAAGGAACTTGTGATGTATTTCTAATTTGTGTACACCAGTAAAAACCATCATAATACGGTAAATTAATATCCATTAAAATAAGATGAGGTTTATAATTATAAAAATCTTCAACAATATTTTCAAAATGTGTTGCGATAACAGCATAATATCCCCATCTCATCAAAAAATCTTTTATTTCTCTAGCAAGTGTTTCATCATCTTCTACAATCATGATGTGCATTTTTTCCATTTCCATCACCTCTTAAAAATATTATATATTTTTCAAATCTTCACGAAAAGAAAAAAGCACAACATTACAAAAATGTAACATTATGCTAAGTCTATTCATAGATCTTCTTGGCTATCAATATTGAAAATATAATAAGTTTCCTTTATCATGAATTTTCATTATATTTCAATAAAACATTAATATTTAATGCCACAAGATATGTGTGATGATTCTCGTCTTTAAATGTTATATATTGGTCAGTGTCATAGCCACTTAAAGCTGTTGTTTTTTGTAACTTGACATCTTGATTCAAGAAAACTTTCGCAAAAGTCTTTGCTGTTTCTTTGGCTTGCTGTTCGCTTGTCATACGTGTTGGTAATGTATCTAAAAAACCATATTCCTTATTAACAAATTGAACCAATTGACCATCCTGATAAGCAAAATCCAAGCGTAAAGTAGGGTTATTTTGATCATTGCCAATTGTGATGATATCATCTATTTCATAAACCACTTTTTTATTTGTTAACTCCTGATATATCTCTTCAGGCATTGTCTGTTTTATCCCATCCATAAGCTGCTTTTTTTCAGCTTCTACAACTTTTTGTTTGTCATCTTGTTTTATGGATTGACTATTTTTTAACGGATCATTTTGAATTGTTTGTGTACACCCACTTAAACAAACAACAAGTAATACTAACAATAATTTTTTCATTTGTTTATTCTCCCATCTTTTATACACTATGATTATAAGTCTTTGATGTGGATAATATATGAAAAAACTGTTAATCAGTTTAGAAATTAACAGTTTCTTTTTCTAATAATTACCAATTGTGGCTACCATGACAGCTTTAATTGTATGCATTCTATTTTCAGCTTCATCAAAAACAACAGATTGTGATGATCTGAAAACTTCATCTTCAACTTCTCTAATATCAATTCCCTGTTCATACTTAGCCTTAGCGACTTCTGTTTCAAAGTCGTGAAATGATGGTAAACAATGCATAAAAAGTGTAGACTCTTTTCCCGTTTTTTTCATCATTTCTGTTGTCACTTTATAAGGTGATAACATTTTGACTCTTGGTTCATATAAAGCTTCATCTTCTCCCATGCTAACCCAAATATCTGTATAAATGACATCAGCATCTTTCACCGCTTCATCAACATTATCTAAAACCTCAATTTTTCCACCTGATTTTTGTGCTTCCTGTTGACAATACGCTAAAACTTCAGGATCAATTTGTAAATCTTTGGGTCCTAAACATACAAAATGCATTCCCATTTTCATTGCACCATACATCAGCCCATAACAGACATTATTCCTAATATCTCCTGTAAAAACAAATTTGACTTCTTCTAATGGTTTATTCAAATGTTCTTCAATAGTCATAAAATCAGCCAATGTCTGAGTTGGATGATCGACATCCGTTAATCCATTCCATACAGGAACACCTGAGTATTTGGCTAAATCTTCAACAGTCTTTTGTTCAAATCCTCTAAATTCTATACCATCATACATTCTTCCTAAAACTTTCGCTGTGTCTTCTAAAGATTCTTTTTTCCCCATCTGTGAATTGCTTAAAAAAGTCACATGTCCACCTTCATCTAAAGTGGCAACTTCAAAGGCACAACGTGTACGTGTTGATGTTTTTTCAAATAATAAGACTACATTTTTTCCTTTTAATGCTGTTCCAACTCTTCCATTTTTCTTTGCTTTTTTTAAACGATGTGCCATATCTAATAAATAACGAATTTCTTCTTTAGAATAATCTTTTAATGTTAAAAAGCTTCTATTTTTTAAATTGACCATATAATCCTCCTATCTTGTAAACATTGTTCCAATACCATCTTTAGATAACATTTCAATTAAAATAGAATGAGGAATACGACCATCAATAATCACTGCTTTTTTTACATTTTCACGAATGGCCCTCACACAACATTCTACTTTAGGAATCATACCACCACTAATAATCCCTTTATCTGTTAATCCTTTCACTTCATAGACATGAACCAAAGGAATCAATGTTGATTCATCATCTTTATCCATTAATAATCCTGGTATATCACTCACCAAAATCATATTCTCTGCTTGGATTTGGGCTGCAATTTCAGCAGCTGCCGTATCAGCATTAATATTATAAGTCTGTCCTGTTTCATCAGTCCCCACACTTGAAACAACTGGAATATAGCCTTTATCTAATAAATCTATAATGATATGAGCATTAATTTTGACAATATCTCCTACATATCCTAAATCATCTTGAGATTCATGTTTTTTCGCAACTATCAGTTGATTATCAATACCACTGATTCCTACTGCATTACCACCTTTTTGCATAATTAATTTTACAAGATCTTTATTTGTTTTACCTGCCAAAACCATCTGCACAACATTCATTGTTTCATCATCCGTATATCTTAAACCATGAATAAACTGAGATTCAATATTCATCTTCTTTAATGTCTGATTAATTTCTGGTCCACCACCATGTACTAGAATGACTTTAATCCCAATTTCTGATAATAACACGACATCCTGAATCACATTCATCTTTAATTCTTCATTAATCATGGCATTGCCACCATATTTAATCACAACAACTTTATCATGATATTTTTGAATATATGGTAATGCCTGAGATAAAATTTCTGCTTTAATCACTGCTTTTTGATTCATAATTATTCCCCTTTATGTGCGATAATCGCCGTTAATTTTGACATAGTCATAAGTTAAATCACATCCCCAGGCAGTTGCCTGATCATCTCCATCATGTAAATCTATGATTATTTCTATCTCATCTTCACTTAAGATCTGAGCAGCTTCTTCCTCACTAAAAGGATATCCACCACCATTTTGACAAACACAAATTTTCCCCTTTTTACTTTTAAAATCAACATCAATTTTTTGAATATCATAATCAGCATCACTATAACCAATAGCACATAAGATACGTCCCCAATTTGCATCTTCACCAAACATAGCAGCTTTCAAAAGTGAACTTGTAATAACAGATTTAGCAACAATCTTTGCATCCTTTTTTGTCTTTGCATGTAAAACGCTACAAGTTAAAAGTTTTGTTGCTCCTTCACCATCTTTCGCAATCGCTTGAGATAATTTCGTACAAATATACATCAATGCTTCTTTAAAAACATAATAATTTTCATCTTTTTGCGTAATTTCATTATTTTGAGCTAGACCATTACACATTAATGTCAACATATCATTAGTAGAAGTATCCCCATCAACACTCACCATATTAAATGTATCATCAACAACTTCATGAATAACCTCATTTAACATGTCTTTAGAAATCGCAACATCACTTGTCACAAAAGCTAACATTGTTGCCATATTGGGATGAATCATCCCACTTCCCTTTGCGATTGCTCCAATATGACAAGTCTTGCCATCAAGTTCAAATTCAACCGCATATTCTTTTTTCACAGTATCTGTTGTCATAATACCTTCACAGGCATCCTGACTTCCCTTCGTTGATAAAGCATTGATTAAATCTGACATATGATTTTGAAAAGGTGTCAGACTTAAAGGCTGGCCAATGACTCCTGTTGAAGCCACAACAATGTCATTTGCATCAATATGAAGTTCATTTCCACATAATTGACAAATTTGATCTGCTATTTCAATGCCATTAGGATTACATGTATTGGCATTACCACTATTACAAATAATAGCTTTGGCTTCAAGATTCTTTAAATGCTGTTGTGTGACATAGATGGGTGCCCCTTTCACCTTGTTTTGAGTATAGGTACTCGCACAATGACACATAACATCACTGACAATTAAAGACAAATCTTTTTTACTTTTATTTTTTCTAATACCACAATGGATTCCAGAGGCTTGAAATCCTAGAGGGGCACACACCCCTCCATCAATATCTTTAAACATATATTTTCCCCCTTAAAATGATGCTGGTACCATCATTAATCCTTCTTTTTCATCAAAACCATACATCAAATTCATATTTTGGATAGCTTGTCCAGCTGCCCCTTTCACCATATTATCTATTGTTGAAACAACAATCAGCTGATGATATCTCTCATCATAATGTAAAGATATATCACAGAAGTTAGAATATTGGACAAATTTTAAATCAGCAACTTGCCCTTTTGGTAAAACTCTTACAAAATACTCATCCTGATAAGTCTTTTGATAGATATCATAAACATCATCAAAATCAACATTATCTTTTAATGGAACATATATTGTTGAAATAATCCCACGATTAACAGGTAATAGATGTGGTGTAAACATGACATGAACAGCCTGATGAGCCATCTTTGATAATTCCTGTTCAATTTCTGGTGTATGACGATGACTTGCTATTTTATATGGATGAAATGATTCATTACATTTAGGAAAATGGGTATCTTCTGTTAAAGACTTTCCAGCTCCTGTTGTTCCAGATTTGGAATCAATGATAATCTTTTCATCTTTATGCATATGATTTTTTAATAATGGATATAATCCTAAAGTAATGGATGTTGGATAACACCCTGGATTTCCAATAATTGATGCCTGTTTAATCTGTTCACGATTGACTTCACTTAAACCATAAACCTGTTTTTCATGTAATTGTGGATATTGATAATCATGTTGATACCATTGTTGATAATCTTTTTCTTGATCCAAACGAAAATCTGCACCTAAATCTATAAACTTCTTTCCTTGTTCATCACATTGTTTAGCATATTTTTCACTGAGACCATGAGGCAATGATGCAAAAATCATATCAGCTTTTTCAATGACTTCCTGATCATTCGTGAATGTCATATCAAAGACTCCATAAAATGATGGATATAAATGTGAAATCATCTTTCCTTCATAACTTTGAGAGCTGATTGCAACAATTTCAACATGTGGATGATTCAACAACAAACGATATAACTCTGCCCCAGCATATCCACTGGCACCGATAATTCCTACTTTAACCATGATTCAACGCCTCCAATTGTTTTTCCATTCTTGCGATTGCTTTTTGGCATGTTTGAGGAGCAGGTCCTCCATCAACAAGTCTATTTTCAACGCAGGTTAAAAGTGATATAGCCTGATAAACATCTTTTTCAAAAACTTCATCAAAAGACTTATAGATATCAAGTGGAAGAGTTTCAAGAACTTCATCATGATCAATGCAATAAGCAACAAGCTCTCCTGTTGTTTTGTAAGCATCTCTAAAAGCTTTTCCTTTTTTCACAAGATAATCTGCACAATCCGTTGCATTAATAAATCCTTTAGCTGCACATTCTTGCATACGCTGTTTATTCACTTTCATTGTGTTGATCATATCACTAAAGACTGGTAAACATAATTTCACCTGATCAATCGCATCAAATAAAGTTTCCTTATCTTCCTGCATGTCCTTATTATAAGCAAGCGGTAAACCTTTCATCATTGTCAGTAATGTAGAAACATCATTGATGACTCTGGCACTTTTTCCTCTGACCAGTTCAGCAATATCTGGATTTTTCTTTTGTGGCATGATGCTTGATCCTGTCGCATAAGCATCATCCAGTTCAATATATTTGAATTCCCATGAACACCATAAAATGATTTCTTCACTTAAACGTGATAAATGCATCATAATCATAGCCAAATCATTGGCTAGTTCAATTGCATAATCACGATCACTGACACCATCTAATGAATTATACATAATATCATTCATATGAAGTTCCTGTGCTACAAAATGACGATCAATAGGATATGTTGTCGTCGCTAATGCCCCACTACCTAATGGTGAAACATTGAGTCGTTTCATGCAGTCATCCAATCTTGTATAATCACGATAAAACATTTCAACATAAGCCATTAAATGATGGGCAAATGTTATGGGTTGAGCACGTTGCAAATGTGTATAACCACACATAATGGTATGTGTATGCCCTTTAGCCTGATTGATAAGCACTTGCATCAATTCCATTAACATACCCTGAATATCTTTGATTTCATCACGTGTATATAACCTTAAATCTAAAGCAACCTGATCATTACGTGATCTGGCAGTATGAAGTTTTTTACCACTTTCTGGGTATCGCTTTGTGAGTTCTGCTTCAATAAACATATGAATGTCTTCAGCATGAGGATCAAACAGCAAATCACCATTTTCTAATTCACATAATATGTCATCCAATCCTTTTAATATTTCAGTTAAATTCTGCCTAGAAATAATGCCTTGTTTCGCTAACATTTTAGCATGTGCCTGACTCCCCATAATATCATGTTTATACATTCTTGCATCAAATGATATAGATGAATTAAAAGCATTCACATTAGCATTGATTTCTTTTTTAAATCTCCCTGCCCATAACGCCATATTTTCAACTCCTATTTCTTTCTTTGTTGGTCTAATAAAGCTTTCACTTTAATAGGTAAACCATATAAATTAATAAATCCTTGAGAATCCATTTGATTATAATCTTCATCTTCTCCAAATGAAGCTGTCTGTTCACTATATAAAGTATCTGGTGAAGTCATACCAGCACCCATAATATTTCCTTTATATAGTTTTAATTTCACCTCTCCATTGACTGTCTTTTGTGTTTCATCAATAAAAGCAAGTAATGCTTTTGTTAGTGGTGTATACCATTGACCGTTATATAAAATATCGGCTAGCTTTTGAGAAACCTGATATTTGAAATGTTGTGTTTCTTTATCAATTGTGATTTCTTCCAAATCAGCATGTGCTTTATAAAGAATTGTTCCACCCGGTGTTTCATAAACACCTCTTGATTTCATACCAACTAATCTGTTTTCAACCATATCAATGATGCCAATACCATTTTCTCCACCAATTTTGTTTAAAGCAGTAATCAAATCAATACCATTCATTTTTTCACCATTTAAAGCAACAGGTACTCCTTTTTCAAAAGTTAAAGTAATATATGTTGGCTTATCTGGTGCTTTTTCTGGTGTGACACCTAATTCAAGAATCTTATCATACATTGGTTCATTTGCAGGATTTTCTAAATCCAATCCTTCATGTGATAAATGCCATAAGTTTTTATCCTTAGAATAATTTGTTTCTTTATTGATTTTTAAAGGAATATTTCTCGCTTGGGCATATTCAATTTCATCTTCTCTACTCTTTAATTCCCATACTCTCCATGGTGCAATAATATCTAATTCTGGCGCAAAGGCTTTAATTGTGAGTTCAAATCTGACCTGATCATTTCCTTTACCTGTACAACCATGACAAATGGCATCTGCCCCTTCTTTTTTAGCAATCTCTACTAATTTTTTCGCAATGATCGGTCTTGCTAGAGAAGTTCCTAGTAAATATTTTCCTTCATACACAGCATTGGCTTTAATAGCTGGAAAAATAAAATCATTCACAAACTCTTCCTTGCAATCAGCACAATAATATTTAGATGCTCCTGTAGCTAAAGCTTTTTCTTCTAATCCTTCAAGTTCATCTCCTTGACCAACATCCCCTGCTACAGCAATCACTTCACAACCATAATTTTCTTTTAACCATGCAATAATAATTGATGTATCTAATCCCCCTGAGTAAGCTAATACGACTTTTTTATATTGTTTCTTTTCCATTGTTCATTCTCCTTTTCATTATTTTGTATTTCTCTTTTATTATATTTATTCATTCTTTCTATCAATCGCCGCAATTCAATCACCCTCTCTATAAACAAAAAACCTCTGGATTTCTCCAGAGGTGCATATACACGGTACCACTCTAGTTGTTAGAAAAACTAACCACTCTATCCCTTAACGCAGGTTACGTTCCATTATACTCCTATTTCCAATGGACTCTCACAGGTGCGTTTCATTCCTTTCCACTTAGTAGCCTTCCACTCTGTACTACCTCGCTTGAAGCGTTCAAGAAATTACTCTTCCTGATCAACGATTTTTTAAATATGCGTTTATGATACATGGATAGCTTTCTTTTGTCAATATATTTTTTTATTTTTTCCAAATATAACAAGTTTTTTTATGAAAATGCAAATTATATAATAATTTTTCTTTTAAACAATCCTTGAGAATCTTGCGTTTCCATCTCACAACACTCTTGATCATAATAATAACATTGAAAACTTGATAAAGATACCAATCGATCAATATTTTTTCTTGATGGTCGGTAATTAGGAGATAATGACCAAGCTGCACGATAATGTTTCATTGCTAGGGCTAAATCTCCTTGTTTTTCTGCTAAAATGCCTAGTAAATTCTGTGGTTGAGGTGCATGTGGATAATTCACTAATGCCTGAACAACTAACTCCTGACATTCAGAACGATCCTTTTCAATAAGACTTTTAACCTTTTCTCCTAATTTTTCTAAAACTATATATTCATTTCTATTTTGTTTCATATAACTCACTCCTTATCTTCACTATTATTATAAGAAATATATTGTGAAGTGAGTGTGAGAAAACAAAAGCTTGTGTGAGAATGCTGTGAGAATTTAATCACTCTTTTCAATCTTCATCATACGATAACCTATCCCTACATGTGTCTGAATATAACTCACACCACTTTTTTCCGGTTCAATCTTTTTACGCAAATTAGCCATAAAAACACGTAACGAAGCGACATCGCTATCAAAAGCACTTCCCCATATTTCTCGTGTTAAATAAGTATGCGTTAAAATTTTTCCGATATTTTTTGATAACAAATTTAATATCTTATATTCAATAGGTGTTAAATGAATTTCTTCTCCCTTAAGAGTCACACAACTTGAAGCATAATCAATTTTTAAATCTCCATTTTCAAATATATGGTTGTTTTTTGCATCACTATTCCATATATATTCTGTTCTTCTTAATGCGACACGCAATCGAGCCAATAATTCTTCTACCGAGAATGGTTTTGTCAAATAATCATCTGCTCCAGCATCAAGAGCTGCCACTTTGTCACTTTCTTCTCCTCTGGCACTAAGAATAATGATTGGAATTTGTGATTTTTCACGAATTTTTTGAATCACTTCCATTCCATCTATATCAGGTAATCCCAAATCTAGAAGGATAACATCAGGATGTTCAGAGGCAAACTCTAGAAGAGCTGATTCTCCACTATCAGATAATATATATTTATAATTTCTTGTCTGTAATGTAATAGCAATCAAATTACGAACGGCTTTATCATCTTCCACAACTAATATTTTTGGACTATTCATGTATTTCTACCTCCTGTGCCGGTAAAGATATCTGAAAAACTGTTCCATGAGGCGAATTATCATAAACTTTAATTTCCCCATGATGTGCCTGTATAATGGACTGACAAAGAGATAATCCCAATCCTAAACTTCTGCGACTATCTGCGACTTGACGATTAACAGTATAAAACATATCAAAAATATGCTTCTTATCCTTATCATTAATGCCATTTCCTTCATCAGCAATATCAATATAGATGTTTTTATCTTTAAGATAACTCTGTATAGTTATTGTTGTATGATCAGGTGTATATTTGATAGCATTATCTAAGATATTCATAATGACTTGAACAATCAGTCTAGCATCTATTTTAGCAAGTAATATATTTTCATCTTGAATAACTTGAATATGATGTTGTATTCTGCGTGTATTGATATGCTTAAGTGCTTCATTAATCACATCTTCTATTAATTCTACTTTTAGATTCAAATTCATTGATCCATTTTCTATACGAGTTACAGACAATAAATTTTCTACAAGATTAATAAGCCATAAAGAATCATCATAAATATCGCTGTATAACTGCTTTTTTTTATCTTCATCTAAGATTGTACCCGTACTTAATAAAATTCCTGCATTACCAGAGATAGAAGTCAGAGGAGTTCTCAAATCATGAGATATAGAACGTAAAAGATTAGCTCTGAGTTGTTCATTTTTGGCTTTTAAATCTGCGGTTGCTTTTTCCTTAATAACACTTTCATTTTCTAAAGAAAGAGCTAATTCTCCTAAGATAGAAAGCATAATATTATTTTCATATGAATCTAAGGGTTTGTCATCTATATATATACCGATAATACCATAAATTTTTTCTCCAATACGTACTGCTAAATAAAGGCATAATGCATTGGATAATGTTTTCGTTGTCGCTCCAGCATGTTTATTATTTTTGAGAACCCATTTTGCAACAGCTTCTTCATTTTGAAATATGGATCTATCCTTTGGCGATTGGCAAAAAATAAGTGGTTTTTCTAAATTATTCTTTGAAACAGGATAGAAAATAATATCCCTTTGTAATAATTTCATAAGTGAATGACATGTTACAGAAATAATTCCTTCTTTATTTTTTTCCTTCTGTAGTTTCTGATTTGTTTCTAATAATATTTTCATACGATAAGCATTTTGTGCTGAATCTTTTGCACTTGTTTGTAACTTATTTGTCATACTGCTTGTAATAAAAGCAACAATAAACATGATTATAAATGTCACGATATACCTTGAATCATAAGCTCTCAATGTTAATCTTGGACTTGTAAAAAGAAAATTAAAAATCAAGACACTAATGAATGAAGATGCTAAACTATAAATTCTTCTTGTCGTAATCAATGCAGTCATTAAAACACCTAAAATATAAATCAGTATAATATTAGATTCTTTAAAATCAAGATAATAAAAGATTCCACCAATCAATGTGGACAAAATCAACATACCTGCTGTTCGCATGAAATCTTGACGATTAAGTGTTAATTGTGGTCTTACTAACTTAAAAATAGACCTTTCATCAATATAAGGTATAACATATATTTCTAGTTGTGGTGCTAATCGAACTAATTGCTCAGATAATGAAGAACGTTGAAAAAAATGCGTTGGACTTTGACCTAGCACAATTTTGGTAACCCCAGAGATTCTAGCATATTCAGCTATTTCAAATACAACCTTATTATCATTAAGCACTTCAATTTGTGCTTGTAAGTCTTTTGCTAGAGATATATTTTCTTGTAGATACTGATATTCTTTTTTAGAAAGCTTTTTATCCAATGGTGCAATATATAAAGCTGTTAATCTTGCTTGATATGTATTTGCAAGTTTTGCTGCTGTTCTTATGACTTTCGCATTTGAAGGTGATGGTGACAAGCAGACTAAGATATGCTCAGAATTTATAAAATGAGATTTAGAAGGTAAGGAAGTTAACTTTTTTATTCTTTGTGCACAACATTTGATTGCTAACTCTCTTAATGCTTTTAAAGTTTCTACTGAATAATGATGCTCATATTGTGGCTCATTATCAATAAACTTAACTTGATGTGCTTGTTCAAAAAGATAATCAGGTATTGTTTCACTTGAATGCTCTCCAGTTATCTTATTAATATCATCTTGTAAGCTCACTATATCTTGTACATTGGCAGTTGTATAAACATCAATTCCTGCTTCAAGTATTTCAAGAATATCTTGATAACGTTTTAAATGCCTAGAGCCATTTCTATTTGTATGAGCCATATGATCAATCAATACTATATGTGGATGTCTCGCTAAAATAGCATCTATATCTACCTCTGGTGAAGATAGCATTAACTGACGATTGGGAACACATTCCAACCCCTTTAAAATCGTCTCTAACCCTTCTACATTTTCTATATACCCCACAACCACATCATTAGACATATCCGTCAATTCCTTAGCTTCTTGTAACATTGCATATGTTTTTCCAGTATGCATTGCATAGCCAAAAAATATTTTTAAACGCCCTTGATGTTTTTTTTCTTCATTCATGAATATTATTCACCACTCTTTTTTTGTCTAACCATACGATAACCAATACCTATATGCGTTTGAATATATTTTTGATCATCCGCATACTGTTTATCAATCTTTTTTCTTAATGTTGTCATATAAACACGTAATGAGGACAAATCTGATTCCAATGCATTTTTCCATATTTTATCTAAAATAAACTGATAAGTTAAGACTTTACCAACATTTTTTGCTAAAAGGCAAAGCAAATTATATTCTATTGGCATTAAATGTATTTCTTTTCCTTTTAAAGATACTGTCGCTGATAAATAATTAATTTTTAAATCACCATTTTCAAAAACCGTTTCTTCTTGAGTCGTCATATTTTGTAAATATTCAGCTCTACGTAAAGTTGAACGAACTCTTGCTAAAAGTTCATCAATATTAAATGGTTTTGTTAAATAATCATCTGCTCCTGCATCCAATGCAGCTATCTTATCTTCATTACTACTTCTTGCACTTAAAACAATGATGGGAATAACCGAAAACGTACGAACTGTTTTGATAATATCTATACCATCTTGATCAGGTAATCCTAAATCTAATAAAATAATATCGTAATGATGTGATGTCATAGCCAATAAAGCACTCTCACCATTAATCATAGCATCAAATTGATATCCATGTGTCTGCAAAGTTGTAGACACAAGATTTCTAACTGAATGATCATCTTCTACAACCAATATATTCGCCTGCATATTTTCTTCCTTTTCCCCTTTAAATATATTTATATTTTACTATATAGCTATTACGAAAAAAAGTCTTTTCTATATAAACAAGACCAAAAAACTCCACTTGGATAAAGTGGAGTTTTTCATTAAATCATATCTATTTCTTGTGCAACCATTAAGTTTAATTTTAAAACATTGACAGTTTCTTCTCCAAAAATACCTAAGAATTTTCCTGAAGTATTTTCTTCAATCATTTTTTCTAATTGTTCTTGAGATAAACCTGTATTTTTAGCAACTCTATCCATTTGTACTTTAGCAGCTTCTACTGAAATATGTGGATCTAATCCTGATCCTGATGCAGTAATAATGTCAGAAGGAATATCTTCTTTGCTTACTGTAGGATTTTCTTCTAAGAATTTTTCAATATCTTCATCTAATCTTTCTTTCAAAGCAGGATTACTTGGTGCATAGTTGTTACTTCCAGATGATAAACCTGCATATTCTCCACTATCTTTTTGTTCTTGTGTATAAGTATTGTAGTTGTAAGCTGAAGGTCTGCAATGGAACAATCTTTCATCAGTAAAATCTTGTCCAACAATTTCAGAACCCACTGCTTTTCCATCTACTTCAACAAGACTTCCATTTGATTGACTTGGAAATACAACTTGTGAAACTCCTGTTAATACCATGGGATAAATAAATCCACATATCACAAACATTGCTATTGCAAATAGAAACGCCAATCTAAAGTGTCTTAAAAACTTTTTCATAGTTTACCTCCTATAATCCTAATAAAACTAATAATGGTGCAATAATCATATCAATAATCTTAATTCCTAAAAATGGACAAATCACTCCACCTAATCCATAGATTAGCATATTTCTTCCAAGCATTTTAGATGCACTCATAGGTTTATACTTAACACCTTTCATTGCTAGTGGAATCAAACATGGAATAATCACTGCGTTAAAAATCAATGCAGATAAAATAGCACTTTCAGATGTTTGTAATCCCATGATGTTAAGAACACTTAATTGTGGTATAACAGCTTGGAACATGGCTGGTATAATTGCAAAGTATTTTGCAATATCATTAGCAATTGAGAAAGTCGTTAATGATCCTCGAGTAATTAACAACTGTTTACCAATTTCTACAACTTCCAAGATCTTTGTAGGGTCAGAATCTAAATCAACCATGTTTGCAGCTTCTTTGGCAGCAGATGTCCCACTATTCATAGCAATACCAACATTAGCTTGGGCAAGTGCGGGTGCGTCATTTGTTCCATCACCAGTCATGGCTACAATCTTTCCTTCAGATTGTTCTTTTTTAATTGCTTCAATTTTATCTTCTGGTTTACATTCCGCAATATAACCATCAACACCTGCTTCAGCAGCAATAGTCGCAGCAGTTAATGGATTATCTCCAGTACACATAATAGTTTTAATACCAATTTTACGCAAACGTTCAAAACGTTCTACTAAACCAGGTTTTACAGTATCTTTTAAATAAATAACACCTAAAATTCTATAATCTGCACATACAACCAAAGGTGTTCCACCAAATTTTGAAACTTCATCTACTTTTAATGTTAAATCATCTGGTACCTTACCACCATTTTCTTTAACATATTGAATCATAGCGTCACCGGCACCTTTACGAACAACATGTCCATCAGTCGTATTCACACCACTCATTTTACTAGCAGCAGTAAATTCAATAAATTCAGCATTTTCATAATTTTTTCTTTGTAATTGACAACCGAATTTTTCTGCCAATTCAACAGTAGATTTTCCTTCAGGTGTGTCATCACCTATAGATGCAATCCAAGCGTATTCAGTGAGTTCTTCTTTTTTAATACCTGATACAGGGATAAAATCACTAGCCAAACGATTTCCAAAAGTAATAGTTCCTGTTTTATCAAGAATCATTGTATCAACATCACCACATGCTTCAACTGCTTTTCCTGACATAGCAATAACATTAAAACGTGTTACTCTATCCATTCCCGCAATTCCAATAGCACTTAATAAAGCTCCTATTGTTGTAGGAATCAAACATACAGTTAATGCGATTAATGTTGAAATTGGTATTTGTACTTCTGAATAATTAGCCATTGGATAAAGTGTTACAATAACGATTAAGAAAATAATTGTTAATGAAACTAATAATGTGTTTAGAGCTATTTCATTAGGTGTTTTTTGACGTGAAGCCCCTTCAACTAAAGCAATCATTTTATCCAAGAATGAATGCCCTGGTTCAGAAGTAATTTCCACTTTAATCCAGTCTGAAACAACCGTTGTTCCTCCAGTGACTGAAGCAAAATCTCCCCCACTTTCCTTAGTGACTGGTGCCGATTCACCTGTAATCGCAGATTCATCAATACTCGCAATTCCTTCGATGATTTCACCATCATTTGGAATTAATTCTCCAGCTTTTACGAGAACAACATCACCTTTTTGTAATTCACTAGCTGAAATCATTTCTTCTGATCCATCCTCGTGGATAAGACGAGCTTTTGTATCTTTCTTTGTTTTCTTTAATGTTTCAGCCTGTGCTTTTCCTCGTCCTTCTGCAACAGATTCAGCAAAGTTAGCAAACAATAAAGTAATAAACAAAATAATCGCAACAATCGCATTATATAAACTTAAATTATCTCCTTTATCATTAAATAAATGTGGGAAAAAGACAAGAATAGTACAAATGACAAATCCAACTTCAACAACAAACATAACTGGATTTTTCATCATATACATAGGATTTAATTTTACAAAAGCCCCTTTGATAGAAGAACCAAGAATATCTTTTGTAATAAATTTTGTTTTTTCTTGACGACTCATATATTAAACTAAACCCCTTTCTATAGACCTAAGGTCAATCCCTCTGAAATTGGTCCAAGAGCTAAAGCTGGTAAGAATGTTAATGCTGCAAAAATATAAACAACAAAAACTAAGATAATAGCGAAAGTCCAAGTATTTGTTTTTAATGTACCAATTGACTCGTTCACATCAATTTTATTGAATAAACTTCCAGCAATAGCTAATTGAATAATAATTGATAGATAACGTCCTAAAAACATAACTAAACCACAAGTAACATTCCAAAATACTGTATTATCCGCTAATCCTTCAAATCCAGAACCATTGTTAGCTGCAGATGATGTAAATTCATACAATACCTGTGTTAATCCATGAAAACCAGGATTTGTAATTCCATCTAATCCTGCTTGAACTGAAACAGCTAAAGCACTAAATCCTAATATTAATAAAGGATGAATAATAATACATAGTGCTGCTAATTTCATTTCTTTTCCTTCTATTTTTTTACCTAGATACTCTGGTGTACGTCCAATCATTAAACCACAAATAAATACACCAATAATTGCATAAATCAGCATATTCATAAGACCTGCGCCAACACCACCAAAGACAACATTTAACATCATATGCAATAATGGAACTAATCCACCTAATGGTGTTAATGTATCATGCATATTGTTAACTGTTCCTGTTGTAAATGATGTCGTTACAGTTGTAAAGAGCGAAGACTGGGCAACTCCAAATCTTACTTCTTTACCTTCCATATTTCCAATTGTTTGAGTAATTCCAGCTGATGCAACTGCACTATTTCCTTGACTTTCACTAAAGAAACATAGTGCTAAACCAATAACAAACAAAATTGACATTGCCGCAAAAATTGTACGTCCTTCTTTACCTAACCAAACTTTAGAACTTGGTTTATCAAATTCTTTTGAAGCTGTTGTATCCAATTTTTTAGCTTTTCTTTCTTGATATTTATCATAAACCATATGACCAAATGTGAATACACAAGCTGCTGGTAAGAACATCATTGAATATAATTCAGCAATATTTGATAAAACTGTTGGATTTTCAAGTGGTGTTGATGAGTTTGCCCCTAAGAAACCTCCACCATTTGTTCCTAAGTGTTTAATTGATTCCAGTGCCGCTATTGGTCCAGAAGCAATATCTTGCAATTTTCCTTCAATTGTTGTTAGTGTTATATTTGGACTCAAATTTTGAGGTACTCCTTGAGATACAAGGAACAATCCAACAATGAAAGCCATAGGAATCAAGAAACGTGTTGTAATTCGTGTCACATCACAATAGAAGTTACCCATTCGTTTACCTAAGATTCCTCGAACCATTGCAACACATGCAGCATATCCAGATGCTGCAGATGTAAACATCATCATAATGATGACAAACATTTGTGATAAATAAGATAAACCTGATTCACCAGAATAATGTTGTAAATTTGTGTTTGTCATAAACGAAATAATTGTATTGTAAGATAATGTTGCTTCCATCCCTTCAATACCATTAGGATTGAATATACCTATTGATTGAATTCTTAAAATAAGATAACCAACAAAAACTAAACATGCATTAAATAACAATAAAGATAATGCATACTTTTTCCACCCCATATTTGATGTATCAATTTTTAATATCTTATATATTCCATTATCAATACGATCAAAAAGTGGATCTGCAAATGTCTTCTTGTGAGTTGTTATATGATAAACATACTTTCCAATAGGAAAAATAATCACCATGAAGACAAGTAATGTACATACTATTTGTAACATAAACTCTCCTCCAAATTAAAATTTCTCAGGATTGATCAACGCATAAACCAAATAACTTGCTAATGCTACAATCACAATCGCTAATAACCACATATTCTTCCCTCCGTTACTTTTTATTGATCTGTTTATCATTCCAATCTACAAAAAGTTTCATAAGCAGAAAACCTATAGCTAATACAGCTACCATAATTATGTCCATCATCATAGCGTTTCCCCCTTTTGTCTTTTTTAGACGTATATATCTTAGCATAGATAAAATAAAGAAAGTGTTAAAACACCAAACCCCCATATTAAAATCATATTAAAATTTTTATTAAAACTTTTTTATTTATAAAATTTATGTACAATAAAAAAATAAGGAAGTGGTAGATATGGAAACAATAAAAAAAGGACGTCTAAAAATATTTTTCGGTTATTGTGCTGGTGTCGGTAAAACATTTGCGATGCTTGAAGCTGCTCATCAAAAATCTGTACAAGGTGTTGATGTTGTTATAGGGTATATAGAGCCGCATGATCGTAAAGAGACTACCGATCTTATTTATGGTCTAGAACAGATTCCTAAAAAGAAAATTATTTATCGCGATCGTCTTTTCTATGAATTTGATTTAGATGGTGCTTTAAAAAGACATCCTCAACTTATTCTAGTCGATGAATTAGCTCATACCAATGTTCATGGTTCAAGACATCAAAAACGTTATAGTGATATTGAAGAATTATTAAGAGCGGGTATTGATGTTTATACAACAGTGAATGTACAACATTTAGAAAGTCTACATGATATTGTTGAAAGTATTACAAGAATCAAGGTTAATGAAAGAATACCTGATCATGTTTTTGATGATGCTGATGATGTCAAATTAGTAGATATTGAAATTGATGATTTAATTGAGAGATTAAAAGAAGGGAAAATCTATCATAAACAACAAGCCAAAAGAGCTTTGGAACATTTCTTTATTAGAGATAATCTGACAGCTTTAAGAGAGATTACATTAAGACGTTGTGCTGATCGTGTTAATATCGTAACAGCCAAACAAAATCAACCTTTTGCTAAAGAGCATATTCTTGTTTGCATTGGAAGTTCTCCAACTAATCAAAAAGTTATTCGTACAGCTTCACGTATGGCTCAGGCTTTTCATGCAGATTTTACAGCTTTATATGTTGAAACTTCAAAAAGTAATAATCTCTCTAAGAAAGCCTTAGCTCAACTTCAGTCGAATTTAAATTTAGCCAAACATCTCAAAGCAGATATTGTTTCTACATATGGGGATGATGTTGCATTTCAAATAGGTCAATATGCCAAAACAAGTGGTGTCTCTAAATTAGTGTTAGGTCGCTCTTATCAAAAACCAACTTTAATCAAAAGAAGTACCATTGTCGATCAATTAACGATGAATGCTCCAAACCTAGAAATTTATATTATTCCAGATCATCGTTCAACGGCACAAAAGAAATCTGTAGATTTATCAAAATTTATCAAATTTTCATTAAAAGAAACAATTTTAGCTCTATCTATTTTTCTCATTACTACATTACTAGGTTTTATTTTCTATGAAATACATGTCAATACAACAAATATTATTTTACTCTATGTTTTAGCTTCATGTTTCATTGGTATTGTCACATATTATCCAATATACAATCTCATCTCAACCTTTTTAAGCATTATTGCTATTAACTACTTCTTCATAGATCCAAGATTTACCTTTAATATGTCCTCATCTGATTATCCATTCATTTTTATTGTCATGTTCATTGTATCAATATCCATTAGTACAATGGCTCACAAATTAAAGAAAGAAAACCTTTTAGCCTCTATTCATGCACATAGTATGGATATTCTATTAGAAACAAGTCAAAATTTACAAACGAGCAATTCTTATCAAGATATTATGAATATTACATGTTTTCAACTATATAAAATGTTAAATCGTATAATTATTTTTTATCCCGTTAAGAACAACACACTCCAAAAACCTATGATTTATGGTCCACATATCACTTCAGATATTAAAAGAGAATACATTAATCATAAAGAGTTAGCTGTAGCCCAGTGGGTTCTTGTCAACAATAAAAATGCCGGTGTTTCAACCAGCACTCTTCCCGCTGCTAAAGGATTATATCTTGCTGTTAGAAAAAAGGACAATATTTTTGCAGTGATTGGTATTGCTATGGAACAAGGTGAGGATTTAGCACCTTATGAAAAAGCTTTATTGAAAGCTATTTTAAATGAAATCGCTTTAGCTATTGATGCAATTTATAAACAAGAATCTCATAATGAAATGATTTTAAAACAACAATTAAATGAATCTTTGGAACATGAAGATATGTAACATCATAACCATATTCTTAAATATTCTTCTCAAGATAATTCTATTATAAAATCATTAAGCCAATAGACACTATAAAAACGTCAATAACAATCTTTTATGATATTTACTGACGTTTTTATAATACCTTCATTGTTTTATTGTAAATAATCATTATAAACTTAGCCAAATATACTTTCATTTATACATACAGTTATTCATCAACCATTCTATATCCAACACCTATTTCTGTAAGTATATATTGTGGTGTTGCAGGATTTTTTTCAATTTTTCTTCTTAATCCTGCCATAAGAGCTCTCAGTGCCTGTGTATCATGTCCATACCCTTTTCCATATATTTCTTCAATAATCATATCTGTTGTTAAAACTTTTCCTGCATTCTTAAAAAATAAAACAAGTAATTGATATTCTAATGGTGTTACATGAATAGGTTGATCATTTAAATAGACTTGCCTTTTATCTAAGTCAATAGATAAATCCTTGACTTTATAATATGTTTGAATTTGAACTTGATTATAACGATAAAAATGTCTAAAAGCCACTTTAATCCTTGCCACTAATTCCGTTGCTGAAAAGGGTTTGGTTAAATAATCATCTGCCCCTAATTCTAATGCATCTGCTTTGTCTTTGTCTTTATCTCTAGCAGAAACAACAATAATAGGAATTTCTGAGAATTCTCGTAATCTTTGAATAATATCTACTCCATCCATATCTGGCAATCCCAAATCAAGTAATATTAAGTCTATATTTTCGTAAAAAATTTTTCGTAACGCATCTTGTCCGTTGCTGGCAGTAATGTATTGATAATTGTTATTTTCTAAACAATAACAAATAAATTTTCTAATTTGTACATCATCTTCAACAACTAATATTGTTTGATTCATATTCATCCTCCATTGGTAATGTTATTATAAATTGTGCTCCTTGATGATTCAGACACTCTTTGGCTTCAATAGTTCCTTGATGTGCCTCTATAATAGCTTTGCATATTGTTAAACCAAGTCCTACTCCCTTAAAGGAATCAGAATAAGACTGATGTTGTGTATAGAACATTCCAAAAAGTTTTTGAGGATCCTCACCAAGAAAACCATCCCCGTAGTCCTCTACAACAAGATAACATTGATGATCTTGTTTGTAAGCATTAATGACTATTTTTTCATTATTTGAAGTATGTTTAAAGGCATTATCCAGTAAATTAATAATGACTTGCTGAATCAGTTGTGCATCCATTGCAACCATCATGACTTCGTCAGGAACATGAACCTCAATCTGCCTCTCAGACATATTTTTTTGCACATGGGAAATAGCACTTCCTATAACTTCTTCTATCGCTTCATATTCTTTATGAATCACAAGTTTTCCTTCTTGTACTTTAGTTAAACTCAAAATATTTTGTACCATAAGATACAACCAATCAGCCTCTTGATAAATATCCTGTGCTAAATGATATGAGGAACTTGTTGGTTGGTTGATTCCCATAATCATTTCTGACGTTCCCATAATACCAGATAACGGTGTTCTTAAATCATGAGAAATGGAGCGTAAAAGATTGCTGCGATAATGTTCTTTAATACTTGCTTCATTTAATTTTAACTGTTCCTCTATTGAATAAATACGATCTAAGGCTAATGAAATATTATCTATCATAAGATAAAAGATATGTTTTTGGGTTTCATCCATATGTTGAAAATTATCATCTTTAAAAAAGAGAATTCCCAATAATCGTGAAACACCATATAAAGGAAAGAAAATATACATATCTTTGATAATATATTTTTGATTTTCATTACGAAAACAGTCAATAATATCTTGATGTTTATGTTCATTATGATAATCTAAAAAGATGAAATCTATTGGATAATGAAAATATTGATTTAATATATGATAGACTTCATCATAAAGTCTCTGTTTGTCTGTAATCTTTGAAAGATGATTTGTCAATTCATAAAGCATTTTCATATTTTGAGCATTTTTATATGCCTGATTCTGGGAAAGTTGGATACGTGAGGTTAATGTACTGACAATAATAGAGGTCAATGTCATAGATATAAAAGTTATAAAATATCTGGAATCATAAAATAATAATGTATAATAAGGTGCTGTAAAGAAATAATTAAATAAAAATGTTGCAATAATAGAACTAATTATTCCATAGATATATCCTTTTGTTAATAAGGAGATGATCAGTATAGAAATAATATAAATTAAAACAATCGTTATTTCAGACCAGTCTAAATATTGAAAGAACAAGCCTACACAGGATGCTATAACTAATAATATAACTGTAATCAACAATGAGTGAATATAAGACTTGAATTTCATTTTCATTTTCACCTCTTGCTTTTATTAAATAACATATATCCATAGAAAGCAATCTTTTTATGATTATCTTTCCACGCAAAAAAGAATCACAATATTTTATAAGTGATTCTTTTTTTAGTAATAGATTGTTATGTATCATTTCATAATAATTGTAATAAATCTATTGGTTTATCAAAAATATAAGTATAATAATCAATTCCTATATCTGATGTACTCCCTCCTCCACTTCGCATATTCAAAATCAATGTGAGCATTCTTTGAAGCTAATTATATAAATGACTTCATCTGGCTATAATTTTAATTTCTTTAAACATTCCAATAATGGTGCAGGATTTGGTTTATGTTTATCTGTATCTTCTGCTAATACCTTTGCTTTCATATATTTATCTTCATCAATCATCGATCCAATATTTGATTCAATATCGTTGAAGTCAGACAAAAAATGTTACAATATTCAGATTTTTCCACTGATGAAATAAATGGAAAAATGTGATTTTCAAACATCAAGTTACTTTAGAAAAATATTTCATCAAAACACAGGTATGACTCCCTCACAATATAGATCAACTCGATAAATTCATTTTCAAGATAAAAGAAGCTGTTACAAAAACAGCTTCTATCATTTTTGATATGCTCATTTTTAATATAATAAAACGAGCACATATATAAAGATCCTATTCTTCTAATTCATATCCTATATCTGTTAAAGTCATCTGTAATTTTTTTCTTTTGTTGTATTGATTATAGTGAAGATAATGTGCATAGAGTATATCTACCATAATCAATGCTGGTATTTGTGGCGATATCTTATCTGAAACTGCCAAATTCTTTAGACCACTCATCAAAATAAATTCATCATAATAATCACGATACTTATGTCTATTATAAGCTGACAACATGACTGTTTTCGCTCCAATGTCATTAAGTTAAGATGACAATATTTAACCAGGAATTGTATGGAAATATATTTTTCCTGGTTTTTAATATTTACTCAAGCTCAAAAAGTGTAGTCTTGAAACTACATCTGTCAA
>NZ_NFLH01000020.1 GCF_002160815.1 Massilimicrobiota sp. An134 | reverse complement strand
GATGGCATCATTCCCCTTAAAATCCAAAGATTCAAATGTAAGCATTGTCATCATACACATGCATTTTTACTATCTGTCATTATTCCTTATAGTCAAATTCTATTTCATGACACTCTATCCATTATTCGCTCAAATTCTATGCAGGATTTGAATCAGCTTATGATTGAAAATCCAAATATAGATGAATCCAATATTTCCTACATAAAGAAACAGTATACGATGCATTGGAAACAAAGACTACTATCTGAAAATATTCAATTAGATAGTTCTTTGGTTTTTCAGTGCTTTTTTCATTTTAAAAGACAGTTTATGCAAATTAAATGCACACCAAATATTCTATATAATCTTACCCACATAGCCTGACTTTCGAATACCTTAAACTTCATATACAATGGCAGCTGTATAAGGAGGAACAAGACAAATGAACGCAAAAAAATCAACAGATATCGCTTTATTTCGATATGGAATCATAGCCCCGCTGGTCACTGGGACAATTGATGATAATTTATCCAAGTCAGCATTTTTTACTCAGGCAGCTTCCAGGGTATATGAGCATCCAAATGGTGAGGACTATAAGATAAGTGCATATACGATTGCAAGATGGTATCGAGCATATATGAAAAATGGCTTTGATGGATTGAAGCCACAGTCAAGAAGTGACAAGGCGACATATAGAAAGGTAGATGAGGATATCATGACTCAAATATCCTATTTAATTAAGGAATATCCTAGGCTACCCGCAACACTCGTTTATCAAAAGCTAAAAGATAATGGTACCATCAGGTCAAAAGAAATATCCCTATCCACTGTCAATAGAGTCGTCAATCGACTCAAAAAAGAAGATACACCTACAAGAAACAGGGATATGCGAAGATATGAAAGAAAACATATCAACGAAGTCTGGTGTGGGGATTCGAGTGTAGGACCATACCTCAAAATTGATGGAAAAAAAGAGCGAACATATATTATCGCATTAATAGATGATGCCTCAAGATATATCGTTGGCATAGATATATTCTTAAATGATAATTACATAAATCTGATGAGTGTCATTAAAAGTGCGGTAAAAAAGCATGGAAAACCAAAGATATTTAACTTCGACAATGGTGCAAATTACAGATGCAATCAAATGACATTATTAGCAGCACGAATGGGAACAGTTATCAATTACTGTGCCGTAAGGACACCTACATCAAAAGCCAAGATAGAAAGATGGTTTAAAACGATGAAGGAACAATGGATGTCAGGACTTCATATGAATGATTATAAGAGTCTTGATGAATTGAGGGAATCATTAATGCAGTATGTGCAACGATATAATCAAACCATCCACAGGTCCTTGAACAAAAAGACACCACAGGATAGATTCTTTGAAGAATCATCACTCATCCAAAGATATGATGATGAAAAGATAGACAAAATATTCCTTATAGAAAAAGAGAGAAAAGTATCTAACGATAACGTCATCATGATAGATCAAAAAGAATATGAGGTCAATTACAGATATGCAGGACAGAAACTGCTTTTAAGATATTCACCAGATTTATCTAAAATTTATATCGTCGATAAGGAAACAGGTGAACTGGAAGAAATACATCTGCTTGACAAACAGGCAAATGCAACTGTTAAACGAAATAAAATAAAATTTACGGAGGAAAAATAACATGAACTATACCAGCAGATATGGACTGGAATTCAATCCATTCATCAAGAATTCAAAAGATGTCCTAGTAGAAACAAATGATTATAAGGAACTGATATTCAGATTGAACTATCTTGTACAGACAAAAGGATTTGGTGTCTTAACTGGAGGTCCAGGTCGAGGCAAAACAACCATGATAAGGCATTGGGTCAAGAGTCTTAATCAATCAGCATATAAAGTTATCTATATACCCATGTCAACATTAACAGTGATGGAATTCTATAGACAGCTGGCAGAAGCATTGGGACTGGAAGCATATCATCGAAAAAGCGATAATTTCAAGGCCATTCAAAAAGCCATAGAAAGATATACCATCGAAAAAAGAATGACACTGATTATCATTCTCGATGAAGCAAACTATTTAAGAAATGGAATACTTAACGATCTAAAAATACTCTTTAATTTTGAAATGGATTCAAGTGATCAGGCAGTCGTTCTGTTAGCAGGACTGCCGCAGCTCAATAATACGTTTAATCTGGCGATACACGAGCCATTAAAACAGAGAATAGTCATGAACTATCATATAGAAAATCTTAACAAAGAGGAATCACGAAAATATATTCAGGAGAAGCTTAAAGGAGCTGGATGCCATCAACAGGTATTTGAAGCAAGTGCCATAGAGGCCATTATAAATGTATCAAATGGTGTACCACGATTGATTAATCAATTGTGCAATAAAAGTCTATTGGCAGGCAATAATAGAAATCAGAATATCATAGATACAGATACTGTCATGATGGCCTTTAATGATAATGAGTTGGGATAAGAAAATGGATTATATATATAAAAATAAAGATGAGGTCAAATGTGTTGGTACAATCAGGAGCATAGAAACATTCGCTTATTATTCATTTGATATTGTCATTAATAATCGAAGTGAATGGTGTCGTTTAATAGAGAATGAACTTGACTGGGAAATATGTTTCGTTATGAGAGATATGACAATAGGGCTTGCCCACCCAACGGATATATTCTGGAATACAGAGGCAATATACGAGGTGTTCGAAGATTTAGATATAAGTCTTAGAATTGCATATGGAATCAAATCGGTGTTTGAAAACTATAACAAAAAAAGTGCATCTTAGATGCATTTTTTAGTTATCTCACGTAGCAAATAATATGAATAGCCAGGACAATTTAATTTGAATATTATAGTTATCTCACCTTGTATCCTAACCAAATAAATTGAAGAACTATTTATCATTTAATTTGGCATTCAACAACAAAGGATTCTGTCTTAAAGCAATCATCTGTTTATAATAAGATAAAACAGAATCGGGATCATTCGCCTGTTTAGCAACATTAATATCTTGATAATATTCATTATTCGCAAGCCAAGGTTGAACATCACTAAAACCTGCATATAACTGTGAATTCCAGCTCATAGGAGAACGGGTATTATCTCGACTGCGACGATTGACAAAATCTAAAGCTTCTTCTTCGCTATAACCTTCCTGTAAAGCTCTACGATATTGAGCATGTGAATTAAGATCATCAAAATCATGGATAGAAAGTCTATGATTGTTGATGGTTCCAATTTCTTCGCCTTGATAAATGAAAGGAGTCCCCTTTAAAAACATAAACATTTGACCTAAAGCTTTTGCGGCTTTTGGCGTACGTTCTTGAGGGTTACGAATAAGTCTGTTTAAACTTCTTTGCATATCATGATTTTCCAGGAAAGTTCCACACCATCCTGTTTTAAAGATTTCCTTTTGACTTAAAAAGAGCTTTTCTTTGTATTCCTGCATTGTCCAATTTTGAAGTGGGAACCATTCTTCATGTTCAGTAATATCAATATGTGAATAATTAAAATCAAACATCATTGAAAAGCATCCATCTTGACCGATAAAAATGCCTAGCTGATCATAAGGAACACCCACAGCTTCCGCCACTGTCATACAATGATGAATATCAAATGTCTTTTCTCTCAATTCTTTGAAAAAGACTTCTATACCGGGCTGATTTCTTGTGAATTCAAAACATGATGAGAGTCCATCTGCGCCATCAACAGGACCATTTTGCCAGGATTGATCCTTTTTTATAAAGTTAATAGCGTCAACTCTAAATCCTGCAATTCCTTTATCTAACCACCAGTTAATCATGCGATAGATGTCTTCTCTCATTTGTGGATTTTCCCAGTTTAAATCAGGTTGCTTTTTAGAAAAAGAATGAAAATAATACATATTATCTTCGTGAGGGACTTTTTCCCAAACAGAACCACTAAAAACAGAACGCCAGTTTGTAGGAGGCTGGTTATCTTGACCTTCTTTAAAAATATAATATTGTCGATAAGGACTATCAGGATTTTTTAATGCTTCCTGAAACCAGGCATGTTCATCGGATGTATGATTAATAACAAGATCCATAATGATTTTGATATCTCTTTCTTTCGCTTTGACAATCAGTTCATCGACATCTTCCATACTTCCAAAATCAGGATGAATTTGATAATAATCAGCAATATCATAGCCATTATCATCCATAGGAGAACAGTAAATTGGACAAATCCAAAGCATAGTGACACCTAAATCTTTTAAATAATCAAGTTTTTGAATGATTCCTTGAATATCACCGATTCCATCATGATTACTATCTTGAAAACTTTTTGGATAAATTTGATAAACAATTTCTTCTTTCCAGCATTGTGGCATATTGATCACCTCTAAAATGATTATATCATGAAAAAATAATTGATGATAAGATTTTACAAATCTCAAATATCTTCATATAATAAATCAAAGGAGTTGATGAAATAATGAAGTATATTGATGGACATATGCATCTAGAAAATGGGCCACTCACAAAAGAATATGTTTTACAATTTGTAGAAGCAGCACATCAAAAGGGATTAGATGAAATTCAAATTTTAGATCATACACATCGTTTTATTGAATTTGAACCCATCTATGAAAGACTCAAACAATATGATGTACAAAAGACATGGTTAGCAAATAAAGACATGAAATTTAAAGATCATTTAAGTGATTTCATTGATTTGATGAAAGATATCCAACAAATGGACTTGCCTGTTAAAGTCAAATATGGACTGGAAGTCTGTTATGTTCCAGAGTATGAGAACTTTTTAAAAGAATTATTAGGACAATATTCTTTCGACTTTCTGGTAGGTGCTATTCATTCTATTGATGGTATTTTATATGATATGAGTTTTTCAAAAGATTTATTATGGAATCGCTATGATGCCAATGATATCTATAAACGTTATTACGAACTTGTCTTTCAATTAATAGAATCACAATTATTTACCCAACTGGCACATCCAGATACGATTAAACTTTTTCAGATTTATCCTACATATGATTTAAAGCCAACTTACCAAAAAATGGCAGAGCTTTTAAAAGCACATCATATGAAAGCTGAAAACAATGTGGGATGTTATTATCGTTATCATCATCCGGATATGGGATTATCTCAGGAACTTTTACAGATTTTTAAAGACAATCATGTGGATTTGATTTATGCTTCTGATGCTCATCAGCCACAGGATGTAGGCAATTATATTCGTGAAGCAACATTACAGATGAACTAGTGAAAAGCTAGTTCTTTTTTGTTATAAAGATGAATATAGTTTAAAGGATGGGTGATAAATGGATGAAATTGTATACAATTTATATAAAAATAATTACAAATTATGAAAAATTATAAAATCATTTGATAAATTTGTATAAATCATATATAATGACATCAATATTTTAAAAAGGAGGGTGTCGATATGACAAAAAAAAGAGTTTATAACTTTTCAGCAGGTCCATCAACATTACCTGTATCTGTATTAGAAAAAATCGCATCTCAAATGTTGAACTATAACGATAGTGGGATGAGCGTAATGGAAATGAGTCATCGATCATCATCCTATCTTGACATTTTTAATGAAACAAAAGCTATGTTAAAAAAGGTAATGAATATTCCTGATCATTATCAGATATTATTTATTCAAGGTGGGGCGACACAACAATTTTCAACGATTCCACTGAATTTGATGAAAAATGGAAAAGCTGATTATATCATTACAGGATCTTTTTCAAAGAAAGCTGCTCAGGAAGCAAAGAAATTTGGTGATGTGCATATTGTTTATGATGGCAGTGCACAGAACTTTAAACATATTCCAACTCAAGATGAATTAGATATAAGAGAAGATGCTTCTTATGTGCATTTATGTTCAAATAATACTATTTATGGTACGGAATGGAAGTATGTTCCAGATACACATGGAATACCTATTGTAGCGGATATGTCTTCTAATATTTTATCTCAGCCAATCAATGTGAATGATTATGGCATGATTTATGCTGGAGCACAGAAAAATATGGGGATTGCAGGACTGGGAGTTGTGATTGTCAGAGAAGATTTAATCAAAGACCATCAGGAAAAAATTCCAGTGCTGATGGAATATGATACAATCGCTCAAAATGATTCTATGTATAACACACCACCAACTTTTTCAATCTATGTATTAGGAGAAGTCTTAAAATGGATTGATTCTTTAGGTGGGTTAGAAGCTATGAAAAAAAGAAATGAAGAAAAAGCAAAGCTATTATATGATTATTTAGATCAGTCAGACTTTTATATTGCACATAGTGATCCAGATAACCGTTCTTTAATGAATGTGACTTTTACTTGTCCTAACAAGGATTTAGATGCAAAGTTTGTGAAGGAATCAGTAGCAGCAGGGATGACGAATTTAAAAGGTCATCGTTCTGTAGGAGGTATTCGAGCTTCTATTTATAATGCAATGGAAAAAGAAGGCGTTGAAACATTAGTTGCCTTCATGAAAAAATTTGAAGAAGAAAATAGGTGATGAAAATGTATAAAATCAAATTAATGAATAAAATTTCTTCAGTAGGGACAGCGTTATTTAATCAGGATTATCTTGTTGGAGAAGATCAGAAGGATGAAGATGGAATTCTTGTTCGTTCTGCTACGTTACATGATTATAAGTTTCCACAATCATTAAAAGCTATTGCGCGTGCAGGAGCAGGTGTCAACAATATTCCTATTGAAAAATGCAGTGAACAGGGTGTTGTTGTTTTTAATACACCAGGCGCAAATGCGAATGCTGTTAAGGAACTGGTTTTATGTGCCTTGTTTTTATCTTCACGACAGATTGTTGAAGGCATTGACTGGGTCAAAACTTTAAAAGGACAGGAAAATGTTGGAAAACTGGTAGAAAAGGGGAAAAGTCAGTTTGTTGGTCCTGAGATTGATGGTAAGAAATTAGGAATTATTGGTCTAGGGGCTATTGGTGTGAGTGTGGCGAATGCAGCGATTAAGTTAGGTATGGAAGTCTATGGATATGATCCATATATTTCAGTAGATGCAGCATGGGGTATGAGTAAATGGGTCAAAAATGCTCAAAATGTTGATACGATTTTCACTGAATGTGATTATATTACATTGCATGCACCAAGCACGCCAGAAACAAAAGGAATGATCAATCAAGAAAGTATTCAAAAAATGAAAGATGGAGTTCGTATTCTGAACTTTGCTAGAGCAGATTTGGTGAACTCTCAGGATATTCTAGATGGAATTGCTCAGGGAAAAATCAAAAAATATATAACAGACTTTGCGACAGAAGATATCATTGATCAAAAAGATGTGATTGTGATGCCTCATTTAGGTGCGTCTACACCTGAATCAGAAGATAATTGTGCAATCATGGCTGTTAGAGAAATGATGGATTATTTAGAAAATGGAAATATTACAAATTCTGTGAATCTTCCTTCAGTGAAAGAACCACGCACAACACAATATCGTATTTGTTTAATTCATAAAAATGTTCCTAATATGTTAGCTCAATTTGCGACAATTCTTGCGAATAAACATATCAATATTGAAAATATGGTCAATAAAGCCAAGGGTGAGTATGCTTATACAATGATTGATACACAAGATATTGCAGGGTTAGAAGAATTAGAAACTTTAGAAAATGTTATTAGAGTAAGAGTGATTAAATAAGGCTAAATCAAATTTTGACTTAGCCTTTTATTTATAGAAGAGATTATTTTTTTCGCTAAAAGATTCATTTATGGTAAAATATTGTCAAAGGGGACTGATATTTATGAAGAAAATAATCATTTTGCTGGTAGCTTTCATGCTATCAGGGTGCTCTTCTCCAAAATCGACGGAAACAAAAGTGACACCAACACAAACAGAGCTGGAAATGACAGAGGTTTATACAATTGATAATCGGTTGGAATTTGAAATGATAAAAACGTCATTGACCGATGAGATTGCACCTGCTAATAAAAATAGAACATATCAATATTTAAAGCCAGCGGATAATCAACATATATTTATTGATATTATCGTGAGAACTCATAATTTATCAGAAAATGAGTATGAGTTATCAGATTTATATAGTGGAAACATTGAATTCAATAATGAAAAACATGATGTTCAGTTGGCTATAGAATCAATCCATTATACACAAATGAGTACCACAGATACTTTAAAACCACAAGAAGAACGCTATATACATCTTTATTGTGAAGTCGCCAAAAATAATACGAAACAACAGGCACAGCTAGCTCTTCAAGTTATGAACCAAAAAGATTATCAATATACTTTTTCTTTAGAAGAAGTACAGGAAGATAATCAAGTGAAGTCTATTGGTGATGTGATAAACTGTTCCAATTCACAAATCACCATATTAGATTGCCAGGAAAGTGAACGTATTGAGCCATCACAAAAAGGATTCTTTTATAGTTATCATCCTACCGATCGTGAAGACCAGATTTTTGTTGTGTTGTCATTAGAAATTCAAAATCAATCATCCCTGGATATAGATCCTGCAGAGTATATTTATTGTGAATATCAAATGAATGATGAAATCATTCATTCTCAAATTATTTTAGAGAGTGAGGATCATCAATCAATTTCAGAAAGTGGCAGTATATTAGCTGGACAAACAAGAACGCTTTATTTGGCTATGCCTATTTTAAAAACTCAGGCTGATACAGAGGGGACAATGACATTATTTGTAGAAGGAGATGTATTTGAAATTTATCAGTCCCAAAATTAAAGAAGCGTATAGACTTGAAAGTGGAGAATTTTCAAGTCTTTTCATGAACATCAATAATAGATTTTTAGTCAATTCTGGTTTGTCAAATAAGAGATGAACAGGGACGTGTTTTTATTTTTCCTTGACAAAAAGAAGAATATAGGTGTATCATAACAGTGTTATATAACACTGTTACATATGGAGGTAGAAATGCAAGATACATCAAATTTGACACTGAATAAAATTCAACAGGCGGCTATTGATGAGTTTTTGGAAAAAGGATTTAGAGGAGCTTCTTTACGCCAAATTGTTAAACATGCCGGGGTGACAACAGGGGCATTTTACGGGTATTTTTCTAGTAAGGAGGCTTTGTTCGCTTCGATTGTCGAACCTCATGCACAGGCTTTGATGGCCCATTTCATGCAAGCACAACTCCAATTTGCTGATTTGCCAAAAGATGAACAACCTTCACATATGGGAATCGAATCGAGCGCATGTGTAGACTGGATGGTTGATTATATCTGTGATCATCGTGAACCGTTCAAACTTTTATTATTAAAGGCAGAAGGTACAAGTTATGAAAATTTTGTTCATAACATTGTTGAGGTTGAAGTGGAATATACGCTTAAATATATAGATGTTCTTAGAGAATTGGGACATAAGGTACCTAGACTTGACAGGACTTTATGTCATATTATTGCAAGTGGCATGTTTGGAGGAATCTTTGAAGTTGTTATTCATGATATTCCCAAAAATCAAGCTATGCGTGATGTAGGACAACTTCGAGCATTTTATACTGCTGGTTGGTTAGCATTAATGGAAGAAAAATAAATGAATGCAGCAACCTGCAATTTTTTACCTCTACAGTTAGCTTATGCTAACGACAGTGAGCGTTGATACAGGAGGGATAAGATGAAAGATAAGAAAAAGAGAACAATATCAATTTTATTAGCTTATGCTGGAAACTATAAAGCATTGACTTTTGTTGGTCTTGCTTTGTCAGCAATTTCGATGTTTTGTAGTATTGTGCCATATGTTTGTATTTGGCTTGTTGTGAGAGATTTGATTGTAGCAATGCCAAATTTCAGCAAAGTTCAAAATGTCCAAACCTATGGATGGATTGCTTTTGGCTTTGCTATGCTGGGGATTGTGCTTTATTTTATTGGTTTGTTATGTACCCATTTGGCAGCTTTTAGAACTGCGGAGAATATTCGAAAAATTGGGATGAATCATATCATGAAAGCACCTCTTGGTTATTTTGATAATAATGCTTCGGGACTTATTAGAGGAAGACTTGATAGTGCTGCTAATGATACGGAAACGCTTTTGGCACACAATTTGGCGGATATCATTGGAACAATCGTGTTATTTGCTGGTATGGTCATCTTAATGTTTGTATTTGATTGGCGTATGGGAGCGGCTTGTCTATTATCAGCGGTTATATCCATCGTTGCTATGTTTTCCATGATGGGAGGTAAAAATGCTAAACTGATGGAAGAATATCAGGCTGCACAGGATAGAATGACAAAAGCAGGAACAGAGTATGTCAGAGGTGTTCCGGTTGTTAAGATTTTTCAACAGACAGTTTATTCATTTAAGACTTTTAAAAAAGCAATTGAAGAATATAGCAATAAGGCTGAATATTATCAGGGAGAAGTTTGTCGTGTTCCCCAATCAATTAACCTGACATTTACTGAAGGCGCCTTTATCTTTTTAGTACCACTTGTCATTTTTCTAGTTCCAAGTACATTACATGATGGGAACTTCAGCAATCTTGTCATAAATTTCGTATTCTATGCTGTTTTTTCTGCTATCATTTCGACTGCATTGGCAAAGATTATGTTTGCATCATCAGGCATTATGCTGGCAAGTACAGCACTAAGCCGTATTGATTTAGTAATGAAAGCACCAACACTTGAAAAATGTATTCATCCAAAAATGCCAGAAGATAATAGCGTGATTTTCAAAGATGTCAGTTTTACCTATGAAGGCTCAAGGACACCTGCGTTATCACATATATCCTTTAGAGTTGAACCAGGTCAAACTGTTGCACTTGTTGGTCCCTCAGGAGGTGGTAAAACAACGGCTGCCAGTTTGATTCCACGATTCTGGGATGTAAGCGAGGGTGTAGTTGAGGTAGGTCATGTTAATGTTAAAGAAATTGACCAGCATGTTCTCATGGATCAGGTTGCTTTTGTTTTCCAAAATACAAAGCTTTTTAAAACATCAATTTTGGAAAATGTTAAAATTGCTAATCCTAACGCCTCAGATGATGATGTTATGCATGCATTAAAGGCTGCAAGATGTAAGGATATTATTGATAAACTACCGAACGGTGTCCATACGATCATTGGAAGTGAAGGTACTTATCTCTCTGGAGGGGAACAGCAACGTATCGCTTTAGCTCGTGCCATTTTAAAGAATGCTCCAATCGTGGTATTGGATGAGGCTACTGCATTTGCTGATCCTGAGAATGAAGTTTTAATTCAAAAAGCTCTTAGTGTTTTATGCAATGATCGAACAGTTATCATGATTGCTCATCGTTTATCAACTATTGTCAATGCGGATAAAATTATTGTTTTAGAAGAGGGACATATAATTGAAGAAGGTACTCATAAAGAATTATTAGATAAAAATGGTCTATATCATAAGATGTGGACTGATTATAATCAAGCAGTGAAATGGAAAATCACAAGTGGAAAGGAGGCAGCGTAGATGTTTGGAAAAGAATTTAAGCGAAAATATGCCTTAACAGAGAAAGGCGTTCAGAATGTCAAAAAGGGAACATTTTGGACAGTCGTAGTAAATATTGTTGTTATGGGTGGTGTCAGTGTATTGTATTTACTGATGAAAGATTTGATGGCAGTTTTTATTGGTAATCAAACAGAAATGAATACAATAACAATTTTTATTTTATTAGTTGTATTTGTATTCTTATCATTTGTAACGCATCTTCAACAGTATACAGCCACTTATGGACTTGTTTATGGGGAAGTAAAAGCTACTAGAATTGCATTGGCTGAAAAACTTCGTCAATTACCTTTAGGATATTTTAATAAAAAGGATATTGCTGATTTAACAGAAACAATCATGGGAGATGTCAATCGTATGGAACATGTCTGGTCACATGTTTTAGGTTATTTGTATGGATCTTATATTTCAACTGGTATTATTGCTGTTTTCCTATTTATTTATGATTGGCGTTTAGCGATAGCCTGTCTTTGGGGTGTACCTGTCGCATTTGGACTTTTGTTTGGTTCACGCAAATGGACTTCAAAAGCCTCTGAAAAACTTAAACAAGCTGCAATTAAGGTATCTGATGGAATCCAGGAAACATTAGAAAATGTTAGAGAAATTAGAGCTACAAATCAAGAAAAGACTTATCTTCGAGGTCTATATCAAAAAATTGATGAGCATGAAAAGGTAATGGTAAAAGGAGAACTTGTGGCGGGTATATTTGTGAATGCTGCAAGTGTTATCATGCGTTTAGGTGTAGCAACGACAATTTTGGTTGGAGCACATTTGATTGTTCAAGGGCAAGTTGACTTCATGATACTGTTTATGTTTTTGTTGGTTATTACAAGAATTTATGCACCATTTGACCAAAGTTTAGCATTAATTGCAGAGATGTTTGTATCACAGGTATCAGCCAATCGTATGATGGAAATTTATGATACACCTGTTGCATCAGGAAAAGAAACCTTTGAACCAAAAGGACATAACATTGAGTTTCATCATGTTTCCTTTGCCTATGATCTACAAGATGTTTTAAAAGATGTCAGTTTTACAGCAAAGGAAGGTGAAGTGACGGCTTTAGTTGGACCGTCTGGTTCTGGTAAAAGTACCTGTGCTAAACTAGCTGCACGTCTATTTGATGTTCAAAAGGGGAAGATAACAGTTGGTGGTGTTGACATAAATGAAGTTGATCCTGAAGTTTTGTTGAGTGACTATTCCATGGTATTTCAAGACGTTGTTTTATTTGATGACAGCATTAAAGAAAATATTCGTCTGGGAAAAAGAAACGCAACGGACGAAGAAGTATATCAAGCTGCAAAAGCGGCAAATTGTGATGAATTTGTTCAAAAACTACCAAATGGTTATGACACCCTTATTGGTGAAAATGGTGCAAAACTATCTGGAGGAGAAAGACAAAGAATTTCAATTGCAAGAGCACTTTTAAAAGATGCACCTATCATTTTATTAGATGAGGCAACTGCTAGTCTTGATGTTGAAAATGAAACAAAGATTCAAGAAGCTTTATCAAGACTATTAGCCAAAAAAACTGTCTTGGTTATTGCACATCGTATGCGAACTGTTCAATCTGCAGATAAAATCATTGTTTTAGAAGATGGAAAAGTGAAAGAAGAAGGAAGTCCAGAACAATTATATAAGCAAAATGGACTCTATCGTCATATGCTTGATTTACAAAATGAGAGTGCTCAATGGCAAATTGATTAATAAAAAAGTCCTCATATAGTTGATTTGACTATGTGAGGACTTTTTGACTAGTGATTGTTTTTCAAATATTTTATTCTATTCAATATCATATCATCTCTTATCAATGCATCATTTTGTTTATGATAATCAAATAATATGTGACTGCATAAATCTTGATCAGATATATTTGGGCACTGTTTTTTGTATGATAGAATCATATTATCAAAATAATCAATTTGTTCTGAAACGATTTCGTTATTGATTTTCAATCTTAATGGTGTATTTTCTTGAATCAATTTTTCAGCAAATTTGATATATTGACTTGGGTCTATGATTTCAGCTTTTTTCATCAAGGTTACAAAATCATCAGGTGCAGTTAAAAACATCGTTGCATATTTGTTGTTATGAAGTTTGGCAGATTGACATAAATATATCTGTTTATCATAAAGTTTTAATTGACATAAGATATAGCATATCATGTAAAATCCTATTTTTTCATGGGCATAAGATGAAGTCCATATTCTGATTTGCTGATGATTTTTGAGTTGTGATAATATGTCTTTATAATTTTGAATCATCCTATGAAAATCATAATTGACTTTTAACTTTTGTAATGAAGTTATACGTTCTTCTAGATTTTTAACATTCAAAGAACCAATGGATAAATCATCATATAAATATATAATCCGATGAAAAGAATCAATAACATTTTCAGCTTGAAGAATTTTCAAAATATGATATGTATTGATATCAAAACATAATTCTAACATAATCATCTTACAATTGTGACATGTTCAGTATTGGTAATATGTCCACCATTAAGGACACGACCACTAACTAAAGACACTGTATAATCTAATGTACATTTGATTTTATGCCCTTTTGTAAATTTGTTTGTTCTCATAAAATTTTCCTCCTAAATATGGTGTAAAAGCTTTTACAATATTATCATATATTATGAGTTAGTCATGGTCAACTCTATTTTTTTCTTGCTTTATAATCTTCTAAATACTTATAAAATAGAATATTTGGGTTTATAAAAGATGAGGGTGTGTGATTTAGAATACTAAATAGTTGAACATTATATTAATAAATGATATGAAATACTGATGTAATATATTACATTTTAATGTCGAAATAAGAATAACAAAATGATCATATAAGAGTATTTTATCACAAAATGCATGTTTAATGAGGTTTTCAATGAATATAATGATAATTGAAATCAAGTTAACTAAAAAAATTATTATACATGAATACATGAAAATAGCTACTTTTTTGCTTTTGAATATTGACAATGATAGGAAATAAGAGTATTCTAATGATGTGGTTAGTAAAGTCTAACTTATATTTTTAACAAAGAGTTAGCATACACTAATATAAAGAAGGGATGATTATGATGCCATTAACATTAGCTGGTGTTGGAGAAGTGAATACAATTCGCAGAATAGGTGGCAATGAAGAAACAAGGCGTTTTTTGGAAAATCTTGGTTTCGTTGCTGGAAGTGAAATTACTGTTTTATCTGCCATTGAAGGTAATGTCATTGTCAATATTAAAGATTCTAGAATTGCCATTAACAAAGATATGGCACGTCATATCATGGTATAGCTTTTAGGGTGTTTGAAAAGGGAGGAGAGATGATGATGAATTTAAGTGAAGCGAAAGTTGGAAGTACAGTCACTGTTACAAAAATAGAAGGGGACAGTGCTTATAAACGACGCATCATGGATATGGGAATCACTAAAGGAACGAGTCTATATATTAGAAAAGTTGCACCATTAGGTGATCCTGTAGAAATTACAGTCAGAGGATATGAATTATCTGTAAGAAAAATGGATGCGCAGTGTGTCCAAGTGAAATAGAGGGGGTATTGGATTATGAATATGAAAATTGCTCTTGCTGGTAACCCTAACTGTGGAAAGACAACAATGTTCAATGCTCTTACTGGAGCGAACCAATATGTTGGAAACTGGCCTGGTGTTACAGTAGAGAAAAAAGAAGGAAAATTAAAAGGGAAGAGAAAAGATGAAGATATCATTATTACCGACTTACCTGGTATTTATTCTCTTTCACCATATACATTAGAAGAAGTGGTCAGCCGTGATTATATTTTAAATGAAAATCCAGCTGTTATTATTAATTTGGTTGATGCTACAAATATTGAAAGAAACTTATATTTAACAACACAATTGATTGAAACTGGGGTACCGGTTGTGATTGCTTTAAATATGGCTGATTTATTGAAAAAAAGAAATATTAAGATTGATACAAAACGTCTTTCAATGTTATTGAATTGTCCAATTATTGAAACATCAGCTTTAAAACAGACAGGGTTAAATGATTTAATGGATGAAGCAATTAAAGTTGCGCGTAAAAAAGAAGTGGCTTTACCAAAAGATATCTTCTCTTCTGAATTGGAAAAAGCTATTGCAGAAGTTGAAAAATTGCTTCCTGTTTCTATGAGTGAAGGTAAAAAGAGATGGTACGCTGTTAAATTATTGGAAAATGATAGTAAAGTTGTTGAAAGTATTGGAAATCAAATTCAGAATAAAACTCTTATTGATCAACAACGTGAAGCATTGGAAAAGAAACATGATGATGATATGGAAAGTATTGTCACTGATGAACGTTATCAATTTATTCAAAAAATTATTTCTACAACTGTAAAAAAAGGTGGAGAAAAATTAACAGTATCAGATAAAATTGATAAAATTGTAACAAATCGTATTTTAGGTATTCCTATCTTTATTGCTGTGATGTTTATTGTTTATTATGTATCTGTCACAACAGTAGGAACTTGGGTGACAGATTGGACAAATGATGTCTTTGTTGTAGCGATTCAGGATGCTGTTGGATCTTTCTTGACAAGTATTGGAACTGGAGAAGTTGTTCAGGGACTTGTTGTCGATGGAATTATTGGTGGTTTAGGAGCTGTACTTGGTTTCGTACCACAGATGGCTATTTTATTCTTATTCCTATCCATTTTAGAAGATTGTGGATACATGGTTCGTATTGCATTTGTGATGGATCGTGTGTTTAGACATTTTGGATTATCTGGAAAGAGCTTTATTCCATTATTAATTTCTTCAGGATGTGGTATTCCAGGAATCATGGCTTCTAAAACAATTGAACAGGATAATGATCGTCGTTTAACAATCATGACAGCCACTTTCATTCCATGTGGTGCGAAGCTTCCTGTTATTGCACTGATGGGTGGTGTGATTGCAGGAGAAGCAGCTGGATATACAGAAAGTTCATTTGTTGCGCCAATGATGTACTTTATGGGAATTGTTGCCGTATTGGTTGCTGCTATTATTTTGAAGAAAACAAAACCATTCTCTGGAAAACCTGCACCATTTGTTATGGAATTACCACAATATCATATTCCATCTGCCAAAACAGTTTTATTACATGTATGGGAAAGATTAAAAGGATTTATTATTAAAGCTGGAACAATCTTGTTCTTAGCTTGTGTTGTGATGTGGTTCTTAGGTGCATATGGATTTGTAGATGGACAATTTGGACTAGTAGAGAGTGGCGATAGTTTATTAGCAATGATTGGTGGATTGATTGCTCCAATCTTTGCACCACTTGGATTTGGAAGCTGGCAGGCAGTGGCTGCTTCGCTTTCAGGATTTACAGCGAAAGAAGCGATTGTTTCAACAATGGGATTATTGGCGAATGTTGCTGGAGATGTCGAAGATGCAGTCAATGTTGCTCAAGGTGTCCAAGCATGGTTCCCTACAACTTTATCTGCTTTATCATTCTTGATTTTCAACTTATTAGATTCACCATGTCTTGCGGCTATTGCAACTATGGCTCAACAGATGCAATCTCGTAAATGGTTCTGGTTTGCCATCATTTTCCAAAATGTCTTCGCTTATGTTGTATGTTTATGTATTTATCAGATTGGAACATTCCTGATGGGAGGAGCCTTTGGAATCTGGACTGCTATTGCATTTGTCTTAGCAGCTGTGATATTATTCTTATTGTTTAGACCTGATCCATATAAAAATCAAAAAGTTTATTCAAGAAGATCAGTTCAAGTGAATTCATAATCAAATAACTGGATACCTTGGTGTCCAGTTTTGACATATCAAAGGAGTTGAAAAAAATGGCAGATATAATTGTGCTTATATTGATAATAGGATATTGTGGATTTGTCATTTTTCAGCGACATCGTCAAAAGAAAAATGGAGCACAAAATGATTGTCATGGAATATGTGATGGATGTAGTGGGTGTGGAGATTTGAGTCATTTAAAAGAAACATATTTTGCTGATAAAATGAAAAAAGAAAGGAAATTATAGATGGGTAATTCAACAGGTTCAATGTTTTATATGTTCATCATTGTGATTGGTGTTTATATTATAGGAATGTTAGCCTTTCTAGGATTTCAACGAATAAAGAAGTGGTTTCATAAGCGTCGTGATTTAAAGTTCCAGGAAAGAAGGGATCGTCATGGTTGATGCCATTATTATCATTATTGTGATTGTCTTATTAGGATTTGCATTAAAAGGAAGTATCAGACACTTTAAAGGTGAAGGAGCATGTTGTGGTGGAAATCATGAAAGTTTAGATATGCAAGAAAAGAAATTGACTTCACCTGTTATTGGGAAGAAATTATTAAAAATTGAAGGAATGCATTGTGATCACTGTGCCAAACAGGTCATGGATGCTATAAATAAGATTGATGGAGTTAGTGCAAAGGTTGATCTTCAATCACAGACAGCGACGATTTTCTATGATCGAGAAATCAATGATAATGAGCTATATCAGGCTGTAAAAAGTGCTGGTTATCATATTCAATCAATAAGTTGTTCATAGAAAAGTGTCGAAGATGATCGTAATCAAGAGATGTTATAGATGATATGTTTTATAACATCTTTTTTAATATGTTTTGATAGCTGAATCAACAAGGAAAACAATGAATTTATTGATTAAAAAATCATATAAACTATTGACAAATTTATTATATATAGTATACTGATTATAGAGTTAGTTAAAGCTAACTATTAATAATATCTAAAAGTTAGCAAATCCTAACCGATATATCTAAGCGTGTAAAGATATATAAAGAATAAAAGAGGATATGAATGATAGAAATAGTTGCCCTCATACTCCTATTCATCGTCATTTTAGATTAAAAAGCCAGATTAGATCTAGACATACTTGTAACTATGATATATTCTATCCTTTAACAGACACATTTTGTGTATGATAAAAAGTAATCTTCGGATTACTTTTTTTCTTTGGTATATAAAGTTGCGTTTGAAAGTTGAATGTGATAATCTAAATGTTAAGGTGATGAATATGAAGAAAATGGAATTGCGTCATACAAAAATATTGGAGTTATTAACTGAAAAGAATAAAGTGGATGTTACAGAATTATCTCAAAATCTTGGTGTGTCACAAGTGACAATACGTAAAGATTTGGATATGTTAGAGAAAAAAGGATTGATTGTTAGAGAACATGGCTTTGCGACGCTGAATGGACAGGATGATATGAATAATAGATTAGCCTATCATTATGATATTAAACAACAATTAGCCAAATCAGCTTGTCAGATGATTGAAGATGGTGAAACAATTATGATTGAATCTGGTTCCTGTTGTGCCTTACTGGCTCAAGAAATTGCTTCAACAAAAAAAGATGTTACAATTATTACGAATTCTTCTTTTATTGCTGATTACATTCGTCAATATTCTCAAGTCAAACTGATTTTACTTGGCGGAGAATATCAAAAAGAAGCACAGGTTGTTGTAGGTCCAATGACAAGACGTTGCGTTGAAGCGTTCTTTGTTGATAAGTTTTTTATTGGTACAGATGGTTTTTCAAGAAATACGGGATTTACTGGAAATGATTATATGCGTAGTGAAACAGTGCGAGATATGGCTCGTCAGGCTGCTCATGTGATTGTTGTGACAGAGTCTTCTAAGTTTCAACAAGTAGGTTTGGTTAATTTATTGCCCACACAAGATGTCTATTGTGTTGTTACAGATGGAATGATTCCTCAAGAAAGTGAAGAATATTTACAAAGTCAAAATGTGATTGTCAAAAAGGTATAATAAAAGGAGCAATGCTCCTAAATAAAACAATCTAAACCTTCATCAATAAAAATTTGCTGATAATCTTTTAAGTCCTCATTATGGAGGGCTTTTTGATTTTTATAGGTATATTCTTTATTCAACATGTCATATTTTTTTTCACCAAATTGATGGAAAGGCAAGAGTTGCACACGTTTTAATCCAATCTTATGTAACATTCCAGCAAGTCCTCTTGCATCTTCTAAAGAATAATTGAAATCAGGAATGACAGGGATACGTGGTAATATATCTATACCCTGTTGAAAAGCCCAGGTTAAGTTTTTTATAATCAGTTCATTATGAACGCCAGTTTTTAAGAAATGTTGTTGACTGTCGTAGTGCTTGACATCGAATAATAAAAGGTCAAACTGTGGGGCTAAATGTTGAAATGTTTCTTCTGGAACATATCCTGTCGTTTCAATTGCAGTATGGATATGTTCTTTTTTTAATGCCTGAATGAGTGCTTCAACGAATTGGGGTTGTCCCATACCTTCACCACCAGAAATCGTCACGCCACCTTGAGATTCTTCATAAAAAGGAAGATCCTGTTTGCAGATACGAACAATTTCATCAATGTCCTGATACTCTCCTTCACATGATAAAGAATGTGAAGGACATTGCTGAACACATTGTAAACAACCAATACATTGATCAAAATGAACATGGATATATCCATCCTGAAATGAGATTGCTTGTTGAGGACAAGTTTTTACACAATGGCAACAATGTAAACATGTGTCGTGATGACATAGAATCTGTATATTTTCATTTTGTGATTCCGGATTAGAACACCACTCACATCTTAATGGACAACCTTTTAAAAAGACTGTTGTACGGATACCAGGGCCATCATGAATACTAAATTTTTGAATATTAAAAATGATACCTTTTGTCATAGTCATTCTCCTTTTGATTATATGTTATCACAAATGTTTTAAATAGTAAATAAATAAGTTACAAATGAAATATAATATGTTTTTATTCAAATAAATATTGACTTTAATTAGATATATGTTAAGATATATTTGAAAATGAAACACATAAAACTTTCAAATGAAATAAAAAGGAGAAGAAAAATGAAGAATGTTGAACATTTTGGTGATTTAACACCACGTATGAATCATTTTAGAGAAGCTGTATTGGATAAGAAACCTTATATTGATGCTCAGCGTGCATTGCTTGTGACAGAAGCTTATGAGAAATATAAGAATCAGACACCTGTCATGAAACGTGCCTATATGTTAAAAAAAATATTGGAAAAAATGTCTATTTATATTGAAGATGAAACTTTAATTGTAGGAAATCAGGCTTCATCAAATAAAGATGCACCGATCTTTCCTGAGTATACAATGAAGTTTGTTATGGATGAATTAGATACGTTTGAAAAACGTGATGGAGATGTCTTTTATATTACAGAAGAAACAAAAGAAGCTTTACGCTCTATTGCGCCATTTTGGGAAAATAATAATCTAAGAGCTAAAGGTGAAGCTTTACTTCCTGAAGAAGTCAGTGTTTTTATGGAAACAGGATTTTTTGGTATGGAAGGGAAACTGAATTCAGGAGATGCTCATTTGGCTGTTGAATATCAAAAAGTCTTAGAAATCGGTTTAAAGGGTTATGAAGACAGAGTTTTAGATATCAAAAATCATTTGGATTTATGTGTTCCTGAAAATCTTAATAAATATCAATTTTATAATGCAGTATTGATTGTTATTGAAGCAGTCAAAACATTTGCAAAGCGTTTTAGTGTTCTAGCAAAAGAAAAAGCTGAAAAAGAAACAGGAAAAAGAAAAGAAGAATTATTGGAAATCAGTCGTATTTGTGACAAAGTGCCTTATCAGCCAGCTCAAACATTTCATGAAGCGATTCAATCAGTATGGTTTATTCAATTGATTTTACAGATTGAATCTAATGGACATTCATTATCATATGGTCGCTTTGATCAATATATGTATCCTTATTTAAAACATGATTTAGATAACAATATTATCACAGAAGATGAAGCAGTTGAATTACTAACAAATTTATGGATTAAGACTCTCACAATCAATAAAGTCCGTAGTCAGGCTCATACATTTTCAAGTGCTGGAAGCCCAATGTATCAAAATGTGACAATTGGAGGACAGACAACAGATCAAAAAGATGCCGTGAATCAATTATCTTTCTTAGTTTTGAAGTCAGTGGCACAAACAAGATTGCCTCAGCCAAACTTAACGGTGAGATACCATGCTCATATCAATCAGGAATTTTTTGATGAAGCTATTGAAGTGATGAAATTAGGAACTGGTATGCCAGCCTTTAATAATGATGAAGTGATTATTCCTTCATTTATTGAAAAAGGTGTCAAAGAAGAAGATGCTTATAACTATTCTGCAATTGGTTGCGTGGAAACAGCAGTGCCAGGAAAATGGGGTTATCGTTGTACAGGTATGAGTTATATGAATTTCCCAAGAATTTTATTGATTGCGATGAATAATGGGGTGGATATGACTTCTGGAAAACGTTTTGTAAAAGAATGTGGTTATTTTACAGAAATGAAATCTTATGAAGAATTGATGCAAGTATGGGATCAGGTAGTCAGAGAATTAACACGTATGAGTGTGATTGTTGAAAATGCAATTGATTTAGCTTCTGAAAAAGATGTTCCTGATGTTTTATGTTCAGCCCTTACTGAAGATTGTATTGGTCGTGGAAAGACAATTAAAGAAGGTGGAGCTGTCTATGATTTCATTTCAGGATTGCAGGTAGGTATTGCGAATATGGCTGATAGTCTGGCAGCAATTAAGAAACTTGTCTTTGATGAAAAGAAAATCACTCAACAACAATTATGGGATGCTTTAGTTGATGATTTTCAAAGTGAAGAAAGTCAAAGAATTCAAAGAATGTTGATTGAAGAAGCGCCTAAATATGGTAATGATAATGATGAAGTGGATCAGTTGGTCGTTGATGCCTATGCATCTTATATTGATGAAATGAAAAAGTATCCAAATACGCGTTATGGCAGAGGGCCAATTGGAGGTATTCGTTATGCTGGAACATCCTCTATTTCCGCTAATGTAGGGCAGGGATTTGGAACGATGGCAACACCAGATGGTAGACATGCTCATACACCATTGGCAGAAGGATGTTCACCAGCACATAGTTGTGATAAAAGTGGTCCAACAGCGGTCTTTAAATCTGTGTCCAAATTACCAACTCATGAAATTACGGGTGGTGTTTTATTGAATCAGAAAGTAACACCACAGATGTTATCAACAGAAGAAAATAAACAGAAACTGGAAATGTTGATGAAGACATTCTTTAATAGATTAGAAGGATATCATGTCCAATATAATGTTGTGTCTAAAGAAACTTTAATTGATGCTCAAAAACATCCAGAAAAGCATAAGGATTTAATTGTGCGAGTGGCAGGATATTCAGCTTTCTTTAATGTGTTATCAAAAGCAACACAAGATGATATTATTGGAAGAACAGAACAAAGTTTATAGGGAGAAGATTATGGAATTTATTATTGATACAGTTGATTTAGAAGAAATTAAGGAAGCCGTTTCTTATATGCCTATCGTAGGTGTCACAAGCAATCCTTCTATTGTCAAGAAGACAAGCCCAGAGGATTTCTTTGCACATATGCGAGCAATCAGAGATATTATTGGAAAGGATAGAAGTCTTCATATTCAGGTGATTTCTAAGGATTGTCAAAGCATGGTCAAGGAAGCACATAGAATCCTTGAAGAAATAGACAGACAGGTCTATATCAAAGTACCCGTATCTTATGAAGGAATCAAAGCGATTAAGATGTTGAAGGAAGAAAACATTCATGTCACAGCGACAGCTGTCTATGATTTGATGCAGGCTTATATGGCACTGGCAGCAGGGGCAGACTATATTGCACCATATGTCAATAGAATTGGGAATCTAGGAGCAAATCCAATGGAGCTCATCAATGAATTATCAAATCGTATTGTCATGGATGGATATGATACAAAGATAGTCGCAGCATCATTCAAGGGAGTGCAACAGATTAGAGAAGCCTTCAATTATGGAGCGCAGTCCATTACAGCACCAGTAGAGATCTTGAAACAGATTTTCAAGAATCCAAGCATAGAAAAAGCAGTAGATGATTTCAATGCCGACTGGTATAGCATGTACGGAGAAGGCAAAGGAATATGTGATTTATAGAGTCGTCAGGTATTTTATGAAAAACTCATAAAATGCCTTTTTTAATGCACGTTATTTTACTTTATATCAAAAGTTCTTTACAATAAAAATAGGAAGGTGAAGATAATGAAAGTTTTAATTATTGGAGGTGTAGCTGCTGGAGCCACAACAGCTGCCAGACTGAGAAGATTAAATAAAGATGTAGAAATGATTGTTTTTGAAAAGGGAAATTATGTATCTTATGCCAATTGTGGATTGCCTTATTATGTGTCTGGTGAAATTCAAGGTAAAGATGATTTACTGTTGATGACACCACAGTTATTTTATGATCGTTTTCAGATTGATGTCAGAGTGGCGAGTGAAGTCACAGCGATTCATCCTGAAAACAAGAGTATCTCCGTTTATAATCATATGACAGGAGAAACTTATGAAGAAAATTATGATCAGCTGGTTATTGCGACAGGATCATCGCCTATTCAATTGCCGATTCCTGGAATTGATCATCCTGATATTCAACAATTATGGACAATTGATGATTTTGAAAAAATACGCCAAAAAGTGGAACTGGAAAATATTCACACAGCATGTATTATTGGTGGAGGCTTTGTAGGGATTGAAACAGCTGAAAATTTAAAAGAATTGAATGTAGATGTTGATGTTATAGAAAAAGGACCACAAATCTTAAATAATTTAGATTTTGAGATGGTTCAGCCCATACATAAATATTTAAATCGAAAAGGTATTCATTTATATTTGAATACAGAATTATTAGCTTTTGAAGATCATCAATCCAAAATACAAGTCAAAACGAACTCTTTTACAAAAAGTTATGATTTGGTCATTCTTTCAGTCGGTGTAAAGCCACAAAGTGAAATAGCTAAAAAAGCTGGAATTGACTGTAATGCAAGAGGTGGTATTGTTGTAGATGAATATTTAAAAACAAATATTCCAGATATCTATGCAGTTGGAGATGTGATTGAAGTTGAACATTATATTCATCATCAAAAAACAATGATACCTTTAGCAGGTCCGGCTAACAAAGAAGGTCGAATTCTGGCAGATAATCTGGCAGGGCATCCTCAAAAATATCTAGGATCATTAGGAAGTAGTATTATTAAAGTTTTTGAGATGGCCGCAGCAAGCACCGGCTTCAATGAAAAACAATTACAGGCTCAAGATTTACATAGACATCAAGATTATGAAGTGGTTATTATCCAACAAAAATCCCATGCGGGATACTATCCTGGAGCCAAGCCACTGACAATAAAGGTGATCTATGACCTTGAACAGAACATATTAGGAGCACAGGTTATAGGTTATGAAGGTGTTGATAAACGTATTGATGTGATTTCCACAGCTATTCATTATCATGGGAAAGTAACGGATTTAAAAGATCTTCATATCGCTTATGCTCCACCGTTTGCTTCGGCTAAGGATGCAATCAATATGGTAGGATATGTCGCTGAGAATATGCAAAATGGTTATATACAGTTGATGCTGCCTGATGAATATCAACAAATCAAAGATCATGTCATCACATTGGATGTCAGAGAAAACGATGAAAGAAAAGCTGGATATATTGAAGGATCTTATCATATTCCATACGGTGAATTGATTCATCGTTATCAGGAAATAGATCCAAAACAGACCGTTGTGATATATTGTGCAGTTGGAGTCAGAGCTTATAATTGTGCTAGAATTCTGATGCAAAGAGGATATCAGAAAGTTTATGTGTTAAGCGGAGGCTTAGGATTTTATTTGGATTATTGCTTCCAATAATCATGTGCTTTTACATAATCTTAACAAATTTTATACAAAAATATGATTTTTCCACCATTTAAAAAGATATACACTATGTTTGTCAATAAAGACGAATGATAAATGATAAAAAGGAAGGGTTAAAATATGAAAAAATTCGGAGCTTTATTATTAGCATGTGTATTAAGCTTTAGCTTGGTAGGATGCGGAAATAATGATGGAGGTAGCGATGCGGCTGCTTCAGGAAGTGGAGATGTGAGTGGAACTGTTGCTTTAAATGGTTCAACATCAATGGAAAAACTTGTTAATGGATTAAAAGAAGGTATTGTAGAAACTTATCCAAATTTACAATTAGAACCACAATTTACAGGTTCAAGTGCTGGGGTTGAAGCAGTAACAAATGGAACTGCTGATATTGGAGATGTATCAAGAGCTTTAACTGATGAAGAAAAAGCAGGTGGTTTAGTAGAAAACATTGTTGCTTTAGATGGTATCGCAGTTGTTACTGATACAGCGAACACAGCTACAAATTTAACAACTCAACAATTAAAAGATATTTACACTGGAAAAATTACTAACTGGAGCGAAGTTGGTGGAGCTGACCAAAATATCGTTGTTATTGGACGTGAAAGTGGTTCAGGAACAAGAGATGCATTTGAAGAAATCTTAGATATCGCTGATCAATGTCAATTAGCTCAAACATTAAATGAAACTGGAGCAGTTGCTGCAGCTGTACAATCTACACCAGGAGCAATTGGATATATTTCATTAGATGCATTAAATGATAAAGTTAAAGCATTACAATTAGATGGTGTTGCACCAAGTGAAGAAACAGTAAAAGATGGTTCATATACTTTACAAAGACCATTCGTTATGGCAACTAAAGGTGAAATCAGTGAACAATCAGCACAAGTTCAAGCTGTATTTGAATTCATTAATAGTGATGCAGGACAAGAAGTTATCTCATCTGTTGGTTTAGTTTCAGCAAAATAGTCTTTTAAGGGGCATAGGGTTATGCCTCTTTTTTTGTATAAAAATAAATTTTAAAGTTATACTGTTTGTAAAGAAAAAGTAAAGAAACAAATGTAAAAAAACATCAAAAATCATGGATTAAATACATAGAAATTTAAATATTTTACATAATCTTAACATTTTTTATACAAAATATTGCTATTTCTTTTACATGAAAAGATATAAACTAGCATTGATTTGTGGAGCTATATATAAAAGAAGGGGTTAAATATGGAAAAGAAGATGATATCTATTATTGCAAATAGAAAAACAAAATCAATGGTAGAAAAAATAGCGTCTATTATTTTTACTTGTTGTGCTGTTGTTTCTATTGTAGCTGTTGTTGGGATTACAGCGTATATGTTTGTTTCAGGAACGCCAGCTATTTTTAAAGTTGGATTAACTGAAATTTTATTCAGCAATGTATGGGCACCAACTGCGGCTGATCCACATTATGGAATTCTTAATATAATCTTAACATCAATTGTTGGGGTAATCTTTGCGATTTTGATAGGAGTTCCTATTGGGATTTTAACAGCTGTCAACTTAGCTGAAATTGCTAATCCAAAAGTGAGAAATATTGTAAAATCAGCAGTTGAATTGTTAGCAGGGATTCCATCAGTCGTCTATGGACTTTTAGGAATATTAATTATCAATCCATTAATGTATCAATTGGAGCTGGCTATTTTTGCTGGATCAAAAACACATCAATTTACAGGTGGAGCCAATTTGATTTCAGCTATTTTGGTTTTGGCCATTATGATTTTACCAACTTTAATTAATATTACGGAAACATCATTAAAATCAGTACCAGATGATTATCGTAAAAGTTCTTTGGCGCTAGGTGCAAGTCAAATGCAGACAATTTTTAAAGTTGTTTTACCAGCTGCTAAAAATGGGATTATGTCAGCGATTGTTTTAGGAGTTGGTCGTGCGATTGGTGAAGCTATGGCTATCTTGCTTGTGGCAGGGAACTCAGTCAATTTCCCATTACCATTCAATTCAGTTCGTTTCTTAACAACTGGTATCGTTTCTGAAATGGGATATGCTTCAGGAACACATCGTGAAGTATTGTTTACAATTGGTTTGGTATTATTTATCTTTATTTTAGCAATTAACTTGATATTAACATTTATTTTAAAACGAGGTGGAGAAGATGGAAAATAGTATTTTTGATAAAAAAAGTAGATTAAGTGATAAAGTCTTAAGTTTTCTTATTCAATTATCCACTTTCATTTCTGTTGGTCTATTGATCGTTATTATTGGTTATATATTAATAAGAGGTATTCCAAGCTTCAATTTTGGATATCTTGTCAATACAACAAGTGTATTAAAGGATACAGTAGGGATTTTACCTAATATTATTAATACAGTTTATATGATTGTTGTGACATTATTGATCGCTGGTCCTATTAGTATTGGGGGAGCAATCTACTTAAATGAATATGCAACAAATAAGAAATTTGTTGAAATCATTTCATTTACAACTGAAGTTTTAGCTGGTATTCCATCTATTATTTATGGTTTATTCGGTATGTTGTTTTTTGGAAATTTATTAAAATTAGGTTATTCTATTTTAACAGGAGCCTTAACATTAGCTATTATGATTTTACCAATCATTTCTAGAAATACACAGGTTGCCTTGCAGGCAGTACCAAAAAGTTATCGTGAAGCAGCACTAGGAATTGGAGCGACAAAATGGTATATGATTCGTACAGTTTTATTACCAAGTGCGATTCCTGGAATTTTAACAGGTATCATTTTGGCAATGGGAAGAATTGTTGCTGAATCAGCTGCATTACTATTCACTGCAGGAAGTTTAGCAACATTACCTAGAGGGTTATTTGAACACTTATTCTCAAGTGGTGGAACTTTAACAATTCAACTTTATCTAGAAATGGCAAAAGCGAATTATGAGGTTGCCTTTGTCATTGCATTAATTTTAATTGTTGTTGTGTTAGTATTGAATTTCTTAGCAAAATGGATTTCTAAAAGATTTGATGTCAATAAAATTGATTAAGGAAGGTTAAAAAAATGAGTGTAAAAATTAGTTCTAAAAATTTAAATCTTCATTATGGAGAAAAACATGCATTGAAAGATGTGAATTTAGATATTGTAGAAAATAAAATCACAGCATTTATTGGTCCTTCAGGATGTGGGAAATCTACATTTCTTAAGACTTTAAATAGAATGAATGATTATGTAAATAATGTCAAAATTGATGGTGAAATTACATTAGATGGAGAAAATATTTATGATCCACGTGTTGATACAACAGTGTTACGTAAAAAAGTAGGGATGGTTTTTCAGCAACCTAATCCATTTCCAATGAGTATTTATGATAATATTGCTTATGGACCAAGAATTCATGGTATTAAAAATAAAAAGAAATTAGATGAAATTGTTGAAAAAAGTTTAAAAGCAGCAGCTTTATATGATGAAGTTGCAGATCGTTTGCATACATCAGCACTTGGTTTATCTGGTGGACAACAACAGCGTTTATGTATTGCAAGATGTTTAGCGGTAGAACCAGAAGTCATTTTATTGGATGAACCAACAAGTGCCTTGGATCCTATTTCTACATTGAAAATTGAAGAGTTATTAATGGAATTAAAAGATAAATATACAATTGCAATTGTCACACATAATATGCAGCAGGCATCACGTATTGCTGATTATACGGCTTTCTTCTTGGTTGGAGAAATGGTAGAATATGGTGAAACAAAGGACATTTTCTCAATGCCTAAAGATAAACGTACAGAAGATTATATTACTGGTCGTTTTGGTTAAGAGTTGTGTTTTGCATGAAAAACAAATATAATGGAGGTATGTAAAATGATGAGAAAACTATTTGACGAAGAATTAGAAAAGTTAAATGTTGATTTAACAAAAATGGGGCATCTTGTAGAAGTTGCTATTGAAAATATGATTGATGCTTTTAAACATCAGGATAAAGCTCTTGCAAAAGAGATTATTACAAATGACCGTTTAATTAATGATATGGAAAGAACTGTTGAATCAAGAGCATTTAATTTGATTTTACGTCAACAACCTATCGCAACTGATTTAAGAAATGTAACAACAGCTTTAAAAATTGTTACTGATTTGGAAAGAATTGGGGATCAGGCTGCTGATATTGCAGAAATTATTATGAATTTTGAAGGTGAACATGCTTATAAGACTGTTGAGCATATTCCGACAATGGCTAAAAAGGCTAAAATTATGGTTCATGAATCTATAGATTCATTTATTAAAAAAGATTTATCTACTGCACGTTTAGTGAAAAGCATGGATGATGAAATTGATGCTTTGTTTGAAGAAGTGAAACAGGAAGTTGCAGAAATTATTAAAGAAAACAGCGAAAGAATTGATTACTGTATTGATTTCTTAATGATTGCGAAATACTTAGAAAGAGTTGGAGATCATGCAGTCAATATCTGTGAATGGTTAGAATTTAATCAAACTGGTTCAGTGAATGATCAAAGATTGATTTAGGAGGGTTAACAATGAACGAACGTATTTTTGTCATAGAGGATGATGAAAATATTCAGGAGATAGTTAAACTATCTCTTGAATCTAATGGTTATCAGGTTACACTATTTGATAATGCTATTGATGCTATAATAGAAATAAAAAGAGAGGCACCAGATTTAGCTATTTTTGATGTGATGTTGCCACAGATGGATGGGATTTCTGCTGTCAAAAAGATTAGAGAAACAAATACAGAAATGCCTATCTTGATTTTAAGTGCCAAAGATAGTGAAATTGATAAGATTCATGGCTTAGATAGTGGTAGTGATGATTATATGACAAAGCCATTTGGTGTATTGGAGCTTTGTGCTCGCGTTCGTACATTATTAAGAAGAGTTCATCCTAAATCAAAAGTTTTAAGAACACCATCCTTATCTATTGACAAGTCAACACATGTGGTAAAACATCATCAAGAAACTATGGATTTAACACATAAAGAATATCAATTGCTTGTTTATTTAATAGAAAATAAAGATCGTGTTGTCGAAAGAGATGAATTATTAAATAATATTTGGGGATATGATTTTATTGGGGAATCAAGAGCATTAGATGTTCATATTCGTTCACTTCGTAAGAAGTTAAATGATGATGGAGAAAAATATATTAAAACAATTCGTTCGGTGGGTTATCGTTTTGTAGAAAAAGAGGAGGATAAGTATGACTAAATCTATCCTCCGTTATTTTATTGTGATTCTGGTTGTTGCATTATTAAGCAGTTGTGTGATTTCTGGAGCGCTGTTATCTAATAGCATTTTAGATACAACTGAACACGATATGCTGTATTCTTTAAAACTGATCGATTATGCCTTGGATTATCAGCAGCCGCTTGATGGACAAATTGAAAAGTTAAATCCCTTGGCATATAGTGATGATACACGTATTAGTGTGATAGATCTTGAAGGTAATGTTGTTGCTGATACGGCAAAAGATTCTATATCTGAAAATCATTTGAATCGTGAGGAAATTCAGGAAGCTTTAAAATCCAGTGAAGGATATGCTCAAAGAAAATCTGAAACAACAGGTGAGGATACACTTTATGTAGCTTTATATAATCATGAAGACTATATAATTAGACTGGCTATTCCTTATCACGGTATTACTGATTATTTAGGTTCGTTAATTCCAGCTTTTGCAGTAAGCAGTATTATTTCGTTTTTAATTGCGTTTATACTATCACGTAAGCTGGCAGTGACAATCTCTAAACCTATTATTGAAATTAGTGAAAGTCTTGATCATATGAGTAAAGATTTTAGAGTTGATTTGAAGGATTATGATTATCAGGAATTTAATGTGATTGTAGACACGATTTATAATTTATCACATCGATTACGTAAATCTATGCGTCAGGTCAAACTGGAACGTATTAAAATAGATGAAATTTTAAAACAAATGAATGAGGGATTTGTTTTATTGGATGAAGACTATCAAATTTTAAGTATTAATGAAAAGGCAATATCTATATTAGGAGATATGAAAGTACATGATCGTATTTTAGATTATCTTTATTTTCCTGATATTATACAAGCTTTACAAAATAACATTACAAAACAACAGGTTGAGCTAAAAATAGATCATAATATTTATGCTTGTTATATTTCACGAGTTGATTTTGGGACAACTTTGCTTTTTGTGGATATTACGGCATCGAAAAAAGCAGAAAAAATGCGTAGTGAATTTTTCTCTAATGTTTCTCATGAATTGAAAACACCAATGACATCTATTAGGGGATATAGTGATTTATTGGCTCAAGGTGTTGTCCAAAATGAAAGTCAAAAACAAGTTATGTTAGAAAAGATTCAAACAGAAGTTGATAGTATGTCACGATTGATTAATGATATATTGATGCTGTCAAGATTAGAAAGTATGGATATTGAAGCAGAAATGATGCCAATTAAAATGCGAAGTATCGTGGACGAAGTTTTAGAAAGTTATGAAGTAGAAATAGCGAAACATGATATCCATATGGAATATTCTTTTGAAGATATGGTGTATATAGGAAATCATCAACAAATCTATACATTATTAAACAATATTATAGGAAATGCCATTAAGTATAATAAAGATCATGGAAGTGTCTTTGTGGATATTGAAGCGCAAGGCGATGGTATGAAAATTGTTGTCAAAGATACGGGTATTGGTATTCCACTTGCAGATCAGGCACGTGTGTTTGAAAGATTTTATCGTGTGGATAAAGGAAGAAGTAAACAGCGCGGAGGAACTGGACTTGGTTTGGCTATTGTTAAACATATAGTATCGCATTATAAAGGTACGATTTCATTGAAGAGTGAATTGAATATAGGAACAACGATTGAAATTGTTTTACCGCAACAAAAAAGAACTGAATCTTAGTCAATGTCGTCAATTTAATGACATTAAAATAGAGAGAATATTTGATCAAATTCAAAATTCTCCCTTTTTTCTTTCTGTGCTAAAAAAGCACAAAAAGATACTGATCATTTTTAATGATTTTTTTAAGTTTTTAAGTTATAATTTTTTTAGAAAATGATGTCTATACTACCGATTAGCGTTTTATACGTAAATATCCCTTTTTCATTTTTCTAACTTTGGGATTTCGTTTGCCATCAACTCTATATTTGAGTGTTGTTGGTTTCTTGGTATAGACATTCCATCTTCCAAAGAGTCTATTGGGTCGAATAGGCTCTTTATTTTTTGAGGCTTTTCTTATTATTTTATTTATGAGTCTCCTGAATTCATCTTTCATGTTTAAGAGTTTTGCAAGATTAGCCCTTAATAATTGTATCAGGTTATTTATATTTGTCTGATATGTAAGCATTTACAGGATATCATCACCTTGTATCATCATCCTTTGTACTATAATCTTCGTTATGCCTATTTACCATTGATTAAAGGTTATATTTTATCAGCTGTTGAGACATGTTTACCATTAAGTTTTAAAGTCGGTGTCATGGCAGAAGTTTTTGTTTCAGCCCAACATGGGATAGGCAAGCAATTATATCTGGCTAGGGTTCAAATTGATATGATTGGTATTTTTGCATGGATTTTATGGATGGTCATCATTGTTTGGATGCTGACAAAATTTTCAACACTTATTATGGGGTGGATTCAAAATAAAAATAAAAAATAGCGAATGTTTATGAAAATAATGTCCATACTCTTGATGAGGTGAAAATATGGATTTTAAAAATAGTCAGACAAAAGATAATTTAATGCGTGCTTTTGCAGGTGAATCACAAGCGAGAAATCGTTATACATTTGCAGGAGGATTGGCAGCCAAGAAAGGTCATCATATGTTGGCAGATGTCTTCTATTTTACAGCCAATCAGGAAAAGGAACATGCTGAAATCTTCTACAATCATTTAAAAGAGTTAACAGGTGAAACGATTGTGATTGATGGAGGATATCCTGTTGATACTTATGATGATGTCTTATCATTATTAAAGAGTGCCAGACATAATGAATATGAAGAATATGAAGATGTCTATCAGAATTTTGGAGCGATTGCAAAAGAAGAAGGGTTTCATAAGATTGCACAGGATTTTTTCAATATTGCTGAAATTGAAAAAACACATGGTGATCGTTTTGAAAAAATGGCGACGTTGTTGGAAAATGGACAACTTTATGCATCCAAACAGCCTTGTTATTGGATGTGTCTGAATTGCGGATTTATTTTTGAAGGAACACGTGCCCCTCAATTATGTCCAGTTTGTTCACATGATCAAGGTTATTTTATCAGATTAAAAGATGCTCCATTCACTTGTGAAATAGAGCAGTAAAGAAGAGAAAGAATATCTTGTTGATATTCTTTTTTTAATAGAATGATGTTAGAGCTATACTCTTATTTTTATTTAGTATATAATAAGATTAATACTGTTTAAAAAGGAAGGGGGAACTATATGAAACTTATATTACATTATCTCAAAAGATATAAAAAGTTATTGATTTTAAATATTATATCTGTCTTTGGCTTTGCTTTGGTTGAATTAGGTTTACCAACAATCATTGCCAATATGATTGACAATGGGGTTACCAATCGAAATGTGGAATATCTTTATTCTATGTGGTTTCTAGCGATTGTGATTTCAATCATTGGAGTGGCAGGAACTATTGTTTTAGGGTATTGTTGTGCGAAAATTTCAACATCTATTACAAGAGATATGCGAAATGATATTTTTAGTCATATTCAAACATTTTCACCACATGAATTTAATCATTTTGGGATTTCATCATTAATTACACGTACAAATAATGATGCTTTTCAAATTCAGCTGTTTGTCAATGTCATCTTGAGAACAGCTTTATTAACACCAGTTATGGTTATCATTAGTGTTTTTATGACAATGCGTACATCATTGGAACTCTCTTTGATTATTGCCGCAACATTACCAGTGATTGTTGTAGGGGTTATCGTGGTAGCTAAAATATCAGAACCAATGTCACAAAAACAGCAGTTATCATTGGATCGTTTAAATCGTATTACAAGAGAGAATTTATCAGGCTTAAAGGTCATTAGAGCTTTTAATAATGATGCTTATGAACAAGCTCGTTTTAATCAGACAAATGATGAATTTACAAGTTATACAAGAAAGATTTTTAAACTGATGCTTTTAACTCAGCCCATCTTTTATTTTTTAATGAATTTGGTTACACTTGTTATTTTTTATGTAGCCAGTCATATGATTGATGCTGGAACATTACAGGTTGGAAAACTCATTGCTTTTCAGGAATATCTTTTCCATGCCATGTTTTCAATGATGTTATTTTGTAATGTGTTTGTGATGTATCCACGTGCCGCTGTTTCAGCGAAACGTATTATGAGTGTTTTATCAACGCAAAGTGATATTAAAGATCATGTTTTACAAACACCACAGTCTTCAACATCTCAACATCATTTATCTTTTCGAAATGTGACTTTTGCTTATCCTGATGGTGAGGAAGCTGTTTTAAAAAACATCTCTTTTGAAGCCCATGAAGGAGAAACGATTGCTTTTATTGGAAGTACTGGATCTGGTAAAAGTACACTGATTAATCTGATTCCACGTTTCTATGATATCAGTAGTGGAGAGATACTTATTGATGGTATTGATATACAGGATTATCGTATTGATGATTTGAGAAATAAAATTGGTTTTATTCCTCAAAAAGCTATGTTGTTTACAGGAACAATAGCTGAAAACTTACGTTATGGAAAGGCTGATGCAACTTTAGAAGAGTTAGAACATGCTGCTGAAGTTTCTCAAAGCTATGATTTTATTATGGAAAAACCAAATGGTTTTGATGAAATGATTACAGAAAGTGCAACGAATGTTTCAGGAGGACAAAGACAACGTTTAAGTATTGCGAGAGCTTTAATCAGAAAACCTGAGATTTATATTTTTGATGATTCTTTTTCGGCTCTGGATTATAAAACGGATGCCATTTTACGTCATGCTTTAAAAGAAGAAACGCAACATTCTATTGTTTTCATTGTTGCTCAAAGAATTTCAACGATTAAAGATGCTGATCAGATTATTGTATTGGATGAGGGGCAAATTGTGGGGCATGGAAAACATAAGGAACTTTTACAGACATGTCCTATTTATCATGAAATTGCTTTATCACAATTAAGTGAGGAGGAATTGAACTATGAGTAAAAAATGGCAGACATTTAAAAAATCAGTCCAACAGATTTCTCCGTTTTTATCGCCCTATAAGTGGGAATTTATTATCGCTATATTCATGATTGTTGTGACATGTTTTGCATTATCTGTTGCACCTATGATTGAAGGAATGATGACTTCATTATTGATGGAAGATGCGATGGCTATGATGAATAATGTGCCAGGAGCACACGTTGAATTTGATCGTGTGATTCATATTATGGTGATGTTGTTTGGCATTTATTTATTAAAGACAATATCTCAGTCTATCACAATTACAGCCTTGACAAATTCTATTCAAAGAACGATGCATGATTTGCGAAATGCCCTGCAAGAAAAGATTAGAAAATTACCTGTTAGTTATTTTGACAAACATAAATATGGTGATGTTTTAAGTCGTATTACAAATGATGTAGATACACTTTCGAATGCCTTACAACAGACACTCACGGAAATCATAAGAGGTGTATTGATGCTGATTTTAGCTATTGTCATGATGGTACGTATACATATTGTCATGACTTGCATTGTCTTATTGATCATTCCTGTGGCATTGGTCATTACCAAGATTATTGTTAAACGTTCACAAAAGAAATTCCAGGCCCAGCAGGATGCTTTAGGAAACTTAAATGGTGCTATTACCGAAATGTATGGTGGTTATCGTGAAATTCTTTTGTTTAATAAACAACAAGATGCTATTGAAAAATTTAAAGATATCAATCAGACACTTTATCGTAATGCATTTCAGGCCCAATTTATGTCATCAATTATTTCACCATGTATTTCTCTTGTGACATATATGGTTATTGGAACAATTGGTTTTGTTGGGAGCTTATTTGTTTTAAATGGCAGTATACTTGTAGGAGAATTGCAGGCTTTTGTCCGCTATATATGGCAGGTTAATGATCCTATATCTCAAGTCAGCAATTTATCTTCACAAATTCAATCGGCTTTTGCGGCTTTACATAGAATATCTGAAATTTTAAATGAAACTGAAGAAAAACCAGTTGAAAATCCACAAACCTTAACTCATGCAAAAGGGCATGTTCAATTTGATCATCTTTGTTTTGGATATCATGATAAAGAAGTTTTACATGATTTGAATATTGATATTCAAAGTGGACAGATGGTAGCTATCGTTGGGCCAACGGGTTCAGGAAAAACAACATTGATTAGTTTGTTGTTACGTTTTTATGATGTAACTTCTGGTAGCATTCGCATTGATGGTGTTGATATTCGACAGATTCCAAGAGAACAGTTACGTTCTATGTTTGGGATGGTTTTGCAGGATACATGGCTATTTCATGGGACTATTTATGAAAATATACATTATGGACGTTTAGATGCCAGAAAAGATGAAGTGATTGAGGCAGCTAGACAGGCTAATGTGGATCATTTTATCAGAACATTGCCAGATGGCTACGATATGATTGTGAATGAAGAAGCCAATAATATTTCTCAAGGAGAAAAGCAATTACTGACGATTGCCAGAGCGATGTTAAAAGATCCACAAATTATGATTTTAGATGAAGCAACATCATCGGTTGATACACGACTGGAAAAGAGATTACAGGATGCTATGCAAAATGTGATGAAAGGTCGTACAAGCTTTGTGATTGCGCATCGTTTATCCACAATTAAAAATGCTGATTTGATTTTAGTCATTAAAGATGGTTACCTTGTAGAACAGGGAAAACATGAAGAATTATTGGCTCAAAATGGGTTTTATAGTCAATTATATAATGCACAATTTGCAGAAGAATAAGGTAGTTGTATTCAACTGCCTTTTTTTTGTGAAGAAAAATAATTTTTCATGAACTTCTTTTACAAATGATAGGAAGTTGTGTATAATGTTTTCAACAAGGAGATAGATTTATGGATATTCATGTCATTAAACAACAATCTAATCAGTTATATCAAAAATATAAAAAACAGGTTATTCCTGAATTTTTCTATGTTGGATATGTTGGAATTTTAGCACAATATTTAAGAAGTGGTATTTTCTCTTTTTTTGTATCACTGTTTTTATGTCCAATAAGTCATGGTTATGTGAAATGTGCAATGAAACTGGTTGATGAAGAAAAGCCGGTTCTTGATTATCATGATTCATTGAATGGTATTTTCTGTTTTCCCAAAGTAGCTCCTGCATATTTAATGCGTAAAGCTATTATTGTTTTGTGTACGCTTATATGCTTTTTACCATCTTTTTTGGCAATTCATGAATTGATACCAGAATTTTCTATTGAATGGTTTTCGTCATTGGGGAATACATTAATACAAACAGAATATTTTGTACCTCAATTTGAATATATAGCATTGATTTTACAAAATATATTTCTAGTTGGTAATATTCTGATCTGTATTGCCGTTTATCTTTTTTTAACAGCATTATTTATGCCTGTTCCTTATATGATGGAATTAGAAGAACTTTCATGGAGCGAATGTATGAGCTATTCAATTCAATTGATGAAAACAAGAATTTTTCAATTTGCTCATCTGTATATATTATATATTTTACGTCATGCCTGTTATTGGGTTATAACTGGTTGTATTGTTTTATGGATTGGACATTTAAATGATATTTTGATGTTGTTTTGTATTGTGACATCTTTATTTTTATATATTGAAGTTTTTAAAGGAAGATTTGAAATCGCAAAATACTTATTTTATAAGGAAATGAGGAATGAGTATCATGAGAGAGATTAAAAATATCAAAAAAGTCATTATTAAGATTGGTTCATCATCATTGTGTCATGCCAATGGTTATATAGATCAACAAAAGATTTTGTATTTAGTGATGCAAATAGCGCAATTAATTGAACAGGGAATGACAGTTGTGGTCGTTTCTTCAGGTGCCATCAGTGCTGGAATGGGGGCTATGAAATTAGAGAAAAAACCTGAAACGTTACCACAAAAACAGGCTTTAGCGGCTATTGGACAGGCACAGCTGATGCAGATTTATGAAGAAATATTTCAACTGTTTCACTTAAAATGTGCACAGGTTTTAGTGAACCATGATGATTTTGATCATCGTCAACGTCTTTTAAATCTTTCACATACAATGAATGCTTTAATTGATTATGGGGTTATACCGATTGTGAATGAAAATGATGCTTTGGCAGTAGATGAAATTAAAGTAGGAGATAATGATACTTTATCTGCATTGTTAGTACCTGTGATAGATGCCGATTTATTGATTTTGGTTAGTGATATAGATGGTTTATATACGGATAATCCTCATCATAATCCACAGGCTCAGCTTTTAAAATATGTTGAACAGATTGATGAAAAGATTGAAAACATGGCTTCCGGTTCAACTTCAAAATTAGGGACAGGTGGTATGGCTACAAAAATTAAAGCAGCGAAAATTGTGAATGATTATGGTAAGCATATGGTGATTGTAAATGGTCAAAAGAAAGAGAGTTTGTTGCATATTTTTGATGAGTGTGAAGAAGGTACATGGTTTAATGGGAAAACGGGTAAACATCTTAATGCGAAAGCTCATTGGTTAACTTATCGAACACAATCTAAAGGTGAAATTATTGTTGATGATGGGGCGTGTCAAGCTTTAAGACATCATAAAAGTTTATTGCCTTCAGGCATTAGTGATGTTCATGGACAGTTTTTAGCGGGACAGGTTGTGGATGTTATGAATCAACAAGGACAAAGAATTGCAAAAGGGATTGTACAGTATACAAGTTTTGAAATCGCATTAATCAAAGGACATCATAGTCAGGATATTAAAAATATATTGGAAAGTTATGATTATGATGAAGTGATTCATGCTGATAATATGGTTATATTAGGAGGTGAATCTCATGAATGAACAACTTTTCAAACAATTGACACAGGCAAAACAAGCCAGCCGTCACATGATGACAATGAATACGCAATCTAAAAATCAGGCTTTAATAAAGATTGCTCAAGCTTTAAAAGACCATGTCTTAGAGATTATCAATGAAAATCAAAAAGATATAGAACATGCAAAAGCATCAGGAATGTCAGATGCGATGGTTGATCGTTTGTTGCTGAATGAAGATAGAATTGTTGCAATGGCAGATGATGTTTTGAAATTAGTAAGTTTAGATGATCCAGTTGGTGATATAATTAGAGAGATCAAAAGACCTAATGGATTGCTTATTAAACAAGTGCGTGTTCCTATTGGGATTTTTGGAATCATTTATGAATCTCGACCAAATGTAACAGTTGATATAGCCTGTCTATGTATCAAATCAGGAAATGTCTGTGTATTAAAAGGTGGTAAAGAGGCTATGCATTCTAATCGCATTTTAACAAAGCTTATGCGAGAAGCCATCAAAGAGACATTACCTGTTGATTGTGTGCAATTGATTGACTATGGTGGAAGAGAAATGGTTGATGAATTGATTCATGCTTATGGTTATGTGGATGTTGTCGTGCCACGAGGAGGAGCTGGCTTAATTCAGCATGTTGTGCAAAATGCAACTGTTCCTGTTATTGAAACAGGTGCTGGAAATTGTCATTTGTATATTGATAAAGAAGCAGATCTGAAAAAGGCCATAGATATCACCGTCAATGCAAAGATTCAAAGACCATCTGTCTGCAATGCCATTGAAACCATTCTCGTGCATCAGGATATAGCGGATACGTATTTACCATTATTGTATGAGGCTTTTCATGAACGTGTTGACATACGTGGGGATAGTAAAGTTCAAAAGATCATTCCATGTCAGTTAGCTACATTAACAGACTATGCGACAGAATATGACGATTATATTGTGGCTGTTAAAATTGTGGATAGTTTACAAGAGGCTATTGAACATATTTATCAGTATTCTACTAAACATTCTGAAGCTATTATTACTGAAAATCAGGATACTGCCCATATGTTTTTAAATAGTATAGATTCAGCATGTGTTTATCATAATGCTTCGACACGTTTTAGTGATGGAGGACAATTTGGTTTTGGTGCGGAACTTGGTATCAGCACGCAAAAACTACATGCCAGAGGACCATTAGGTTTGTTAGAAATGACATCATATCAATATAAAATCTATGGTCAGGGACAAGTGAGAGAATAAAGAGTGAATCATGATGATTCGCTTTTTTATTGACAATACTTAGTATACTAAGTATAATGATGAGTACGCTAAGTAATAGGAGGGATTTGATGGAATATGATTGTTTTAGTGAAATGATGGAGGAGATGCGAGAGATTCATAAAATGATTCAAAAGTTAACCTCTCAAAAATGTCATCATTTAACAGTGGAACAGGCAAAATTGATTTTTTTGATTGCTCATCAACAGATGAATCAAAAAGAGATTGCACAGAAACTTCGTATTACTGAAGCTACGCTTTCAGTAAGGATCAAAAGATTGGTGGATATGGGGCTTATTGAAAGAAAGCTGAATGAAGATGATAAAAGATATTATTATATTGTTTTATCTTCTCAAGGAGAAGCAGTCATTGACGAGATGAAGAAAGATTTTCATCATGTTCATCAGATTGTCTGTAAAGGGATGACAGATGAAGATTATATGGCTGTTTTGAATGTTGTCAAAAAAATAAAAAGGAATTTAAAGGAGGAAATCAAGTGATTAAGTTACGAAAATTTGCATATAAGTTTTGGTTACCAATCATTTTGTGTATTGGATTTGTTTTTATTCAATCTCAATCAGAATTGGCCTTACCAGATTATATGAGTGATATTGTAACAAATGGGATACAAGCTGGTGGATTTGATACATCAATAGGTGATGTTTATAGTCAGGATACTTTTGAACATCTCTTGATTTTTGCTGATGACAAGCAAAAAGAAACGATTGAATCAAGCTATACTTTGACTTCTTACGACAATTTATCACAAGATATAAAAGATAAATTTCCAAAAATAAAGGATGCCTATGTACTTCATGATCTTTCTCAAAAAGAAACAGAAGAATTAGAAAGTGCATTAATAAAACCTATGTTAATGGTTTCTGCCATTGATTCAATGGATCCCAATTCAAAGGAATATCAGCAACAATTTCAAAATATTCCTGAGGGGATGGATATTTATCAGGTTTTTGAAATGATGGATGAACAGACACGTCATCAGATGACAGAGAAAATTGATGCCCAAATTGAGACAATGGGTGAATCAACAATGCTTGTCGCTGCAGGTAATGGTGTCAAAAATGAATATATGGCTTTAGGAGCAGATGTTGACCAGATACAGACACAATATATATTTGTAGCTGGGTTAAAGATGTTAGGCATTGCTTTATTAGGCTCTTTAGCAGCTATGGCTTCAGCCTTTTTATCTTCAAGAGTAGGGGCTGGGTTTGCGAGAGATTTAAGACGAGCAGTTTTTAAGAAAGTTGAAAGTTTTTCAAATAGCGAGTTTAATAAATTTTCAACAGCTTCATTAATTACACGTACAACTAATGATATTACGCAAGTTCAGATGTTAATGATTATGTTACTGAGAATTGTATTGTTTGCACCTATGATGGGAATTGGTGCATTAATCAAAGCCTTTACGCATTCATCATCAATGACATGGATTATTTTAATGATTCTCATTGTCATTACACTTGTCATTATGGTTTTGATGAAAGTTGTTTTACCTAAGTTTAAGGTCATTCAGTCTTTGATTGATAGATTGAATTTAACAATGCGTGAAAATTTAACTGGAGTTTTGGTTATTAGAGCTTTTGGAAATGAAAAGCACAGTGAAGAACGTTTTGATAAAGCTAATGATGATTTAACAACTGTTAACTTATTTGTTAACCGCGCTATGGCAACATTAATGCCAATCATGATGTTTATCATGAATTTTGCGACTGTTTTGGTTGTTTGGGTTGGTTCTCAACAATTAGATTTAGGAAATATTGCGATTGGAGAAATGATGGCCTTTATTCAATATGCAATGCAAATTATTATGTCATTCTTATTTATTGCGATGATTTTCATTATGATTCCTCGTGCCAGTGTGGCTGCTGATCGTGTTTATGAAGTCTTATCAACAGAATTAACAATTCAAGATCCAAAACAACCTGTTGAATTTGATTCACAACAAAAAGGTGTTGTTGAATTTAAGGATGTTTCATTTCAATACCCTGGAGCTCATGAAGCTGTTTTGAGTCATATTAGCTTTACAGCTAAACCTGGACAGACAACGGCTTTTATTGGTTCAACGGGTTCAGGAAAGAGTACATTAATCAATTTGATTCCTCGTTTTTATGATGTCACTGCAGGTGAGGTTATTGTTGATGGTGTCAATGTCAAAGATGTGAATCAACATGATTTAAGAGAACGTATTGGTGTTGTTCCTCAAAAAGGAGTCTTATTTTCAGGAACGATTCGTTCCAATTTAAAATATGGCGCTCATGAGGCTACTGATGAAGAATTAAATGAAGTCATTCGTGTGGCTCAGGCAAAAGAATTTGTTGATGCAAAACCACATGGTTTAGATGAAGCTATTTCACAAGGTGGAACAAATGTGTCTGGAGGACAAAAACAACGTTTAGCTATCGCCAGAGCTTTAGCAAAAAATCCAGAAATTCTTATTTTTGATGATAGTTTTTCAGCATTGGATTTTAAAACAGATGCTATTTTAAGAAAAGAATTAAGTCAATTGATGGAAAAAAATCAAAATACTGTTTTGATCGTTGGACAAAGAATCGCTTCTATCATGGATGCAGATCAGATTATTGTTTTAGATGATGGAAAAATTGTTGGAAAAGGAACTCATGATGAATTGATGAAGAATTGTCAGGTTTATCAGGAAATTGCTTATTCACAACTTTCAAAGGAGGAATTAGCCAATGCCTAGAGGACATATGGGTGGTAGACAGATGTCTAATGAAAAAGCTAAGGACTTTAAGGGAACAATTAAAAAATTGTTTGCTCATTTACGACCTTATTATGTGAAATTTATATTTATTTTTATATTTGCTGCGGGTTCAACTGTTTTTTTAATCTTTGGACCAAAAGTTTTAGCTCAAGCCACAGATAAATTGAGCGAAGGAATTATGGCGAAAGTCACACATACTGGTGGTATTGATTTTGATGCTATTTTCCAGATTCTCTTTTTCCTGGTTTGTATTTATTTATTAAGTGCACTTCTTAATTATATACAAGGATTTTTAACTTCTGGTATTTCGCAAAAAGTTGCTTATGATTTTAGAAAAGAAATTTCTGAAAAAATGGATCGTTTGCCACTCAGTTATTTTGATACACATTCGAGTGGCGATACATTATCACGTGTAACAAATGATGTCGATTTGATTGCTCAATCATTGAATCAGAGTTTAACGCAAATCGTGACATCTTCAGTAACGGTTATTGGAATTTTTATCATGATGCTGACAATCAGTATTCCAATGACATTATTAGCATTATGTGTGTTACCTGTTTCTATGTTTTTCATGTCAAAAATCATGAAAAGAACACAAAAATACTTTATTTCTCAACAGACAAGTTTAGGAAATGTCAATGGTCATATTGAAGAAATGTATGGTGCTCATCAGGTTGTCAAAGCCTTTAATGGTGAAGAGGATTCTGTTGCCAGATTTGAAGAATATAATGATGATTTATATAATTCAGCTTGGAAGTCACAATTCTTTTCAGGTTTATTACAGCCACTGACAACATTTGTTGGAAATATTGGATATGTTGGTGTCTGCTTATTAGGTGGATTTTTAGCAACAGGAAATATGATCTCTATTGGAGATATTCAGGCTTTTATTCAGTATGTGCGTCAATTTAATCAGCCTATTACACAATTGGCTCAAATCATGAATCAATTACAATCTACAGCCGCTGCTGCTGAACGTGTTTTTGAATTTTTAGATGAAACAGAAATGGAAGAAGAACACGCTTTAGTCACAAGCGAACAAGTTAACCATATGCAGGGAAGTGTTACTTTCAATCATGTTCAATTTGGTTATACACCAGAAAAAACCATTATCCATGATTTCTCTATGCATGTTCATGCTGGACAAAGTGTGGCTATTGTTGGGCCAACGGGTGCAGGAAAAACAACCATTGTGAAATTGTTGATGCGTTTCTATGAATTGAATGGTGGACATATTTTAGTTGACGGTGAAGATATTACTCATTTTGCTAGAAGTGATTTAAGAAGTCTATTTGGAATGGTCTTGCAGGATACATGGCTATTTGGTGGAACAATCCGTGAAAATTTAAAATATGGAAAATTGGATGCTACAGATGAAGAAATGTATGAAGCTTGTCGTTTGGCGTATGCTGATCATTTTATTAATACATTGGAAGATGGATATGATACCATCATTAATGAAGAATCTAGTAATATATCTCAAGGTCAAAAACAGTTATTAACGATTGCGAGAGCTTTCCTTGCTAATCCTAAGATATTAATATTAGATGAAGCAACATCATCTGTTGATACCAGAACTGAAGTTTTAATTCAGCGTGGTATGGACAAATTAATGGAAGGAAGAACATGTTTTATTATTGCACATAGACTTTCTACAATCAAAGATGCCAATACTATTATTGTGATGAAAGATGGAGATATTGTTGAATTAGGAAATCATGAGTCATTATTGGAAAAAGGTGGCTTCTATGCTGATCTTTATCAGTCACAATTTGAATCTAGTCATGAATAACTTACTCGTTTTGAGTAAGTTTTTTATATTAATTTTTAAATTATCTGTGAAGGATGAAGGAATGTTGTATTGGAATCTAAATATAGAAGAACGGTGGGAATGGGTATAAAGATAAAATCTTTATGTTTAAGATTGGAAAATATTTTAGCGAGAAATAGGATATATGTAAGACAAATAGATTGAAATAAAGAAATTGTAATTTATATCTAGAAAGCTTTTTTTGTGTTTAAATCTAACTTCAATTAAATGTTGGTAATTGATTTTAACTCCATAAAAACGGTGTTAAAGCCCTTTAAAATAAAACATGATATTTTCATCAGTGCTATACTTATATCGAGGTGAAGATATTATGACTGATAAA
>NZ_NFLH01000002.1 GCF_002160815.1 Massilimicrobiota sp. An134 | reverse complement strand
TTTAGAATACAATCAAATGACAAAACGAAAACTCATTTAGAAATGGAGAGCCGTATGCATTGAAAGGTGCCCGTACGGTTCGGGAAGGGGCGAGGTCTTCTAGACTTCGCCTATTTCATTCATACTTATTATATAATGTCCTTATTTATAATGTCTAATACCTATAATAAATATTTATTATGCTTACAAAGCATGTTTTATCATTAATGCTTTTCTTGTATTCCTTGCATCAATTCCATATATTTTTATGATATTATACATATCAATCATTGTGAAAACATGGTAAGATATTTGATAGAGGAAGTGTTAATATGTTACTGACTATTCATCAACACACAATTGAAATCAATCAGCCTGCAAGTTTAGAAACAATTGCGAAAAAGTATTTTCCAGACCAGCAGATTTATGCTGGTATAGTGAATGGGAAATTATACGAACTCAATCATATTATTGAAAATGATGCGGCTATTGAATGGGTCGATGAACAAAGCATCATTGGTAAACAAATCTATGAAAGAACACTCACATTTGTTTTTATTGTGGCGACAAAACAATTATTTAAAGATGCTGTGATTCATGTTGAATTTACGTTTCAGGATGGACTATACTGCTCTATTCAAAAAAAGGAAAGTCTGACACCACAGGATGTTGATCAAATCAAACAAAGAATGTTAGATTTGATTCAAAAACAATCCAAAATAACACGTCATGTCATGCCACAAAATCAGGCTATTGACTTTTTTAAACAAAATCATCTTGAAGATAAAGCTCATTTATTACAATATCGTTCAAAAGACACATGCAGTATTTATGAAATGGAAGGCATTTATGATTATTTTTATGGTTTTATGCTCCCTGATGCTTCATATCTCAAACAGATTTCTCTACAGTTCTTTGCGCCAGGATTACGTTTAGGACGTTATGATGCCACTTTTCAACACTATAAACTTTTCCAAATCATGAAAGAATATGAAGAATGGGGAGAGTTAATAGATGTGCCTACTGTCGCAAAGATGAATGAAAAAATTGTCAAAGGTCAAATCAATGAACTAATGTTAATGTCAGAAGCGATGATTGAAAAGAAATTAGCAGAATTAGCAACATATATAGCCAAAGAAAAAGAGCATCTCAAAATGATTTTAATTGCAGGTCCTAGTTCTGCAGGCAAGACAACTTTTTCTAAGCGTTTAGGTATTCATTTAAAAATATTAGGGATGAGCCCTATCTCAATTTCCATGGATGATTTTTATTTGAATCGTACACAAACTCCTAAGCTTCCTGATGGCAGTTATGATTTTGAAAACATCGAATCTGTAGACTTAAAATGTTTCAATGAAACCATGCTTCATCTGATTCATCATAAACCTGTTTATTTACCTCGTTATCATTTTCAAACAGGTTTAAGAGAATATGATAAACATCCTACTGTATTATCTGATCGTCAAATTCTTATCATTGAAGGTATTCATGGATTAAATCCACGTACTTCTTACTATATACCTGAAAATGCGAAAATGAGAATATATATCAATGCTTTAACTCATTTAAATTATGATAATCATAATCGTATTCCAACATCGGATTATCGCCTGATTCGTCGTATTGTCCGTGACTATCAGTTTAGAAATGCTGATGCTACAGAAACAATCCGTCGTTGGAAAAATGTAAAAAATGGAGAAGACAAATATATTTATCCTTATCAGGAAGAAGCCGATGCTATTTTTAATACATCTATGGTATATGAGCTCGCTGTCTTAAAACCAATTGCTCAAAAGTTATTATTACAAGTATCCCCAGAATCTAAAGAATACATTGAAGCTAATCGTCTTTGTAAACTGCTAGATTACTTTGTAGAAGCCAAAGTGAGTATACCACAAACTTCAATTCTCGCTGAATTTGTAGGTAATTCTATCTTTCAATAAAAAGGATGTCGATATGTTTAACATACCGACATTTTTTCATGAAATAAACAGACTAATAAAATCTGAAAATATTTTTGCGATAAATTCAATAATATTGACACACCATTGACTCAATGTTTCCATCATTGTCCCTACACGATTATCCGATGTATCCTGTAAAGTAATGACTGACTGGATTTCTTTTCTTGAAGATACATCTTCTTCAAACTGATCAATCTGTCTTTCAAACAAAGTTTTAGATACCTGATGATCACCAAAGAATAAGCTCATCACACATATAAGAAGCAATACACAGCACAAATCAATCCAAAACTGTTTCATGCACTTAAATATTCATCTAAAACCATTGCTAAAATATTCAAAGAATTTTGAACTTCTTCATATGTGTTTTCATTTGCTCCAACTTCTATTAACACCATATTATCAGTAACACCTTGATTATAATGACTTTGTTTAAGATAAACACCTCGACATATTTTAGGAATCTTTTCATTCAACATATCAGCCAGTTTTTCACAACGTTTATTGACTGCACTGTAATGAGAACTTCCCTTTCCCACAACAAACATTAATTTTGCATAATTTTTATGATCCACAGTAATTGTTGATAAGTTCTTTTTAATAGAATCCCTATGAAAATCAATCACTAAATCATACTTTCCATGTTTTTCAACTGCCTGTGTTAAATACTTTTGTGAAACACTATATGATTTGGCATAATCAATATGATTTTTGGTTTTATACAATTCAAAATCCGTTGTTTCATAATCGACTTCATAACCTCTGTTTTCTAACAATTGCATTAAATAACGACTCCCTTCTTTCACTGACTTTGTTGCATATTTCTCACCTTGATGCGTATTATAAATATAAATTGATTTTCCATTAAGCTGCTTTTTCACATTGGTTGTTGTTAGTGAAGACACAACATTTTCAACACTTTCACTATAAATGCTTTGAAAAGGAAGATTGAATAAAATCACAATCACCACAACTATTTTGAAAATAATTTTTATATTTTTATTCATGAAACCTTCCCTCCTCTAACTATACAATGAACTATATGCAAAAAAAGTTATTTTTAGTACATAAAAAAGAAATTCATAAAAGAATTTCTTAATAAGTCATACTATTAATACTTGTTGATAATAATTTAGATAACATTTCAATATCAAAATCAATCTGTTTATCACTCATAACAAATTGATTTTCAATAGGATTTAAAACTTCATTTAATAATTGGATACGCTTTTGTTCACTTAACTGTCCAATTTCTCCTAATATCAAACGTCTTTGTACTTCATTCAATCGTCCTTCATAACGCTTACGTTTTCCTACCTTTAAGGCTGTTGAAGGATCTAAAGATTCTTTAAAATAACCCTCTAACAGATTATAAACATCACTCACTAAACTAGAAACATGAATGACTGTTGGTACACCAATAGCCAAAACAGGAACACCCATTGTTGCTTCACTTATATTTTTACGATGATTGCCAATTCCACTTCCTGGATATATACCCACATTATTCATTTGAATCACACGACAAATCTTTTCATAACTTTGTGCACACAATGCATCAATAGCGATAACCAGATCAGGCTGAAATTCCTGTACCAATGCCAACAACAAATCGGCAGTTTCCATACCCGTATGTGCCATTACCCCTGGGGCAATACACATCGTATCATAATACTGATGACGATGTCTTTCTTCGATAGAATAATGATGCGTGGCACGAATCTGATTCAATGTTCTCGGTCCAATCGCATCACTTGTGAGAGTGGGATTTCCCAATCCTATCCATAAGATAAGCGGATCTATTTTCTTGACCTTCTCTTTAATAAGGAGAGATAACTGCTTTTGAAAATGTTGTGAAATTTTTTCAAAATCCTGATAATCAGGAAAACTGATTTCAATATATTTGCCTATATCATGAGGATAAAGAGGACTGGTCTGTAATATTTCAAATGTTTCAATAGAAATATCTCCATCTTGTTTTTGATGATGTTTATAATCTTTCTCTCGTGTTGCATAAGCCAATGATTCTATGGCTAAATCGCTACGTGTATAATATTTATTCATATTCTCACCATTATAAGCATTACCAAAATTAAAAAAATATAATCAATTATCAATAAAACATTGCATTTATCATCTATTTTTGATAGAATAACATGGCAAAAGTCAAAGTGAGGTGAAAGATAATGGCAAACATGAAACAACAAATCAAACGTTATAAAAATGACAACAAAAAACGTTTAATCAACAATTCTTATAAAAGTGCTTTAAAAACAGCAATTAAAAACGTAAAAGCTGAAGTTGAAGCTGGAAATAAAGAAGCTGCAATTGCTGCATACAATGTAGCTGCATCTAAATTAGATGCTTCTGTCAGCAAAGGAATTCATCATAAAAACTATGCTAGCAGACAAAAATCTAAATTAGCAAAATTAGTGAACTCTATCGCTTAATGAGATAGAGTTTTTTATTTATCTTGTATGTCAAGTTTTCTTGACATACATTTTTTATCATCCTATAATAAAAGTGTAAAGAAAACTTGACATGAGGTGATATAATGAATAAAGAAGATATTTTAAAAAAGAATCAAAAAACAATGAATAAAGAATATGACTTTTTTCTTGATCAAAAAACACTTCCTATATTAATGACTGTTTTTATCATTTTGTGTTTTGCAATGATGTTATTCTCTTTTATAACCCCATTCCAACAGGAAATCTTTTATACCTCAACAACCCTGTTATTGACGTTTCTTGCAGCATACTTTCTTGCTTATTTCTATTATTTACGTATATCGAAATACTTATATATAGGCCTTTTCTTCCTTGTTTTCTTGATGTTTTCTATAAGTTATCTGTGGTTATTGATTTGGTAGGTGAAACATATGGATAAAAATAAAATTCTTGATTTATATCGTCATGAAAAAGATGAAAGACAAGTTCAATGCCAAAGAAAAGCGTTATTGAAAGGTATGTCTTTTCTTGTAACTGTTGCTCTCACATTGATGTTCTTTTCTTTTGAATTTCAGGAAGTTCCAACAGTCTTTTATACCATTTATATCTTGATTATGCCTATAGCTGGATTGTCATTGAGTATGCGTGGTTGGTATGATAAAAATAAATTCTATTTCATATGTGGGCTTGGTTTGATTGTTCTTTGTCTTATCAATGGTTATCAATATATATCTATCATGGTTGGCGTTTAATATGAATGAAAAATTAGTACTTAAAAATCATTTAAGAAAAGCAAGAAATGAAAAAGGACTCTCACAAATGGAATTGGCCAATATGGTTGGTATATCAAGACAGACAATCTCATCTATTGAAAATGGACAATTTAATCCTACTGCTAAACTGGCATTAATTTTATGTATTGCATTAGATAAGACATTTGAAGAAATCTTTTATTTTGATATATCAATTTGACTTTCGTTAGTCATAGGATTATCATGTGTATATGCAAAAAGGAGGAACATATGGAACGTAAAAGTATTGCAATTGAGGATACATGGGATTTATCTCGTATCTATGCAAATAAACAGGAATTTTATACAGATTTAGAAAAAGCAAAAGATTTATTATCATCTTTGCTTCAACAAAAAGATTCTTTTTTAGAAAATGATGATCAATTCTTAAAGTTTCATCAAGATGAAACAATGTTATCTCGTTATATTCAAAAATTACATTGTTTTGCGCATTTACATTGTGATGTTGAACCTAATAACCAGGAATATCAAACAATGTATGCCGCCATTCTTTCATTCTATGATCAAGTGACTTCATCTTTAGATTTCTATACTGTTATGATGATTGAAAACAGTGATAAAGTTGCTCAATATCTTGAAGATGAAAAATTAGAAGATTATCGTTATAGTTTACAGGAAGTTTTAAGACAAAAAAAGCATGTCTTATCACAGGAATTAGAAACTATTGTTTCTAAAACATCTTCTATTTCTGATATTTCTTCTCAAGTGTTTGATGCTTTAAGATTAGATTATGACCCTGTTCATGTAGATGGAAAAGAAAAAGTATTAAACAGTGCAACCCTAACAGAATTTCTTAAAAACAAAGATCCTAAAGTCAGAAAAGAAGCGTATCATAACTTCTTTAAAGAATATAAGAAATTTGAAAATGTTTATGCTGCAACATTATCTGGTGTTATGAAAAAAGATGCATTTTATGCTGATGTGAAAAACTTTGAAGGACCATTGGAAGCCAGTCTTTTTGATGATAATGTACCAACATCTTTATTCTTTAAAATTTTAGAAAAAGCAAATGTACAATATCGTCCATTATTTCATCGTTATAACGCTTTAAAAAAGAAGATTTTAAATCTTGATACGATGTATAATTATGATTTGAATATTCCTTTGGTTCAATACCAGACAAAGAAATATACAATTGATGAATGTTTTGATATTATTTTAGATGTTGTTCAAATCTTTGGTGAAGATTATGTCAACATCATCAAAAAAGCCAGAGAAGAAAGATGGATTGATTATTATCCACATGCTGGTAAACGTATTGGTGCCTATTCAAGTGGCTGCTATGATACAAATCCATATATTCTTATGAATTTTATTGGTGATTATAATTCACTTTCAACGATGATTCATGAATTAGGACACAGTGCCCATAGTTATTTATCTTGTCATCACCAGTCACCAGTGAATTGTGATTATCGTATTTTTGTCGCTGAAGTTGCTTCAACAGTCAATGAAACATTGCTCATTAACTACATGTTAGATCATGCTTCAAGTGAAAAAGAAAAAGCCTATTTCTTATATGAACTCCTAGAAAATTGTGTTGGTCTTATTTTCAGACAACCTATGTATGCTGACTTTGAGCATATTTTACACACATGGGCTAAAGAAGGAAAACCAATGTCATCACAAATGATTACAGATTTGTATTATACTAAAAACGCTGAATATTATGGACCAGAAATAACAATGGATGAATATGTAGGTTATTCTTGTTATTATATTCCTCATTTCTATTATAACTATTATGTTTATAAATATACTTTAGGAATGACTGTTGCTTTAGCCATTGTCTCACGTTTATTAAATGGTGATGAAAAACAAAAAGAAGCTTATCTCAACTTCTTAAAATCAGGTGGCAGCAAAGATCCTGTTGACCTTTTAAAAGATGCTTTAGTCAATCCTTTAGAAGATCAATTATACGATGATGCTTTCCATTATTTTGAAACAATTTTAAATGAATTTGAAAAAATTATCCTAGATATGTCAAGCACTTTGTAATAAAGTGCTTTTTTTATAAAGCAACTGATAGTTGACAAAGAGTTGGTGGTCTTTTGAATATCATTTGATATAATGATTATACAATGAAAGGTGGTTTATCAAATGTCATTAGGTCAAAATATAAAAAAGAAGAGACAGCAAATGAAATTATCTCAAGAATATGTTGCTGAAAGATTAGGTGTTAGTAGACAAGCTGTTTCAAAATGGGAAACAAACCAAAGTGAACCCTCAATGAAAAATCTTATTGAACTTGCTGAATTGTTCCAAATCAGTTTACCTGAACTTACAGATACAAAAGATTCACACATACCAATCATCAATCAGCATGTCAAATGTTCTTATTGTGGAAAAGAAGCTCGATATTTTTTAGACCAGACAAAAACTCAAGCCTATTGCTCACAAACATGTCAATTGGCACATACTGAAGCTTTAAACAAAATCCAAAAACAACTGAAATGGTTTTATCTTGGTATTATCTTATCTATTCTCCTTTTATTAACAAGTGCTTTATCTCTTTTACCATTTCAAAAAAACATAACGACAGGATGTGGTATGTTATATCTAGGTATGACACTCATTCTATTTCCCTTTTGTACACCTGAAACCTATCAAAAATTTGGTTATCTTAAGAGCACTCAAATTGGACGTTTTTTAGGCTTTCTCGTTGAATTATATGCTCTTTTTATACTATTTCTATGAATAATTAAAGCAGTGTTTCTGCTTTTTCTTCTTGAAATAGAGGTATATTCAAAGAATAAAAAATCCCTAAAATCAATATAATCATCAATAAAAAACCATCGACATATATGATGATATGTTTATTTCTATTCAATTGTATATCCTATTTGTTTAATCATTGTTGTGATATCTTCTTGTGATAATGTCTGTTGTAACAATGAAGAAGAGTTTGACATTTTCATTACAATTCCATGATCTACAATCATAAATCCCTTTGATGAATAGGCTAATTGTAATTGATCTTCTTTCTTCTTATAATGATCATAACTGTCTTTTTGATCTTCAAAAGCTTTTGTAGCATCCTCTTGTGCATAATATGTATAAATTCTTAAATAAGGGTTATTATAAGTTCCTGTTTTTTCCATATCCGTTAAAGAATCAACTGCTATATATTCAGGTGAAAGACGTTGTTCCCAATTCCCTAATATATGATTTTTTTCTTCAACATAAGGCTGCATTTGATCTAAGACAACTTGTCTTTGTTTCATCATCGTAAAAACTGCTTCTCCATCATATGGAAAAGATGCCAAGAAAGCCTGCCATAATCCTATAGCTATACATACAAATACAACAAAAACAGTCCATTGCACACTATATTGATAAACTTTAGGGAACTTCTCATTTGATGCATATAACCCTTGATGTTTTTTCAAATAGAATTGTTGACGACGTAAATATTGTCTTTTGATTTCACTGATACGTGTCTTTATAATTGTATAAAGACCCCATACAATCGTTAAACAAATACAAAAAGAAATGACTTTTACGAATTCTAAATCTAAGATTTCAAAATAATAAAATAATGGAAAATGACTGACAATTCCATAACAAAAATCTAAAAGACTATAAATCCAATCTCCCAAAGGTATATACTCTAAAATATCTTTCAATCTCAGTATACTCACGCCCTGAAAACTTCTATAATAAGAAATCAAAAGAGCTGTTGATATATAGATAGGCATTGAAAATGCACCAAAAATATTTTTAATACTATTTGTAAAAGTACGAATGTATAAAATGATTTGTTCTTTTGTTGTTAAATCTTGAACAGTCCCTTCTACAAGTTCATGATTTTGAGCAATTTTGATATAGGCATAATAATAGCGTTCAAAAAAATGATGGTTTCGTCTAGTATGTATTCTTTTTTCAAAAGATTGACGAATATAATCCCAAGAATCATCTTGACAACACTGTAAACTGTGATAACAATCATCAAGACTCATTTGTATTGATGTTTGTTTTTGATGATCTTTTTTAAATAAACTGATTATATATAAAGTCGTAAATAACACAATAAAAAGAAATGTTAATCCTACTATACATAAAAATATCGGTGAAACTTGTTGAAAATAAGTGATAGTTTCTGTTGGAACACGAAAGAGCCCCTCCAACAAACTTACTCCTATTTCACTGATCAACTGATAAATCCCTTTAAAAAAATCAATTGAGAAAAACAGATAAGCAACCCCTGTTGCACAGATCATTGATCCTGATACAATAAATAAGATTGCAAATAATAGCCAACTGATTACATTCCATACACTATAGATTTTAGTCATAATCTGACGATACTGATATAAAAATGTATGTAACTGTGTCTGATTATTTGTTGATATCTGTTGATATGCTTTTTCTAATTCTTCGTTATCATTGTCTGTTTTCAGTTTTTGATACAATTCATCAACAATATGCTGATCACGAAAAAAAAGTATATCTTCATACTTGATCATAAATTTCCTATCCCTCCTTTGGTTAGTATAGCATAACGGTCGAAAAAAGGAAAATATTGTTTATTGATTTTCGATAACTATAATATATGATAAAATCACTCTCAATAGAAAATAGGGAATAGATTTATTTTTTGAATAACTTCGTGTATAATAAAAACAGAAACGAGGTTAGATTATGTTAAGAACAGAAACAAGATCATTTCAAATTGGACATTTAACAATGGGTGGCAATAATCATGTCATTATTCAATCTATGTGCAATACCAAAACAAAAGATGTAGAAGCAACTGTTAAACAGATTCATGAGTTGGAAAAAGCAGGTTGTGAAATGGTAAGAGTGGCGATTTTTGATAAAGAGGATGCATCAGCAATTGCTGATATCAAAAAACAGATTCATATTCCTCTAATTGCTGATATTCATTTCGACTATCGTTTGGCTTTACTGGCAATTGAAAATGGTATTGATAAAATTCGTATCAATCCTGGTAATATTGGTTCTATGGATAAGGTTAAAGCTGTTGTAGAAGCCTGCAAACAACATCATATTCCTATTCGTATTGGTGTCAATGGTGGTTCTTTAGAAAAAGATATTTTAAAAAAATATGGAAAACCAACTGCACAAGGGATGATTGAAAGTGCCAAAAAACATGTTGATATTTTAGAGTCATTAGATTTTCATGACTATGCCATTTCTTTAAAATCATCCAATACTTTATTAACCATCGAAGCTTATACTCTTGCCAGTCAAACTTTTGATTGTCCTTTACATATTGGTGTCACAGAAGCTGGCACAAAGCTTGGTGGAACGATCAAATCAAGTTTAGGTATTGGTACATTGTTATATCAGGGTATTGGTAATACGATTCGTGTCTCTTTAAGTGCTGATCCTGTAGAAGAAATCAAAGTTGCTAAAACATTATTAAAGGAATTAGAACTGATTGATCATGTTCCAACTTTGGTATCATGTCCAACTTGTGGTCGTATTCAATATGATTTGATTCCAGTCGCAAATGAGATTGAAGATTTCTTGAATACTATCCATGCTGATATCACAGTCGCCATCATGGGATGTGCAGTCAATGGCCCTGGTGAAGCAAAACATGCTGATATTGGTATTGCCGGTGGTGTTAAAGAAGGTTTATTGATTAAAAAAGGTGAAGTTATAAAAAAAGTCAAACAAGAAGACATGGTCCAAGTCTTAAAAGATGAAATACTCAAAATGATAGAAAAGCAATGACAAAAAATCATTGCTTTTTTATATTGGCGTTTTTTATTTCTACTATCTTTTATAAATCCCATTTGATTTGATCCATACATCGTAATAAATCATCCCAATATTTCTGTGATTTCCAAAGAATTTGACTCTTATTTATATCTCCAAGTTCAATATCAAAAAGAACATTTTTTATATCATTCTCAAAAAATATCCATCTGATTCCATTTGTATAAAGAACCTTTTTAAACGATTGAATATGTCCATTTAACTGTTCATCATTTCCATCAAGTGAAACTGTTGGCATTTTTACTTCAATACATCCATATAGCTTCGCATTACTGTCCTTTTCTCTTGCCAATACAACAAAATCCGGGAAACCTGCTTGCCCATAAAACTTCATTGAAATATCACTTTTTCTCCTTGCAGATACATCTCGTATAGATAATGGAGATGTATTTGGTGATTCTCTTATCATACTTGCTACAATGGAATAAAGCTCAATTTCTACACCAGCATTTTGAATTAGTGCTAATTCTATTTCTTCTTTATAATATTCAAAATTTCTTAATACCGACACACTTTATCCTCTCCATTTTTATCATTTCATTAAACGATCTTGGACAATCCTCATATTTTATTATCTTTAAATAACATCTTCTTACTCACATTTGTCAATGATTGTCTTTTTTTATTTTTAAAAAACCAATTAAAATCAAAATAATACCTAATATAGCAATGGGAATATAAACCATATTTGGAAGCCTATAAACAAATTTATCTATCCCAGACATCACAATATAAATGACAATTCCTAAACTTATAAAAATATTCTGATTTTTCATAGTCTCATCTCTCTTTCAACTCTCACCAACATCTATATCCATTATATTATAATATGTTTATTAGCAGATTTATAAAATAAATAAAAACAAAGATTGCCCTGAGACAATCTTTACTCCATAATAAATTTAGCACTGTTTAAAATCAATTGACTTGCTTGAATACGATTTAAATCACGTCTTAAACCTTCTAAATCAATCTTTTCTAAAATATCTTTTTTATCCATTTGATATTGTTGTGACATCAAATCAACCTGACGGTCAACATCTTCATCACTTGTCATTAAATTTTCAACACGAATAATTTCATCAATAATAGCTTCAAAAATAGCTTGTTGTTTAGCAGCTGGCATTAATTGTGCATGTAATGCATCCATATCCATTCCCATCATTTGAAGATATTGTTCTAAAGCCATACCTTGTCCAGCTAATTCATTGCTGACATATTGAACATGTTGATCTAAAGCTTTTTGAATATCAGCTTCATCTACTTCTACATCACTGTTTTCAATCAAAACACCTAAAACTCTATTTTCTTTTTCAGCACGTAATGCCTGTTCATTTTGATTTTCTAAACTTTCTCTGACTTTCTTTTTGAAATCTTCCACTGTCTCAACATCTGGCATTTGGAAAGATTGAACGAATTCTTCATCAAGTTGAGCTTGTACTTTTGATGCAATGTGATGAACTGTAACCTGGAAAATAACATCTGCACCTGCTAAATCAGCAACCCCATAATTTTCTGGGAAAGTTAGATTTAAATCTCTTGTTTCTCCTTTTTTCATACCAATCATCTGTTCTTCAAATCCTGGTATAAATGATCCAGAACCAATTTCTAATTGATATCCTTCAGCAGTTCCACCATCAAAAGCCACTCCATCTTTTAATCCTTTAAAATCAATTGTTGTGACATCCCCGTTTTCAACAGTTCCTTCTTTTTCAACCAATTGACTCTTTTGTGATAATAAATGTTGGATTTCTTTTTCAACATCTTCGTCTAATACTTGACGTGAAGTCACTTTGACTTCAATTCCTTTGTAATTTCCTAATTGATTAACTTTACTCATCTTTCTAATCCTTTCTATTTAAAACGCTCATATTCTATCATACAATTGATATTTGACGCAAGTCTTATCAAAAATGTGGTCTATTTTCTTAACTTCTACATAGGATATAGTTAAGGAGGAAATTATGACAAATCAAAACAATGAATATATATCATCACTTCAACTAGATGATTTTCAAGTTCTTTTAAAAGAATTTGATATCGAACTTGATCAATCTACACAACAAAGATTATTAAACATGATTAAAAACAATCAATATGCCTTACAACATGAACAATATCATTTTGTTCTAGAAAACTATATAAAAAAATTGACAAGTGAATTCACTTGTCAAAAAATACTTGTATTATTAAATCATTATTTTAAACCATTATTAAATGTTTGATGAACAAACATATTAATTTCTTCACGATAAGGAGCTTTTCCGTCAATATAAGGTGTTTCAAGAATCTTTGGAACATCTTTTAATTGAGGATGATGAACAATAGTATTGAGTGTATCAAAGCCAATATATCCATATCCAATATTTTCATGACGATCTTTATGAGCTCCTCGTTCATTTTTAGAATCATTCACATGAACAACCAATAAACGATCTAAACCTATCTTTTGATCAAACTCTTTCAACAAGTCATCAAAATGAGTTAAATCATAACCTGCATCATGTAAATGACAAGTATCCAAACAAACACCCAGTAAAGAAGATAACTTTGTATGTTCAATAATATACTGAAGCTGATCAAAAGTTTTTCCAACTTCACTTCCCTTACCTGCCATTGTTTCTAAAGCAATATGTACTTTTTGGTCTTCATGTAAGACTTCATTCAATCCTTTTACAATCTGATCCAAGCCAGCCTCATCCCCTGCTTTGACATGAGAACCAGGATGTAAAACCAAACGTTTGATACCAATAGCTTCACATCTTTCAATTTCTTCTTTTAAAAAGCGTACAGCTAACTCAAATGTTTCAGGCTTAATCGTATTTGCCAAATTGATAATGTATGGCGCATGAACAACAACATCCTGAATATCAATATGATGTTCTGCCATCAATGCTTTGGCTTCTTCAACACGTAACTGACTCACTGGTTTTCTGGCAGTATTTTGTGGAGCACCTGTATAAAACATAAATGTCGTTGCATCATAGGATAAAGCTTCTTTCACTGATCCTAGCATCATTTCTTTTCCACTCATGGAAACATGACTACCAATCTTCAACATTACTGTGCCTCTCTTTCACGTTTTTCTCTTTGTGCCTGTTTTGCGCGTTCTTTCTTTTGTCTTCTAATGTCCTGTTTAATCATCGCACGTCTTTCTTTTTGAACCATAGCTTCAATTTGTCTTTTACGTTTTTTCTTATATCCAGGTTTCACTTTGGCTGGTTTTCTGACAATAGCTGAGATTTTCTTTTCTAATTCAGTTTGATGTTTAACACGTGTCTTACGTTTTTCTCGTTCTTGACTTTGTTTAAACTGCTGTCCTTTTAATTCCTTGACTTCAAAATGAATACCTTTTTTCTCCAAGGCTTCAACCATTTGTTGATTATACGTATCATACATATTATAACATTCACCCGTATATTTTCCACGTCCACAACGACCACTACGATGAATATAGAAATCTAGCTCAGTTGGAAATTCCATATTAATAATATGACTGACACCATCAATATCAATCCCTCTTGCAGCAATATCAGTTGCGACAATATATTGATATTCCATATTTTTGATACGACGCATCATCTGTCGTCTTTCTCTTGGTTCCAGATTTCCATGTATTTCTCCAACCTTATAACCATCTTCACGCAACTGATGACTTAACTGTTCAACTTCTTCACGTTTATTACAGAAAATAATACAAATGTAGGGATCAATGACCTGCATAATATTTTTTAAAACTTCATAACGCTGACGATGTTTCGTTGGAACCAGATAATGTGAAATATTACGTGATGTTGACAGATGCTCATCAATTTCTATAATCTTTGGTGAGTCCATATATTTCTTTAAGAATGGTCTTAACATTTGTGGAATTGTTGCGGAAAAGACAAGCATCTGAAGATTCTCTTTCATCTTTCCCAGTACTGCATCAATATCCTCTAAATAACCATACTCTAATGTCATATCTGCTTCATCAATGACAAATATATCCGCAGTTGTAATTTTAAGAGCCTGTTCCTCTAAAGATAAATCTTTAATTCGTCCAGGTGTTCCAATAACCAAATGAGGTTGAACATTCAACTTTGAAATTGTTTTTTGTTTATCTTTACCACCAATGATTAATGAAACCCTTAAATTCTTATTATAATTTGTAAAAACTTTGGCCTGATCATAAATTTGTTGAGCCAATTCTCTTGTTGGAGCAGTAATGACTGCCTGCACACAATCTGCTGATGTCTCTATCATATCCATAATTGGAATTAAAAAAGCATGTGTTTTCCCTGTTCCTGTCTGTGATATTCCAATCACATCTCGATGTTTATAAACAAGTGGAATGACTGATTTTTGAATTTCTGTTGGTGATTGAAAATTCAACTTTTGTAATGTTTCTTTTACAAAAGGTTGAAATTGATATTGTTCAAATAATTTCATATAATCGCCTCCTTTTAGCCATATGATTATACACTAAAACTTTTAAAAAAGCAAAAAACTTTGATAAAATCTTATATTTTCTTTGATTATTTGTCAAAGTAAAAAAGATGGAAAGACATATTTGACATATATCTTGATATTACAAATAATCCTAGATACAATAATAAAAAGCCTTTTATTAAGCAAAAGCAAACAAAGTGACAAAAAGAACGTAAAAGTTGTCAAAATGACCACATCAGTTGGTAGTATTGCTTTTTCATTCTTTGTTATAATATGAGTGCCTAAGAAAGGAGACTATATATGAACATTGCTGATAGAATACAACATTTAAGAAAAGTAAAAGGGATATCACAAGAAGAACTTGCCAATCAAATTGGTGTTTCACGACAATCCGTTTCTAAATGGGAAAGCGAACAAACTTTACCAGACATTGAAAAGATTATTTTATTGAGTGACTTTTTTGAAGTAACAACAGACTATTTACTCAAAGGTATTGAGCCCACTCCTTGTGAGTCTATATCAACGCACGAAAAACCTAATGGTGTCATTTTTACAATCGTCGCAACAACAATGAATGCCCTTGGATTGATTGTTGCCGCAATGATATGGAATGAAAAACAAACTGCAATCGCAACACTCACTGGACTCATTTTGATTATCTTTGGATGTATGATTTATGGTATTGGTATGGTCATATCAGATCAATCTTCTCAGACAAAAGCCAAACAATTATTTTGGTCCATAAATATATGGATATTAACATTCATTCCTTTATCTATGGCATATAACATCATGACAAGTGGCTTAGGAACTGCTCCATATCCTCTTCTTAATGCTTCCTATGTTGGATTTATTCTTTTTTGGATGATTTATATCATGCTTGGCAGTATTGTTAATCTTCTCATTTATAAACAAAGAGCATAAAATATCTCATGACGATTTTGATGATTTCTCTTCAAAGTCGTTATTTTTCTTTATCCAAAACACAAGTATCATCTTTTTTCTTTTAACATATCTTAACATAGGAGGTGTTAATCATGTATCCACAATATCCACCCTATGATTTTTATCCCTATTATCCACCAATGATGTATCAAAAACCATCATTATTACAATCTATGAGATATTCACTTCATCAGATGAATCTTTCATCAACGATTCAGACAGCTCAAAAAACACTTTATACGGCTAATCAGCTCATTCCTATTATCAATCAATTACGTCCTGTTTTGCATAACGCCAAAACAGCTTTCCGTGTTGTTAAAGCTGTGAAGAGTTTTGATTTAGATGACATAGATGAGGATATTGATAAAAATGTTCAAGTGGAACCACAGACTTTTGAAAATATGTTACCAGTAAGAAAGCCTAGTTAGGCTTTCTTATAGCATTGATAATGTCTGCATCATATCCATAAATTTCTAATAATGCAATCGCATTTCCTACTGTACAACGTCCCTGATGTATTTTATAATCACAGGATAATTGATTATTCACAATCGCATCACGGAAACAATACTGATCAATCCAAGGAAACTTTTCAACCAAAGATAAATCATGTGTTGTCACCAAAATCAATGATGAACTTTGAAATAAATAAGTCAAAATAGCCTGAGAAATCATCACACGTTCTTTTTCATTTGTTCCTCTTAAAATTTCATCAATAAAGATCATACAATCCTTTTCTTTCACATCATCTATCATGGCTTTTAAAGTTTTAATTTCTTTTACATAATAGCTATCTCCTGATGTTAAATCATCTTTCATATGAATGGCACTATGAATCGTATAATGATAACACTTCCATTCATCTGCAAAACATGTATGCAAAGTTTTCGCCATCAGCATATTGATACCAATCATTTTTAAGAATGTAGACTTACCTGATGCATTGGATCCTGTAATCATACAAGAACGTGTTGTTGAAAAACTATTTTTCACAGGATTAGAAATTAAAGGATGGTAAGCTTCGACAAATGAAAGCTGTTTGTCTTGTGTTAATTCAGGCAAACACGTGACATAACGTTCACGTACTAATCGCACACTTAAAGCAACATCTGCAGTTCCTAAATATTCATAGAAAGTAAGCATATAGCTTTCCATGTCTTCTTGATGCTTTAATAATATGAGATATTGATGTAGTGATAACATAAAGAAGCTTTGGATTGTCTGTGTGAAATAGAAAACATCTATTTTAGAAATCTTATAAATGACACGTGCCAATACTGTATATGTCTTTGCTTTTTTAAGCATTGGCTTTAATTTTTGAATATCTTCTTCAGGAAAAACACGATGTTTAACCAAATGTGATAAAGCTTCAATCATAAAACAATAACTCATTGTTTCCGTCACAATAGTCTTTGTACGTTGACTATAATAAGTATTCAAAAGAATCATCAAAGCTGCATATATACAAAGTGGTAAAAAAATCTGCTCACCTAAGAAAAACCACATGATGATAAATACAATCGGACAAAAACCTAAGCACATGATAAGTCGTCTTTCCCATAACGAAAAGACTTGAGAATGCTGAAACAAGCCTAAACATGCGTCATATTCTTTACTTAACTGATAAAGTTGATAAAGTGTATCAGATAAGATTTGAGGATTCTGATAACGCTGAACCATCATTTCTAACAAACGATGATCACATTGTTTTGATAACATACGACCATACATATATTCTCTACCTATATTCGTATAGGTAAAGTCACATTTCTGTAAAACTTTTAATAACTGAAAATCATCAATTTCCTGTTTAGATATTGCTTTTTCTTTTAAAGTTTCAGCATATTCCTCATTCCATTCTATTTCATCCTTTTCAAGCTGATATGGAAACAGTTGAACTAATCGTTTATGCATAAAAACATTCCATAAGCCTTTCAAAACCATAATCACTATCAATATCAGTAAAATAGCTACCCAAAATATCATCATGGTATCTCACCTCACCTTGACTTTACAGCACTACCCTTGGGGTAAAGCAACTATTTTTTTATTTTTTGATAAATTTCATATAAAAACAGTCTAAATGTAGAAGAAAAGTGAATCACTAAAATAAGCAACATGGCTAAAGAAGCCAATATAGATAAAAATGAGTCATTATCAAATAAAAATAAAGCATAAATAAAAATAGATAAACAAATTATGATTTTTTCAAAGGGTAGGATGGTTTGTGTAGAAGAATTGATTTTTTTCAATTGTTTGGTTTGTTCTAGCTGATGGCTTAAATTATCTAATGTCTGTTTTTGCGTCAAACTCTTTTTCACATCATCAATATATTGTAATGATGTTTCAATATCAAAAATCTGTTTTTCATATTCTTCTTTTTTCAGATCAAAAATATCATATTGATTATTGATCAGTATATCTTTAATTTGAGAAATAGAGAAATCAAGTTGTCTTAAACATTTAATTTGCATTAATCTTTCAATATCTTTCTGTTGATAAACACGATAACCATGAACATCTTTTTGAGGATGAATGAGCCCTTTTTGTTCATAAATCATAATCGCTTTCTTAGATAAATTTAATTGTTGAGAAACTTCTTGAATATGCATCATTAATCACCTGTTTTCATTATATAAAGATTTCTTCATCATCACAAGAAATTATGATACAATGAAGTGGAGGTGAAAAGGTATGCAAGTGAAAGCTATTACCCCAAGAGGATACTGTAAAGGTGTCGTCCGTGCTATTGAAATAGCTAAAAACGCACAAAATGAACAACAACCTATTTATATCTTAGGAATGATTGTTCATAATCAATATATTGTTGATGCATTAAAAGAAAGAGGTATTCAGACAATTGATATTCCTGGTCAAACACGTCTAGAATTATTAGATCAGATTCAACATGGAACTGTCATTGTCACTGCTCATGGTGCTAGTGAGCAGGTATTTGAAAAAGCGAAAAATAAAGGCCTCAATGTCATTGATGCTTCATGTTTAGATGTGATTAAGACACATGATTTAATCAAGGAGAAATTGAATGAAGGATATGATATTTTATATATTGGAAAAAAAGGACATCCTGAAGCTGAAGGTGCTATTTCTATTGATGAAAAACGAGTTCATTTGATTACCAGTAAAAATGATATTCAAATGATGGATCCAAATAAGCATTATGTGATGACGAATCAGACAACCATGTCTTTATATGATGTCTATGATTTATGTGAGTATGCCAAAACGATACTTCCTCATGTCACAATCGAAAAAGAAACTTGTACAGCAACGAAAATCAGACAAGAAGCTATTAAAAACATGGAAGAAGATATTGATATTGTTTTCATTGTGGGTGATCCTCATTCTAACAATACTCAAAAACTAGCAAGCATTGCTAGTGAAAAGAAAGAAGTTCATATGATTGAGAGTCTTGATGATTTAAATATTAACTGGTTAAAAGGGAAAAAGAAAGCTGCAGTCTCTTCAGGTGCATCTACACCAACCTATTTAACAAATCAAGTTATAGAATTCTTACATCAATTTAATGAAAATGATCCTCAGACCTTCTTTAAACAACCGATAGACTTAACAAAAATATTAGACTAAATGCATGTTTTCATGCATTTTTTTATTAAAAAAGTTTTCCAGAAAGGAAAACTTAATCATCAGGTAGCCATTTCACTTTATGATAATAAATAATAAACATAATAGCAGCACTGATCCATGTCACTGGCCAGCCAAAGAAAACAAAGAAAACATCAGATGTCATTGAGGTTACAATAGCTAAATAAATCTGTCTTAAAATAACAAAATTAAATACCATAATATACATTGGGATAGATGATTTTCCAGCTCCTCTTAAAACACCATTATAAATCTGCACAATTGGTAATAACATATAACATGTTAAAAAGGCAAATAACATTTTCCATCCTGCTTCTACTACTGCCTGATCGCTATTAAAGATACGAATAACATCTCTTCCAAAGAAGAATAAAAAGACAGTCATAGCTCCCACAACCGCAAAAGTCATCCATAAAGCTATCTTTGAACCACGTTTGACACGATCATATCGCTTAGCTCCAATATTTTGTCCAACAAATGTTGTAATCGCCATATTAAAACTTTGTAAAGGCAAATTCACAAAACCATCAATACGAATCGTTGCTGAATAACCTGCCACAACATCTGAGCCAAAAACATTGACATAAGATTGCACCACGACATTAGATAAAGACACAATACTTTGTTGTAAAGCCGTAGGCAATCCAATCATAATAATACGCTTTAAAATAGGAAGATGAAAACGAATTTTTCTTATTTTTAAAGCATAGACTTCATCACTTTTCATCAAGACAATACAAACCAGTAAAGCACTTAATGCCTGAGAAACATCAGTTGCAATAGCTGCTCCTGCCACACCCATATGGAAACCTCTCACTAACAATAAATCTAACACAATATTTGTTAAACAGGCTGCTACTAGAAAATAGAGTGGCCTTTTTGAATCTCCAACAGCACGTAAAACACCTGCCCCCATATTATAAATTAATGCAAAAGTGATTCCACCAAAATAAATTGTTAAATATGTTGATGATTCAGGAAACACATCTGCAGGTATACCTATCATATGTAGAAGTGGATTAGTGAATAAAACACCAACAATCGTTAAGAAAATAGCCATAACAATCGTTAAAGCTGCTGAACTATGAATAGCCTGTTTTAATCTTTTAGAATCATTGGCTCCGTAGTATTGAGCAATCACAACTCCTGCACCTGTTGCCAATCCCATAAAAAAACCAATAAGCATATTTGTGATAGGTGAAGACGCCCCAACAGCAGCCAATGCCTGTTTAGAAACATAATTCCCTACGACATATGCATCTACAGTATTATATAGTTGCTGGAATAGATTTCCAATCAATAGTGGGATTGAAAACCAAAAAATAGATTTTGCTATACTTCCATAAATCAAATCTGTGGATTTTCGACTTTGATCCATCCTTTTCTCCCCTTTCCCTATACAAACAATTATTGTACTCCTGTTTTTTATTTTTACAATACTATAAATCTACAAAATCTATGGTTCTTAAAGAATTAATGTTTTGAATAAGATCTTTTTGCATTTCTATTTCAACACGATATGGATAAGATGATTGATATGTATCTAATTTTTGATCAATCATTAAAGCTTCTTTTTCATGATGTTCAATCCATCTTTCATAAATAGATAAAGTGCGTAATCCCACTAAATAAGACTGTATATTTTTTTGAAAATCAATACTTAATGATTGATATAATGGAATCGCTTTTGAATCATTACCAAAAATCATTTCACAATAAAAAGCACTTCTAAGAGTGCTTCATTTCTTAAATGTTCAGCATTTCAACAAATGTAAATTGACCTTGATCATAATGAAAATGTAAAATACTACAATTCCCTAATTTTTGACCATTCAATAATTGTTCAGGTTGCCCTAAATGTGATAAAAAACAACGACAAGCTCCAGCATGTGATACAGCCAAAACAGTCTGACATGCATCCTGTTCCATAATATCCTTTAGCGTTGTTACCATTCTTTCCATAACCTGTAATCTTGTTTCTCCCCCATAAATAGGAAAGAAATCATCATATTTATCAACAGGAGGATTTAAATCTTCACTTTCACCTTCAAACACACCAAAATATCTTTCTTTAATTCCCTTTAATCTTTGATAAGGTTGATGAGTCACAAGTTCAAGTGTATCACAACATCTTTCAGACGTAGAGCTATAACAATGATCAAAATGAATATCTTTTAATAATTCTCCTGCTTTTTGAGCTTGTTCTATTCCTTTTTCAGTTAATGGAGAATCACACCATCCCTGTATCTTTCTTCTTTGATTAAATAATGTTTCACCATGCCTCATTAAATATAAATCTTTCATGTTCCACCTCCATAAATATTATAGATGAAACCTTGACCACACTCAAGACAAACGACACTATAAAGAAAAACACTCCTAAGAGTGTTAAAATTCAAATTGTTATTTCATCAATTCATTTTTCTATAAATTCATCTTTATATTCTTGAAGATATTGAATAAGAAAATGATAACATTCTTCTTCTACATCATTGTAGTAGTACTCATCTATTTTATTTAACTGCTCAGACATTTTTGGATCACTATACATTTCTACAATCTCATGAGGATAAATCTCTTGTGCATTCTTTAAATATTGATAACTATCATTCAAATTTAAAATTTGTAAAGTATGAAGTGTAGGTTCAACAAATTCATAACCATTATAAAAAAATTGTTCAATACCACCATTTCCTGTTTCTCCAAGAAAATGAAACACCAGCCAAAAATTCCTTTGATATTCATTTAACTGATCCAAATCATAACCATAATCACAAAGTTCAGATATGCGTAGCCAAACTTCATCAACTGACTCTTACGTCATATCCTGATGAAGAATATCTTCTAAGGGCTTTTGTGAAATTTGAATTTCATGAAAAATATCTGTTGCAAGTTCCTTTTCCAGTACTGATGCTCTTTGACCAGTTACATAAAAATAAATACCTATAAAAAAGAAAGCAGCAATCAAACCAATCATTATTTTCTTCATCTTTAAACCTTAATAACAGCTTTCCTGATATTCTATAACATGATCATTTTGATAATAAATTTTAGCACTATGAAAACGATCATCTTGAATCCATTCAAAGAAATGATAATCTCCTTCCCACATTGGTAAATGAGGAATTTTCTCATTATCAACCCATTGAAGATCACCTTCATCACACTCATGAAGTTCACCACTAAATTCAGAACATGTATAAACAAACATGCCCTCATCTTGTCCATGATACAATTGTGGAAACACAACAAATCCATGAAGCTGAAGCTTTAGCGCAGTTAAACCTGTTTCTTCATAGATTTCTCGTCTCATGCATTCTTCAGCACTTTCACCCTCTTCAAATTTACCACCAACACCAATCCATTTTCCACCATTGATGTCATTTTCTTTTTTTATGCGATGGAGCATAAGTGTCTGATGATCCTTTTGAATATAACACATGGTTGTCAAAATCATATTATCGGTAGTGATAATAATCAGGAGAACTTCCTTCTATTATCTCTACATTCACTTCCTTTTCTAATAATTCTTTTAATTTTCTCACCATAATGTTTTCTGCATGATGATGGATATCAATCAATAACATATGATGGTCAACTGCATTTTTCGCATGACGATATTTGGTATCTCCAGTTAAATAGGCATCTGCTTTTCCATAGAACTGTGACATAAAATCTGCTCCACTTCCCCCACATATCGCAACCTTACGAACCATATCAGCATGTCCAGCATATTGAAAATGCTTTAAATGATAAGTTGTCTGTACATGGTCAAGAAAATCATCCATTGTCATAGGCTGATTCAAAGTGGCTATACGTGTGATTCCATCTTCACCACGTTCGATATCATGAACACCTAATGCTTCCATGAGCCATTCATTCATTGCCACATTATCTAAAGCCGTATGTGAGCTATAAACAACAATATGATGTTCAATAGCTTTAAAAATAAATGCGCCCATAAAATCATCCTGATCAATATTCACAATGGGATCTAATAAAAATGGATGATGTGTAATTAACATCTGACATTGATTCCTAATGGCTTCATCAATAGTCTGTAAATCAGCATTTAACGCAATCATTATCTTAGAAACTTCTGTTTCAACCTGACCAATCTGTAATCCACATTTATCCCATTCTTCCTGTAATTCTAAAGGATAATGTTTTTCCATAACTGCAATAATCTCTTTAGCCTTCATTGAGCTCACCTTCTATCATTTCAATCATATGTAAAACTTCCTGATAACGAGGATGGTTTTCCTCTAAAGAAGTCAATATATTTTGATAAATATGTAATTGTCTTTGCCATTTTTGATAAAATAAAGTATTTTTCTTTTGTCTTAAATAAGGTCCAAAATAAATATCTTCTTCCTGATAAGAAAGTTGTTTTGATGTTTTCTGACAAACCATAATTTCATAAATATGATGTGCATCTTTCACAATATCTTCATCAATAATTTCTATCTGATGTAAATAAAGATACTCACGTAAAACTTCTAAACCTACATTAGCCTGTAAAAATAATCGTTGATCTTGGATATATTCAGGAAATTCATCTAATATATCCACAATTAACTTACCGCCCATGCCACAAATACTGATCATATCGACATGTTGATCTAAAAGTGGATGAATACCACTGCCAAGCAGTGGTATGACTTTATTCTCTAAATGATAACTCCCAATCGTTTCTATAGATGCTTGGATAGGTCCCTTCGCTATATCACAGGCATAAGCCTTTTGAATGACATTTTCATTCACTAAATAACAAGGTAAGTAAGCATGATCAGTTCCTATATCTCCAAGACTTTCTCCATGTTTATATTTGATAATCAAGTCCGCAATGGCCTGTAATCTTTTTGATAGTTTCATATTAACGATCTAAGAAATCCTTTAAACGTTTTGAACGTGATGGATGTTTTAATTTTCTTAAAGCTTTGGCTTCAATCTGACGGATACGTTCACGTGTGACATTAAATTCTTTACCAACTTCCTCAAGTGTTCTCGTACGACCATCATCAAGACCAAAACGTAAACGTAAAACTTTTTCTTCACGATCTGTTAATTCTAATAAAACTTCATTTAATTCATCTTTTAATAATTCATTCGCAGCATAATCATCTGGTGACATTGCCCCTTCATCTTCAATGAAATCTCCTAAATGTGAATCATCTTCTTCACCAATTGGCGTTTCTAATGATACAGGTTCTAAAGATATCTTTTGAATTTCACGTACTTTTTCTGGTGTCATACCATCCATCTTTTCAGAAATTTCTTCTGCTGAAGGTTCACGTCCTAATTCTTGGATCAATTGTCTTTGAACTCTTGTTAATTTATTGATCGTTTCAACCATATGAACTGGAATACGAATTGTTCTGGCCTGATCTGCAATAGCACGTGTAATAGCTTGTCTAATCCACCATGTTGCATATGTAGAAAACTTAAATCCTTTTGTATAATCAAATTTTTCAACAGCTTTGATAAGCCCCATATTTCCTTCTTGAATCAAATCAAGGAATAACATTCCTCTACCAACATATCTTTTTGCGATAGATACAACAAGACGTAAGTTAGCAGCTGCCAATTTCTTTTTAGCTTCTTCATCACCGTCTAATATTCTTTTCGCAAGAGAAATTTCTTCGTCATGACTTAATAATTCAACACGTCCAATTTCTTTTAAATACATTTTCACTGGATCATTAATTTTTACATTGCTTCCAAGCTGATTAGAATCATCTTCTTCCTCATTGCTGTACATATTAACAGTATCTCCTGTTAACATGTCAAAATCGCCACCAAAGTCTAAATCAGCAACATCATTGTCAATATCTGAATCTAAATCATCTAAATTATCCAAATCATCCAATGTTTCTAATGCTTCAAGATCATCCAAATCACTTGCCATACCACTCATTAACTGATCATCATCAATATCATCTAAAGCATCAAATCCATCTTCAATTAAAATATCATTATCCGTAATAAAAGATAATAATTCTTCAGCTGATTCATCATCTAAGTCATACTTTGTTAAAAAGGCATCTAAATCATCTTGAGATAATTTACCACCCATAGCTTCAGCTGTTTCTTTGATTAAATTCTTCAAATCATCCAATGTCACTGGTGTTGCTTTCTTTTTCATATCCTTTTTCATATTACTTTTTATTGACCTCCTAATTTAACAATCTCATTTAAAATCTGTGCCTTTTGTTGAGGATCTAATATATAACGAAATTGTTCTAATAACTGTTCTTTTTTCATTTTCTTTGCATGATTTCCTATGGTTTCTATATAATCATCTATCGCTTTTTCTTCATATTCTTGAGGCAAAGGAGATTGTGCAATCTCTACCACAGTTTGTATCAAATCTTCTTTTTGTATACTATTTATCAAATCTGCAATTTCTAATTGATTATGATGACGATAGTAGTCAATAATATAAGAAGCAATGATACGATATTGATCATTGTACATAAAACCTGCTTTTGCTTCATATTTCAAAGCGACACTTTTATGATTTAACATATAAAATAACAAATCATGTTCAGCTTGCTGATATTTATCCTTTAAATGTGTTATTTTCTTTTGCGGGACTCTTGTTTCTTGATGAAATTGAGGTTTCATCCCATTGATCTGCTGATGAATCAGATCATAAGAAAAACCTGACTGTTTCGATAAAACCTGAATGTAATAATCCTGATCAATAGGATCATGAATTTTAGCAATTTCATAACACATTTTCTCTAAATAATTTTTACGATCATCATAATTTTGAGAATCTATTTTCTGATACTCAAAATTCATTAAAAATTCAATCGGTTTCAATGTCTTTTTAAGGGCTTCCTGTAATCCTTCTTTACCATGTTCTTCATAGATTTCATCAGGATCATGATTATCAGGTAAAACAATAATGGATACCTGAAAACCAGCTTCCTCCAATTCTCTGGCAGCTTTACTCATAGCTGTTTGTCCAGCCTGATCACCATCCAAACACAAATGAACATGATGTGTCAGACGACGTAAAGCCTGAATATGTCCCTTTGTCAGAGCTGTTCCCATAATAGCGACTGTATTTTCAATACCTGCTTTATACATCGCTATGACATCCATAAATCCTTCCAGTAAGTATATAAATCCAGCTTCTTTAACCGCTTCTTTACATTGATGGTAATGATAAAGCGTCTGTCCTTTGATAAAAATATCAGATTCAGGAGAATTGACATACTTGCTGTCAGTTTGTGTTGGTTTATAAATACGTCCACTAAATCCAACAACCTGTCCCTGCTGATTATATAATGGAAACATAATACGATCTTGGAAACGGTCAAAATGCTGATATGATTCTACAATCAGCCCAGACTTGACCATATCTATTTCCTGAAAGCCCAATTTTTCAAATGCCTGATATAAAGTTGACTGCAAAGGTGCATAGCCAATTTGAAATTCTTTAATCAATTCATCAGAAAAATGACGTTTCGTTAAATAAGCTTTTGCTTCCAGTCCCAATTTTGTATTGAGATAGTAACTATAAATTTTCTGTGCTTCTTCGTGCATTTGATAAAGTGAAGCATTTTCTTTAGAAATCGGTGATGAAACGACATCTAAATGATATTCACTTAAATCAATATGACCTATTTCGGCAACTTTTTTAACAGCTTCTATGTATGATATTTTTAAATATTTCTGTAAAAATGTAAAAACATTGCCTCCTGTACCACACACAAAACACATAAAAATTTGCTTATCAGGCGAAACAGACATTGAAGGATGTTTATCATCATGAAAAGGGCATAATGCTATGTAATTTCTTCCTTTCTTTTCCAAAGGAAGATACTCGCCAATCACATCAACAATATCAACGCTCTGCCTGATTTCATTTATCTTTTCCTGTGATAGACGTGCCATATATGCCCTCCTTTATTAAAAACGAATCTTTTTTGTAAGATAATCTACAAGTTCATGAATTGGTAAACGAACCTGCTCCATTGTATCTCGATCTCTTAATGTGACAGACTGATCATTTTCACTGTCAAAGTCAACAGTTATACAATATGGTGTTCCTATTGCATCCTGACGACGATAACGTTTTCCAATCTGTCCAGCAACATCGTATTCCACATTAAATTCCTTAGCTAACAACTGATAAACTTCCATAGCTTTATCACTTTGTTTTTTTGTAAGTGGTAAAATAGCTGCTTTTACAGGTGCCACAGCTGGATGGAAATGCATCACAAGACGTGTTTCTTTTTCCAACTGTTCTTCCTCATAAGCATCAGCTAAAACAGATAAGAATAAACGATCTGCCCCTACTGATGGTTCAATAACATATGGTAAGTATTTTTGATTCGTTTCAGGATCTAAATACTCTAGATTTTTCTTAGAATATTCCTGATGTCTACCTAAGTCATAATCTGTACGATCAGCAATACCCCATAATTCACCCCATCCAAATGGATAAAGATATTCAATATCACTCGTTGCCTTAGAATAGAATGATAATTCTTCTTTTTCATGATCTCTAAATCTTAAATTATCTGCACTTAATCCTAAGTCTAATAAAAATTGCATACATTGATTTTTCCAATAATCAAACCATTCTAAATCTGTATCTGGCTTTGTAAAGAATTCTAATTCCATCTGTTCAAACTCTCTTGTTCTAAAGATAAAATTACCTGGTGTAATTTCATTTCTAAAAGATTTCCCAATCTGACCAATTCCAAATGGAACTTTTTTACGTGATGTTCTTTGAATGTTTTTAAAATTCACAAAAATTCCCTGAGCCGTTTCAGGTCTTAAATAAACAACACTTTTGGCATCTTTGACAACACCCATATATGTTTTAAACATCAATTCAAACTCACGAATATCTGTAAAGTCTTCACTTCCACAGTTTGGACATTGAATATGATGTTCTCTAATAAATTCCATCATTTTTTCTGGTGCCCAACCATCACTATGAATATTTGGATCATAATCTTCAATCAATTTATCAGCACGATGTCTTGTTTTACAATGTTTACAGTCAATCAATGGATCACTGAATCCACCAACATGCCCACTAGCTTCCCAGACACGTGGATTCATAAAAATTGCTGAATCTAATCCAACATTATATGGTGATTCCTGAATAAAACGTTTCCACCATAATTTCTTAATATTATTTTTCATTTCCACACCTAAAGGACCATAATCCCAAGTGTTTGCAAGCCCATCATAAATTTCAGAACCCTGATAAACAAATCCTGAATTTTTTGCATGAGCAATTAATTTATCCATATCTTTGTTTGCCATATTTATACCCCTTTTTATTTATGTTTATACCTATATAAAATAGCAAAGACCTAGCACAAGCCAAGTCTTTTATTTATATATTTACTTCGTATTTATACCCTTATAGTAGTCATTTGTCAACCAACAATGAGTGTACTTTATAAATATGTCCTTTCATTTAGCCATTTTAGTATACTCTTATAAACCAACTTTTTATCTTTTTCAAACAACAAGGCATGTCGTTGCCCTGAAAAGATTTCAAATGTCAGATCCTGAATCGGTATTTTTTTATATTTTTCAATAAGTTTTTGAATATGAGGACACATAGGATCATTTTCACCAATACCAATATATATTGATAAAAACGAAGGAATACTCATGATTGTTTTTTCAGTATTGACTTCCTGTATCATATGAATAATATCTCGATATCCCTGAACAGTATATGCAAAATGTGACATAGGATCATCCAGAAAACGCTGTCTTTCATCCTCATCACTCGTTAACCAGTCCATATCACTTGTCATGCGAATTCTTTTATTTAAACGATGACGAAGATAGCGAGAATATTGTTGTGCTTTATGAAGTGGTCCCTTCCACATCTTTAATAAACGTAAATAAATACGTTTCAAATAGAAGAAATCAACTTTTGAAGGTGTTCCCAGTAATAAAACTCCTTCAATAAAGTCACCAAAAACAGTCATATACTTACGTATCAAAATAGAGCCTAAATCAACTCCCAGCATGAAATAAGGTGAATCAGGATACTTTTCACGAATAATCATCTGCAAATGATGCATATCTTCAATCAGATGCATAGGCCCATCATGTTCTCCAAAATATCCCTGTTCAAAATCAATTAAAGAACGTCCATGACCAGCAAAATCACTCACTACCACCACAAAGCCTTGACTTGCTAGAAAAGAAGCAAAATGCTCATAACGTCCAGCATGTTCTCCTAAACCATGATGAATCTGCACAATGCCTTTTACACGAATCACAACTTGAGGCTCATAAACATGATAACGAATATTGATATGCATGGATGATGTAAAGAAAGCAGTACGTTTCATATCATGACCCCCTTCGTAGTGGACGTTTTTGACCTTTTGGTTTAATTAAACATTTCTTTTGAAAACCAATTAAATCTGTTCTTTTTGCTAATGTTAAAGCTTCATAGACAAGATGATAATTTTGTGGACGACGATATTGCATTAAAGCACGTTGCATTGCTTTCTCTTTTGGTGTTTTCGCAACATAAACAGGTGTCAAATCTCGTGGATCTAACTCTGTATAATACATAGCTGTTGATAAAGTTCCAGGAGTTGGATAAAAATCCTGAACCTGTTCTGGCTGATGATGGATATCTCTTAAATATTCAGCCAATTCAATAGCACTGTTTAAATCACTACCTGGATGCGATGACATCAAATAAGGAACAAGATACTGATTTTTGTTCATCTCTTTATTGAGTCGTTTATACTTATCCACAAACTTTTCATACAGTTCACGATGAGGTTTCCCCATTTTATCGAGAACCTGATTACTGATATGCTCAGGAGCAACCTTTAATTGACCACTGATATGATGTTGAATCAGTTCTTTAAAAAATGTATCATCCTGATCATACATTAAATAATCATAGCGAATACCAGAACGAACAAAGACTTTTTTAACACCTTCTAAACTTCTTAGTTTTTTAAGCAAAGCCAAATAATCACTATGATCGACTCTTAATTGACGACATGGTTTTGGCCATAAACACTGTCTAGTTGGACAGGCTCCATGTGTCGTTTGTTTTTCACAGCTAGGAAATCTAAAATTCGCTGTTGGTCCTCCAACATCATGAATATAACCCTTAAAATCTGGGTCCTGGATAATTTTCTTAGCTTCTTCAACTAACGACTCATGAGAACGTGATTGAATGATACGTCCCTGATGAAAATTTAATGCACAGAAATTACAGGCCCCAAAACAGCCACGATTACTGATAAGCGAAAAACGCACTTCTTCAATCGCTGGAATATAATCATAGCTTGGATGGTATGTTCTTTGATAAGGCAAAGCATATGTATCATCAAACTCCATCTGCGTTAATGGGCGATTAGGGCGATTTTGTACGACATAAAATCCCTCATATGGTTCAACCAATGTTTTGGCATTATAATGATCAGTATTACGATATTGAATACCAAATGATTTGGCATATTCTTTTTTATCATGAGTCATATCAAAAAACGATGGTAACATGATATGATCATCTGGAATCATAGATAAATCCTTTGTTTTAAAAACTGTTCCATCTAAATAAGTCAAATCATGCACGTCAAGTCCTGCATCCAATGCTTCAGCAATCTCAATAATGCTGTTTTCTCCCATTCCATACATCAATAAATCTGCATTCGCATCAATTAAAATAGATTTTCTGACTTTATCATCCCAATAATCATAATGAGCCAAACGTCTTAGACTGGCTTCAATACCACCAATCAAAATGGTTGCATCATGATAAGCTTCACGCACTTTTTGACTATAAACAATCACTGCACGATCAGGTCGATGACCCATTTCTCCATTATTAGAATAACTGTCTTTTTTTCGTCTTTTCTTGGATACACTATAATGATTCACCATTGAATCAATATTACCACTAGAAATCAAAAAGCCAAGACGTGGTTTGCCAAAACGCTGAAAATCATCCAAACGACGCCAATCTGGTTGTGCTAAAAAACACACTTTAAAACCACGACTTTCTAAAGTACGTGTAATAATCGCTGCACCAAATGATGGATGATCAACATAGGCATCTCCACTAATATAGACAAAATCAGGCTGTTGCCATCCTCTTTCTAACATTTCTTCTTTTGTTGTTGGTAAAAATTGTCCCATAACATTTCCCCTTTATATGCTCATATTATACACTAATTTGTTTTGAAGAAAAATAAAATTGTGTAGAATTTCTACACAATTTGATGAATAAAACGTGATGTTTTCAACTGAATTCCCGTATATTCTTCAATCAACGATTCCATTAAAGGCACCAACACCTGAATGGCTGATGAAGAAATATGTAAATGATCAATAGCGGTTATGGGAATCTTATGAATATGTCGAAAAGCTTTTAAAATATCCTGAGAATAGGGCTGATGATGTCCTATGTGTTTTGAACATAAAAATCCTCCATCTTCCAATGAAATAGAAACAACTTGAGGTGAACCACATAAAACACAGCCATCAACATCCAAAGATACCCCATTATGTTCTAAAATAAAGACATTAAAAAGCAGATAAACAAGCAATGGTGGATATCCCAAATCCAAAGCATGTAAAGCTTCATATAACATTCTATATTCTTTTTCTAAAGGTTGATTATCTTCAACATAACGATAGAAATATTCTAGAATATACTGTCCAACAATCTCACTTTCCAAATTTTCTTCAATGTGCCTAAAATAATCAAGTGGTGTAGCCTTAATCAATGTACTCATTCCTTTTTTTAAGGCAATCGTCAATTCACTTAACATCATTTCTTGACACCCACGGGCATTCTTGCTTGTCATTTTACGAATCCCACGTGCCATCACACTCATTTTCCCATATTCATGACTATAAATATGTAAAATCATATCATTTTCTTTATACGGTGTTTTCTTTAAAATAACAGCTTCAACAACTTCCTCATGAATAGTCATTTTCATCATAACCAAACTCTCTTAAATACTTTTGTTTATTACGCCAATTCTTTTCTACTTTCACAAAAAGTTCTAATGTAACTGGAGTTTGTAAAAAACGCTTCATTTCACGTCTGGCATTTTGTTTAATCTTTTTAATCATACTTCCCTGTTTACCAATAATAATAGCTTTTTGACTTGGACGATCCACAACAATCGCCGCCATGACATGAACACCATCTTCATCTTCAGTCATACTTTCAATCACAATCGCAACACTATGAGGCACTTCTTCATGAGTAAAATATAAAATCTTTTCACGAATAAATTCTGCCATAATAAAACGTTCTGGATGATCAGTAATATGATCTTTAGGATAATACATAACCCCTTCTTTTAAATCATTTTTGATTGTATCCATGAGATGTTCAACATTATCCCCATTTAAAGCACTAATAGGAATAATTTCTTTAAAATCAAACATTTCTTTCCATTCATTTAACTTTTGAATTAATTCATCTTTTGACAACAAATCAATCTTATTTAAAAGAAGATAAACAGGTCCATCTGCTTCCTTTAAACGACTGACAATAAAACGATCTCCTCGACCAATCTTTTCATTCGCTGGCGCAAGCAATAAGACAATATCCACACCATAAATGCTATTTAAAGCATTGGTATTCATAAAAGATCCTAAACCATCCTGTGGTTTATGAATCCCTGGTGTATCCATAAAAATAATCTGCGCTTCATCATCTGTATAAATACCTTGAATCGTATTACGTGTCGTTTGTGCTGTTGATGATGTAATCGCTAATTTTGTTTTTAAAATATGATTCAATAATGTTGATTTTCCAACATTAGGGCGTCCAACAATACTTACAAATCCTGATTTAAATGTCATAAACTCTCTCCTGTAAATGCACGAGGTAATAACTCCTGCATATTTGTGACTTCATAATAATCTTTACTTCCTAAAATAATAGGTGTAAGGGGATCTAACAATTCAGCCAAAACCTGACGGCAGGCTCCACATGGTGAAATAAGTGGTGAACAGTCACCAACAATGGCTAGTGCTGCAATATCATCCTGGCGATAGCCTTGACAATAAGCCTGAAACACAGCATTACGTTCAGCACACATTGTTGAACCATAAGCCGCATTTTCAATATTTGTGCCATAAATTTTTTGTCCATTTTTCAACAATAAACAGGCCCCCACACGAAAATGAGAATAAGGAACATATGCATTTTGCGAAGCTTTGAATGCTTCATCAACAAGTTCTTGATAATCCATATTCTAACCTCTTTCTATTCCTAACTGATTTAAAATATCTTTTTGTAAAGCTAACATTTCTTTTTCATCATCTTCATTCATATGGTCATAACCAAGCAAATGTAAAAGTCCATGTGTCATTAAAAAGCACATTTCACGTTTTAATGAATGTCCATATTCCTGTGCCTGCTGACAGGCATGTTCATATGAAATGAATATATCCCCTAAGCTTCTTGGCATACCGGCCACATAATATTGTTCATTATCTTCTAATGCAAAACTGATCACATCTGTTGCACGATCAATATGACGATAATCACGATTCATCTGATGAATCTGTTCATCATCAACAATCACACATGATAATTCTACATCATCATCAATCTGCAATGTCTGTAATGTTGTTTCAATAATTTTTCGAAAAACAGCTTCATAATCTTCCTGACATAAATGCTTTTCATCTTCATATACAAAATCAATATTCATCTTCTCACCCTTTATTTCTTTATTTTTCCTTTTTCAATTATAACACATTCCATATTCTTGTTCACTATCTTTGTTTGATGGTTAATCATAATATAAATTTTTCCTTCATCATTTTTCATCAGATAACGTAAAATTTTATTTGCTAAACGTGTATCCATATGTGAAAAAGCCTCATCTAAAATCAGCACATCCCAGTCACGACACAACATGCGAATCAATGCGACAACCTGTCTTTGTCCAAGGGATAGTGGATATCCATTTTCTGACAAGACAATATGCATCATATCATTTAAACTTTCCTGTCCAAATGTTTTTAAATAGAATTGTATTTTCTTTTCATCCTGACATAGAAAATTATCTTGAAGTGTCATATGTAAAAATGTTGGCGTTTCATTTAAATATCCAATATGTTCATATAAAGAAGCCAAATCAATCTGCCTCAATTCTAAATCATTGATATAAATATCACCCTGATATGCTAAGTCTTCTGCTAATAATAACTTTAAAAGGGTTGTTTTTCCACTACCTGTAATACCTTTAATCCATAGATGATGTTGGATATTTAAATCAATATGTTCTAAAACTGGCAACTGATAGCCATAAGCATAAGTGACATCATCATAACGAATAGATGTAATCGGTTGATCAAGAGTACATTTTGTCTCCTCTAAATCAACTTCAAAATTCTTATACTTATCATAAATCAAACTGACCTGTTTATACTGACTGGCTAAAGCAACCATATTTAAAACCGGCTGAATGCAATAAGAAACCAGCATATAAAACATGATCAACTGTCCCATTGTAATATGTTGAAGATGAAAAAGATAAAATCCTACCAATAAAACAATACCATAACATAAAACAATCAAATATTGAATTAAAGACTGAAATTGATTTAAAAATAAGGCTTGTCTTTCTTTTAATAAAGCTTCATCTAAATAGACATGATAACTTCTTTCACGTTGTCTTTGAAACAAATGAAAATAGCGAATTAAAGAATGATTATCGATCAATTCTAACACATGATGTCTAAAAAGATAATGTGCTTCTAAATAATTTTTATTTATGCTTTGAAAATCTTTTAATCGAAAATAACTGATGACACATATGACTATAAAAGTCACTGCTACAATCAAGGCTAACCAGATATTCAATAAACACATACCCACAAATAAAACAACAAAGAATAAACCATCTAAAAAGAATTTCTCAAAACACTCCAGACTCATTTCTGTCAAATCAAAAAGACTTAATAATTGACTTTGAATCACACCATGATCCTGATAAAAAAATGAATGTGACTGTTTCAACATATTCATAAGTGACTGAAAAACATAATCTTCATCCATAGCCTTTTGGAGATGAATCATTTCTTTCATTTTTAATTGTGTCATATATGTACGTATGCATTCTAAGGTTGTATAAGCCATCGCTAATATGGCCATATAGAAAAAGGCAGTTTTCAAATGAATATAATCAATCAGAATCTGAAAAAAATAACTGCTGCCATAACCAATAACCGCAATCCATAGACCTTTCCATATCAAAGATATCATATAACGCTGATAAGCAAAAAAGGTATCTTTTAAAAATTGTCTATAACTTTTATAATGAAGCTGGGGAACACGTCCCACATGTTTAATCACAATGACTCTTTGCCCATAATGTTCATTCATCTCTTCTATGTACATTTTGACTAATCCTTTTGCTGGATCACCAATGATATACTCTTCATCTTTAATCTCATATAACACAACAAAATGTCCTATTCCATCATAAATCATATATAAAATACATGGACACTTTACTTCCCTAACAACATCTTCTAAAGTAGCTTCATAGGCTTTGGCTTCAATCTGATAACTTTTTAAACATTCAATCATACCTCTTATAGAGATTCCATTTTGATTTAATCTGGCTTTTTTCTTTATATTTTTGATTTCATCATAAAAATGATAATATTTTAAAATCATATCAATACAATAAGCTCCACATGACTTTTCTTCATCTTGTAATTCAATTGGATATTTATGCATAGAAAAACCCCCTTACTTCTATATACGCAAAAAGTAAGGGTTTTTTCTTTTTTTATATTCATTTTTTTAAAATTTTTTTCAATTTCTCAATAAATTCATCAACATGTTGTGGAGTGATAATCAGTGGCGGTAACATACGAATCACATTGCTGCCAGCTGTTACAACAATAACACCATCATTTAACAATGCTTTCACAACACTTTTCGCTTCTTGATTCAATACTAATCCTTGCATCAAACCAAGTCCACGACGTTCTATCACGCAATCAAACTGTTCAACAACTTCATCTAAACGTTGAATGAGATACTGCGAAACTTCCTGAACATGTGGTAGAATCTGATCTTTTTCTAAGATATCAAAAACTGTTTTGACTGCCATACAAGCAAATGGATTACCACCATATGTACTTCCATGATCTCCTGGTTCCATAGCTTGTGCCCATTTTTTATTAGCCACAAACGCACCAACTGGGATTCCACAGCCAATTCCTTTTGCCAGACACACGATATCAGGTAAAATATCATATTGGAAATAAGTCATGATTGTTCCTGTTCGTCCCATACCACATTGAACTTCATCTAAAATCAGACAAATATCATGTTCATTACATAAAGCTCTTAATTCTTGCATGAAGGTTTTATCACAAGGATAAACACCACCTTCACCTTGAACAGGTTCCACAATAATAGCTGCAGTACGTTCATTAATGAGACTTTTGACACTTTCAATATCATTTAATGTGGCATAACAGACACCATCAATGAGTGGTCCAAAGGCTTTTTGATAAGCTGGATTCCCTGTTAATTTGACAGAACCTGTTGAACGTCCATGAAAAGAATGATGAAATGATATAATCTCACTATCTGCTTTACCATGTTTTAAATAATAATATTTTCTAGCCAGTTTTAAAGCGCCTTCTGTTGCTTCTGTTCCTGAATTACAGAAAAAGACGGCTTCTAACTGTGTTGCTTTTTTGACAGCTTCAGCTGCTTCTACAGCAATTGGTGTATAAAAATAATTTGATACATGTGTTAATGTTGCCATCTGTTTTTGCATAGCTTCAACATAGGCAGGATAATGATATCCTAATGAATTGACTCCAATACCTGAATAAAAATCTAAATATCGACGTCCATTTGTATCATATAAATAAACACCTTCACCTTTTTCTAAAACAACATCATAACGACCATAAGCTTTTAAAAAAGCATTTTCCCCTCTTGTATACCAATCTTCCACAATTTATACCCCCTTTATATTTCTAGCCAATTTCTCATATAAATCAACTGCCGTTTCTAAAACTTCTTCATGAAAATCAAACGTTTCTGTATGTAATCCACTTTGATATTCCTGACATTTTGTACCTACAAAAAAGAACACCCCAGGAATTGCTTTTTGATAAAAAGCAAAGTCTTCAGCTAACATCAATGGTTCATCCAATTCAATATATGTCGATGGATCCACACATGCTTTCAATTGTTGATACAATGATCGATGATTCATCACTGGTGGATACATAGGTGGACAACTCCATTCAATCTGACAGTTATAACTTTTCATTAAACCATCATGAATAGCTTGTATTTCCTGTGTCATTTTATGAAAAAGAGATTCATCATAACAGCGTAATGTTCCATGCATACAAGTTTGTGTAGCGACACTATTACGTGCTGTTCCACCATGTATTTCCCCAATATTGAAAATAACTGGTGAAAACGGTGAAATATGTCTGGAAATCATTGTCTGATATTGCATATAGGCATGGTTAGCAATCATGATACTGTCAATACCTTCCTGCGGTAATCCTGCATGTGCTCCTTGTCCATGAATGGTCACATCCATTTCACCACACATAGCCATTAACGGTCCACTTTTACAGGCAATTTTGCCTTCCTCAATCATTGGCATTAAATGCATTCCAAAAATAGCTTTCACATGATATTTTTCTAAGACACCCGATTCTACAACCAGACGTGCTGCGCCTGGTGATTCTTCAGCAGGCTGAAACAACAAAAGAATATTATAGTTCAATGGTTCTTTGATTTCTTTTAAACGTTTCGCAAAACCTAATAAGGCACTCATATGTCCATCATGACCACAGGCATGCATACAGCCTGGATGTTTTGAAACATAATCCACCTGATTTTTTTCATGAATAGGCAAACCATCAATATCACTACGAAAAGCCAAAGTTGACTGACAACCATAATCAATATAAACAAGCGTTCCTGTTTCGATGATACTTTCCCAATGATATCCCATCTGTTCTAATTCATGACGTAAATACTCTGCCGTCTGATATTCTTTTAAACCTAATTCGGGAATCTGATGTAAATCTCTTCTCCAGCGTTTGACATCTTCCATAATCTCACCTTAAATTTTTCTTAAATCATCCATTAACTGTGTCTTTTCTTTTGTTTCATCTGTTTTTTCTTCTTTAATGATACGTGCTGGATTTCCTGCAACAACAGCTCCAGCTGGCACATCATTCAAGACAATACTTCCAGCTCCAACAACAGCACCTTTACCAATACGAACACCTTCTACAACAACTGCATTCGCACCAATTAAAACATCATCTTCCAAAACAACGGGTTTGGCACTAGGTGGTTCAATAACTCCTGCTAAGACTGCTCCAGCTCCAACATGGCAGTGTTTTCCAACTTCAGCACGACCACCTAAGACAGCTCCCATGTCAATCATTGAACCTTCACCAATTTTAGCACCAATATTAATGACAGCCCCCATCATAATCACGGCATTATCTTCAATTGTCACATTTTCACGAATAAATGCTCCAGGTTCAATACGTGCATTAATATTTCGCATATCTAACATAGGTATAGCACTATTACGACGATCTTGTTCTAAATAAGTTTCTGTAATTTGATCTTGATGAGCTTCTAAATATTTTTGAACATTATCCAAATCACCAATCAAAACACGACTTGTTTCTGTTCCAAATACTTTGATAGAGTCATCTGTTGGTAAATCATGTCCATTAACATAAACCTTTACAGGTGTTTGTTTCTTTGCATCTCTAATATATTGAATAATTTCTTGTGCTGTACTATACATTCTTAAAATCCTCCTCATTCATTATTCCTTCAAAAACTGTTCTGGCTGGTCCTTCCATGAAAATATGTCCGTCCTGATATTGAATATTTAAAATACCACCTGAAAGTTCCACATCAACCTGTGAGTCACATAATCCATTGACATAGCTGGCATACATGACGGCACAGGCTCCCGTTCCACAGGCCATTGTTTCTCCTGATCCTCTTTCCCAGACACGCATCTTTAAATGCTGGCGATCAATCACCTGAACAAACTCAGTATTGACTGATTCAGGAAACATTTCATTTTTTTCAAAATATGGACCTATCTTTTCAATTTCAAAATCAAGCTGATCAACATATGTTACAACATGGGGATTCCCCATAGAAACAGCTGTACAACGATAAATATGATGATTGATGTTTAAGGGTTCATCAACCATTTGTTCCTTATTAAAAAGACAAGGTATATCCTGCGTATTCAAAGACGGTTGACCCATGTCTACTTTGACTGACTGCACTGTTCCATTTACAACATGTAACCAGACTCTTTTGACCCCAGCCAATGTTTCAATTTCCAAATAAGTTTGATCTGTTAAATGATGATCATAAACGAATTTAGCAAAACAGCGAATCCCATTCCCACACATCTTTCCTTCACTACCATCACGATTAAACATACGCATGAAAAAATCATATTTTTGTGAAGGTAAAATCACAATCATACCATCACTACCAATACCAAAATGACGATCACTGATGCGGGTAATAAACTCAGGTGTCATATCCACTTTTTGATGGATTCCATCTACATAAATATAATCATTTCCTAGTCCTTCCATCTTTGTAAATTTCAGCATTTTTTCACCTCTATCTTTTTGAAATATATTAACATTTTTTTGATATAATGAAAAGTCTTTTGAAATATTTGCATATATTAAAAATAAGGTGAGTCTATGAAATATATGTTAAAAAAAATCAATCAAACGATTTCTATTTTATTAATTGTTTTATTACTCATGATTATCTATTATCATAGTGTATATTAAAAATAACGGCTTAGCCGTTATTTTCATCTGTATGATCTTGTGGTTGTTTTTGATCTTGTTCTATTATCTGTTCTTGTTGAATTGTTTCTGTTTGCGTATCTGGCGTAGACTCTACAGGTTGATCCAATTGAGAATCTATATTGTCTTCTATCAATGTTTGTTTTGTTTTCTTTTTATTTTTTAAAACAAACACAACAATTCCAATAATAACTAATGCCCCAATTCCAATAAAAATAAATGTCATATCCATACCAGCTGATTTTGGTGATGAAATTACGATTTCATTTGTTGCATGAGACTGGCTTACTAATTCTAAAAGATCAATTTTTACATTTTGTCCATCAACAGTTCCTACATTAGATGTTGCTTTCCCTGGCATTTTGACGTTAATAACCATTTCTAAACCTAATGCTTTCATCTTATCTACAGAATAATCTGCTGATTGTAATAATTGAGAATCCATTTGTTGACTGAGATCTTCCATTGGTAATTTAAGAACTATACAATCCTTACCATCAATGGTTTCTTCAGTAATGTTCACTCCCATTTCATCTGCTGTTGAAGCTAACCCTTCCATACGTACACCAACCCAATTTGATGCATTGATTGTTTCTTCAATTGATGTCACTTTGACATTTTTTGTTTCTTCTGAAGATAACATCTGTTCTTTCATTTGTTCAACAAATTCTTCTTTTGTCATTTGCGAAGCTGTCAAAGCACTTTCTTCTATCAAAAAGTCCATAGATGTATTGACACTTTTATCAGCATTGACTTCAAGATTGATTGTCATTTTCATACATCCTGTTAATAAGAAAACAGCTAATAACAACGACAACGTTTTTAATAGTTTTTTCATAGATATTCTCCTTCCCTATTTTCATTGTAACATAATCCAACAAAATATGGGATTTTTTATCATGACATTTTCAAATTCATTTTTATATGTTTCCAAAATGAATGAATTCAATAGAATGCTCTTGTATAAATCCCATAACTCTTGGATCCATTAATGTTGCCAATTCTTTTGCCCTTTGGATATTATAACTGCTTAATTCTAATAAAGTTTGATCAACATAAGCTGGATGCAAAGCAAATTCAACACTTTCTCTTTGTTCTTTTAAACTTCGATTCAATAATTCCAGTAACATTTCTACAGTCCCATGATCATAAAAATCTGGAATATGGCATGGTGCATAACGAATACCATTTTGTGCTAAAATAGCTTCTATTTCCTGTGTTTGAGCACGCATTGGTAAATTGTATTTTTGAGCCAGTTTCATAGCTGCCTTTAATTGTTTAGGTGTTGTACAAACATGAAAATCAATATGATCAGGATGTAAACCCGTTGCTAAAAACTTATCCATTTGAGCCTGATATTCCAAATCAAGTTCACTTTGATCACTCTTTTCAATGATTTGTGGATCACGATAAAAATGATCATTTTCATCAGTTAATGTTTTTAATCCTTTCACAATTGAATATTGCGCTGTTGTAACGAGGTGAATCCCCACATGTAATAAATCAGGATATTGTTTCATCAACGAAACTGCATGATCAAAACCAGGCATATTGACCATTAAACTTGTTGAAGTCAAAATCCCCTGTTGAAATCCTTCTAAAATAGCTCAATTAACACCTTTTGAAAAACCAAAATCATCTGCATTCATAATTACTTTCATTATAAGTCCCTCCATCTTTTATATATATTTTATCACAACATAAAGATAATCACTATCCGCTTATATCATATCACACGTGATTTTGACAGAATGATACAAAAATGATTTTTGATATATGACTTATATATGTTATAATGTTCACCAACACATGAGTAAAGGAGAATATAAATGCGATTGTCTGAATTTTTAAGATTAGCAATTCCTTCAGTTGGAGCAGCCTGCTTTATTGTAGGTATTCTGGCTATTGTTTATTTGGCTTACATCTTCAAATCAAAAAAATATCAACAAACACCGCTAGACATCAAAAAACTTATTTATAGAGGATTATTGATAGGCTATATCTTAGTTGTCATAATAGCAACGCTAGGTCGTCCAAGCTATTCTTTTGATATGAAAGCCAGCACTGAATTATTTAGCTCATATAGACTCGCTATAAATCATTTTGATATGCGTGAATGGCGTAATATCATTTTAAATATATGTATGTTTATACCTTTAGGATTCTTATTACCGCTTGTATCTTCAAAAATGAAGCATTGGTGGGTGACTTACATAGCTGGAATCCTTTTGACACTGTGTATTGAACTCACACAATTGTTAACCAATCGTGGTATATTTGAAATAGATGATATTTTGAATAATGCTTTAGGATGTATGATAGGTTTTGGACTCTATTCTCTAGGACGTTACATCTATCAAAAATATAAAAAGCATCAAATAAATATGATACATACATTTATGGCTCAAATACCTCTCCTATTAACAATCATTGCTTTCTCTACTATATTTATTTCCTATTCCAAACAGGAATTAGGTAATCTGCAACAAAACTATTATAAAACTGTTGATATGTCACATATTGAAGTGACTAGTCTTGTTCCATTATCTGATGAGACATCTTTGCAAGATGTCTATAAAACCAAACAGTATACACAAGATGAATGTTATGATATCATTCAACCTTTTTTCAACAAGTATGGATTAACTATTGATGATACACAAACAGATATCTATGATGAAACTATTTATTTCTATTCTCAAAACAGAGAAATCCTAGCCAATATTGATTATAGTGGTGGAACTTTCCATCTTTGGTATACCAATGAATCAGATACACCACAAGACAATTTAACTGAACAAGAAGTTAAAGACATTATTCAAAAAGAAGGCATCCAGATTCCTCAACAAGCTACTTTTACATCATTAGATGATGGACAGTACATATTTGAAGTTCAGGATATCGTTGATCATCAATACCTCAATGGCTCTATTTCTTGTCAAATCAACGCAAATAAAACGCTTATCTCTTTAGGTTATGATTTAAAAACCTATGATTCTTATAAACAATTTCCAATCATTTCTCAACAACAGGCTTTTGAACTTATAAAAGATGGAAAATTCAATCAGGATTGGATGATGAGTTTGGATCAGGAAATCATTATCCATTCTGCGAACCTCATCTATGTTGAAGATTCTAAAGGTTTCTATCAGCCAGTCTATTTATTTGGAATAGAAAACGATCAAATCATCTATATTCCTGCTATTCAATCATAAAGCAAAAGAAAGTATGAATTCTTCATTGAGATATGATCCCTATATAAAGAAGACATCATTTATATATCACGATTACATATTTCAAACTATTTAACAAACTCTCATTTCTTATATAACTATCAAATTTTTAACGAGATTCTCACTTATAACACTTCTTATTTTCATACTCAAATAAAATAATTTTGAAAAAATAAAAAAATAACTTTACAAATGCTTTAAAATCTTATATACTTGTATTTGCCTGATTGAGGTATACAAGATCTGGCGGTCGTGGCGAAGTGGTTAACGCACCGGATTGTGGCTCCGGCATTTCGTGGGTTCGATTCCCATCGACCGCCCCAATTAAAAATTAGCCGAATTAGGTAATGCGGGTGTAGTTCAATGGTAGAACTTCAGCCTTCCAAGCTGACTACGTGGGTTCGATTCCCATCACCCGCTCCATATGTAAAGTTAAACTCCTTATTTTCATAAGGAGTTTTTTTATATTCTTTTTATTCATCATCATAAGCTCTTACATTATTCAACGGAAAAATCATTAGTAACAGGTTGATTATCAATAATATTTTCTTTTTCATTTTCGATTCTTTCCTTTTCTATCACTGTTTTTAGTATTTTAACGTATTTTATGTATTCGTTTCTTCCATAGTCTGTCAAATGATATGTTGTTAATGGTTTATCATTGTAAATTCTTTTGTGTTTTAAAATGAACTGACTTTGAATGAGCTTATTAAGATGTGTTGCCATATTGCCATCACTACAATTACATATCTCTTTTAATTGTCTATATGAAAGATCACTTTTATACAAACTAGCAATAATCTGTAAACGTATATTTGACTCAAATGCTTTAGATTGTTCAGATATGTTGTTCATTGTTCTCACCTCCCATATATAGCACAACAAATAAATTCGATAGAATGCAAGCTATTAGATATGTTTTGATAATGTCTATTAATGAAAACAATGTCTGTGTAAACAAAGAAATATTCGTCAATGTAGGGAAATATATTGAGTATAAAAAGCTAAATATTAAATATACAATATTTATTCCTATGATCCAAAGAATATATCTCTGTCTTATATAGTAATGTATGTAAAATAACATGATAATGTTGATAATCATAGACATTGGAAAAGTCAAGTAAAAGGTAAAAAGGAAATCAGCATTTATATAAGTCATTATGCAGCTCATAATTTGTTCTGAAGAAATAAGCAAAGGAAATATGAACCAAGTTTTTAAAAATTTCCTTTCCTGTAATGAAATTACTTTGTTGATTGATTTCCATAATAGAATTAAAAGAATACAATTGAAACCAATTTGACATGAGTTCTTTATTGGATAATAAAAAGAAAAATTGTAGAGCTGATAATATATATTGATATTATCAATGATAAAACAAAATACTGAATATAGAGATAATCCCATTATCCAAAAAGCAAAGACTTTTTGGATATAATGACATGATTTTTTTTTATTCAAGAGATAATCTACATCATCCTGTACCTGTGATATTAATGATAATTTTTCAGATGCTTTCATAAAAATAATTCTCCTTTGTTCTTATAAAATCTTAAGGCATTATTAAGATTTTTTATGAAACATTTACTGTAATAAGTATAGCATAAATTTGTAAAAAAAAAGAACTTATCAAAAAATATAATCATTATATTAAAAGAACTTTTAAATTAAAAGTATATATGATAAACTAAATATAGAAAGTCATACATTTAATTGTTATCACTATAATATTTTAATGGTTTAGATATATGTATAATATTTAATATATATTATTTTGTATTATTATGACAGTTAGTCTATTTAGAATTGACTTTTATTAGTTAGTTATAAAAGAAGGTGATTCCAATGTATAAATGTATGACCATAAAAGTAAATGAGTTAAATATATAACACAATATTTTATAATTACCCATATTATAATCTCTGTTTTGTATTTTATGAATAATCATAAATTTTAGAGTGTAGTCAATATTATAAAATAAATTTACAAGAAGTTACAATATATATTATCGAATATAATAAAATATAGCAAAATCTTTATATTTACATTTATAATTACATTTTTAACTTTCATTTCATCAAATCATATCGTTAATGCCTTAACACCTAAAATATCAAAAACATGCAGCCCATTATGTAATAAGCTCTTCTGTCAAATATGGAAAGAAAAACTTTAAACTTCAATATACTAAAAATGGAAGTACAAATTGGACTACTTCTATTAAAAATGGTATGAAACAATGGAATGACGAAGGTGCAAGCATCAGTTTAGAGACTTCTACTTATAAAATAGAAAGTAAAGCTTATGATACTGCTTCATGGGCCAGAAACACTACAAAATACACAATATATTTAAACGATTCAGCAGTTAAAAATGATACACAGAGATCAGAAGTAGTTGCTCATGAATTAGGACATACATTAGGGTTAGGACATGTAAATTGGCAAAGTGAATTGATGCGTTCAACTGGTTTAAAAGGTTCAGCTAGTCTATATGCTGGAGACATTACTGGTTATCATAAAATATGGTAGGAGGAGATTGTATGAAAACAGTACTAAAAAAATGGAAAGTTTTAATCGTTTGTCTTACAGCTATTATATTTGTTTTTATAATATTTATATTTTATTCCCATAATAAGCAAGTAACTGTTGTAAAACATATCCCTGATAATTCTACTGCAAAAATAGTAGGAGATTATTTAGACGAAGATGATCTTATTAAAGCACCTTATATTCTTGAAGGTACAGTAACTGATATCAGTCCATCTTTTGAATATGGAGGCATTCCATTTGTTAAAATAACATTTCATATTAATGATATATTATACTCTCAATCCGAATTAAAAGATAGCATTACAATTTTAAGAGAACAAGAAATGTTTACACCTCTTGAGAAAAATCAACAATATATACTCTATCTCTATGATTATGAAGGACCTATCGCTTCTCAAGTAAAAATGATTTGTGGTGGAAATTTGGGAGCATATGAAATTGTGAAAGAAGAAGTGACTAATGCAAGTCAGTCAATAGAAGAATATAAACAAGAGGTGAAAAAAGCTCTAAAATAATAGACTCTTTTGTACAAAATCGTTATTTTTAAATTATTATTAAAGTATAGATTCATTAGCGTAAAATCATAATTATTTTTATTGAATAATATATAAGAATACTTTGAGGAGGTAAAAGTGTGAAAATAAAGAAAATGATACCAATAATTCTATTGGTGGTATTCACTATAGTGATTATTTTTGTTAGCTTTATGAAAAAAAATAAAGAAATTAATGAAACACTTTCAATTGGAACCGAGTATGGAGTCCAAGTAAATGATAAACAGCTTTATACTTTTACTATCAATAATATATCAAAAGTACAGACATATTCTGATTGCGAAATCGTTATTATAGATTTCACTTATAAAAACAATAATATTGAAGATAATTTTATAATTAATCAAAAGAATTTCGATGTGGTTGATGATTCAAATCAACAAATTGAATATATTGATTGTTCATTGATTCATAATAAGCCTAGAATAATAAAGAAAAATCAAACATATTCAGCTCAATTAGCATATTCTATTCATAAAAATACAAAGGAACTTTTTTTAAAATTCCATACACAATATACAAATGACACTGCGTTATTTCAGCTTCCAGTATATAGATGATAAAAGTCAATATTAAAATTGGATTTCAAAAACATAATACGAGTGGGATATTTATTATAGCCACAATTATAATCAATGTTGTTGATCAATAATATGGCTTTTTCATTTTACGCTTACGATTATAATGCAGATACAAAGAAGGAAACATTTGTAAAATGGATTACCTATAAAGTTAAACCCGTCAATAGAAGTACATGCTGGTATATTTCCTGTGATATAAAGCAAGAATGGTAATGGTTTGATAATAACTGTTATAGTACAAGGACATAACTATAATACTAGAGTTACAAATCCTGTATATAAGTTTATTAAAAATGTATGATAATAACTCTATCATAGTTTAATGGGCATAAATGATATTCCCACCAAAATAACACCAAAAATATAAAAAGTATACCTCAGTATAAAAAATGATACCGAGATATACTTTTAAAACGGCTTAAACACAGTATTTTTATTAACCTTTATACATTGATATACTTTTATCAATAGCTATAGAGTATGCAGCTGTAGTTCAATGATAAAACCTCAAACTTTCAAACTGATTGAATGAGTTCAATTCTCATCACTTGCACCATATGTAAATTTAAAATCCTTATTTCTTTGTAAAAAGAATAAAAACAAGACCTAAAAATGAAGTAATTGTCAATGCCATATTCATTTGTAAAAGCGTAATAACATCTTTTGGCACTATATAATTCAAACCAAGAGCAATAACATAAAAAATTAACACTAAATAGAATATAAATAATAATACTTCTTGAATTTTCAATATATCCCCTCTCATTCATTGCAGACATGGTATTATTATAGCAGATATCCAGGAAATCACAAGACTCTCAAATGATATCAATTCTATATTACTTATAAGAAATAAAAATAGTAACATATACTCAACAATGAGCTATTGTTACTATTTTTTATATAATTTATGAGAAATTTTTGTCTTCAAAAGGATCAAAGGTATTCAATAAGTTCTAAAATATACGTTAACAATTTATTTCCTTTTGACACATATTACAAACCAATAGATAACAAATAATATGATAGCCTCCAATTGTGTACAAGTATATATAGCAATCAATGTAAAATTATCCAATTTTCAAGACAACCTGTTTGATTACATACAAAAGACTCTATAACCAACAAAAGAACCCACAATGACAATAGTGCATTTATGATACTAGAAAAAATCTATTTTCTTTTCTAGTGTAAAGTATTTTTATTATAACAAAAATTAGAATAAGCAATATAATTTCTAATAAAATATATAAAATTATTAAGATCAAACTTTATGATCTTATGAGATATTATACACAGTCTATAATAAGCGTAGCTATTAATAATAGCTGCCAAATAAATGGATTTAAAGTAATCATTAATATATATACTTATTACCTTTATAACTAAATCATATAACATTAAATAGAAGAAAACAAAGAAATGTTTGAACAATCTTTAAACTTTTTTATATGAGCTATATGATCAACAAGCTATTGAATTTCCCGTGATTTTGGAACATAGATTGTGAAAATAGAAAAAGAGATTTCCCGTAAAACTTATTCGTTTTGGAAAACCCCGTGACTTCTTAGACTATCTATATAAATAGAGATATACTTTTATTGTGCTTTCATATCCAGAAATATTTATAACTTTATTTTCATTTATTATAAAACATATTTCATATAACTATGACATAAAAATACTATTCACACATCAATCCTCTCATATTCTTATTTATTTCAAGATTTATCTTTCTTACAATTGACAATCATAGCACAATGATCTGTAAAAGCTAATGTTCTCATATCAATAATGATATCTATCAAATGAATATCTGCTTTTGCTAATACATAATCTATATGTGTATTGCCTACAAATGTTCTATAGAAGTCACCTTGATGTGCCTTTTTCTTTTCACCTTTATAATCAATATAGTAAGCTTTTTCTTCTTTTAAACCTTTTTCCCATAAATCAGAATATTCTTTGTCATTTATTAAATTGTCTATCACTTTCCAATTTTTAATCTGTGAATATTTTCTATGTGCATTAAAATCACCACATATAATATCGCAGTCACTTTCTTGAATGATTGACAATAAAGAATCTATATCATCTTGTAAAGGCAAATGCAGACCGAATATAGACCAATCATCATTTTTTATTTTCACAAAACGATTATTATAATGAAAATGATCTATATTTACTTTTTGCCATGTATCGTCCTTACAAAGAGCAACTGTTAAATAAATTGTTTTTTTAATATTTTCAATTTCCTGATATAAATTAGGTGATATCTTATGTGTATAACATGTAACCTCATCAGCAAAAGACGATCTTACTTCCTGTAAAATCACAACATCTGCCTGATACTCTTTTAAAAACTCATTGAGACTTCCATCTATCAGATATCGAAACATATTCAAATTTAATGTTATTATTTTCATATTTTATCACCCTAATATCATTATACAATAAATTAAAAAGAAATATCTCTAATATCATAAAATTCAATTCTTTGATCATCAATAAATAAGACTTTATGATATTCTGCATCTATTTTTGTAATCATTCCTTGTAATGACTGATATTGCTGGTGTGTATAATAAACAATTTTCACAAACATACCTTTTTGAAGTTGTTGAAATAAACGATTCAATCTTTCACATTCATCTTCCATTAATTCTTTTTTATAAACAGGTTGTCTTTCCTTTTCATGAAGATATTCTCTAAATCCACGTAAAGAATCAAATGGTTGAAATTCTACTGCATCATCATGATTTTTATTCTGCATTATGTCCTCCTATTAACTGATGTCGCTGTTTTGCAGTGGCTTTATCTAAAACATTCATGGCTTTCAAAACAGCATTCTTTCCATACTTATTTTTAATTTGAATAATAGATTGTTGTAACTGTCTTTCTTTCAGTACTTCTTCATAGTCAGTAAACAAATCATAGGCTTCATATCTTTCATCAATAACTTGACCAAAACCAATAGAAATCTTTCTAATCTTTTGACTTTTAAATGTTGTAGACTCAAATAAGTCAATAAACTCCTTAACCAACAGACGATAAGAATTTGTCACAACAGAAATTTTACGACTACCACCCGTAGACGGAAGTGAAGCATCAACATATCTAATATGTAAAGAAATATGATTGGTCACAAGTCCCTGTTCAACCAGTGTTAAAACATTATCCTCCACCATTTCTTTTAAAACCAGTAAAGCATCCTGATCACGATATTCTCCAAATAGAACCTGTCCATTGGATATAGAACGATGCTGAGGCTGATAATTTTTAATTTGTTGAATAGTCACCGGTTCTTTACCCCAAGCATGACGAATTAAAAAACGTGCATTCACACCAAACTCTTTATACAAGATATCTTCAGGACAATGTGCTATTCCTTTCATATTGACAATGCCTAATTTATATAAACGCTTGGCGATTCCTCTGCCCACTTGCCAAAAATCTGTGAGTGGCGTATGTTCCCATAATGTCTTTTGATATATTTGTTCATCCAAATAAGCCATATGACTTTTGACATGCTTGGCGGTAATATCTAAAGCCACTTTAGCTAAATAAAGATTCGTACCAATACCACATGTAGCTGGAATTCCCGTTGTTCTATAAACATCATCTATAATCATCTGCGCTATTTCTTGAGCGTTTTTATGATAGAAATTCAGATATTCTGTGACATCTAAAAAAGCCTCATCAATAGAATACACATAAATATCTTCCTGACTTAAATATTTTAAATACAAACCATAAATATTAGCTGAATATTCCATATAAAGTTTCATCCTTGGTTTAGCTACAATATAATGAATATGCTTAGGTATTTCAAATAAACGGCATCTGTTTTTCACTCCTAACTCTTTCATATGTGGAGAAACAGCTAAACAGATTGTACTCTTTCCTCTTGAAATATCCGCAACAACAAGATTGACCTTGTAAGGATCCAAGCCTCTTTCTACACATTCTACTGAAGCATAAAAAGTTTTGAAATCAATGCATAAATAATATCTCATATACAACTCACCACCTGACAAAGTTATTATACAAAATAAAAGTTGCATAATCAATGTATTTTATGCAACTTCTCTATACAATATTTTCCATTTTTTAAACTTGATGTTTCACACGATCATGTTCCTCGGCTCTTTTGGCATCATTAAAGCGATCCAATGTTCCTACCAAATAACCTGTAATACGTCGAATTCTTTGAATAGGTTCTGGCTGTAAACAATAGTGAAGATCAACAAATTCTCCATCTACTGTTAATGTTAGGGATGTTAAAGTTTCATGAGGATATTTCTGTTTGACATATTGGATATATTCCTTAATTTCATCTTCACTCATTTCACCATTCAAAACTTCAACATCAACATGATCAATCACTTCTTTCATACACATCACCTTCTCTTTATTTTATTATAGAAAATAAAATTCTAAAAAACAAATGAAATGAATGTTTCATCCTTGAAAAAATGAAAGGAACTATTATACAATAGGAATGAAAAAGTGAGGTATGAATATATGAAAAGAATTACAAGTTTTAGTGTTGACCATACTCAATTAAAAAAGGGGATTTATATTTCAAGAACGGATGATCATCTGACAACTTATGATATCAGAATGTGCGAGCCTAATGTTGATGAACCTTTAGATCCTAAAGCTGCTCATACAATTGAACATATAGGGGCAACACTTTTAAGAAATGGTATCTATAAAGACAAAATTATTTATTTTGGTCCTATGGGTTGTATGACTGGGTTTTATCTCATTACAAAGGATTTAGATTTTGAAACAGTTAAAACATTAGTCAGAACAACTTTTGAACAGATTGCAAGTTGGGATCAAGATATACCCGGTGCCAAAAAAGAAGAATGTGGAAATTATACTTATATGGATTTAACCAAAGCGAAACAAGCTGCTCTCTTTTTTATAAACAGTTCATGGGAACATGAATATCATTATCTTTAAAAACACAAAGAATCTAAAAGAATAAACATCATTCTTTTAGATTCTTTTATTTGATATCCTAACATCATTATCAAAATAACATACTTTTTAACCATCTTTTTGAAAATTCTGTCTAATTTTTTCAATCATATCAATACAATCAATAGAATCCTGTAAACTCATACGTGGACTTTCTATGAGCTTCGCTTGTAAACAGCGATGAACTTCTTCAATTTCACCAAAGAAATCATCATTGATATAAGGTGTTTCAATCTGACGTGCTGTTCTAGTGGCATCAATAATTGTAGCCTGTGTAGGACGATAAAAAGGCTGTGCTAAAATTGTTCCTTTAGTTCCTTTTATTTCTAAGATAGGATCTTTCTTTTCATCAAAAGCCATTTCCATCAAAGCTTTTTGCCCACTTTCAAAAGTGATTGTTACCTTTTCATGACTATCCACTCCATAACGAAATTGCACCTGAGAATCAATTGCAGCAATAGGAGAATGAATATAATCCAAAGTGCTAGCCACATTATAGCTGCCAACATCATTGAGAATACCACCTTGTTCTTGATCAAACAAATAATGTCCTTCTAAATAATCCCTGTCATAACAAAAGCATGTTTCAACACTTAAGATTTCACCAATTTCTTTATTCTCTAAACAATCCTTAATATCTTGAATCAAAGGAATAAAACGTGTTTTCATGGCTTCCATAAAAAATGTTTGATTCTTGATTGCTTCCTGTTTTAAATCTTCCATTTGCCATTTATAAAGTGTCGCTGGTTTTTCGCAAAGAACAGCTTTATGATGTTGTAAAGCTTTTTTAGCCCAACGATAATGATCAATATGCCTCATTGCCAAATACACAGCATCTACATTTTCATCATTTAATAAATCTTCATAATCATGATAAACCTTAACATCTGGATGTTCTTTTAAAAATTCTTCACATTTGCTTTCTGTATAAGAAGCAGCTGCATATAATTGACCATTTGTACTCTTTTCTAAACTTTTTATAAAACGTTTGGCAATATTTCCTATTCCCAATATTCCCCATTGAATCATATAGCCTTACCTCCATACATTCATTATACACCTTCCCTATCTATTTTGGATATAATTTATACAAGAATAAAACTGATTCAAGGAGATTCTACATGCTTATAATGATTTATTCATTTGATAATAGCGCCAACCATCTCGACATATATAAAAGAGAAGAAACAGTATAATAGCACTATAATATAAAGATTGTAAATAAGCCACTAACATGATGGCAACAAGACATAGAAAAGCCATGACTTTTTGAATCTTAAAACGATGTATATAAACTTCTTTAAACATTTGCCAGGCTTCTAACAAAATCGTTAAGCAGGCTGATAAAATTAGACAATAAATCAGGCTCTTTTGAAAAGCAGAGGAATAGCTTGTATAAAGGTATCCCTGTCCTAAGAGATTTCTTATAATAACCAGATAAATAAAGCTGATGCCATAATGAATGCCTATTCTCTCTTTCATAAAGTATCCCTCCTTAACGCTTCCATAAAATCCTTTACATAATAACGTGTCAATAACAGCTTTTTTTGACTTTTTAAAGTCAGAATATATCTTCTTTGAACCTCTGGTATAATACTTTCTATCTTATGAATATTGACCAAAGTTGATTTATTAATTCTCACAAAACCATAAGGTTTCAGTTTTTCCTCTAATTCATAAAGCTTCTGATAGATCTGATATTGAAGATGTTCACTATGGACAAAAGCTTCCTTAGAATAACCTTCAATAAAATCAATCTGTTGAGGTAAAAGTTTGTATTGTTTTTCATCAGCATAACAGAGAACATATTTTTGATGCAAACTCTGTAAATATAAAATCAAATCTTCTATATGTTCCATAGAAAAGTAATAACACATACCTTCATAATCAAAACCTTTTTCTACAATGACAATATCTAACTGCTGATATTCTCTTAGCATAGATTTTAAAGTATCAAGATGATCGGGTGCACATATGATTTTCATAGGACTTCCTCCAATTCACAGATGTAAGAATCAATAACCTGATTATTTTCATCTCGATATTTTATTTTTAGTTTTGATAAATGATCTAACGGCTGATGAATAAAACGTTTATTGAAGAAACGTTCATAACGATTTTGATCAAGAGCATTAGTATACATCAGAATCAAGTTTTCTTCTTGATTTTCATTGACTGTATAAAACAGGATATCTGTTATCTGATCTTGATTTTGTTTTAATGTTATCTGTGGTGGTGGATCAGTGATAACATTCATATCATATTTCAGGTTTTCCATACAGATATTTTCATCTTCATAACGATAACTATGAGATGAAACTTGTTCTAAAGTCGACATCTGCTGATAATAACACTCGCCATTTTGATTATAAAGTTTTAATGCAAAATTGAAGGCATCTGTATAATCTTGAATATTTTGAATCTCACTATAACAATCATCTTGAACATAAACACCTACATAACCTGTAAATGGTGTCGTTTCTCCTTCTTCATATTCAACAGTCTGAAACGGTCCTGATGAAGAGACAATGACCTGATCATAATTCAAAATCTGATATTCAACTTGACTTAAGTCTTTGAATAAATCCTGACGAATATAGATTTCAATCGGTGTATAGGATACACTTTCTCTTCCCAAAAACAGTGTGCTCTGTTGTTCTTTTCGATAACCAAAAGGCAAGATTTTATAATCTTCTTCGTTCACTTTTAAATAGTATGATTCTTCATATAAAACTTCCTGTTGGATCTGTTTTGAAAAGCCATCTTTCATATAGACAATACCTAAAAGACTTGCTAAAGAAAGAACAATAATGATTGCTTTTTGATGAAATGAATAGGATAAAGATTGAACATGGATTTGGATATAATCTTCTTCTAAAAAATGATTGATTTTGACCATATGATATAAAACCATAATCAAAACTATTTCTAAGACAATCATGAAAAAGGCAGCTATTAGCATGAAAGATGCTTCATTTATTTTCAAAATCAATTCACCCAACAATAAAATGATCACATAAACTGTCAAATATATACGATAGCTATATCTATATTTTTTTAAAGCAGGATAATCAACAGCTATATGATCAATCCCTATATAGACAAATGCCAATGCTAGTAACCAAATCCACTGGTTGAAAAAATACAATTGAAACAGTTCCATTACAAAACTGACTATCCATAATCCTAAAGATATCAACAGTTCTCTTGATTTCACTCTTCTAAAAACAATGACAATTCCCACCATAATAATCATCATTGATAAAGCATCTGGAAAAAGTGCTATGCTATTGATTGAAAACGAAATGCCTAGAAGCAACCAGAGCCCTAAAGCTATGATACCAATTCCCATCCTACTCACCTCTTTCAATTATGATTATACATGATTGTGTGAAAAAATGGTTAAATATTCTCTCACATAGCCAAAAACATGTCTCAGTTGCCAAATAAAAAAGGGATTGCGTCAATCCCTAAAAATGACCCTTGATTTCTTGAATAAATTTCTGATAAGCATCAATCACCTGATCACACCATTGATCAAATGTTTCATCTTTAACTTTCTTTTGTGGATGCTGTTCCATATAGTCAAGATACATCTTCAACCCTTCCTGAATCATAATATGATTTTGAAAATCAGGAATATCTCTTTGAATTTTTGACATATCAAACAGACATGAATATTGCTTATCTCCTAGAATTGATGATTCAATATCATAAGTTTGAGAGAGTGCTAATGTATCACTGGCAATATGAATGATTTTTGGTTCTTTGTTTAATAAGGCATATAAATCACGATAAATCATATCCCAGTTCACCACAACAGGATTAATATTATGATAAGCCTGACCAATTGTCTTTTCATTATTGATCAGTTGAATAAAATTATAGGCAAAATCCTGATTATGAGTACAATGCCATGTGCTCTTACCATCACCATGAACAATGACTGGCTTATCATTTAAAATACGATCAACCACACTCCAACAGCTTTTTCCTTTGACACTTAAAGGAATACGATCATATCCATAAGTTTGTGAAGGACGAACAATCGTAATAGGAAAACCAAATTCTTCATAAGCTTTCATAAAGATTTGTTCACATTTTGTTTTCTCTCTTCCATATTCAGAATAGATATTATTTTGTTCATGTGATTCATGAATCATCACAGCTGTTTCATGATTATAAGTCACAACTGTAGATATAAAGATATATTGTTGAATCTTTCCCTTAAATAACTGAATTTGTTTAATAGCTTCTTCTGGCTTATAGATAATGAAGTTACAAACAATATCAAAAGAATAATCTTTTAAAATTTCTTCCATTTTTGCAGTATCATGAAAATCACAGATTATCTGATGAGCATGTTCAGGTAAAGACTTATGTCCACGATTCATAACGTATAATTCAATATCCTGATTTTGACTTAATGCTTCACATATAGGCAGAGATATTGTACCTGTTCCACCAATTAATAAAACTTTTAAAGGTTTCTTTGTAAGTATCATCTTATTCATCTCCATTTATTTTGATAATTTTATTATATCAATAAAATGAATCCTTGAAAATCTTTTTTAAAATTCTATGATTCATCATATTCTCTGACTTTTATCCCATCTTCTTTTTATCAAAAAGAGGTCTATAACCTCAATAAACATCAAAAATCAGTTTATGACATGTTATAGACCTTTTTTAAAAGTTTTTCACTTTTTCTTCAAATTCATCTAACCAATCAGATGAATAGTTTTCAATCATTCCCATATCAGAAAGTTGTGTTAATTCACTATCTAAAGGTAATTGCCCTAATATCTTTAAATCATATTTATCTGCCACATCTTGTAGATGACTTTTTCCAAAGACAAAAATCTTCTTTCCACAATCAGGACATTGCACATAACTCATATTTTCCACAATACCTAAAATAGGAACATTCATTTTCTTTGCCATATTAACAGCTTTAGAAACAATCATGCTGACAAGTTCCTGTGGACTTGTCACAATCACAATACCATCTAGAGGTAAAGATTGGAAAATTGTCAAAGGGACATCTCCAGTTCCTGGAGGCATATCTACGAACATATAATCCACTTCGCCCCATCTGACATCACTCCAGAATTGTTTGATCATACCTGCTAAAATAGGTCCTCTCCATACAACGGGCTCTTCTGCATTTTCTAATAAAAGATTCGTTGACATGATTTCAATACCTTCTAAAGATTTAGCTGGAATGATTTCTTCTCCATTAGAATAAATCTGTGTACCTTCAACACCAAATGTTTTCGCAATTGATGGTCCTGTAATATCACCGTCTAATACAGCACAGCGATATCCTTCACGCTGTTTTAAAACAGCCAACAAAGACGTAATAGATGATTTTCCTACACCACCTTTACCACTGACAATTCCAATCACTTTATGTATTTTTGAATTTTTATTCATTGGAGCTAAAAAACTTCTTTCTTCACAATCTTCCTGACATGATTGACAATCATGATTACAGTCTTGACTACTCATAATATAACCTCCACATTCCTTTCTATTATAACCTATCTGTCTTTCTTTTTCACTATTATGACTCAATATATTCCTTTTTAAAGGTAAATCCTCTTCCTTTCACCTCGTTAACCTTGCTGACAACCATAAAAGCATGTTCATCAATATTTAAAACCAGATAATTTAATTTCGGTAATTCACGGTTAGAAATCACAGTCATAATCACAGGATATTCATTTTTCATATAACCTGAAATAGATTTTAACATCGTTGTTCCACGATCAAGTTCATGAATAATCATATCATTAATTTGTTCATATTCCTTAGACACAATCATCACTTCTGTCTGTGCTTTTCCAACGACCAGAACTTTATCTAAAACAATGGTATATGTCGCCACCAAAACAATACCATAAAGAACCATTTCTCGATTGGTATAAAAGACCTGCATTAATAAAATCAAGAAATCAAAAGCATACATAGAAACGGATACAGGTATTCCTGTCTTTTTATTAATAATCAATGGTGGAATATCCATTCCCCCTGTGGAAGCATTACATTTAATAACAAGGCCAATTGCTACACCAATCATCACTCCACCAAGCAATGCAGCGAGTAATGGATCAGTTGTCATTTGGGTATAACCTATTGTTTTTTCAAAAACACTTAAAATCAATGGATAATAAAAAGTACTAATTAATGTTGTTAAGGCAAAGGTTTTACCTAAAATCAGTAACCCAAGTAAAAACATCAAAATATTAAAAATAGATAAAAATAAAGTCATTGGAATTCCTAATAAATGCTGTGCACCAATGGATAATCCTGTTGATCCACCTGTAATCAGTCCATTAGGAACAATAAATAATAAAACAGCTAAAGCATATAGCGTATTTCCAATAAGAATTCCTATAATATTTCTTATGAATTTATAATTCATCACATACACCCTTTCTTCACAAGGCACTATTATATCACTTCAAAATCTAAAAAAAAAGATAACAGATGGACTTTCTGTTATCTTCCATTTTTATCAAATTCGTAAAGCTCTCGTCGCATTAATGACAGCAATGACCATCACACCAACATCCGCAAAGATAGCGAGCCACATATTAGCAATACCAAAAGCACCTAAAATTAAACAGATAAATTTAACAGCTAAAGCAAACACAATATTTTCTTTGACAATTCTTAATGTTTTTAATGAAATTTTCATAGCCAATGAAATCTTAGCCGGATCATCATCCATCAACACAATATCAGCTGCTTCAATCGCTGCATCACTACCTAAAGCGCCCATCGCGATCCCAATATCAACACGTGATAAAACTGGCGCATCATTAATACCATCACCAACAAAAGCCACTTTTTCTTTTTCACCTTTGTTTTGTAGGATTTCTTCAACTTTTTCAACCTTATCAGCTGGTAAAAGTTCACTATAAACACGATCAATACCAATCTCTTCAGCAACCTTTGTCGCAGTCTGTTTTGTATCTCCCGTTAACATAATCGTTTCTTTGATTCCTTGTGATTTTAAAGACTGAATCGCTGCTTTTGAGGTTTCTTTAATCACATCAGAAATCACAATACATCCTGCATATTGATTATCTATGGCCATATACACAACTGTTCCTTCAGGATGTTTTTCCGTAATATCTACACCTATCTTATTCATCAGTTTTTCATTACCAGCATAAACATCATGTCCATGAACAGTTCCACGAATACCATGTCCAGCAATTTCTTCAATATTATGCACAGCATCTCTATCCAATGATTGTCCATAAGCCTTTTGTAAACTTAAACTGATTGGATGACTTGAAGCCATTTCCACATGAGCCGCATAATACAATAACTGTTGTTGATCATAATTATCAGTTGGATCAATATGCGTTACTTCAAAAACCCCTTTTGTCAGTGTTCCCGTTTTGTCAAAAACAATATATTTGGCACTGGCAAGAGCTTCGAGATAATTAGAACCCTTTACCAAAATTCCTTTTGTTGAAGCACAACCAATGCCACCAAAGAAACTGAGTGGTATAGAAATAACCAAAGCACATGGACAACTGATAACGAGGAATGTTAACGCACGAATAATCCAATCACCCCATGAGGCATCTTTCCCCATCAACATCAAAACAACTGGTGGAATAATCGCTAATGCCAATGCACTATAACAAACTGCTGGTGTATAGTATTTGGCAAACTTTGTGATAAAGTTTTCTGAACGAGATTTTTTCATACTTGAATTTTCTACCAAATCAAGAATTTTAGAAACTGTTGATTCACCAAATTCCTTTGTTGTTTTCACTTTAATTTCACCAGTCATATTAATAAAACCACTGATGACTTCATCGCCGCAATGCGCATCTCTTGGCACACTTTCCCCTGTCAAAGCACTCGTATTAAATGTTGTATTCCCTTCAACAATAATACCATCAATAGGTACTTTTTCACCAGGATTGACAATGATTTCACTACCTATTTCAACATCATCAGGATCAACTTTTTGAAGCTTACCATCTATCATCATATTAGCATAATCGGGACGAATATCCATTAATGCGGCAATATTACGACGACTTTTACCGACTGCAACACTTTGAAACAATTCGCCAATCTGATAAAACAGCATGACAGCGACACCTTCTCGGAATTCACCTAAACACATAGCGCCTACAGTCGCAACCGCCATCAAAAAGTTTTCATCAAAGACTTGTCTTTTCAATATTCCTTTGATAGCTTTTCTTAAAATATCATACCCAATAATCAGATAAGGTATTAGATAAAGTACCACTTCTACATATAAATTCACAGAAACATATGAAGTTAAAATCATGATTCCAATCATGAATCCTAAAGATAACAGAATTCTATAAAGAACTTTCTTTTGTTTTTTATTCATCATAACACTCCCATTCATTTTAATATATGCTCACTCATTCATATATCATCTAAATAAATATCCCTTTTTAAGGGAATTTATTCTATAAATAAATTTCACAGTCATCTTCTACGACTTTACAATTCTTATAAGCTTCCTGCATGACTTCATCAACATTGACACCATCTTCAAATTCAACTTTTAACTTTAATGTCATAAAGCTTAAAGTCGCATCTTTAACACCTTTTGTTTTTTTAACTGCTTCCTCCATTTTAGCAGCACAATTGGCACAATCTACATCAACTTTATATGTCTTTTTCATATTCCTCTTCCCCTTTCTTATTCCTCAACATGTTCCATGCCCATTGACATGATTGTTCTGACATGATCATCATCTAATGAATAGAAAATCACCTTTCCTTCACGTCTAAATTTAATTAATTTACTATCTTTTAAAACTCTCAACTGATGACTGACTGCAGACTGACTCAGTCCCAAAATCTGTGCGATATCTCCAACACATAATTCACTTTCAAATAAAGCATATAAAATTTTAATACGTGTTGTATCTCCAAATACCTTAAATAAATCAGCCAATTCATATAAGTATTCATCATCAGGCTGTTTTTCTTTAACCCTTTTGACAACATCTTCATGAACTGCTAAAAAATCATTTTGATCATCCATCTGTATAGTCATATCATCACTCCTTCATTGAACATATGAACATCTCTTCATATATAAATATATACTCTCATACTCCCTATGTCAATATTCTTTTATAAAAATATATCAAAATATATATAAATCATTGGATTCTGTTCCATTTGCTTTATACACTTATTGTCCAAAAGAAATCAAATTTCTATTAAACGAAAAAAACTTACGATAATTTATCGTAAGTCATCACTTCAATGGAGCGGGTGATGGGAATCGAACCCACGTAGTCAGCTTGGAAGGCTGAAGTTCTACCATTGAACTACACCCGCGAGTATGGTGCGGATGACAGGACTTGAACCTGCACGCCGAAGCACTAGATCCTAAGTCTAGCGTGTCTGCCAGTTTCACCACATCCGCATATAAATGGTGACCCGCAGGCGACTCGAACGCCTGACCCTCTGATTAAAAGTCAGATGCTCTACCTACTGAGCTAGCGGGTCAAAAACATGGTGCCGGCTAAAGGACTTGAACCCTCAACCTACTGATTACAAGTCAGTTGCTCTACCAATTGAGCTAAGCCGGCATAAAAAAATGGTGGAGGTTAACGGGCTCGAACCGCTGACCCTCTGCTTGTAAGGCAGATGCTCTCCCAACTGAGCTAAACCTCCATATGGTGACCTGTACGGGATTCGAACCCGTGAATGCATGCGTGAAAGGCATGTGAGTTAACCGTTTCTCCAACAGGCCACAAAAATGGCGCTTGAAGTAGGACTCGAACCTACGACCGATCGGTTAACAGCCGATTGCTCTACCAACTGAGCTATTCAAGCATTTTCGATTGCCTAAATATATTATCATATCATTTCATGTAATGCAAGTCTTTTTTAAAAAAAAATAGAAGTCATTTTGACTTCTATAAATATTCTCCATTTTTACCCCAATTTTCAAATTCTTCAATAGAAAGATATTGTTGTTCTACAGGTATTTTGGTAATACGTTCAACTTCTTTCAACAGTTTTTCAGCAAACTCTTTTTTATATTGATAATCTGTTGTATGAAAAAGCTGACAAGATATTTTCATACATTCCATTTCCTGTCCTCTAAAATACATGACTTGATTATCTTCAATATGAATCATTAAGTTTTCTTCTTTTTTATTAGGTAAAATAGAAATTAATTGACCAGCACTTTCTTTTAATGCTTTTTCTTGATTTAATGTTAATGTTTTTGTTGTTGTAAATGTTATATACGGCATACTATTTTTCCTCCCATTTATCCATTATATATAAACAGCTTTAAAAATTATGACGAAATAGATAACATTTCATATGTTATTTCACCTAAAATCTTCACTCCTTCTTTGATTTTTTCATTGGTTGGTGTTGAATAATTCATTCTAAAACTATGACATTCTTTCGTATCATCATCTAAGAATGCATTTCCTGGTACAACTGCCACATTCTTTTCCAAAGCTTTTTTCACAAATGTCAACATATCAACACTTTCAGGCAATGTCACCCAGATAAACATTCCACCTGTTGGTATTGTATATTGAACATCCGGATGAAAATGTTTTTTCATTTCATCAAGCATTAAGTGACATTTTTGTTTATAAATCATTCGAATACGTTCAATATGTGCATCCATATCATAATTTTGAAGATATCGTGCCATAACTTTTTGAGCCCAAAGATTAGAATGAACATCACTGGCCTGTTTGGCAACTGTCATTTTTTGAATAATCGCTTTTGGTGCTATACAACAAGCCACACGCATTCCAGGCGCAATAATTTTAGAAAGACTTGCTGCATAAATAACCAATCCATCTTCATCCAATGATTTTATAGAAGGAATAGCTTCACCTTCAAATCTTAAATCACCATAAGGATTATCTTCTAAAATAAGAACACCATTGTCTTTAGCTAATTTTAAAATTTCTTTTCTGACTTCCAATGACATTGTCATTCCTGTTGGATTTTGAAAATTAGGTATCAGATACATAAATTTTGGTTTTGGCTCCATTTGTAAAGCCTGTTTTAAGGCCTCTAAATCTAATTGTCCATTTTTATATTCAATACCTCTTAAAACAGCACCTAATGATTTAAATGCATTTAAAGCTCCTAAAAAACTAGGATTTTCACAAATCACAACGTCACCTTCATTACATAATATTTTAGCCACAAATTCCATAATCTGTTGTGATCCAGAAGTAATTATCATTTGATCATCAGCTTTCATAACCTGTTCATGACGATTAAAAAAGTGTGTCGCTGCCTGAATCAATTCCTGATCTCCTTCAGTAATTCCATACTGTAAAACACTAATAGGCTCATTAGTCAATATATCTGCAGATATTTTTTCAATTTCTTTAACTGGAAATGCTTCCGCTGATGGATTTCCTCCAGCAAAACTAATCATCTTTGGATCAGATGTTGCCTTTAATATTTCTCTAATTGCAGATGCCTTTACATTTGACATACGTTTTGCAAATTGATATTCCATCATAAAACCCCCTTATCTTATTGTTTATTATAAACCAATTTCATGAGAATAACTAGATATTTATCTCAACTAGCGATATAATAGAGATAGGTGGTGATAGAAATGCAAGTTATTGTCGTTGTTTTAAATAAACTTGACTGTTTAGATGATTTGCTTGCAAACTTAAAAAGAGCCGGGGTACGTGGTGGAACAATCATTGAATCTACTGGTATGATAAAGACAATAGATGATTCTGATGAAAGCTATCTTTTAGGATCATTACGTTTGTTCTTAGAAAATCCCCGTCCTGAAAGTCGCACTATCTTTTTTATCGTAGAAGATGGTCAGGTAGACTTAGTCAGAAAAACAGTTGATGAATCAGTTGGTGGCATTGATAATCCAAATACAGGTATTGTTTTTGGATTACCTCTTACATTTGCAGATGGTCTTATAAAAAAATAAAGTTTCGGCTTTATTTTTTTATTAACCGAAACTTGGAATCATAATAAAGATGAAGTTCCTGACAAACTCTTTGATTGAAATCCATGAGTTGTTGATAATATTGATGATACTCATCTGATAGTTCACACATGGCTGGTATCAAAATATCATAATACCCACTATCTCTTAATCTGATCTTCATCTGACGATTTGGATAACTCAGTATACGATACCACCATTTTTGTTGTAACTCATAGTTTTTGATAACCATTTGCTTAATAGATTCATATGCATCTTCTTGATTCATCAATTGATTTTTATATACATTGACATCATGCCATACTTGTTTGAGCTGCTTTTGATTTGTTTTAGAAATCCACATCAAAAAGCGATACGTCCATGGAATTTTGATATGAAAATGATCCCAAAAATCAATCATACGATCATAAGCATTCTGTTGTTTTTGTGTACGAATATGAATATGAAGATAAGGTAGAAAATGCTCATAGAACATATCAAAGAATGGCTGAGGAATATTGTCAGACATGATTTGATATATATCATCCAATGAAAAAGAATCTTCTATGTTGTCACTTTCAATAAAATGATATAACTGTTTTAAACTTTCTTGTTGATAAGAAAGTTCTTTTTGTCTTTGTGCATAAATCTGTTGAAGATATTCTTTTTTCTGATTAGCATCTAAATCCAATAAACAGCGAATATCTGCAATAGAGATAGACCAGCTACGATACATCATAATTTCTTTTAATCTTTGAACATCTTCGTCACTGAACTCACGATATCCATTTTGATTTTTATAAACATGAAGTAACTGTTGTTTTTCATAATAATAAATGGCTTTTTTTGTCACATGACATTGACTGCAAACTTCCTGTATTTTCATATCTCATTTCATCTCCCATTTTCATCATAAACTATCCCCTTAGGTCAATGTCAACAAAAAAAGTATCATTTCTGATACTTTATCCATTTGCTTTTAAATAACGTTTTAAAAATGTTCGTGTACGTTCTTCTTGAGGATGTTCGAAGATTTGTTCAGGTGTCCCTTCTTCTGCAATCACACCCTGATCCATGAAAACAACACGTGTTGATACATCTTTCGCAAATTCCATTTCATGAGTGACAACAATCATTGTCAAACCTTCATCAGCGAGTTCTTTCATAATATTCAAAACATCGCCAACCATTTCTGGATCCAATGCACTTGTTGGTTCATCAAAAAGCAAAACTTCAGGACTCATACATAACGCTCTTGCGATAGCAACCCTTTGTTTTTGCCCACCTGATAATTGTACACTGCTTTTATTTGCAAAAGCACTCATACCCACTTTTTCTAAATATTTGAAAGCCATTTGTTTTGCTTCTTCTTTATTTCTTTTTAAAACCTTGATTTGTCCAATCATACAGTTTTCTAATACTGTTAAATTGTTGAATAGATTAAATCCCTGAAACACCATACCAACTTTAGAACGATATTGATTCACATTGAAGTGATGATCTAAAATATCCTGGTCATGATATAAAATATGTCCATCATCTAATCTTTCTAATAAGTTAATACAACGTAATAATGTTGATTTTCCACTTCCACTTGAACCAATAATTGTCACAACTTCACCTTTATGTATATCAAAATTGATATCATGCAAAACTTCTAATTGCTTAAATCTCTTTTTTAAATGTTGTACTTGAATAATTGTATCCATAATATCTCCTAACTGCAAAAGTCCTTGCTTTGTTTTTCAGAATTCAATCTTTTTTCGATATAATTTAAAATAAAGGTACTGATCGTTGTTAAAAATAAATAAATGATTGCAGCAACCAAGAAACATTCAATATATTTCATATTTGATCCTGCCACAGATGTCGTCTGAAAATATAATTCTGTTACAGAAATAACATTCAGCATAGAACTGTCTTTGATATTAACAATCAACTGGTTCCCAATTGATGGAAATGTATTTTTAATAGCTTGTGGAAAAATCACTGATATAAGTGTCTGACTTGTTGTCATTCCTAAACTCTTTGCAGCTTCACTCTGTCCTGCATCAACAGATTGAATACCTGCACGAATGATTTCAGCCATATATGCTCCTGTATTAATAGAGATAATAAACAATCCAGCAACTAAAGGAGTCCAATTGAAAGCAGGCTTTAATAAATAATATAAAAACATAGCCTGTACCATCATAGGTGTTCCTCTAAATACCCAGATATAAAAACCTGTAATCCATTTTCCTAAGCGTTTGAATAGACGACTGACTGTTGAATCATAATCATTGATTTCAATAGCTCTTATACCACCTACAACTAACCCTATAAGAAAACCACAAACAGTTCCTACAACAGCATATAATAAAGTAATTTGAATACCGTAACTGAACAGAGACATATTTTCAACAAATATTTCCCATGCTTTTGCAAAATCAATACTCATAAATTATTCTCCTGCTGGCTGTCTATCAACAGCTTCAGTCATTAGTTGCTTTCTTTCATCTACCGTAATCTTATCTAAAGATGCCTGTACCTGTTTAAAGAATTCACTATCTCTTGTTCCTTCTTTTAAACCAATAGATACTGTTGTATCACATTCAAAACCTTTTCCTTCATCAAAATGTACAATTGTTAAATCTTTATTGGCTGCAACAACACCTTCAGCAACAGCCATTTCTGCAGTGATTCCATCAACATCTCCCTGTTGTAAAGCAACAACCATTTCAGGATAAGTGGCTTTTGCTGTAGCATGATGAACACCTTTGATCTGATCAATGACATCATCATAGTTTGTTCCTTTTTGCCCAACAACATTTTTACCACTGAATTGTTGAATATCTGTAAACTTCGCTTCTTCACCATCTTTACGTACAATCATAATCATACCTTCGCTATCGTAATATGGTGTTGTAAAATCAATACCTTCTTCTCTTGTTTCATTCGCTGTCATTCCAGCAATAATGGCATCAATTTCACCAGATTCCAAAGCCACTGTTAATCCATCCCATGATATTTTCTTAATCACAAGTTCTTTTCCTAAATCATCCGCAATTCTTTTGGCAATCTGTACATCATATCCATCAGCATATCCAGCATTACCTAATGATACTGTTGTATCACTTTCCTGACTTGTCTGCCAGTTAAATGGTGCATAAGAACATTCCATTCCCACAACAAACTGATCTTTATTGGCTGATGCCTGTTCACCACCGCCACATCCAAATAAAGTCATTGCCATTGCCATTGCCACTAAAACTTTTCCTAATTTTTTCATATAAACCCTCTCTTTCTATATACACATAAAATAAAAGCCGTGCTATTAACACGACTTTAATGACCATATTAATAGCGCCTCTTCATTTTCATGAAGGAGTGTTATGAGTATTTCCCATAACCCCAAGATAGAGATTTGCCAATATCTATCTTTCGGCAATGATTACCTTTCCCATTCTTCTTCGTTTGCCAACTCCAAATGGTACTCTGATACACTGCTGCCTCTAATTCTTTTATTTTACGTTCTTTATGCTATACTCTTTTTCATGTCTTGTCAACTTTTTTCACATTTTTTCACAAAAAAATATGAATTCCTGCTGATTTTTTTAAGATACAGTCGTCTGTTTTCCTTCAATAATTCCTTTTAACGTCTGTAATCGTTCAATACTTTCTTTGGTAAAGATATCTTCTGGATCTGCTGATCCTTCATTTGCTAACATAACAAGTGAAATCCAAACCAAAACATTATAAATATTAATCTTTTGATTTTCTTTATTGTTTTCAATACGTTCACGTGAAATCCATTCAATCTCTTTCATATGATTTTCTACAAAATCATCCAATTCATTAATATACGTATACCCCATATAATGGAATCTTTGAACCAGTCGAGATTGTGAAATCAGTTCTGAATCTCTTTCAAACTGAAATTGAAATTCTGTATGCAATTTTTCTAAAATATTATTAATGCGTGGTGATGTATTGACATATTGTGCCAATGAATTGGCATTGATATCTGTTTTTAAAACTTTTTCAATATGCACAATACCCTTATTATATTCATCGACTTCCCTTGCAATCTGTACAAATTCTTCATCTAACAATTCTAATGATGCTGAAAGACGTGTTAATCGTCTACGAATATCCTTAGGAATTTCATACTGTGATTTGTATCCTAGCCCATGTTCTATTTCTGCCCATGAATGTTGTAATGTCGTACGAATCTGTAATTCAAAAATAATATCTTTATACGCAGAATACTCAATCAATTGACATCTTTCATCATTAAATTTAATTAACAGATGCAAAGAATTATAACCAAAATCAATACGATCATCATAATTTTTCTTTCTTTTATCATTATATTCTACAATATCAAAATTTTCTTTTACACAATCATAAATACGATCAACATCATTTTCAAATAAAGTAATAATACGACAAGCTACAACATCTGTAATTTGATGAATGTCCGTATATTTATTCTTATATGTGATTTTTTTCATTAATGCGCCTTCGCTTTTAATCCTAATCGCCATATTAGAAATACGAAAATGATGGGTATCAATAATACGTGTAAAAATATCTTCAATATCATGTTTCAAAGAACGATAAATGTCCTGATTATCATGATATTGTTTAATAATTTTCTTTGCAGAGTTATGCATAAAATCACCTCATATTTTCATTATACGCTCCTTATATGAAATATTCATGAACAAAACACATAAGAAAAAAATGTGGCTATATACCACATTTAACTCATATCAATGTAATGGACTTCTTTTCCTTTTAAATGAACATAAATGATTCCAATAAGACCAGCTATAATAAAAGCAATTGAAATCAATTGAGCCATACGAATTGGTCCAAACATAAGACTATCTGTACGTAATCCTTCAACTGGGAAACGCACTAAACCATAGAATAGGAAATAACTAAAGAATTGAACACCCTGGTGTTTTTGAAATCTTCTAATCACAAACACAATAAGCAAGAAAGCCATTATATTTCCCATTGATTCATATAAAAATGTAGGATGATGATATGCCCCATTCATATACATATTATCAATAATAAATTGTGGAAGATGCAAAGACTGCAAAAATGATAAGCTAACTTCTCCTCCATATGCTTCATGATTGAAAAAGTTTCCCCATCTTCCAAACGCCTGGGCAATCAATACGCCAGGCATAATGGCATCACCAGCCAGTAAAAATGGAATATCATGCTTTTTAAAGAAATAATAACTATAAATCAGTCCTGCAAAGATTCCACCTTGAATAGCTAAACCGCCATGCCAAATAGCAAAAATCTCTAATGGTTGAGAAGCATACATTTCATCAAAGGTAAAAATAACATACCAGATTCTAGCACCGACAATTCCAATCAATAAGACTGCAAAGAAATAATCGGATAAAATATCTTTAGAATACCCTAATTGTTTAAAACGGTATTGCCCTAAAAAATATGCAATACATGCACCTGTGAGAATACAAACCGCATACCACTGAATATGGATTGGTCCAATAGTGACAAAAGTTGAAAAATCTTCAAAGAATGTCATGATGATTTACTCTTAATATTGTCAAGAATACGATTGACAAATTCCTTGCTTGAATCAAATCCAGAATCTTTAAGTTGCATATTCATCACAGCTGCTTCTATAATAGCAGACATACTTCTTCCACCAGTCACAGGCACGACAATCTTAGGAATTTGGATACCCAAGATTTCTTCCATAACGTCATCTTCTTCCATACCAATTCTTGTATATTCACGCGATGGAAGCCAGCGTTCCAACTGAATAATTAAATCAACATGATCTTTTGGTAATACTGAGGCGACCCCAAACATCTTAGAAACATCAATAACCCCAATACCTCTGATTTCTAATAAATTGCGTAAAACTTCAGGAGCACGACCCACAATTCCCTGACCAATATGATAAAGTTCAATAGCATCATCAGCAATCAAAAAATGCCCACGTTTAATTAACTCTAAAGCAATCTCTGATTTTCCAATACCACTATCACCACGAATCACAACACCTTTACCATAAATATTTAAAAAGACTCCATGCATCAATGTTTCTGCTGCTAAAGCTTCATCAAGTGTTCCAGTTAAATCTATAGAAACACGACCTGTTGCCTGTGTTGTTTCAAAAATTGGAAAATTTCTCTTGATTGCAATATTTTTCAAAATTTCTGGACATGAATATCCTTTCGCAATAATAATACAAGGTGTTTCATCATTGGCTAATTTAGAAAAACATGCAAGTTGTGATTCTTTGCTCATTTCTTTAACGAAAGAAATTTCTTTTTCTCCAAATAATATAATTCTTCTAAAATCTGTATGTTTAAAAAATCCTGCCAATTCAAATCCTGGTCGATTCATTTCTGGCACAAAGACTTCTCTTTCCAAAGCTGATTCATCACCTGATATCTGATGAAATAAAGCTGGTTTCAATAAATCTTTGATTTTCACTGACTTTCCCATGTATTTCCTCCTACTCTAAGACCATTTTCAAGAAACGTCCTGTATGACTTTTTTGACATGCTGCGACTTTTTCTGGCGTTCCTGATACTACAATTGTACCACCATTGTCGCCACCTTCCAATCCTAAATCAATAATGTGATCAGCAACTTTAATCACATCAAGATTATGTTCAATCACAATCACAGTATCACCCTGTTCAACAATACGATTTAAAACTTCAATCAGACGTGCTACATCATGACTATGTAAACCAGTTGTTGGTTCATCTAAAATATATACTGTTTTTCCTGTTGCTTTCTTTTGTAATTCACTGGCAAGCTTCACACGCTGCGCTTCTCCACCAGATAATGTTGTGGCGCTTTGACCAAGTTTTATATAACCAAGTCCTACATCATAAATCGTTTGAAGCTTAGAACGAATACGTGGTAAATTATCAAAGAAAGTTAAAGAATCTTCAATGGTCATCTCTAAGACATCATAGATAGTCTTATCTTTATAAGTCACCTGTAATGTTTCTTCATTGTAGCGTTTACCACCACATTCTTCACAAGGTACATAAACATCAGGTAAAAAATGCATACTGATACGTTTGACACCATCACCTTGACACGCTTCACAACGTCCACCCTTGACATTAAATGAAAAACGTCCTTTATCATATCCACGCATTTTTGCTTCAGGTGTTTTCGCAAACAATTCACGAATATCATCAAAGACACCTGTATAAGTCACAGGATTAGAACGTGGTGTACGTCCAATCGGATCTTGTGAGACTTCAATGACTTTATCTACATTTTCTAAACCAAGAATTTCTTTATGTTTTCCTGGTTTTTCTTTAGAATGATAAAGTTTTGCACGCATGGCTTTACATAAAATTTCATTCACCAATGTTGATTTTCCACTTCCTGATACACCCGTTACACAGATGAATTTTCCAAGTGGAAATTTAACATTAATATTTTTTAAGTTATTTTCCTTAGCACCTTTTACTTCAATATATAGTCCATTCCCTTTGCGTCGCTTTGATGGAACTGGAATCTTATATTCTCCTGAAAGATATTTTCCAGTGATAGAATGGGGATTCTTCATGACTTCTTCAGGTGTTCCTGCTGCGACAACCTGACCACCATGAACCCCGGCACCTGGCCCAATATCAATAATATAATCAGAAGCACGCATTGTATCTTCATCATGTTCTACAACAATCACACTATTGCCTAAATCACGCATATTACATAACGTTTTAATTAATTTTTCATTATCACGTTGATGTAAACCAATAGATGGTTCATCTAATACATAAAGAACCCCTGTTAAACGTGAACCAATTTGTGTCGCTAAACGGATACGTTGTGCTTCTCCTCCAGATAAACCACCAGCACGTCTTGATAATGTCAGATAACCTAATCCTACATCATTTAAGAATGTTAAACGATCTTTAATTTCCTTAATAATCAAACGTGCAATATTTGTTTCTGTTTCATTCAGTTTTAAATTCTGTACAAAATCAAGTGCTTTTTCAATAGACATATCAGTAAATTCACTGATATTTAATCCACCCACCTGTACACTTAAAACTTGTTCATTCAATCTTTTTCCCTGACATGTTGGACATGTATGTTCAGCCATAAATGAAGCATACCATTCTTTTGACCATGAAGAAGTTGTTTCTTCATAACGTCTTTGAATCAGTGTTTTCACACCTTCGATTGGTTTTGTCGTTTGAGAAACATTTCCTGAACTTGACTGTAATGTATATGTAATAGGTTTATCAGAACCATATAAAATAATATCTAATTCTTTCTTACTAAAATCTTTAAGCGGTTTATCTAAGTCAATATGATATTCTCGACATAAAACAAGAAATCTCTGCCATTCAATACGATCAGTTCCTACTGATGTTTTGAAATAACGAATTCCTCCCTGATTAATACTTAATGACCAGTCAGGAATCAATAAATCATTATCAACTTCATTTTTCACACCAATCCCTTTACAATCTGGACAGGCACCCAATGGGTTATTAAAAGAAAATAAACGTGGTTCTAATTTAGGAACACTAAATCCACAATATGGACAAGCTAAATGTTGAGAAAAAAGCTTTTCTGTTTTTTCATTCAAGTTTTCAACAATAACTTCCCCACCAGTTAATTTTAATCCTGTTTCCAAAGAATCCGCTAAACGTGAGCGATATCCTTCCTTTTTAATAATTCTATCCACTACAACATCAATATTATGTTTTTTATTTTTATCCAAAACAATATCTTCATCTAAAAGACGCATTTCACCATCCACTTTGACACGTAAAAAACCATCTTTCGCTAATTGTTCAAATAAATCCTTATGTGTTCCTTTTTGATTACGACACATTCTTGCTAGAACCTGTAATTTTGTTCCATCTTCATATTGATCAATTGTATCAACCATTTGTTTAATTGTCTGTGATTCAATCAACACATGATGGGTTGGACAATAGGCATGTCCAACTCTGGCATACAACAATCTTAAATAATCAAAAATTTCAGTCACTGTTCCCACTGTTGATCGAGGATTATTTGATGTTGTCTTTTGATCAATCGCAATCGCCGGTGATAAACCATCAATACTATCCACATCAGGCTTTTCCACACCACCTAGAAATTGTCTGGCATAAGCACTTAATGATTCAACATAGCGTCTTTGTCCTTCCGCATAAATCGTATCAAATGCCAGTGATGTTTTTCCACTCCCAGATAATCCTGTCATAATGACAAGCTGATCTCGAGGAATTTCTACATTTATATTTTTTAAATTATTAACTCTTGCGCCTTTGATAATAATTTTATCTTTGTTCATACTTCCTCAAACTCCTTAATATCTTTTCCTTACTCAAACCTTGCAACTGCAAATCATAGGCTTCATCTAACATCTGCTTAAATAAATGTGTTGAAGTCAAACCATTTGCTAATAAATCATCACCACGAATCAGTGGCAATGGCGCTTGAACACCTAAACGTTTTTGCTTATCTTGAATATATAACCAAAACTCATCATATTGTTCCTGAGCTACTTTTCCCCTTCCTAACTTATCACAACAGCTTATATAAATCAAATCATTCATAGAAACTTTTCCATCAATCTTCTTTAAAAGTCTTAAATAAGATAAATCCTTTGCATGATGACGTGACATATTCATTAAATGCATATGATACATAATCATTGTGGAAATATATTGTCTTTCTTTTTTAGATGTGATGATTGGAACATTTTGAAACACCTGCACACCTGCTTCATTATGTTTAGGCGCATGTCCTTCTTTGGTTGTTACCAAAGGTTTCCCTATATCATGAAGTAAACATGCCCACATAAACCATAAAGGATGATCGGTTTTCTTTTTCACATGACTGGCTACATCTATAACCAGCATCGTGTGCGTGAAAACATCATCTTCAGGATGAAAATCTAAACGCTGATGCGTTGTTGTCAGAGCCTGTAAATAAGGTGGTAAAGCTCCTATATCTTTTAAAAACATAAATCCTAATGATGGTTGTGGTGCCATCAGGATTTGACAATACTCCTGATAAATTCTTTCATATGATAAATGATCCAGCATATGTGACTGTGCCATAGAACGACATAGATTCAAAGTCTTCTCTTCAACTTGAAATTCAAATTGGGCGACAAAACGTGCCACTCTTAAAACACGCAAAGGATCTTCCATGAAATGTTCAGGATCCACACAACGAATGATATGCTGATCAATATCTGATAAACCACCACATAAATCAATGACACGTTGTTCTAAGTAATCATACATGAGTGCATTCATTGTCAGATCACGCCTCAAAACAGCTTTTTCTAATGGTAAATCAGGATCAATCATCACTTCAAAATCCTGATGCTTGTGACCAGTTTTTGTTTCTTGTCGAGGTAAGGCAAAGTCATAATGAGGAAGCTCTTCTAACTGAACAATCGCAAAAGATTTTCCAAATGTATGAACATGACCATATTTTTGTAAAATAGCACACAGTTTTTCATAACTTAAATGATATACTTCTACATCTACATCATGCTGATCATAACGTCCTAAGATTTCATCACGAACAGATCCACCGACAATATAAACTTTTCCACCATGAGCGATCATATCATCAAAAATCTCTTGAGCCAAAGCATCTATTTTCATTACTTTTCACCTTTAAGTTCCATAATAATATCTCTTAATTCCATAGCTCTTTCAAAATCAAGCACTTTCGCAGCTTCTTTCATTTCTTTTTCTAGATCTGCAATCAGTTTCTTCTTTGCTTTTTGAGGTGCTTTTTTACCTTTTTGTAATAATGAAGAAGCTTCTTCCATTGTTTCTTTACCTTGAATTAAATCATGAATTTCTTTATGAATAGTCTGTGGAATAATATGATGTTCTTTATTATAGGCTTCTTGAATTTCACGACGACGATTTGTTTCATCAATCGCTTTTTGCATAGATTCTGTTATATGATCACCATACATAATCACTTTTCCATTCGCATTTCTGGCCGCACGTCCAATCGTCTGAATTAATGAGCGTTCACTTCTTAAGAACCCTTCTTTATCCGCATCTAAAATACAAACTAGAGATACTTCAGGTAAATCCAACCCTTCTCTTAACAGGTTAATTCCCACCAGTACATCATATTTTCCAAGTCTTAAATCTCTTAAAATTTCAGTACGTTCTAATGTTTTTGTATCTGAATGTAAATAAGCGACTTTTAACCCTACTTCTTTTAAATAAGCACTAAGATCTTCAGCCATACGTTTTGTAAGTGTTGTAATTAAAACTCTCTCTTTTTTATCAATACGTTCATGAATTTCATCAATCAGATCATCAATCTGATTTTTTGTTGGACGAACATCAATAATAGGATCCAACAAACCTGTTGGACGAATAATCTGTTCTGCATATTCACCATGTGTTTTTTCTAATTCATAGTCACCTGGCGTTGCCGAAACATAAATCACCTGATTAATAATCTTTTCAAACTCTTCAAAACGCAATGGTCGATTATCCAAGGCACTTGGTAAACGGAAACCATATTCAACCAATGTTTCTTTACGGCTGCGATCCCCATTAAACATACCTCTGACCTGTGGTAACATCACATGACTTTCATCAACAATCATTAAAAAGTCATCTGGAAAATAATCGATTAAAGTATAAGGACGTTGTCCTGCTTTTCGTCCATCAATATGACGTGAATAATTTTCAATTCCTGGACACATCCCTACTTCTCTTAACATTTCAATATCGTGACGTGTACGCTGATCCAAACGTTCATATTCCAGTGGTTTCATAGCATCCTTAAAATATTGTAAACGGTCTTGAAGTTCTTCGGAAATTGTATCACAGGCATGTAACATTTGTTCCTTTTTTGTGACATAGCCATAAGCCGGATAAATCGTATATGTTTTATAACGACTCAAGACTTTACCAGTCAAAGGATCTACCTCACTGATTCCTTCCACTTCATCACCAAAAAGCTCTATACGAATCAGCCAGCTTTCTGTATGTCCAGGTACAATTTCAATGACATCACCACGTACCCTGAATGTCCCTTTTGACTGTTCGATATCATTTCTTTGGTATTGACGATCTACAAGATAAGTTAAGAGTTCGCGACGATCAATTTCCTGACCGACACGTAATGAGAAAATCATTTCTTTATATTGTTCAGGATTTCCTAAACCATAAATAGAAGCCACTGATGCAACGACAATCGTATCTTTTCTTTCTAATAAAGAATTCATGGCTGCTGAACGCAACATTTCTATTTCATAATTTGTTTTTGCATTTTTATCTATGTATGTATCACTTTTTGGAATATAAGCTTCTGGCTGATAAAAATCGAAGTTAGAAACAAAATATTCCACACGATTTTCAGGAAAAAATTCTTTTAATTCTGAATATAATTGTCCAGCTAAAGTTTTATTATGGGCTAATACCAGTGTTGGTTTATTCACCTGAGCAATAACATTAGAAACAGTAAACGTTTTTCCTGTTCCCGTTCCTCCCAGTAAAACCTGTTCCTTTTTTCCAGCACGTATTCCATCAACCAGCTGTTGAATAGCTGCTGGTTGATCACCCATTGGTGAATATTTGGAAACTAATTTAAATTGTTCCATTTTAGCACCTCCCTATTGAATCAATTGATTCACTTTTTGTAGATAAACATCCTCTTTTTCTTGATACAAATGATATGTTAAAGCACTTAAAAGAATTAAACGATCATTTTGAGAATAAATATCATCCTGTTTTAAAGCATAATCTTTTTCAAATGCTTCTAAAGCTGTTGTTGTCTGATGTGAAAAATATCCATCCTGACGATCTAATGAATAACCTAATTCTTGAAGCATTTCCTGCATATATTGAATATTATTATCAACATCATCATATTGATAAGATTGTTTCATTTCACCTACATGAAAATCATGGATATTAGTTTCATCAATGACATAATCTGGCTCTAATCCTGTACCATTGATCCATGTTCCATGAGGAGTTAACCATTTTTCATGAGTGTATTTCAATACAGATGAATTAGAAAGAGTCACTTGTGTTTGTGCAACACCTTTACCATAAGTCGTTTCACCAATCAATTGATAATCTAAATTCTCTTTCAAACCTGCACTTAAAACTTCTGAAGCACTGGCAGTTTGCTGATTCACTAAAATATAGCCATGTTCAAATACATATTTTTCCCGACTGGTTGCTTTATATTCTTCCGTTTTGCCATCTTTATCCTGAAGAGAAAATAATGTTTGTCCTTCTGGCACAAATAAATCAAGAATCTCTTGGGCAGCATTCAAATAACCTCCACTATTATCCCTTAAATCAATGATAATGTGGTTGATTTTTTGTGATTTCATATCTTGCAGCTTCGTTTCAATAACTTCATGAATATTTTCACCAAAAGTCACAATTCTTAAATAACCAACTTTCTGTTGGTTTACAGTCATAATAGAAGAAGCAATTGATGTATCCACATTTTGACGTGTTGCTGATAGATTTTGACTTTTTCCATCTCTTAATAGACGTAAAGCAACTTGACTCTGGCTTTCACCCTGTATCATTTCTTTAACTTTATCTGATGTATATCCAGCGATCGAAGTTCCTTCAATGTGCGTAATAATATCTCCTTTTTGTATACCCACTTTTTGAGCTGGCGTATTTTGATATACATCCAACACAATAGCACCATCATCTACCATTGTAAACGTAATCCCAATACCTTCAAAAGTCCCATTAATAGACGATCCTAATTCTTCTGACTGTTCCAATGATAAATATGAAGAATAAGGATCTCCTAATGCTAAAACCATTCCATTTAGCATACGTTCCTGTAAACTTGTATCATTATCACTTGTATCTAAAAAATCATTTTCAATAATTTGCGCAATTTCATTATAGACATCACTATCATCACCATAACGATTGGAATGGAAGTCATGAATAAAATAACCACCAACACCTCCAGTCACCAGACATAAAATACAAGCCATCATATAGATAGGTCCTTTTTTTAATCTTGTTTTCTTTTTTTGATCATATTCAAACTGAAAATCGTCCATACATACACCTCGTTTTTTTATTCTATCATAGATGACAATTATTTTTAACTCATAAACCCTTTTATTTTCTACAAACAAAGAAAAGCAATCCTAAGACTGCTTCTTTAAAAAGTTTTGAATACATTGTTGTGTTTCGTCACTAATAATATGTTCAATACGACAAGCATCTTCTTCGGCCTGTTTAGCACTCACACCAATAGAAACAAGGAACTCTGTTAAAATCTGATGACGACCATACACTTTTTCTGCAATACGACGCCCTTCATCAGTAAAATCAATATATCCCTTATCATCTACAACAATCAATTGAGATTCTTTTAAAAGTTTAATTGCACGTGATACACTTGGTTTAGAAAAATCCATAGTATGTGCAATATCAATAGAACGAACATATTCATTTTGATTCTTTAAGATTAATATCGTTTCTAAATACATTTCACCTGATTCATGCAAGTCCATTTTTGTCACCTCATATCAATTTATATCATTATATCACACTTCACTATCCCAATGCTACATCTAATATCATCATGATGACAAAACCAATCGCAAAGCCAATCGTCGCAATATTTGAATGTGTCCCTTGCGAACCTTCAGGAATCAGCTCTTCTACAACGACATATGCCATTGCGCCAGCGGCAAACGATAAAAGATAAGGCAAAATCGGTACAAAAAACTGTGACAGGACAATCGTTAATATAGCACCCATAGGTTCAACAATCCCAGATAACATCCCATACAGAAAAGCTTTTCCTTTAGACACTCCTTCACTTTTTAATGGCATAGAAATAATAGCCCCTTCTGGAAAATTCTGTATCGCAATACCCAATGATAAGGCAATAGCCCCAGCAATAGAAACATCGCTATTGCCCATCAAGGCTCCTGCAAAAACAACTCCAACTGCCATCCCTTCAGGAAAATTATGCATTGTGACTGCTAAAATTAACATTGTTGTACGTTGCAAGTGCGATTTCTTTCCTTCTACCTGATGATCCAAATGCATATGTGGAATAGTACGATCTAAAAATAATAGAAAGAAAATTCCCAATAAAAAACCAACTGCCGCAGGTATAAAAGATAATTTTCCTAAACTTGCTGACATATCTAAAGCTGGAATCAAAAGTGACCAGACTGAAGCCGCAATCATCACTCCAGAAGCAAATCCCAGCAGAACTTTTTGAACACGATTATCCATTTTTTGTTTCATAAAGAAAACACAGGCTGCACCTAATGTTGTCCCAATAAATGGTATCATAATACCAATCAAAACAGATGTATTCATGTTTTAACACCTCTTTTCTTTAGGCATTATCTTACTATATATCATTTTATCTTTCAAAATATATGATAAAAAATATCTGTCATACATTTGACACAAGAATCAAATCGTCTTTTGACATAAAAAAAATCTTGGGAATACAATGTACTCCCAAGAAGTTTCTAAATTATTTAGTTAATTCAGCGAAATATTTAATAGTTCTAACCATGTTAGAAGTATAAGAATTTTCGTTGTCATACCAAGCAACAGTTTGAACTTCAGTAGTTCCGTTATCTAATGCTTTAACCATAGTTTGAGTTGCATCAAATAATGAACCATAAGTCATTCCAATAATATCTGAAGATACTAATTGTTCTTCAGTGTATCCAAATGATGGAGTTACAGCTGCTTTCATAGCTTCGTTAACTTGTTCTACAGTAACTTCACCTTCAACAACTGAAGTTAAGATAGTTGTAGATCCAGTAGGAACTGGTACACGTTGAGCTGAACCGATTAATTTTCCATTTAATTCAGGGATAACTAAACCGATAGCTTTTGCAGCTCCAGTTGAGTTAGGCACGATATTAACTGCAGCAGCACGTGCTCTTCTTAAGTCACCTTTTCTATGAGGTCCATCTAATACCATTTGGTCACCAGTATAAGCATGTACTGTTAACATGATACCAGATTTGATTGGTGCTAATTTGTTTAATGCGTTAGCCATAGGTGCTAAACAGTTAGTTGTACAAGATGCAGCTGAAATAATTGTATCATCAGCAGTTAATGTTCCTTCGTTTACACCAAATACAACAGTTGGTAAATCATTTCCAGCTGGTGCAGAAATAACAACTTTTTTAGCTCCTGCATCAATATGAGCTTGAGATTTAGCTTTAGAAGTATAGAAACCTGTACATTCTAATACTACATCTACTCCTAATTCTCCCCAAGGTAATTTAGAAGCATCTGCTTCTTTGTAGATTTCGATTTCTTTTCCATCTACTACGATTGAAGATTCTTTAGCTTCTACTGTATCAGCTAAAGCATATTTACCTTGAGCTGAATCATATTTTAATAAGTGTGCTAACATTTTAGGATCTGTTAAGTCGTTGATTGCAACAACTTCATATCCTTCAGCTCCAAACATTTGTCTAAATGCTAGACGTCCGATACGTCCAAAACCGTTAATTGCTACTTTTACTGCCATTTTTATGACATCCTCCTTACTAATAATTTATGTCTATATTATAGTCCACAAACCCAAAGAAATCAATAAAAGTTGTGCGCTTTATATAATTTTTTTCACAAGAATGAAAATCTTTTCTCGTTTTTTAACTTCGCTTAACTCAATATTAACGCAAGAAAAAATCAATTTTCTATGAATAATCCAACACAAATTTCTCTATAATGAATTATGGAGGTACACTTATGCATTTTATACCCACTGTGATATTAAAAAAGAATTCTAAAGAATATGCTTACGATATTTTCTCAAGATTATTAGAAGATCGCATTATTATGCTCTGTGGTGAAATTAATGATGAGATGGCAAGCTCCATTGTCAGTCAGCTTCTCTATCTTGAATCATTGGACAGTCAGGCTGATATTGATATGTATATTCATTCTCCAGGTGGCAGTGTTTCCGCTGGTTTGGCTATCTTCGATACGATGAATTTTGTAAAATGTGATGTCTCAACCATCAGTATTGGTCTTTCAGCCAGTATGGGTGCTTTTTTATTAGCTGCTGGAAAAAAAGGAAAACGCTATGCATTAGAAAATAGTGAAATTATGATTCATCAGCCTCTAGGTGGAGCACAAGGTCAAGCCAGTGATATCGAGATTTCTACCCGTCATATATTAAAACAAAAAGAAAAGCTCAATCGCTTATTAGCTCAAATGACCAATCAACCCTTACGTCGTATTAAAAAAGATACTGATCGTGACTATTTTATGAATGCCTATGATGCATTAGATTATGGATTAATTGATGAAGTATTAAAAAACAATCAAGGTGAAACACTTTGATTGTTTTTTAGTATAACTTGTAATTGTCCATCTGCTAGATTTAAACTTTCAATAGGTAAATCAATCTCATATTGAATCTGGTTATCTTTCCAAATGATATGTGAGTCTTGTAAAAAAGACTTCAAAAAACTCATAATAGGAAACTGTAAAAATAAATATTCAACCTTGCCTTGAATATTTTCAAATACAAAGTGCTGATTTTCATATTTCAAATTGAACTCACACAAAACATCAACATGATATTGATTATACAAAACAACTGATGTCAACAAGAGATGATCTTCTTTTATTTTCAAATTCATTTCCTGTAAAACAACATCATACTTTTTTAAAACTGACTGTAAAATAAAGGATAATCCTATTTGCACTTCTGCTTCATTTAAAATCACTATATCACCCATATATTATATGTATAGCGCGATCAAATATGTCATCGTTCTAAGACAGGGTACTTTTCAAAAATATCAAAAGCATCAAAATATTGATTTTCCATCGGAATCCAGCGATGAATAAACTGATCTATTTTTTCAGGATTTCTTTTGAATAAACGTTCTTTTTGTGTAAGTGGCGAAATCTTTAAAACAATTCCATGCGTATAATAGCGTTGTAAAGAAGGATGTAACGCATAACTACCCTCAATAATGTTAAAGGGTGAATAAGGTATTTCCTGAACTGTTTGAAATGACATCGTCTGACAGTCAAAAGGCTGATAAAAAACAGATTGTTGTAAAGATAAAGGTTTTAAGACCGTTTCTAAAAAACGTTCATAATGCACATTACCACCAGGTTGCTGTAACCTTTGTGGTGTACGCATTTCTAATGGCAAAAAGAAATCATCCATATGAAAAACATGCGCATGCCATTTTTCTTGTAAACTTTGAGCTAAAGTTGTTTTACCACTGCCACTCATCCCATCAATAGCAAGTAAAAATGATGATTGCTTTGATAAATCATCCATCAGTTCATCCATTCTCATTTAAGATTCTCCTTCTTGATTTTGACTTTTCACTAAGATAAAAGTCGATAATAAAACAAGTATACATCCTATTACTTTCAATAATGTCAATCTTTCATTCAACCATAAAACACCAACAACAATACTTGTGATAGGCTCTAAAGTTGATAAAATAGCTGTTAAAGATGCCCCTAAACAATAAATACCTTTTTGTAGTAAAACAACACCAATTAAAGATGTCAGCACAGCAACAACAGCTGATAAAATATATGCTTCTATTGGCATGATATGGATACGTCCCAATACCATGGCTAAAACCAGTATCACAATCGTATTCATAACGACCAGATAAAAATTAAAAACATAGGGACTCATATAACGAATCGAAGAATGATCCATACCCACCATATAATAAGCAAAGAAAACACCTGATAAAATCGCTAATAAAGCGCCTAATAAAGAAGATGCAGATGAATCCATAAAACAGAAAATACCTAGGATGGCTAAAACAAGACATAAAATCTGTTGCTTGTTGAGTTTTTGCTGATAAAACAAAAAATTCATACAGCATACAAACAATGGATATAAAAAGTGTAGAACCGTTGCACTTCCTACCCCTATATATTCATAAGATGAATACAATAAGACAATTGTCAATGTATTTCCAAAAAAGCCTACTTTGAAAACATCTAAAAGCTGCTGACGATTCAATCGTAATGATTTTCCCTGATAAAGAACAATAAATAAAAATAACGGCAAGACAAATAAATGCCTTAAAAAAGCCAATTGTATACCATTATTCCCCATTGCATATGTCATTTTCCCAATAGCTGGTGTTACTCCAAAAAGAATAGTGGCAATCATTGTAAAAATAATACCTTTGCGTTTAGTATTCATTAAAAAACTCCTTAATTCTTTGACGATCATGTGTATATGTTAATGCCAGCATTAATAAAACTCTGGCTTTTTGTGGTGTTAAAGTATTTCCTGGTATACAACAATGATGAGGATCAAACACTTCATCATCAAAAACAATACCTTGTGATACTCTTGAACAACGGACAAAAATAATGCCCTGTTTTGATAAATCTTCAATCGCATGTAACCAGTCCTGACTATAATTCCCACTTCCTGATCCTGTTAATATAATTCCTTGATGATTTAAAGCTAAAGAATAGAGAATTTCATGACTCGCACCTGCATAAAAATAAGCAATTCCTACTGCTGGTAAGTCATTATAATTTTGGCTAGAAAAAAGAGATTGAAGAGTATGTTTTTTAAATGTTTTTGAAAAGAAATGAACTTCATGGTCTTGCATATAACCCAAACATCCAAATGCCTTTTGTTCAAAAGCATCTACCTTAAAATTATTGACTTTTTGGATATCTCTACCCGAATATATCGTACTCGAAAAAAGCCCCATGACACCCTGATTATAGGCTCCATCATCAGCTGCCAGACAAACAGCCTGATATAAATTATAAGGGCCATCAGCACTGGTTGCTGTGGCAGGACGCATAGCCCCTGTCACAACAACTGGTTTAGATGTATGTAATGTCAAATTCAAAAAATAAGCCGTTTCATCTAAAGTATCTGTTCCATGAGTCACCACAATACCATCAATATCATCACGTTCAACCAGTTCATTAATCTGACGTGACAACATAATCCATCTTTGTGGTGTCATCTCATTACTATCTACATTCATTAATTGATATTCTTTAATATGTGCAACTTGATTTAACATAGGAATAGATTCAATAATTTCATTAACATCCATTTCTCCTGCATGGTAGGCTACAGCTTTTCCTATCTGTCCTCTCCCAGCAATCGTTCCACCAGTTGCGACAATTGCAATTGTTTTCATATATTCTCTCACCCACAGGACATTCTATCATTTTATGATTGATGAAACAATAAAAAAACCACCTGTTTGGTGGCTATTCTATCTCTTGAAGTAAATAATTCTCATCTAAAAGTGGTTTAAAATTCAAACAAGTTTCACGACTTGTTTTTTGAGATATTTCTGACAATAAGATAGGCGTATACTCATCATTTAAGACTGTGTGAGGATTATCTTGAATGAGATGTAAAATAATCTTTAAATCTCCATCTTCAATTACAATATCATGACGATGACAAAGATTCTGTAAAATCTTTAAAGTCATCTGTTGTAGACGATGGTTCAAGCGATAAAAATTCATCATAAGCTCTCCTCCTTTTTGAGTATATTGTGAAATTCTTATATACTTTTCTTATTTAAATATATTATAATAGATTTAAAATATGTATACAATGTACACATATTCATGATTTATACAATATTAGACACATTGGTTCAAACTGTCCAATATTGAAGGAGGGGATTTGAATGAGAACTGAATATCGTAACGCAACACGTTCAAAATTATTAATAAAAAAAGCTTTTATTGATCTTTTAAAAGAAAAACCTGCCAGCAAAGTGACAGTCACTGATATTATTCATGAAGCCAATATTAGTCGTGGGACATTCTATGCCCATTATTTAGATACAAAGGATTTACTAGAGAGTTTTCAACGTGAATTCATTGAACAGATTTTATATTTTACACGTAAAAATCATAAGCTGACATTAGTTGAACAGCTCAATACATTATTAATGAAAATTTTAGATATTTTAAAGAATGACTATGAAACATACTGTATTTTATCTAATCAGGATTTTACATTTGAATTTTATAATGAAATGAGAGATGCAATGATTCAAGAATTACAACAGGAGTTTTCTCTTTCTCCAGAAACCAAAAGAAGACTTCATATATTCATTGGTGGCTTTATGATATTATTAAGAGAATGGCTTCAAAATGAAAATTTTGAATCTATGGAAGAATATGCCCATACAATGTCTGATCTCATTCTTCATAATTTATAGGGGGTTTTTATGAATAATCAGTTAACACATGGTTCTATTACCAAATCATTAATTTTCTTTGCGATACCGATGATTATTGGGAATCTTCTTCAACAGTTCTATAATGTCGCAGATACCTTCATTGTTGGACAATTTCTTGGTTCCAATGCTTTAGCTGCTGTAGGATCCTCTTTTACTTTAATGACCTTTTTAACATCTGTTATTCTAGGGTTATGTATGGGAAGTGGAATCTTATTTTCAATGTATTATGGTGGTCAACAAATAGATAAAATGAAAACTTCTTTTTTTATTTCTTTTATTGGCATTATGATTTTTACAGTCATTCTAGAAATATTATGTCTCATTTTTATTCATCCTATTTTACATTTTATGAATATTCCCCAAGATATCTATCAACAAAGTTATGATTACTTATTTATCATCTTTATCGGTTTCTTTTTTACTTTTCTTTATAATTATTTTGCTTCTTTATTAAGAGCATTAGGAAATTCTAAAGTGCCTCTTTATTTTCTTGCGATTGCAACCATCATCAATATTATTTTAGACGTTTATTTCATTGTCTCTTTTCATATGAGAGTCAGTGGTGCTGCCCTTGCGACAATTATTGCGCAAGCGGTGAGTGGTTTTGGTATTATGATTTATGTTTTCATCAAACAAAAAGATTTATTACCAACACGACAACACTGCTATTTTGATAAAGACATTATCAAAAAGATTAAAGATTATTCATTATTAACATGCATCCAGCAATCTGTTATGAACTTTGGTATTTTGATGATTCAGGGATTAGTCAATAGTTTTGGTGTCATCACTATGTCTGCTTTTGCGGCAGCTGTGAAGATTGACTCTTTTGCCTATATGCCTGTTCAGGATTTTGGCAATGCCTTTTCAACCTTCATTGCTCAAAATCAAGGTGCCAACCTACCAGAACGTATCCACAAAGGACTTAAATCAGCTATCCTGATTTCTGGTATCTTCTGTATTTTCATTTCTTTAATTGTCTATATTTTTGCACCTACACTCATGCTGATTTTCATTCATCCTGAAGAAGTTGAAATTATTCGTCAAGGTGTTGAATACTTACAGATTGAAGGTATGTGTTATTTAGGAATTGGATGCTTATTTTTACTCTATGGCTATTATCGTGGTGTTGGAAAGCCTGGCATTTCTGTTGTTTTAACAATTGCCTCTTTAGGAACAAGAGTCGTTTTAGCATATATCTTTGCGCCAATATTAGGTACTGTTGCAATATGGTGGGCTATTCCTATTGGCTGGTTCTTAGCTGATACTATTGGTATTATTTATGGTATAAAAAAAGAAAACTGGACAAAACCAAGTAGATAAGATCAAACACTTATCTACTTTTTTGAAATAAATATTCCATAAAACAATTCTATTTATCTGATGATTTAACAAAAAATTTACAATTTTCATCAAAGAATAGTATATAATGTTGTTATAGGAGGAAAGGATTATGATATTAATAATAGTAGGTATTCTCATTGTTGTTTTGGTATTATATGTGATTGTCTCATATAATGCCTTAGTGAGAGAAAAAAATAAAGTGAAAACAAATTGGGCACAAATTGATGTTGTCTTAAAAAGACGTGCTGATTTGATTCCTAATTTAGTTGAAACTGTCAAAGGTTATGCCAAACATGAAAAGGAAACTTTGGATAGTGTCATGCAAGCCAGAAACACATATATGAACGCTTCTATTCCAAGTGAACAAATGGAAGCAGCGGGAGAATTGACACAGGCCTTAAATAAGATTATGGCAATTAGTGAAGCTTATCCTGATTTAAAGGCGAACACAAACTTTGTCAGTTTACAAAACGAATTGACACAAACTGAAGATAAAATCAGTTTTGCTAGACAATTCTATAATGATTCCGTTTATAGTTATACAAATAAGTTAGAGATGTTCCCTTCTAGCATAATTGCTAGTCTATTTCATTTTGAAAGATTTGATTACTTTGAAATTAATGAAAATGATAAAGAGATTCCTGAGGTGAAATTTTAATATGAAAAAGAAAATATGTCTGATATTTTCTTTACTACTTATTCTCATACCATCGTTATCTTCTTTGGTTTATGGAGCTGATACCCATTTAAATGACATCTCTATCCATACAACTTTAAATAATGATGGAAGTGCACATGTGCAGGAAATTTGGGATATCAATATTGAAGAGGGAACAGAAATTTATAAAGTTTTTGATAATATGGGAGATTCTCATATATCGAATTTTAATGTTGTTGATGATCAAGGCAATCGTTATCAAAATATTGGTGAATGGGATGTTGATCTTGATAAAGAAGACAAAGATGGCAAATGTGGGATGATTCAAGATGGTGATCGCTATGAACTCTGCTTTGGTATTGGTGAGTATGGACGAAGAACTTATACATTTGAATATGATATAGCCAATTTTGTTCAACAATATCAGGACACTCAAGGATTTAACTATGCTTTCTTTTCAGAAATGGAGTTAGAACCTCAACATGTCAAAATCACTGTTTCATCATCACATGATTTCAACAAAAACAATGCGAAAATCTGGGCTTTTGGATATCAGGGTGTTGTCTATTTTGATCATGGTGATGTCATTATGGAAACACAAAGTGCTGTACCTGAAGGTGCTAAGATGCAATTATTGATGCAGATTGATAATGAAACATTTACAAACGCTCATGTGAATGATCAATCTTTTCAAAAGATATTAGAAGATGCGATTGATGGCAGTCAATATGAAGACGAATTTTATGATCAGGGAGATTATTACAACTCTTTTATGTATAAAGATAATACTGCGATGATTATCGCTATTGTCTTTGCAGTGATAGGATTAATTGGTGCAGTTGTCGTCGTATTGATTGTGGCTTATACAAGAGGTCGTGTTGATTTTCAATTCAACGATCATATTCCATTAAATCATGAACCACCAATGTTTAGAGACATTCCTTGTCAAAAAGATTTATTTCAATTCTATTACTATGCTAAAAAATTAGGTTTGATTACTGATCAAGATCGTGATGGCCTGATTGCTGCTATTCTATTAAGATGGATTAAAGAAAACTATATTGAATTTCAAAAAGAAGAAGTCAAACAATTCCTCTTCTTTAAAAAAGAAGGCTATTCAGTAGATTTAGATAACGATATTCCTATTACACATCCATTAGAGAAAAAGTTATTTCAATTTTTCAGACAGGCAGCTGGTTCTAATCAGGTCTTAGAAACAGATGAGTTTGAATCGTGGTGCAAAGAAAATTATGAAAAAATTGATGAATGGTTTGAAAGTATTGATGAATATATTGAAAATGAATTAAGAAATCAGCATTTATTAACATTAGAAACAACATATACATCATTTTTAAAAATCAGATTCTCACATAGCACTGATACTTATGATGCATCTATTAGAGAAGAAATGGAACATATCATAGGTTTAAAAACTTTCTTAGAGGAAATGAGCTTGATTGATGAAAAAGAAGTGATTGAAGTCAAGTTATGGGAAGAATATCTCATTTTTGCTTCTATTTTACAGATTGCCGATAAAGTTCAGGAACAATTAGGAAGATTATGTCCAACCTTCAATGAACAATCACAATTAGATACAATCTATACAATGCATATGGTTCATATGTTCTCACACAACAGTATGAAAGCTTCACATGATGCTTCTATAGCTGCAAGTGGTGGTGGCGGTTCATCATCATTTACAGGAGGCGGAGGTGGCTTCTCTGGTGGTGGCGGAGGCGGTGTCCGCTAAAATGAAAACATGACTTTGAAATGAAGTCATGTTTTTTCATTTTCTAGTCATAAATGTGTTCTTTAACATCTAGCGTAAACTTCTATTCAATCACAAACTCAGCATAATAAGCTTTTTCATCATAGTCACTGCCACCACGAAAATCCTGTATTTCCTTACCAATGCGATATTCTCCTTGTGGTAATGTCCCATAAAGGTCACTCCATTGAATATCCCATTGTGTTAAGTTTTGCATTTTAATGGTATAAGACAAATCTTGCCAAATAGGTTTTTCTGGTGTTGAAAGTTCCTGCCACTTTCCATCTACCTTTTCTTCAATCCAGTATTTTTCACCTGTTTGAAGTTCACCTGTGATCTCTCCACCATTTTGGCTACAAATCAATGTTAAGCCTGTATTGCTGACATTTGTCGAAGACAAAGCAATTCCCCAGCTATCATCAGTTTGAATCAATTCAACAGTTGACTGATCGTTTTTAGCTGTTTCATCGGCTTGCTGACATCCCATCAATAAACATGTTAATAAAGTCAAAGCCACAATTCTTTTTGCTTTCATAAAATCCTCCTATTTAAATACACATGTTGCTGCAATTGCTTTTTGCCACTGCTTATAATATTGTAAAGCTTCTTGTTGATTCATGACTGGATGATATACTTGAGCAAATTGATGATTTTTCTTGATATCATCCTGACTTTTATAAAAACCTATAGCTAAACCAGCTAAATACGCTGCTCCAAGGGCTGTTGTTTCTTTAACTTGTGGCTGTAATATATCAATATGAAGCATATCACTTTGAAACTGCATTAAAAATGCATTACTTGTTGCTCCACCATCTACTGATAGACTTTTTAAAGAAATATGTGCTTCCTGTTTCATCACTTCGATCACATCGCAACTTTGAAAAGCGATAGACTCTAAAGCTGCACGCACAATATGATTTCTTGAAGTTCCTCGTGTTAAGCCAAAGATTGTTCCTCTGACATCATTTTCCCAATAGGGCGTGCCTAACCCAACAAATGCTGGGATGAGATACACACCTTCATTATTCTTTAAAGATTGAGCCATAGCTTCTGTTTCTCCAACATTTTGTATTAAATGAAGACCATCTCTTAACCATTGCATAACACTTCCACCAATGAAAACAGACCCTTCTAAAGCATAAGTGATTTCTCCATGAAGTCCCCATGCAATTGTTGTCAATAAACCATTATTTGATGTTACAGGCATATGACCAGTATTCATTAAAATAAAGCATCCTGTTCCATAAGTATTTTTGATATCTCCTGATTGAAAACAAGTATGCCCAAATAATGATGCCTGTTGATCACCTGCAACTCCACAGATAGGTGCTCTAAAATGCAATCCACTCATTTGCGTTTCATCACTGTATCCATATATACATGAAGATTCTTTCACTTCTGGTAACATACTTCTAGGAATATCAAATAATGCTAATAAATCATCATCCCATTTTAAATCATGAATATTATATAACATTGTTCTTGAAGCATTGGTATAATCTGTCGCATGTACTTTTCCACCAGTCAATTTCCAGATCAGCCATGTATCAATCGTTCCAAATAATAACTGATCCTTATGTTCATAATCAATATGATCTAGTATCCATTTGATTTTGCTGGCACTAAAATATGGATTAATAATTAATCCCGTTTTTTCTTGAATCATAGGACTATACCCTTTTTCAATCAATTCATCACAAATATCCTGTGATTGACGTGATTGCCAGACAATGGCATGATAAACAGGTTCTCCTGTTGTTTTATCCCATACGACCGTTGTTTCTCTTTGATTGGTTATTCCAATAGCTTTAATCTGTGAAGACTGAATATTTTCAATCGTAAACAATGCCTGAACCACTTCTACGACCGAGTTCCATATCTCTTTAGCATCGTGTTCTACCCATCCTGGATGAGGAAAATATTGTTTAAATTCTCTTTGTTGCATATGACATAAATGTCCATGTTGATCAAATAAAATAGCTCTGGTACTTGTCGTTCCCTGATCAATTGCTAAAATATATTCTTTCATAAATACCCTCCTCACTTTATTATAACAAGTCTGTAAATAAAAAACGACTGATTCCATATCAATCGTTTCAAATTTACTAATTCCATATCAATATTTTTTTATTTAATTGACATCTCCCATTTTCACACAATGAAGTATTTTAATTACAAGTGGTTTGAATAATAAATATAAGATATATCCAATCATACCTCCTGTCACATTTGTTATTATATCAGTTATATCAGATGATCTTACACCATTTATAAATGGTTGTAAGATTTCTATACCTAAACTTAATAGAAAAGTATAAAAAATAACATTCAATAAATTTATCTTTTTCTCTCTTACTAATGGTAATAAAAATCCAAAAGGAATGGTCATAACTATATTTAATACTACCTGTCTGATAAAATCGCCTCTTCCACTTGTTACATCAAAAAACGGAACTAAGTTCATCAATTCATAAAATTTAAATAAGTGTCCAACAAATTGGGTTCACTTTATTGAAATTGTTCCTTTTTAACACGTTTTAAAATCTCAATTGCAACAAGTCCTGTTAAAATTCCTGTTGGAATAGATGTGATAAGTAATGGTAAAACATAAACCATGATACCCGCAAATGAAAATATAAAAGCAACAACAGCGACTTGTCCAATATTATGAAAGATAGCTGACACAATAGATGTAGAAACCATTGGTAGTTTTACAAATTTATAAATAATAGCTAAAGCTAAACTGCTTAAAAAAACACCACCACAACTAATAAAGAATGGATTCTGCATAAAAATACCTGTTAATAAACTAGAAACCAGAACTCTAAATATATTCACAATAAACATTTCTTTAATACCATAAAGATGAATAACGACTAAAGAAATAATATTAGCTAGCCCTAGCTTTGCACCAACTGGCAAAGGAACAGGAATTGCTGCTTCTACTGTATGTAAAACAATCGCAATCGCACTTAACAGGGCTAAATAAACCATTTTTCTTGTTTTTTTATGATTCATACTGCACTCCTTTTTTGTATATAATCTAAAGCAATCTGCTTTAAAGTTTGATATTGTTTATTCACTTTAAAATCTACAGGATTTAAACGTTGAAATGAGCGTTCAACCCAATGGTTGTCTTGAATATATTGAATACTTTCTTGAAAATACAAATCAAAAATAAAAGCAATATAAGATAACCACATATCAATATGTGTGTGTCGATCAGGCGCATAAATCAACTGTTGCTGTGAAAACTGTTGATAAATTTTTTCAGAAATCTGCTCATGATTCACCTCATCTAAAGATACATATAATATATTCTCTATTTTTTCTTCTTCTTTTACTCTAAAATTATCTAATTTATCTGCATCTCTTATTAAATGAATAAATAACAATGTTTTCTCATCAAAACCATCTTCTACCTGATAACGATTATGCTGTTCAATAGCGTGCTTAATAATATCATCATATTGATCATCCTCAATAAACTCTCTAATAAGCCCTTCATCAAACAGCAACTGACTAGAAAACAAGGCATGATCAATTGTTTTATGATCAGCAAAGCTTTGATATCTCATCCATTGTTCAAAACGTCCAATATCATGAAGCAAAGCAATGAGTGAAGCTAAATCACTATCTTCTTTTGACAAATGGAGCTTATGACACAAATATTCACTACACTCCATAACTTTATAAGTATGAATGATTTTTAAACGAATAGATGGAATTGTAGAATCATAATGACTGATATATTTTTGAAAAGCCTTTTGAGCCTTTAGTAAATCAATCATGATGAATCACCTCCAAAAGTTTCTGTAAATCTTCTACCTCCATTTGACCTGGGGCAGACGCTTGATTCACACTGGCAAATGTCATGGCAGAACCTGTTAATTCTCCGACAATTCTTGAAATTTTCCCGATTGATCCCATAGACATTGTGACAATAGGTCGAGAAAGTCTGTGTGACATCTCCATTGTTATATTTAATAAGTCGACCACATCTTGATAACGATGTGGCATAACAGCTATTTTACATAGATCTGCACCGAGAATTTCCATATTCTCTAAATATTGTTTCATTTCCTGAATCTTTGGTGTCTGTTCAAAATCATGATATGACATCAGAACTTTCACATGATTTTGATGTGCTATATCAACCATTTGACAAACCAACACATTACCACTCATCAATTCTACATCAATCATATCAATACATTGACTTTGACATGCTGTTTTGACAAGTGCAAGATATGCTTCATCACTTAATTGGATTTGTCCCCCTTCTCTAGCAGAACGATATGTCAATAACAGTGGTTTTTCAGTTTGATTTCTGATTTGCATCAGTAAATCCTGGACTTTTTGTAAATCATGAATATCCTGATAAAAATCAATACGTAATTCTATAATATCAAATAGATAGGACTGTAAAAACTGAATCTGTTTCAATATAGAAGATGTTGTTGTTTCTACAACAGGAATACAAACTTTAGGTTTTCCTTCACCTATCTTCAATTGTCGAACTTGACATACACTCATAATTCTCCTCCTGATGACATGCTTCTAGAAACAAAGAAATTTCTTTTACTGTTTCCTGAAATGCATCTCTTAATAAAAAATGATTGCCATGTTGAATAATTTTCACAATTCCATAAGGTAATGACTCCCCTATATGGTCTGTATCTTTTGCATCAATCATATCAAATTCTCCTGCTAAAACCAAAACAGGAACATGAATCTGTTGAAGTTGTTTATACTCAATTTGAGGCTGTGTTAACATTAATTTATATAGTCGAAATGTTAATCTGGCTTTCTTTTGATAAATAGAAAAAATAGCTAGACATATCATTTGTAAATAAAAAGTCAAACGATAAAATCTTTTGATATAGCGTGGTTTGGTATTCGCACCAATAGATATAATATGCTTTAAACGTGAATCCTGCATTCCTAACATAAGTGAAACAATACCACCATCACTAAATCCTATCACATCGTATGCAGCAATGTTTAATTCATCCATAACCGCCATAACATCTTGACACATCTGCTGGTATGAGAGTTCCCCTGTATGAACACTTTGCCCATGATAACGAGAATCTATACATATACATTGATATTGTTTTGATAAGAGATTGACTGCCTGATCAAAAATATGATGATCTTCGCCATTACCATGTAAAAATACTACAGGAAATCCCTGTCCAGTCACTTGATAATAAATGTCTTTCATTTTGGTTCACCTTTTTCATTATAATCATTTTTCCTGTTTGAGTAAAATACTTTCTTTTTAAATATATAAAATCCTGAAAACTCTATTTCAATAACATCATTAATAAAAAACAAATCACTTCAATGTGATTTGCTTTTTTATTAATTATAATCATCTTCAATTAAACCATCATCAGAATCTTCTTCAGATGCATCTTCTTCATCATCAGCATAAATATCATTCATATCAATATGCACTTCATCAAATTTATGACGACTTCTTAAATCCCAGCGATTTTCACCTACTGTAATAAAACGTCCATCTAAAGTAATGTTTGTATAAAATAAAGATTCATTTTCATCTTTATCTTCTTGATTAAATCCTTTGATTTCAGAAACTTCCTGCCATAATTTATAAAAATCAACTGGCTTTTTTTTCTTTGTCATTAAATCAAATGCAACATCTACCATTGAACTTTGTCTATAATCAATCATAATATCCTCCTACATTTTTTCTGGTGCATTCACACCAATTAAATTTAATGCATTTTTTAAAGTAATTTGAGCAGCTTTCACTAAAGCTAATCTTTGTGATGATAAATCAAGATGATTTTCATCAATTACATAACAATCATTATAGAACGAATGAAATAATTGCGCAAGTTTTTGAATATAATTTGCGATTTTATGAGGAGCTCTTTGTTTAGCACTTTCAATCACTTCATCTCTAAATTCATTAATGTGTTTAACCAATTCAATTTCTTTTTCATGAACCAATAATTCATAATGATTGGCAACTTCGATATGAGCCTGCATAGCCTGTCTTTCAATTGAGCACATTCTTGCATGAGCATATTGTGCATAGTAAACAGGATTATCATTTGACTGAGATTTAGCTAAACCTAAATCAAAATCAAATGGTGAGCTTGCTGCTTTAGATGCAAAGAAATAACGTGTTGCATCAACTCCGATATCTTCAATTAGATCTTTGATTGTCACAGCATTACCAGTACGTTTACTCATTTTGACAACTTCACCATTTTCAACCATACGAACCATCTGCATAATATCAATGTTGAGTTGATCTGCATTATAACCTAATGCCTGTATAGCAGCTTTCATACGTTGAATGTAACCATGATGATCTGCACCTAACAAGTCAACAAGATACTGATATCCTCGATCCAACTTATTTAAATGATATGCAATATCAGGAGTCAAATATGTATAGCTTCCATCACTTTTAATTAAAACACGGTCTTTATCATCACCAAATTCAGTAGATTTAAACCATAAAGCCCCTTCACTTTCATAAGTATATCCCTGATCTTTTAACTTTTGAATTGTGGGTTCAATTTTATTATTTTCATATAATGATGTTTCACTAAACCAGACATCATGTTGAACTCTAAATTCCTTTAAAATATCTTTGATTTTCTGTAATTCATGTTCTGTCCCAATTTTTCTAAAATAAGCAATGGCTTCCTCTTTAGGAATATTTAAGAATTTATCACCAAATTCTTCTTTCAAATTTTCTGCAATTTGAATAATATCTGGTCCATGATACCCATCTTCTGGAAGTGAGGCATCTTGTCCAAAAGCCTGTAAATATCTGGCATATAATGATAAAGCTAAATTTGTAATCTGATTACCAGCATCATTAATATAATACTCACTTGTCACATCATAACCAGCAGCTTTCATAATACGACAAATACTATCACCAACCGCTGCTCCTTTCGCATGTCCTAAGTGAAGATCACCTGTTGGATTAGCAGATACGAATTCAATATTATATTTAATCCCTTGACCAAAATCAGAATATCCATAATGATCTTGTTCATCTAAAACATCTTTAATCACTGATGTCATAGCATCTTTCTTTAAAAAGAGATTGATAAAACCAGGTCCAGCTATTTCTACACGTTCAATATGTCCTGCTTCTAAATCTAATGCATCAATAATAGACTTAGCAATCTCTCTTGGATTTCTTCTTAAAACTTTTGTTAATTGCATTGCCATATTTGTAGAATAATCTCCATGAGCTTTATCTTTAGGAATTTCTATTACAATCTGTTCAAGGGGATAATCTTCCACAAATTTTAAATCAATAATTGCTTTTTGTAAGACCTTCTTTAATGAAAGTTCTATTTTATTAACAGCCATAGTATCCTCCTTCTTATCATACTTTTAATACAATATCATATTTGACGATATAGTCAACATTTTTTCTACATTAATGGTGCAAATAACCTTAAAAAAGCTTCATATATTCCTCTAAAACGACGACTATCTTTAAGCGTGACTTTTTGACTTAATGCTAATGTTTCTTTAAAATCTTTCGAAATATCTTTAATGACAGATTTTTGGGTCACCATCACATTACATTCAAAATGTAAATACAAGCTACGATAATCAAAATTAATAGTTCCAACGGTTGCTATTCTTTGATCACATAAAACCATTTTAGCATGTAAAAAGCCAGGTTTATATTCATAGAATTCAACCCCTTCTTTCATTAACGAGTAATAATAAGAACGTGTCACATGATACACATTTCTTTTATCTGGAATCCCAGGAGTAATGACTTGAATGCGCACCCCTTTTCTTCTTGCCAGTAAAAAAGCTTTCATCATTGTTTCATCAATAATAAAATAAGGCGTCATGATAAGAATTTCTTTTTGAGCCTGATTAATAAGATTCAAATATATGTTTTCACCCGTTTCTTCATGGTCAACAGGTGAGTCTCCATAAGCCACTACATATCCATCCTGCTGAATCGGTGGCAATTGATGAGGTTGATACTGTGTATAATCATCATCTTGATGTTTATAGGCATTCCATGTTGATAAAAACATGGTTGTTAAATTCCAGACACCTTGTCCCTCCAAACGAATACCTGTATCTTTCCAATGCCCAAAACGCACTTTCACATTAATGTATTCATCAGCCAGATTAAAGCCACCACTATATCCAATATTTCCATCTATAATACAAATTTTACGATGATCTCGATGATTCATCCTGGCAGAAACAAGCGGTATAAAAGGATTAAAGACAACACATTGAATTCCCAGTTGTTCTAACTTTTTTTCAAAATGATAAGGAAGTGTTGTTATACTGCCAACATCATCATAAATAAAACGAACTTCTACACCTTCCTGAACTTTTTGAGCGAGAATTTTTAAAATATTTTCAAACATCAATCCTTCAGATACAATAAAATATTCCATAAATATATATTTTTTAGCCTGACTGATATCTTTCAATAAATCTCCATAACAATAGTCACCTAACGAATAATAGCGACACTTTGTTCTTAAATAAGTTCCATATCCCAAATCAGATAAATAATGAAGCGCATCCTGTTTGGACTCTGTTAGGGTTTTGGAAACATCATCTTCTAACAAGGCAACTTGACTGATTTCATCTAAAGCAGGCTGTAAAATTCTACGTATCTTATGAGATGGTTTCTTATTTCCAATCAATAAATATAATAATCCCCCAAACATTGGGAATAATAAAACAACAATAATCCATGATATCTTATAAGAAGGATTTTCATCTTTATTAACTAACCATAAGACAACCATCAAACTGATCAATCGCATCAGATAATGAATCCAAGAATAATGTTCCAATAATTCTCTACCTATAAAAAATACCCATAATATTTGAATCAAGATAAGAAAACCAAACACAAAAATACGATTTAAAAATATTTTAAATATTTTCATGTTCGTCCACCAGACAATAGGCTTTCATCGTAATCATGATATAAACTGTAGAAATTAACCCTTGCTGATCATACAATTCATATTTCAATTTCATGCTATCTTGATTATTTTGAAATTTCAGTAACTTTGTTTTTAAAGCAACTGAACCATAAGGTAATTGATATTGATTCCAAAATGGTTTTTCTTTATGAAATTTTAAAAGTGAATTTCCATGTTGTAAATGCACTTCCTGATCATCATAAGATATTTGAATATGTCCTTCAGGTGTATCAAAATCAAGACTTGTTTTTTGATCTTGATGAAATAATCCTTTGGCTTTATATTCAATTTTATGCTGATCATGATCTTGCTTAAAAATTGCTTTATAATGAATTTGTTTTGTTTGATACATTTGACATCACCGCCTACATTATAACAAAACCACACTGAGAAAGTCACGTTTTATTTCTTATTCCCATATTTTCCATGAATCATGAATATTATTCATAAATATCGGCAAAAATGAAAAAATGAGGTGATAAGTCATGATCAAATGTATCAAATGGTTAAGAAGAATCATTATTGTTGGTTTTGTATTTATGATAAGTGTCTATTCTATAAGTTATATCATTGAAGCTCCTGATTTGAATGGTGGTCATATTATTAGAATGTATGATCAAAATCAACAACTTTTTTATCAATCCCAACAACAAAGTAATGATGTACAGCTCAAAGATGTTTCACCTTATTTTTTAAAGAGTATTGTGGCTATTGAAGATCATCGTTTTTATGAACATCGTGGTTTTGATCCCGTTGGTATTTTACGTGCTATTAAAGCCAATATCAGTGAAAATGGTCGTGTTGAAGGAGCCAGCACAATATCCCAGCAATATGCCAGATTAATGTTTTTAAATAATGATAAGACATGGTCCAGAAAAATCCAAGAAGCTTTTTTAACTGTTCGTCTAGAAACGCATTATAATAAGGATACGATTTTACAAGGTTATATTAATACTGTTTATTTTGGACATGGTATTTATGGTATTCAAAATGCCAGTCTATACTATTTTAATAAACAACCCCGTGATTTAGATTTAAATGAAGCCAGTATGTTGGCTGGAGTGATTAATGGTCCTGAGTATTATTCACCATTTAAAGATATCAAAGCAGCTAAACAAAGACAGAAAATCGTTTTAGATGCAATGGTTCATGAAAAACAGATTACACAACAACAGGCAAATCAGGCTTATCAAAGTGAATTCAAACTCAATCCTCATCCATCTTCTACCATCCAATGTGCTTATCCCTATTATCGTGATACGGTTATAAGTGAGCTAAAAGAGCTTGGCTTTTATAAAGAAGAATATGTCAATCAAGGTTTAAATATACAGACAAGTTTAAATCCCCAAATTCAAGATCAGCTTAATCAAACCATTACCGAACAAATGAAAGATCGAGAGGAATTAGAAGTCTCTAGTCTCATATTAGATAGTCAGACATCTGAAGTCTTAGCATTGGTGGGTGGTAAAGATTATGCGACTTCACAATTCAATCGTGCAACCCAAGCTTCACGTCAGGTTGGTTCTACTATCAAACCATTACTTTATTATATTGCTTTAGAAAATGGTTTTACGCCCATTACCAAATTCAAAAGTGAACCCACTACTTTTCAATTAGAAAATGGAAAAACATATACACCAACCAATTTCAACAAAAAATATGCCAATGATGATGTTACAATGGCACAGGCGATTGCGGTGAGTGATAATATTTATGCAGTGAAAACACATATGTTTTTAGGAGAACAGGCATTAGTGAATACACTTTCTCAATTTGGATATCAACATATTTCTCCTCATCCATCTCTTGCCTTAGGAACTTTAAATACCAATGTTTATGATTTTTCTGCTATTTATACCACACTTGCTCATCAAGGTATTTACAATGATGTTCATACGATTACCAAGATTACAAATAATAACGGTGATGTTTTGTATGAATATAAGCCTCAAAACAAACAGCTTTTAAATAAAGATACCTGTTTAATGATGAGTCAATTATTAACTGCACCTTTTGAAAAGTCCTTTCAATCCTATACGACACCTACGATGGTTAATTATCCTACAAACACAACATTTGCCACGAAAACTGGTTCAACACCTTATGACTCTTTGTGTGCGGGCTATAATCCACAATATACAATTTTAAGCTGGTGTGGCTATGATGATAATCGTGAAATGAATATGACTTCAGATACAAGAATTCCAAAAGTCATTTTCCAGACAATGGCAAACTTTATGCAAAAAGAAGAACTCTGGTATGAGCCATCATCAGAACTCAAAAAAATACCAATCAACCCATTGACTGGAGATTATCAGGAAAATGGACTTGTTTATTGGTTTAAAGATAGTGCATAATCAAAGCCAAATAACCTTTCCATAGTATTGATTTTTATCCATTTATATCTATTTCATGATGAATAACAGTCAACTTTCTTCACAAAAATAATTCAAAGATTTTCTATTTACATATTTTGACGAGTATGTTAATATAATGGCAATGAGGGAGTAGTCTCACAATATGTGTGATGTTATCAACAATCGCGAATAATTTATTATTCTGGTGCATCTTAAAGACAAGACTCGTTAAAGACATATAAATCTTTAGCGAGCTTGTCTTTTTTATTCGTTGAAGATGAAAAATGGAGGAAAAAGTATGTATTATCAAAAAAGTATTGAACAAACATTAAATGATTGTCAGACAACAAAATCGGGTTTATCAACTCAAGAAGCTTTGTCAAGACAAGAAAAGTATGGCAAAAATGAATTGGCTGAAAAGAAAAAAGAAAGTCCTTTCTTGATTTTCTTAAAACAATTTCAAGATTTATTAGTTATTATATTAATTATTGCCGCCATTATCTCTGGATTAAGTGGTCAGCTGGAAAGTACACTTGTTATTGTTGTGGTCATTGTCATTAATGCGATTTTAGGAACAGTTCAAACATTAAAAGCTGAAAAATCATTAGAAAGTTTAAAGAAACTTTCTATTCCTAAAGTCAAAGTTTTACGTGATGGACAATTATGTGAATTAAATTCTAATGAATTAACAATTGGTGATATTGTTCAAATTGAAGCAGGTGATGTTGTCAGTGGTGATGGTCGTATTATTGAATCAGCATCCCTTCAAATTAACGAAAGTGCCTTGACTGGTGAGGTTGATAGTGTTGATAAAATCACTGATACTATTGAACAGGAAGTCATTGTTGGAGATCAGAAAAATATGGCTTTTTCTGGAAGTTTAGTCACAAATGGTACAGGACGTTATATTGTAACAAGCATTGGAATGAATACTGAAATCGGTAAAATCGCTTCTATGTTAAATGAAGCGAAAGATCGTAAAACACCTTTACAAAAGAGTTTAGATGATTTCAGTGGTAAATTATCTGTTGCGATTATGATTATTTGTGCCATTGTTTTGGCTTTAAATATTTTCTTAGCTCATGAATCTTTACTTGATGCTTTAATGATTGCTGTTGCCTTAGCTGTAGCTGCTATTCCTGAAGCTTTAAGTTCTATTGTGACAATTGTTTTATCTATGAGTACACAAAAAATGGTTAAAGAAAATGCCATTATTAAAAATTTGAATTCAGTCGAAAGTTTAGGTTGTGTATCTGTTATCTGTAGTGATAAAACAGGAACTTTAACACAAAACAAAATGACACCACAAACAATCTATTTAAATAACAAATTATTAGAAATTGATGATTTAGATAGTCATCATCATGATCACAATGTTTTATTAAAAGCATGTTTATTATGTAATAATGCTGTGATTAATGGAGATCAGAGAATTGGAGATCCAACTGAATTAGCTTTAATTGATTTGGTTCATCTTCATACACAAAATGATCCAGAATTTGAAAATACTGCTATTCGTCAAAACGAATTACCATTTGATTCAGATCGTAAATTAATGAGTGTTTCTTCTTTAAATCATTTATATACAAAAGGAGCACCAGATGTTATTTTACAAAGATGTACATCTATCCTTATCAATGGACAAAAAGAAACACTAACAGAACGTTATAAAAACGAAATCCTTCAACAAAATCAAAATTATGCGAATGAAGGATTACGTGTCTTAGGTTTTGCATATAAAGATTTAGATAGTAATGATATTCAATTAGATGATGAAAACAATCTAACATTTGTTGGTCTTGTTTCCCTAATGGATCCGCCAAGACTAGAAAGTGCTGATGCCGTTGCGAAATGTAAAATGGCAGGTATTAAGCCTATTATGATTACGGGTGACCATGTTGTGACTGCCAGAAGCATTGCGAAAAAGATTGGTATTTATGAAGATGGTGACTTATCTATTGATGGTCAACAATTAAATCAAATGAGTGATGAAGAATTAGATGAAAAATTAACACACATCAGTGTTTATGCACGTGTTGCTCCTGAACATAAGATTCGTATTGTCAAAGCCTGGCAAAAACGCGGAGATATTGTAGCCATGACTGGTGATGGTGTCAACGATGCTCCAGCACTTAAACAAAGTGATATTGGAGTTGCTATGGGAATTACGGGTACTGAAGTTTCTAAAGATGCTGCGAATATGATATTAACAGATGATAACTTCTCTACTATTGTCAAAGCTGTTATTACTGGACGTAATGTTTACCGTAATATCAAAAACTCTATCAATTATTTATTATCTGGTAACTTTGCAGGAATTATTTGTGTATTTATCGCATCACTTCTTTTATTACCTACACCTTTCTTCCCTGTTCACTTATTATTTATGAATCTTATTACCGACTCTTTACCTGCAATTGCGATTGGTATGGAATCTGGACGTAATGATGTTTTAAAAGAAAAACCACGTAAAGCTGATGATTCTATTCTTAACAAATCAACTTTCTTCCAAATCAGTTATGAAGGTATTGTTATTGCTATTTGTACAATGTGTGCATACTTAACTGGATTAAAAGGAGATCCTTTAACAGCTTCTACAATGGCCTTTGCAACAATCTGTTTAGCTCGTTTATTACATGGTTTCAATTGTCGTAGTTCTCAACCACTATCAAAAATTGGTTTCTTTACAAACCGTTCAAGCATTATTGCATTTATTATTGGTTTTGCATTACTACACTTCATCTTATTTGTTCCAGCAATGCATGGATTATTTATGATTCATACAATTTCTATAAATCAACTTCTTGTTATTTATGGATTCGCTCTTTTACCAACAATTATTATTCAAGCGAAAAAAATGTTAACAAAATAAGCAAGCCATTTGGACTTGCTTATTTTTTATTATCCTTCTAATGTCTTTAAAATGTCTTCTACAATAGCACAAGCTGGACAATCACAATATTGAGCTCCCTGTGCTTGAATCTCCTGACTATGACGTACAATTTCTTTGGCTTTACTTTCACCAAAATATATCTGTCCATCCTTTGAACTTGCAAAGGCAATTAAATTGTCAATAGGCATGATATCTTCTTTTAATTCTGCCATATATTGTTGTGTCATCAAAGCTTCATTTTCGCTTCCTACTGATTTTAACCATTTTTCCGCCATTTCTTTTAATTCCTGGCAACAAGTCGGTGTCTTGATTAACTCCTGTGTTTTATGTACCACTTCATCTAATTGTTTTGCATTCATATCTTTTTCCTCCCTTTCTTTTATTCTACACCTTTTTTAAATACAAAACATCTTATAGTGACTCAATCAAATAAATTCATCATCACTCATAAACTTTTTAAAGAAAGGCTTTCAATTCATCTATGTATTTTTGAGAAATTTCCTCAAATTCATCACTATATTGTTTCACCTTTAAATCGACATGATGATCTTTATTCAATAAATGTGCCATTGTCATAACTGACTGATTACTTCCTTCTATTAACATCTTTGTAATTTTAGCATCGTCTGTTAATAATGTTTTGATTTCAATCATTGACTCTAACATCATCTTATTTTTCAAATGATCTTCAGTATGAGAGTCATCACGTGTTATTTTGTTTTTCAAATCTCCATAGGCTTTTCTTTGATGTAAAACGATATCACGTAATTGATCATTTTCAATTTTATCAATCAAATGATCAATAGCCAGCAAGCCCATGTTTAAACCATTTAACAATTCTTCAATATATATTTCATTATGCATTATATTATCACCTATATAAGTATAAACTCATTTTATAAATTTATACATTTGACATCAATCCAGCCCACTTCTCCTTGATGAATCACATATGCATAATGACTATAGATTCCTATAACTTTCACAAGATCACCTTTTTTGGCTGAAATAAAATAATCAGTATAATCATCTAAACAATATGTCTGATGATGACGCTTATATAAAAACTCGTTTTTTATTTTTAAATATTGTTGCGTTTCCTTTTGATAACACTCACTGAATTCCTCACCTTTTTTGATGACTTCCACTTCAAAGTGCGGATATGCAATTTTATGCTTCTCATTTTGAGATATTTCTACATCAGATATAACATGATGATATGGCAAAGGTTGAACATATTCTTGTGAGTAATGAATAACACCATCTTTAGATTCAATAATTAATGCATTTAATTGTGAAATAGATTTGACACCCGTTCCCCCATCAATACAAATGATTTTTTCCTTTTCATCAATGATAATATCATTACATATTTGATTTGGATAATAATTGGATGTAGGTAAATGACCTACAATAACCATATCATCTAAAAGATGTCCCTGATGGTAAAAATATTTCATTTCCAACAATGAAGATAAAGAACTGTTTTTATAATCTTTTCTTTTTTCAATACCTGCATGAACAAATAGAAATTGATTCAACTTTAATGTAACAGGTAAGTGAGATATAAATGCAATTTCATCATGTAAATAATCAGCAATCTGTTTTTGAATACCTAGCATTGTTTCATGCCCCTGATCCAAATGTAAACGATGATAAACTTCACGTATGCAGCCATTGCTGGAAACACGCTTTAAATAACCCTGTATCTGATTAGCCAGTTCAGGTATTGTCAGCAATGCGTCTAATGCCCATTCACAATTTCCCATGAGCACAAAAACACGATCACGTTTAGATAGTTTTTGAACATAATGAATGGTTTCAATAACCTGGTCACCTTTTTCTACAAAATCACCTAAAATAATCAGATAATCTTCAGGTGTGTATTTCACTTTTTTTAAAAGTGCCTGAAATCTATCTAAATGACCATGAATATCACTAATGACTATGATTCTATATTGACCTTTAATCGTTTTTACCAAATGTCTAGGAGTTATCATTTTATCACACTCATTTCTTTATTATTGTAACATAATTCAAAAGAAAAGATACTCTTTATTTTTTGAGTATCTTTTGAGTATACATACACCCTAATAAATATCCTCCATATTCTGGTGGATAAAGCGGTGACTGTAAATAACATGATGTCGTCTGTAATGTTTCTTTTAATGGCTTTAAAATATATTCACCTGCCTGAAAAACGCCTCCTATATAAGATACTGGTATAGGTTGATGAAAATCTCGAGCTAGAACTTTTATCAGTTGACCAAGATAATTTGCGGCATTTTTATAAATCTGCAAAGCATACAGATCATTTTCTAAAGCCAATTCATAATTGATTTTTGCTAAAAGTGCAATATCTTTTCTTTCGTTTTGAAGATGATGACGATATGAAATGATATCATAGTCATTTTCTAATAATAAACTTTCTTTAACTTTATCATACAATTTTGTCTTTTCTAATCTTCCGTCAACTTGTTGACAATATATTTTCATAAGCTCTTTTCCCATCCAATAAGCACTACCTTCATCACCTAACTGATAACCCCAGCCACCACATCTTTTTGTTTGTCCATTCAAGCATGAATAAGCGATGCTGCCTGTTCCTGCAATCACAACAATACCATCCTGATTAGCTAATGCTCCTGCTAAAGCTATTTGAACATCATTATATAAAAGATACGTATAGCCCTCGAAAGCTTCTTGGCAAATATCTTCTATTTGTTTTCTTAAATCTTCCTGATTTCCATATCCAGCCAATCCTGCAACAATCAAAGATTGTTTAGAAGGATCCAATAACGTAACATTCTCTTTAAGAATGCATACACTTTCTTGTTTTGACTGTGTCAAAATATGAATGGATCCAGCAGACTTTTCTTTTATAACTTGTCCATTTTCATCATAAAGCACAAATTTTGTTTTTGTTCCACCACCATCTATACAAATATAATTCATGTTTATTTCACTTCTTTCAATCTAAATTTTTGCCATGGTTTGATATCATCAAGAATAAATATTTCCTCTTCTTTAATATGACCAACTACATTGGACATTCCACTGTTTGGCATATCTTTTAAAGCTATCTGAAGTTCTCCAGCATAATGTCCATATTGACTGCTTTCAATAATAACATCACCACGATGAATCATTTGTGGAGTATTGATCAATTCAAAATGATGTGCTTTATATTTAACACGACTTTGTGTAGAACGTATCATGTAGCTATTTACATCTCCACGTTGAAAATGGAGTTCTTCAAATAAAATTTTTCTTTCCATTGCTGGTAAATTCTCTATAGGATCAACATCAAAAGTGACGAGATTTAAGTCTAAATTTTCCAATGATTTTAATTCTTCTAAAGAAGGATAACAATTAGAAATGATAATATCATCAATGACATTGAGAGCCAGCATATGTTTGATTTGTGTTATTAATGAAAGATGTCTATGCATTTCTAAGGTTGGCAGACCATTTGTGACTGGCCAAGACCCAAATGTATTTTCATTTTGACTTGTGACAAAAGCAGCTGTAGGAATGCCATAGCTGATAAAACGCTCTGTACACTTCATAAAATAATCTAATGATAATCCACTATAATTATGGGGATAGAAATTATGACATCCCAATAAACAATACTTATTAGGCTGATAATCCATAATTGTATCAAGTGTATGAACATCATTACTCATATTGATTTCAATCTTCAATCCATAAGGATTATAAGTCATCAAGGCTTCCTCACTTCCTGAAAAACCAGCATCTAAACGTAAACCATCTGCTCCTATCTCCTTAAAAAAGTGTAAATCCTGATAACTAATATCTAAGTCCTGAAAAACTCTTGGTGATACGTCTACAATGATTTCAAATCCTTTTGATTGAGCATAAAGATTGATATCTTTAAAATCTTGAATAATTTCCTCTTTACTTTTATTAACGGATAAAAGACAAGAAAAAATACGTGAAAAACCTAATTTTGACATCTGATCAATATATGCTTTGATTTTTTCTGATGATGATTTTTCTGGATAAATAGAGATACCTAATCTTCTCATGCGTTTTCCTCCTTAACTAATTGACGATCATAACAAATGAAAAATGGTAAATAAATGATCAGTGAAACAATAATCATTCCTATAATATAAAGAATTGAAAAGATTTGACCACCCGTTACCCAGAAGCCTCCAAAAACAGATGGTAATACCCATGGTGCAAGCATAACAGGTATATTGATATAATGATAAGCCATCATTATATAAGTACAAAGACTCATAACGATTGGAGCGGCAAGAAAAGGAATTCTTAAATAGCGATTTTGAACAATGGGTGCACCAAAAATCACAGGTTCATTAATATTGATAAGTCCTGATTGAAGAGTCTGATGACCCATTTGTCTAAGATAGTGACTTTTCGCAAAAAATTGACATAAGAGAACTAATCCTAATGTAGCACCTGAACCTCCAATCCATACAAACCATTGATAAAAACCTTCAACTCCAATATAAGGAATAGCCTGATGATTGATATAACATATTAAATTTACCATCAGCATTTGTGTCCAAAAAGGTCTAGCCAAGATTCCTACCATAGCCACACCATGAATCCCGCTTAACCAGAATCCACATGTCAATACAACTATAAGTAAAATCCCTATTATAGACGTTAAAAAAGATAAACATAATTGAACACAGCTAATGAAAAGACCTATATAGGTATTTTGACAATAAATCAATCCCATAATCAATAAAGCTGCGATAAAAACTGGTACAAGCTGTTTGAAATAGGCTTCAATCGGTTCAATAAAAAAATGGATTCTCTTTTCTAAATAGAGAGACATACGATGAATCATGGCCAAATATATCATATGCACAAATAAAACTGGCAGAGTCAAAGTCAAAATAGAGTATTGTTTTCCATAATAAATAAAAAGCATACTCAAAAGCACAGAGAACAACATGAAAACAGGATTCAGTTTTTTTCTTTGAATATATTGAAATGCATACATCATTTGTATCATCAAAAAATATATACATTCTATATATGGATAAAAGATAGAAAACCATTGAAAAAAGACAATAATTCCTAAAACAACAAAACATAATGTCATATGTACAAATGTCATTTTAAGTGCCTGAATAAAATCTAAGTTTATTATTTTATTAATATAATCATTGATTTGTTCACTCATTTTTATTCTCCTAGAAAAATAACAGACTGAAATCAGTCTGTTATTGATTTTGAATTGCTTTCTTTACAAAGCCTTGACTGCTTTCTAATCTTGACTTGGCTTCTTCAACAGTACAATTTAATAATATTTTAATAATCGCAACTTTGACATGTCGATGACATTCTTCAAATGTTTCTTGAGCTACTTCATAGCTACATCCTGTTGCTTCCATAATAATTCTTTTACTTCTTTCAACCAGTTTTTCATTAGAAGGTTTTAAATCAACCATTAAATTCTGATATGTTTTTCCTATTCCTACCATGGAAGCTGTTGATAACATGTTTAAAACAAGCTTTTGTGCTGTTCCTGCTTTAAGACGTGTGGAACCAGTAATGACTTCTGGACCTAAATTCATATCAATAGCTAACTTTGCAACTTTTCCAATCTCACTATCTGGATTACAAGCAATGCTGATTGTATATGCACCTATTTTATTGGCCTGTTTCAAAGCACCTATAGTATGTGGCGTTCTTCCACTGGCAGCAATACCTACTACAACATCTTTATCACAGATTCCAGCCTCCATGATTTCTCTTTGACCATCATCTTCATGATCTTCCGCTCCTTCTTTAGCTTTAACGAAAGCTGACGGACCACCTGCAATAATACCATTCACTTCATTTGTTGTACTAAATGTTGGAGGACATTCCACAGCATCTAATATTCCTAAACGTCCACTTGTTCCACTGCCTACATAAAAGAGTCTTCCACCTTGATTTAAAGCCTCAACAATTTTTTCCACAGCCTTTTCGATTTGAGGCAAAACATCATGAATACGTTGTGGAACAAGAGCATCTTCTTCATTCATAACTGTTAAAAATTCATGGATACTCATATCGTCTAAATTCATTGTTTTAGAATTTCTACTTTCAGTCACTAAATGAGAAATATTTACTTTATTCATCTTGACTTCTCCCTATATTCTCTCTAATACAATCGTTGTTTGTGCATCAATATAATCAATAATATCAATATATTCAGGATGTATAAATCCAATAACATTTGTTCTTGCTTCAAAAGGTAAACTTTCTTTTATGATATGAACTTCTCCACTATAACGACCTGCCAGTTTATTTTCCATTACTATATATCCACGTTGACGAATAGTATTATGGAATATTGGAATATCTGGTGTTCTAGGCAATGTTAATCTTACAATCTTTTCAGCAAGATCTTTTCTGACTTGAATCTCCTGGTCATAAAGATATTCATACTCTTTTTCTAAATGACAAGGAATATGCATAATATTTTTATCCATATAAGCCTGAATATTTTTAAGAGTAGAAATAGAAGCCTCACTATCACCAATAAGTATATCCTTAATACCACAATCATGTATTAACTCAACAGCTGCAACATATGGATTCATTGTACGATGTTTTTCCACTGTTGGCAATCCTTCATAAAGTGGAAATCTTTTTAATACATCTCCACATACAAAAGCTTGAACAGTTAAATGATATTTTTGAAAAGTTTTATTTTTCTTTTGAAAATATTCCAAAGATAATCCTGTTTCACTATGAGGATAAAAATTATGTGTTAATGCTAATTTATCAAAATCCACTCCTGCTTCTTGTGCACCTTTTAGATATTGATCATTAACTACACTTGCATTCAGCATTAAATAAAAATCCTTCTGTAATTCCTTAATAACTTCATAATCATCAAAACCATAATCTAATCTTAAAGCTTTAAATCCCATTCTTTTTAACTGTTTATAATCTTGATGAGGAATGTTTAATTTTTCAAAAGTAACAGGTGAAACATCAGGGACTACCTGCAATCCTAAAGAATGACATTTCTCTAAAAATAAAGGTAATTTTTGATCTAAGTCAGAATAGTCTTCTTCTGGTATATGCAAAGATGTAAATACATATTTCGCGCCACATTTTTTAGCCTCTTCAAGATATTTTAGATTCAAATCTTGAAAATATACTGAAATTCCTAACATAGAACACCTCCACTTTCTAATTTTATTTTCCTTCTTCTAAAGCCGCTTTTTCTTCTTTTAAATCATTTTTTTCCATAGCTTTTACAAATGGATAAAATACAAGCCCTAAAATAACCCAAGTAATAAGAACAAATATAACTGCTGGTATACTACCTGATGTTGCCATAAATGTTTTGATAGGTGCTGGTAAAATCCAAGGTGCAGATAAAACTGGTACCGGAATAATTCCAGTCATTGTGAGAACAACAGCAACTACAGCTACAACCATATATCCTAATACAAATGGAATCATCATTAATGGATTCATCATAATTGGTAAACCAAAGATTAATGGTTCCCCAATATTGAATAATGCAGCAGGTAAAGCTAAAACTCCTAAAGCTTTGATACGTTTTGATTTAGAGAAAATCATTACAGTTGCAAGTGGTGCTAGTCCAGTCCAAATATAGTTATCATAGAATACACTTGTAAACACATATGGTAAATTCTTTCCTGCTTCCATTGCAATTTGGTTTGCAGCAGTCATTTGTGTCCAAATTGGATTTGCAATAGAACCAACTACATTTCCACCATGAATACCGACTGCCCATAAAGCACGATTCAAGAATGATGTTACAAATACAGTTGCTGGTGTATCAGAAGCACTAACTAATGGTGTAAAGATTCCCATAATAATATTTGGTAAATCAATTGATAAAACAACTGCAATTAACCACCAGAATATAATCGCAAATGTACTTGGAATTAAGGCAATAAATGCACTTGCTACCATTGGTGGAACACCTTCTGGCATTTTAATTGTCCATTTCTTATTAATGAAGAAACGATAAATTTCAATAGTTACAATCCCAACAATCAAACCTACAAACACACCTTTTGCTCCCAAAAAGTCAGTAGGAACACCTGTAAATGTACCCGCAGTATCTGATCCTTCAACTATTGTAGAAACAGTTTGTGCTGGTATAAGAATAAAGAAAGATGATACAGCTAAGATTATTGGAGCAACAAAATCTAATCCCTCTCCCTTTTTCTTATTATAATATTCAATTGTCGCATATGCAGCTGCAACAACAACAAACAAAGCAATAAAACCAGTTCCAACTCCTGATGCAGCAGCAAATTTTGCTGAAAAATCACCGATAAGATTTTGCCATGGATCAAAAGGCAATGATGCTAATAATAAGAATATTGATCCTATAATTAATAGTGCAGTAAAACTAATAAATGTTCTCTGCATAATTTGCACATATCTTAAGTTTGAAAACTTAATTAATGGAGGTGCAACTTTTTCTTCAATAAAATTTGTAAGTTTTTCCATAGTTATACTCTCCTCTCTTTTCTTCTCCCCAATTAACGGAAGTGCTTACATTATTATTATAACAATTTAAAATTAAATTTCAATATTATTTTATAAAATTTGTAATATAATTTCACATCATATATTTTCCATCACAAAATTATGAAACTCTCTACGCCAATTCAATATCTTTGTATTTTCTCGTGTCGGATGAACTCTATTAGATAAAACAATGATTGCAATTTGGTTCTGCAGATCAATTAATATTGATGTACCTGTAAAACCAGTATGAGCTATTGTTTTTATAGAATTTAATGATGAAAAAAGACTATCAGGAGTATAAGTCAAAAAACCTATTCCCCTAGGAATTTGATGTTCCAGAGAAAAATTCGTAAACATATCATGAATATATTGTTCTTCTAAAAATGTTTGATTTTTATATTGTCCATAATTTAAAATCATTTTTGCATACATCTCTAAATCATAAACATTTGAAAATAGTCCTGCATGTCCAGCAACACCATTCATTATATAAGCCTTTCTATCATGAACTTGTCCTCTTAATAATTGATGAAAATGTGGACTGATTTCTGTTGGTGCACATTGAATGTGCTCTTTGGGACAATATTCTGTTTGATACATATCCAATGGCAATAAGACTTCCTCTTTTACTACTTTATCCAAACTCTTTTTTGTTATAGACTCAATAATATGTCCTAGTAGAATATATCCCAAATCAGAATAAACAACTTTTTGTCCAGGGATACAGCTAGAACTTACATTACTTATATCTTGAACCATTTGATTCTTAGTGACATCTAAACCCCAAGATAAATCCGCTGGTAATCCAGATGTATGTGTCAACAAATGAAAGATCGTTATATCTCTATTAAAAAATTCAGGAATTATTGTATAAATAGGTGTATCATAAGATAATAATCCTTTTTGAATGAGTCTTAATATTGCTGGTGTTGTGCCAACAACTTTACTAAGACTCGCTAAATCATAAAGTGTATCTATTTGATTCTCTTCTTGGCATGGATAAATAGATTTATTCCCCACACAATAATAATCTGTTATCTGATTATGAATAATAGCAACACAACAGCCTGGAAAAACGTTTTGATTCACTGATTCTTCTAAAAAATATTCAATCTTTGTGTTCATATATAACTCTCCTTATTAAAATATTATTTCAATTTTATTATCTAATTTTTGAATTATTTTGTCAATAAAATCAGATTTCAACAAAATTATATTCTTTTTAAGATATAAAAAAGACCTTCTTTAAATCTAAAGAGGTCCATTTCTATAGAATATCTATCAAATCTCTATTATTTCAATAATTGAGAAACCAGATTCTTTGTTTCATAAAGTTTAGCTCTGTTATTTTCTAAGTCGTATTTATAAACACCATAATATAAAAGATCTGTGACAACCAAAGATGCTGTTCTTGAAGAGATAGCTCCTATTCTCATTTCTTTTTCTTCCAAAGGAACAAACAATTGAATCGTTGTATTTTTTGCGACAGTATTTCTAGAATTTTGTGTAATAGACAGACTTGGTATACCATCTTTTTTCAATTTTTTAGCCATACCAGTTAAACCAGCAGTCATTCCAGAGTAACTGATGAAAATAGCTACATCGTCTTTTGTCATGCTTTCTGCAAAGGTCATCTGCACATGAATATCAGTATTATAGATAGCTTTTTTACCAATTCTCAATAACTTTTGAGAAAAATCATAAGCCACAATGGCAGAACTTCCTACCCCGAATAAATAAATTGTTTTTGCGTTAATCATATATTCAATTGCTTTTTGTAATTGTCCTTCATTAATCATTTGATATGTTTTTTGAACTGTAGATACATTTAATTGACAAGCTTTATGAATAAGCGTTGTTAAATCATCTGCCTCCTCTAAAACAGTATCAATATCCTCCTCTTCATTTTGTGAAGATCTAGCTAAACTGATTTTTAAATCACTAAATCCTTTATACCCCAATTTTTTAGAAAAACGAATAACAGCAGCAGCTGACGTTTGACTTTTTTCACCTAGTTGCTGGGCTGAATCATTTAATATCTCATGAGTATGTTCTAAAATATATTGAGCAATGATTTTTTCTGTTGATGTATAACTTTTTTGTGCTTCTTTAATCTGTACTAGACAATTCATAAATTCACCACCTATTATCATTATATCAATGCTTCTATAAAAATACTAGGAATTATCGTGGTGGTAATGTCATATTTCCTAATATAACATAATCAGATGCACCAGTCGCACTTTTAACATTAGAAAAGTGATGGTGTAATGTTTCATTCCCCATAATGACAAAAGCAATGGCTTCTTTTGCATCACTTGAATAACCGATATCATCCTGTGTATAAACAGGGATATCATATAATTCTTTTTGAAGCATTTGTAAAAGTGTCTGATTATGACTGCCACCACCGCCAACAATGACTTTATGCAATGGATAATATGGCAATATATATGTCTGATAATGATAACCTATACTTTTTGCAGTAAAATAGGTTAAAGTTGTTATAATATCTTGTGGCTTTTCTTTTTTATATTTATCAACAAGATAATGAACATATTTTTCTCCAAAATCTTCTCTTCCTGTTGATTTAGGTGGTTGTTTTTTCATATATGAATGATGCATCAATTCATCTAACAAAGCATTGATAACCGTTCCTTTAGCACTAATATGTCCACAATCGTCATACTCTAAATGATAAAGGATACGACATGCTTCATTAATCATCATATTTCCTGGTCCAGTATCAAATGCCTGAACTTGATCAAGATCCTGTCCAACTAACAAAGTCACATTTCCAATGCCACCAATATTTTGTAATGCGATATTTTTATGTTCTTCACTATATAATATAAATTCACTATATGGTACCAACGGTGCTCCCTGTCCGCCAGCTGCCATATCCATCACTCTAAAATTAGAAATCACTGTTGTATTCAATTCATAAGCCAAAACAGCAGGTTCCCCAATTTGTAAAGTAGATGGCAACAGTTGACCTTTTTGAAAAGGAATATGATAAATTGTTTGTCCATGTGTTGCAATAAAATCAATATCTTTTGATAATATATGATATTTATGAAGTAAAACTTTGACAGCTTCAACAAACAGATATCCTAGTTCAAAATTTAAGCTACAAATTTCATCAACATGAGAATCTTTTTCATCACAGGCTTTCATAATTTTTGCTTTCATATCTATAGGCATAGGATACTCATGGTAGCCAATGACTTTCAATTTTGTTTCCTTTCCATAACCATGAATATCAACCAGCACTGTGTCAATACCATCCATTGATGTTCCTGACATGATTCCAACCGCGTACATCTTTCTTCACCTCAAAAGAATCATACACCTATTAAAATATTATTTCAACAAATTAAACACAATTGTAAAATATTATATCATTCATTATATATTATCTTTTAAGAATGAGTTCATGTTTAAACAAACAGCAATTTTTACAATCATACTTTCACTAACTCTTCTTTATCGTCAATAACAACACAATTTCGTTTTTCTTTTGCCTGGTACATTCTTTTATCAGCTAATTTCAATAACTGATAATCATATTTTCCATATGCACAACCAATGCTGCATGTTAATTTTAAATCAGGGTATGTTTTAATTTTTATTTCTGTAATTTCTTGGCGAATAGAATTCAATCTTTCATCTAAAATATGTTTAGGTATCTGATAGAATAAAATAACAAATTCATCACCACCATAACGAATCACAGCATCTTTTTCACGTACACTTTTCTTGATGGTCTTTGCTGTTTCCTGTAGTGCTCGATCTCCTGCCAAATGTCCAAAACAATCGTTAATATCTTTAAAATGATCTAAATCAATCATAGCAATCGCTGTTATATCTTCTTTTTTTATCAAGTCATCTTCTAAATAACGTCTATTATAAACTTCGGTTAACCCATCCAGATATATATTCTCTTGCATATAATTTAATGTTTTGACCATTTTTCGATATTGTTTATCACTTTTTAAAATATGTTCATGCATCTTTAATTTATATTCTATCACATATGGATCATCATTCACTTCTATATATTGATCAATGACATAATAAATATATCGTGACTGAAAATCAAAGTGGATGACTTTTGATTGGTGTTCATATGCTTTTTTGTACCTTTTCGAATCAAACATTGATATATCTTGCCATAAATCTTGATGTTCCATAAAGTACATATTTTCAATATCTTCATTCGTTAAAGATATATAGCGCTGTGTCTGAACATCAATCAAAGAAATCTGATCAAATATTTTTTGAAATTCTATTAAAAAATGTTGAAAATGTAAAAGATCAAACTTTGAAATATTTTGAAATTGTTCATCATCAAAGAGTTCTTCTTTATCTATAAATCCCATCACGCCTATAAAACGTGCATTTTCTTCACCTAGCCAGATGGCACGACATCGAAAATGACACAATAGGTCTTTTCCATCAATGATAAATATATCTTCATATTCAAAAGATGGATTTGTTTGATTTGTCTGTTGAGCTAACTGTATCATCTTTGTTAATCTGACTTTAAGACGATTATGAGAATCTCTAGCCATAGGATGGGCAACAATTTCTGGTAATTCCAAGCGTTGAGAAGCATCTTGTGATAAAAACATGATATCTAACTGATTATCATATATAAATGCCAGTTGATTCTGCTTTTCAAAAAAGAAATTGTTTTTCATTTTTTCAATATCTAATTGATCAGATGATTGCTCTGTTTTCATATTTTTTAAATAAGTTTTTTGAGAATATAGTGAGACGATGTTAGATATTCTTTTTCTTACAATATCTTCATGAAATGGCAAACTTATAACATCACTAATCCCTAATTCATAAGCATGTTCTATAGGATATTGTAAATTTTGTGTGACAATAATGATGACAGGTATTTTATCAATCCAGTGATATTTATTCATAGAAGATAAAACTTCAATCCCATTCATTTCAGCCATCATCCAATTCAATATTATCAAAGATAGCGATGAAAGATTATTCTTCACTAATGAAATAGCTTCAGTACTATTATTTGCAAAAACAATTTCATAATCTTCTCTTAAAATATCCGCTAAACTTTGTCTATTTACCTGTGAATCATCCACAATCAAGATTTTATTTTTCATACTTTTCTCCTATTTTCATATCAAAACAATTTCAATTTTATTATACCTGATTTTTTTTATTTAGAAAACCTTCCATTTTACTCCAAAAGATTACTTTTCTCATAAAATAAATTAGATTTTTAATCTTCTCTTATAAACAAAAAAAGAACCAAAGTATTACCTTAGTTCTTTTACTGTATGACCATAGGTATTCATTTCTTTTTGAATTTGTTTTATATACATAATTTTTGCTTTTTGATATATATTTTTATCCTTTAATAATTGCTTACAATAAGGATTTTTTTCACGTAAATAATACAAGTTAACCCAATGACATGAATAATCTTTTTGATTCATAGTTGGATATAGCCAATTTTCATGTAGTAAAATAGCATTTTTATATCCTTTTTTTGCTCTTTTTTGTTGAAGATAACTTTTTATATCTTCAAAAATAATTTCCGTATGTCCATCACTATAATAAATTTTAATATAATGATGAAATCTTTCAGCTAAAATAATAGTGTTATTTGACGGCAATAATTTCCACTTCTATAAGTGCGCCTTTTGGTAAGCTTCCTACTTCAATAGCACTTCTAGCAGGATAAGGCTCTACAAAATATTGAGCATAAATGCTATTAACAGTATTAAAATCTTTCATATCGTCTAAAAATACTGTTGTCTTTACAACATGAGAAAAATCTAAATTTTGACTTTCAAGTAATCCTTTGACATTATCTAAAGCCTGTTTTGTTTGTGCTTCTATTCCTTCTGGCATTTCACCAGTTTGAGGATTCAAAGGAATTTGACCAGAGAAGAAAATAATATCTCCTAAATCAATACCCTGACTATATGGTCCAATAGCTCCTGGTGCTTTATCCGTTGATATAACTTTTTTCATTATTATTACCTCCTATGTTGTTCAATATTATAACAAATTTTCATCATAGAAACTACTGTTTATATAAAATATTATTTTTAACTTTAAAAACAGAAAAACTTTATGTTTTCACATAAAGTTTTACGCTGTTGCTTTTTCTGTTTCTTCGATCATTTCTGGTTTCACCATTTTCATAGCTTTCATTGCTTCTCTGGCTTTATAGAAACCTTTGGCTATGTTCAATCCATGATCTCCAATTCTTTCAAAATCTGTAAGAATCTTTGTATAGACAACACTGTTCTCTGTTGTACATTTTTTATCTTTTAATCTCTTAAGCTGATTCACTGTAAACTGATGATGTGTCTTGTCTATGTTCTCTTCTATTACATCAACTTTGTCTACAATGCTACTGAACTCATCATAGTTCATGATTCTCAGCTCATCTAGTATATTGACACAAAGACTGCTCATGATTCCTATCTCATCCATGGCTTCATGTGAGAATCGTCTGTCTTCACTTTGAAGTAGCTCGGCCCTTTGGGCTATGTTCACCGCATGATCTCCAATTCTTTCAATGTCTGATGATATCTTCATGAATAAACCAATGGCCTGTGAACCTTCTATTGGAAATTCTGTTGAAATCGCATTTGTTGTAAAGTCTACGATATTTTTATTCAAATAGTTAATATATTCTTCATTCTTTTGTAGCTTTTCATATTTGTCTTCCTTGAACTCTATCAAAAGTTCAAATGATTTGCGGACATTGTCTATTGCAACATCTAGCATGTTCTGTGTTTCATTGAACAACTGCGTATTCGCAATAGCACTTATTCCAATATGATAGTCGTTTGTAAAAATACCAAAGTCTAAGTATTTTAACTGCATCTTTCCTTCCAATTCTGGCTTTTCTGGTAAAATAATGAATGATAAATCGACCAGTTTTGTTCCAATTGGCAACAAGATGATTGTTGTCACAACATTAAAGACTGTATGTACATTGGCAATTTGTGCAGCAACATTTGTTGGTGTTAATGATGCCATAAACGCAGCAAATGGTGTTGTCATACTAATAATCACAAAGATAATTGTTCCTATAATATTGAATGATAAGTGAATAATTGTTGTTCGCTTTGCATTTCTATTTGTCCCTATTGATGCAAGAACAGCCGTAATACATGTTCCGATATTTTGTCCAAATAAAACATAAATAGCTGATGGTAAAGTTACAACTCCACTCATCGCTAACGCCTGTAAAATACCTACTGACGCTGATGATGACTGAATGATGGCAGTAAAGACTGCACCTACTAAAATACCAATCAATGGATTTTGGAAGTTTGCGACAATACTTGCAAATTCTGCAGACTCTCTTAATGGCGCCATTGCTGTTGACATCATTTCCATCCCCATAAATAAAATACCTAAACCAGCAATAATTTCACCAATTGCATCAAGTTTCTTGCTTTTGAAAAAGGCAATCAACACAACCCCAATAAAAGCAATAATAGGTGCTAAAGCTGTAATATCCAAGGCAATCAGCTGTCCTGTGATTGTTGTCCCAATATTGGCACCCATGATGACCCATACAGCATTTTTCAATTGCATAAGTCCTGCATTAACAAAGCCTACAACCATGACTGTTGTTGCTGATGAAGATTGAATAATCGCTGTTATTAGTGCTCCAACTGCAACTCCTAAAAAACGATTTGTTGTCAATTTTTCCAAAATTGACTTCATCTTATTCCCGGCAGCCAGCTCTAAACCATTTGACATCATTGTCATCCCATAAAGGAATAAAGCCAACCCTCCAAGCAAAGAGAATATGTTTGTCAGTTCCATCATGTCCCTCCTATTTATACACAAGTAAAACTTAACATATTCCTAACATAATGTAAATATTTTTAACATAATCTTAACATTTCTATCGACATTTTTCATATATTTTCTAAATCATAAAGCTATATATTATATAGGTTCTTTTATCTCATAAATGTCTTTCGCTGCTAAGTTTTTGAGAAAAATATCACGATTTCACAAAAAATCTTTCAGCCAATTCTGGATACCCTATTTCTAACGCTTTTTGAAGTTGGTTCATTTCTTTATTGACTGCATTAATTTTTGCATATATCAATATCAAGATACATAATCCAGCTACAAAACCAATGGAAAAAAGATAAACTATTAAGGCTTGTTGTTGAACTTTTGTTATTCCTAAACCACCTACGCCAACAATACATATTATCAAAATGATCATAGCACGTATCCATCCCTTTTGTTTAGCATCATAGTTTCTTTTTATAACTTGATACATAGAATGAATCTCATCTAATGTATATTCCCTATTTTTTATCTTTTCTAACATGGACTTAGGTAGTCCTTTATTATAAATAACACGATATTTCATTATCCCATCCCCTTTTATAACAATTATAACATATCCAAACTTTTCATGGTTAAAATATCAGATTGATTGATCAATTCATTGTAAAGCATAAATTATATAGTTTTTGTTTATGTAAAAAGGTAATGTTCATCATAGATGCCCATTACCTTCTCTATTTATTTCATTTTTGCAAGTTCACTTGCTTTGCCAATATAAGAAGCTGGTGTCATATTCACTAAAGTTTCACGGTCTTCATCAGAAAGAATATCTAAACTTTCAGCAAATTTCAAAATATCTTCTTTAGAAATACTTTTTCCTCTTGTTAGAGCTTTTAAAGTATCATAAGCATCAGGCACACCATATTTTCTTAACATTGTTTGAATTGGTTCAGCTAAAACTTCCCATTTTTCATTAAGATCATATGCTAATTTTTCTTTATTCACTACACATTTAGCAAGTCCATTTAATGTTTCATTCATAGCCTGTAAAGAATATCCAAAAGCTAATCCTAAATTTCTTTGACTAGAAGAATCAGATAAATCTCTTTGCATACGAGATTTTGGTAACTTATTAGATAAAGCTACACAAATATGATTTGACATATCTGCATTGGCTTCACTGTTTTCAAAACGAATTGGATTGACTTTATGAGGCATTGTACTACTTCCTACTTCTCCTTGAACTGGAATCTGTTTAAAGTATTCCATAGAAATATAAAGCCACATATCAACATCTAAATCCATTAAAATATTATTGAAATGACGAATACCGTCTAAAATATGACAAGTATAATCATGACTTTCAATTTGTGTTGTTAATGGATTGAAAGTTAAACCTAAATATTCTTCAACAAATTTCTTAGCTTGTGCAGGCCAGTCAACATTTGGAAAAGCTGTTAAAATGGCACTATAATTTCCTGTTGCACCATTGAATTTTGCTTTAATCTGAATATTTTTAATATTTTCAATACTAGAAGCAAAACGATAAGCATAGACTTTAAATTCTTTACCAATTGTTGTTGGTGTCGCTGGTTGACCATGTGTATGTGCCAACATGGCATCATCACTATGTTCAATTGCCCATTTATTCATTGCATCTACAACTTCATTTGCTTTTTTTAACCAGACATCTTGTAAACCATGTTTAATCATACAAGCATAAGACGTATTATTGATATCTTCTGAAGTACAACCGATATGAACAAAGCTGATTAAATCATCGTAACCCATTTCTTTTAAAGTATTACCAATATAATATTCTACAGCTTTAACATCATGACGTGTTGAAGATTCAATCTCTTTAATTTTGGCAAAAGCTTCTTCATCAAAATGATTAGCTATATCTTCAATTTGTTTCATATTGGCTTGATCAAAATTCTTTAAGATATCACTTTCAATATTTTCAATCAAGAACTTTAACCACTGAATTTCTACATATACACGATATTTAACTAAAGCATATTCACTAAAATATTGGGCAAAAGCATCTTTGACATTACTATAACGTCCATCTAAAGGACAAAGTGTCATACTTTCAAAAATTTGTCTTTCCATTTATTTACCACCTTTAAAATAATTTACACCTGCTTCAAATAATTTCTGATCCATTTCACCATAAATATTCTTATTTCTATTTTCACCTTGACGTTCACTATGAGCCATTTTTCCTAATACACGTCCATTACTTGAAACAATACCTTCAATAGCCATCATTGATCCATTAGGATTATATGGTGAAACCATAGTTGGCTGATTGTTTTCATCTACATATTGACTAAAAACCTGCCCATTTTCAAATAATTGTTCAATGACTTCTTTTGGAGCAACAAAACGTCCTTCTCCATGAGAAATAGGAACAGTATGAATATCGCCTACATTCACACCTGTTAACCAAGGTGATTTTACAGAAGCAATTCTTGTATTCACCATCTGAGATAAGTGACGACCAATTGTATTGAATGTTAATGTTGGATCATTTTCATCCATATCTTTAATATGTCCATAAGGAAGTAATCCTAATTTCACTAATGCCTGGAATCCATTACAAATTCCAATCATCAATCCATCACGATTTTCTAATAAATCATCAATGGCAGCTTTTAGTTTTGGACTTCTTAAAACTGTCGCAATAAATTTACCAGATCCTTCTGGTTCATCACCAGCACTAAATCCACCAGGTAACATCATAATTTGTGATTGACGAATAGCCTTTTCTAATTCTTCAACAGAATCTTTCATTTCTTGAGCTGTTTTATTTCGCATCAAGACGAGTTGAACTGTTGCGCCAGCACGTTCAAAAGCACGTTTTGAATCATATTCACAGTTTGTTCCTGGGAATACTGGAATAACAACTTTGACTTCATCATATGTCTGTTTTGCTTTTAATTCACATCTTTGATGACAGTCTTTCACAATCATATCACTTGTTGGAGCTTTTTCTGTTGTTGGATAAACATCATTTAAAACAGATTCATAAACTTGATAAGCTTCATCTAATGATAAAGTTTCATCACGATATATCATAACAGATGAATCAACTGTATGTCCAATAATTCTTGTATGTGGCAATGTCACAACTGAATCATTTTCAACTTCTAAGATGATATGTCCATAATCTTTTTGAACAAAGCTTTCTAATGCCAATTCATCATTCAATTGTACACCAATTGCATTTCCAAATGCCATTTTATAAACAGCTTCAATCACACCACCATCTTTGACAGTATAAGCACTATAAACCTGTTTATTTTTCATCAATTCCATAATACCATCATATTGTGCTTTTAAAGCATCAAAGTCAAAAATATGGAATTCATCTTTTGGTAACATCACTTCTACCAAAGTATGATGAGCTGCTTTTAATTCTGGTGTCATCACATCTTGCACATCTCCACCAGTAATCGCAAAAGAGACAAGTGTTGGTGGCACATGTATATCTTCAAATGATCCTGACATAGAATCTTTTCCTCCAATAGATGGAAGTTTCATCTCAGATTGAACACGATATGCACCAAGTAATGCTGCAAATGGTTTTCCCCATTTTTCTGGAATATCAAGTAATTTTTCAAAGTATTCCTGGAAAGAGAAACGAATTGTATGATAATCTCCACCCATTGCGACAATTTTCGCAATAGATTCAACAATCGCATAAATAGAGCCATGATAAGGTGACCATTTTGAAATAACAGGATTATAACCATAACTCATGATTGAACATGTTGTTGTTTCTTTTTGTAATACCGGAATTAAAGCGACCATACCTTCAGTTTCAGTTCTTAAAGTCTTTCCACCAAATGGTGATAAAACAGTTCCATTACCGATAGATGAGTCAAATCTTTCCACCAATCCTTTTTGGCTACAAACAGATAAACGACTTAACACATCTTTTGAAGTTTTGACAAATGATGTCTGTTTCACTTCATCAAAAGGTGTCTGATCAAAATCAGGTAATTCAACATGAATATTCTGATAACGTGAAGCTCCATTCTTATCTAAGAAGCCACGATCAATATCAACAACAGTCTGTCCCATATAAGACATTGTTAAACGGTTTTTGTCAGTGACTGTTGCGACTTTGACAACTTCAAGATTTTCCTGATCACAGGCAGCTTTAATAAAAGCTTCATCACGAGGATCAATCACAATAGCCATACGTTCCTGAGATTCAGAAATCGCTAATTCTGTTCCTGTTAAACCTTCATATTTCTTTAAGACAGCATCTAAATTAATTTCCAGTCCATCTGCCAATTCACCTACGGCTACACAGACTCCACCTGCCCCAAAGTCATTACAACGTACAATACGTTTTGACACTTCAGGATTTCTAAATAATCTTTGAATTTTTCTTTCTTCTACTGGATTTCCTTTTTGAACTTCAGCTCCAGCTGTTGTTGTGGTTTTTAATTCATGTGATTTTGATGAACCTGTCGCTCCACCAATACCATCACGACCAGTACGTCCACCAATCAATAAGACAATATGTCCTTTTAATGGTTCTAAACGTTTCACCTGATCTTTTGGTGCAGCTGCCACAACGGCACCAAGTTCCATACGTTTTGCAAGGAATCCATCATCATAAATTTCATGGACAAAACCAGTTGTTAAACCAATCTGGTTTCCATAGCTTGAAAAGCCATGAGCTGCTTCCTGACAGATTTTACGTTGAGGAAGTTTTCCTTTCATTGTTTCGTCTAATGGCTGTCTTGGATCTCCAGCTCCTGTAATACGCATAGACTGGTATACATAAGCACGTCCTGAAAGAGGATCACGAATGGCACCACCTAAACATGTTGCTGCCCCACCAAATGGTTCAATTTCTGTTGGATGGTTATGTGTTTCATTTTTAAACATCAATAGCCATTCTTCATCACCTTCATTGGTATGAACAGTCAATTCTACAGAACAGGCATTAATTTCTTTAGAAACTTCTAAATCATCTAAATAGCCTGTTTTTCTTAATTCTTTCATAGAAATCGTTGCTAAATCCATTAAAGTTAATGGACGATCTGTATTCACACCATAAACCAAATGACGTGATGTTTTATAATTTTCAACATCTTTTTCTAAAATTTCTTTAAATGCACCATTTTCAATGTCTAAATCTGTAATGATTGTCGCAAATGTTGTATGACGACAATGATCAGACCAATATGTATCTAATACCTTTAATTCAGTTTCTGTTGGATTACGTTTTTCTTCATTTTTAAAGTAATCTTGAGTGACTTTTAAATCATCTTCATTCATGGCCATACCATTATCTTGTATAAAACGTTTTAATTCATCATCACTCATATCCATAAATCCATCAATAATTGGAACAGGGTTAATATGTACATCTTCATCATTCAAATGTTCTGGCTTATCTAATGAAGCTAAACGCTGATCTACTGGATTAATCAAATAATTTTGAATATCTTTGACATCATCATCAGATACCTGTCCTTCTAAAACAATCAATTTGGCACATTTGACCTTAACATTTTTTTCACCTGTTAAAACCTGAAAACATTGCTCACAGGCATCAGCTCTCTGGTCATATTGTCCAGGTAAAAATTCAATCGCAAAAGCTTTTTGATGTTCATTTAAAGGATAATCTTCCTGATAAATTTCATCAACCATAGGTTCACTTAAAATTGTTGGAATCCCTTGTTTAAGAACATCTTCACTGACACCTTGAAGATCATAACGATTCACAACATGAACATCTGTCACTGTTTCTATTTTTAATTGTGTCTGAATATTATTTAATAACTCATTCGCTTCAATAGCATATGCACTTTTCTTTTCAACATATACACGATAGACTTTACTCATCTTTTCACCTCAATTTAATCCAATATCTTTACGATAATATTTACCATCAAACTCAATAGTCTTGGCAGCCTGATAAACTTTATCACGTGTTTCCTCTAATGTTTGACCATAGGCACAAATATTTAAGACACGTCCTCCATTTGTTACAAGCTCACCATTTTGATTGATAGCAGTTCCAGCATGGAAAATCACGATATCTTCATCAACCTGATCAATACCCGTAATAACCTTGCCTTTTTCATAGCTTCCTGGATAACCCTGACTTGCTAAAACAAGACAGGCCACATGTTCGTCTTTCCATTGAATATCAATATCTTTTAATGTTTTTGTACTTACAGCATACATAATATCAAATAAATCTGTATCTAATCTTAAAAGAATAGATTGTGTTTCAGGATCTCCAAAGCGAACATTGAATTCAAGAACTTTTGGTTGATTATTTTCGATCATCAAACCAATAAAAACAACACCTCTATAATCCATATGATCAGCTTTTAAACCAGCCATAAATGGTTCTAGAACATCTTTTTTCAAAATCTCTTCCATTCCCTCTGGTAAGAAAGGATTTGGAGAAACAGTTCCCATACCACCTGTATTTGGTCCTTTATTTTCATCATAGATTTGTTTATGATCCTTAGCACTTACCATGGGAACAATTGTTTCACCATCAGTAAAACAAAGAAGTGAACATTCAAATCCAGTTAAGAATTCTTCTAAAACAACTGTTTTTCCAGCTCCGTCTAAAGCTCCTTCTACCATCATTTCCTGTAAAGCCAGCTTTGCTTGTGATTCATTTTCACAAATCACAACACCCTTACCAGCTGCCAATCCATCTGCTTTGACAACAACAGGATAATCAAATGAAGTTAAAGCTTCAATAGCCTCTTCATAAGAGTGAACTTCCTGATAGGCGGCAGTAGGAATATGATGTCTTTTCATAAAATCCTTAGAAAAAGCTTTACTTCCTTCCAAAGTTGCAGCCTGTTTCGTTGGGCCAAAAACTTTATGTCCATGACTTTCCAATAAATCAGCTAATCCCATGCATAAAGGCACTTCAGGTCCAATCACTGTAAAATCAATCGCATGTTCTTCAACAAATTTTAAAATACTATCTAAATCTTCTACATGACCAGGATGACAAGTTCCAATTTCAGCCATACCTGGATTTCCTGGTATAGCATGAATTTCATCAACTTTCTGGCTTTTATTTAAAGCATAAGCAATCGCATGTTCACGACCACCACTACCAATAACTAATACTTTCATGGTTTCCTCCTCTTATGATTTTGGATATACAACTTTAAATTTTTCACACACAACTAACATGTCCTTATGAAACTGCTGACCCATATTTTCCATTTCCTGTGTAAAAAAATCTGCATGTATTTTTCGCCAATAATCAAGCGTACGATCTCCCTCTCCCTCTAAATAAGCATGCTCATCATTCACTTGATCAAAAGGAATGATGGTAACTTCTGTCGTTTGAATGATACATACAGCATGATCTTGTTTATCTAAGATTATGCTGTAACTTCCAACCTGTGGTAGAGGTTCATCGTATTGGACATATATGGGATAAGCTGAAGATGTTGCTGTTTTGATTTTCAGCAATGTCAGTAAAGCAAGCCCATTGGCATGACTACCATACTGCCATGCATCGTAACTATCTCCAGCCTCTTTGTCCAAAAACTTGTCCCACATCTGTTTAGCATTCATTATTTATATCTTAATGTCTAAAATGTCTATATCCACTAAAGACCATTGGAATATTCTTTTCATTACACAAATCAATAGAATCCTGATCTCTGATACTTCCACCTGGTTGAATAATAGCGCCAACTCCTGCCTTGGCAGCAACTTCAACACAGTCATTAAATGGGAAGAAAGCATCACTAGCTAAAACTGAACCTTCGAAATTCTTATCAGGATTGTTTCTAATAGCATTTTCCAAAGCCCAAACACGTGAAGTCTGTCCTCCACCAATAGCCAAAGTCACACCATTTTTCACAATACAGATTGCATTTGATTTAACATATTTGACAACTTTCATACCAAATTCCATATCTGTTAGCTGTTCTGGTGTAGGCTTTGCTTCAGTGACAACTTTCATTTCATCAATCATCTTTGTATTTAACTCTTGGACAAGCACTTTACCTTCAAGATATTTAATATCATATTTGGCATCTCTAGCATCTAAATTCTTTAATTTTAAGATACGTAAGTTTTTCTTTTTCTTTAAGATTTCCAAAGCATCCGCGTCAAAATCAGGTGCTGCAACGATTTCTAAGAAAATCTTATGCATCTGTTCAGCTGTCTGTTTATCAATTTTATAGTTCACGGCTACAATTCCACCAAAGATAGATTGTGGATCTGCTTCATAAGCTTTCATATAAGAATCATAACCAGTTTCACCAATCGCAACCCCACAAGGTGTTGAATGTTTAATAGCCGCTGTAACAATCTGATCACCAAATTCTCTCACTAAAGCCACAGCTCCATATAAATCGTTGACATTATTGAAAGAAATTTCTTTTCCATGTAATTGTTCATAATCTAATAATGATTTTTGAACATAGCTGTCTTCATATTTATTAGCTGCCTGTTGAGAGTTTTCTCCATAACGTAAATGTTCCACTTTCTTTAATGAAATGTTTAAAGTATCAGGGAATTCATCATGACATACATCTGCAAAATAACGTGAAATCATGGCGTCATAAGCCCCTGTTGTACTAAAAGCTTTATAAGCAAGACGTAATCTGAAATCATAATCAGTCTGATTGTTTTCAATAGCTTCTAAGACTTTTGCATAATCACTTGGATCAGTGACAATCAAAACATCTTTGAAGTTTTTAGCAGCACTTCTAATCATAGAAGGTCCACCAATATCAATATTTTCAATCATATCTTCCATTGGTTTTCCAGCTCTTAAAGCTTTTTCAAATTCATATAAATTCACACAAACCAAATCAATAGGTTGAATATGATGTTCTTGAACTGTTTTCACGTGTTCTGGATTATCTCTTTTAAATAAAAGTCCACCATGAACTTTAGGATGTAAAGTTTTCACTCTCCCATCCAACATTTCAGGAAAACCAGTGACATCATCAATCGCAATACAGTGAACACCATTGTCTTCTAAAACTTTCATTGTTCCACCAGTAGAAACAATTTCAAATCCGAGTTTCACTAAACCTGATGCAAAATCAACAACACCATCTTTATTTGTTACAGAAATCAAAGCTCTTTTCACTTAAATCACCTTTGCCCTTCCATTTTCTACTTTTATTCTTCCATCACAATATAACCCGACAACTTCAGGTAAGATGCGATGTTCAATCTCCAAAACTCTAGCCTGTATATCTTCTGGTTTATCTAAATCCGAAATATCACAGGCAACCTGCTTAATGATAGGACCACCATCTATTTCACTGCTGACAAAATGAACAGTCGCCCCACTGACTTTCACGCCTCTATTCAAAACAGCTTCGTGGACATGCATTCCGTACATACCTGCCCCACAAAATGAAGGAATCAATGAAGGATGAATATTGATAATCTGATTTGGATAGGCATCAATCAGTTCATCTGTTAAAATGGCTAAATAACCAGCTAAAACAACCAAATCAATGTTTCTTTCCTTTAACATTGATACAATCAATGTATCATTCTTTTTGACAACTGCTGTTTCAATCCCTGCTTTTTGAGCACGCTGTAAACCATAAGCTTTTTGACGATTAGAAATCACAAGTTCAATCGTTCCATTGATTTTTCCAGCCTGACAGGCATCAATAATTGATTGCAAATCTGTGCCACCACCAGATATCATCACAGCAATCTTTAACATAACTGAACTCCTTTTTGACCTTCTTCAATATGTCCAACAACATAACAATGATCACCTGCTGCTTCAATAGCTTTCATAGCTGTGTCAACATCTGCAGGATCTAAAGCAATCACCATTCCTAGCCCCATATTAAACGTATTATACATCATCTGTTCTTCGATTTGTCCATTCTTTTGAATCAGATTGAAAATAGGTGGGATAGGATAACTATCTTTACGAATGAGGGCTAATGCATGATCTGGTAACATTCTTGGAACATTTTCATAAAATCCTCCACCTGTAATATGTGAGCATCCTTTGACTTGAACGCCAGCTTTTTTGATATTTTTTAAAGCTTTGACATAAATTCTTGTTGGTGTTAATAATGTTTCACCCAATGTTCCATTTAATTCATCATAATATGTTTCTAATGATTCTTTTGTGATATCAAAAACTTTTCTCACAAGTGAAAAACCATTACTATGCACACCACTAGATGCGATACCAACCAAAACATCACCAGCTTTGATATTTGAACCATCAATAATATCTTTTTTATCAACAACACCTACTGCAAAACCAGCCAAATCATAATCATCTTCAGGCATTAATCCTGGATGTTCTGCTGTTTCACCACCAACTAATGCACACTCAGATTGAAGACAACCTTGAGCCACCCCTTTAACAATGGTTGCAATTTTTTCAGGATAGTTCTTTCCACAGGCAATATAATCCAAGAAAAACAATGGCTCTCCACCACTACATGCAATATCATTGACACACATCGCAACAGCATCAATACCTATTGTATCATGTTTATCCATCACAAAAGCTAATTTCACCTTTGTTCCACAACCATCAGTTCCTGATAATAAAACAGGTTCTTCCATATTTTTAATGGCACTTAAATCAAATGCTCCAGCAAAACCACCAAGTCCACCAATCACTTCAGGACGCATCGTTGCTTTGACATGTTCTTTCATTAATTCTACTGATTTGTATCCAGCTTCAATATCTACACCAGCTTTTTTATAATCCATACTTTTTCTCCTTATTTATTTTCCATTCTTGCTAAAACGGCTTTATAAGTTTCAATTAAATCACCAATATCTTGTCTAAAGACATCTTTATCATATTTTTGATTTGTATCAACATCCCATAAACGACAAGAATCAGGTGAAATTTCATCTGCCAATAAGATTTGACCATCTTCAGTTTTACCAAATTCAATTTTAAAATCTACTAATTTTAAATTTAATTTTAAGAAGAATGCTTTTAATAATTCATTAATCTTTAATGTTGTTTCACGGATATATTTTAATTCATCACGCGTTGCCAGTCCCAATGCTACAGCATGATCATCATTGATTAATGGATCACCATAGTCATCATTTTTATAACTTAATTCGAATATTGGTTCATCTAAGACAATACCTTCTTTTGCTCCTAATCTTTTACAGAATGATCCTGTTGTAATATTTCTAATAATGACTTCTAATGGGAAGATTTCTACTTTTTTAACACGAATATCTCTTTCATTGATTTTTTCAATCATATGTGTCTTGATTCCTGCTTCTTCTAACATATCAAAGATAATACAAGAAATCGTATTATTTAAGACACCTTTTCCTTCAAACTGATCATGTTTCACACCATTACCAGCTGTTGCATCATCTTTATAATGAATGATGTATTCATTTGGATTTTCTGTTTCATAAACTTGTTTTGCTTTTCCTTCATATAATAATTTTGCCATTGTTTTGTTCTCCTTTTTTATTGATATTTTTCCATAACTTCCTGATTTGCTTTCATTGCCTGTTTTTCATTATCCTGACGGAAGGCGATGAGTTTTGTTTTTAATTCTTCATGATGTACAGCCATCATCTGTAATGCTAAATAAGCTGCATTTTTACTTCCATTGATAGCGACTGTTGCAACTGGGATACCAGAAGGCATTTGGACAATTGACAACAAAGCGTCCATACCATCTAATGTTGCGCCACTTAGTGGAACACCAATAACAGGTAATACTGTTTGCGATGCGACAACACCTGGTAAGGCAGCGGCCATACCTGCTGCTGTAATTACAACCTCTGTCCCATTTTGATTGATTTCCTTCATAAACTCACTAAGTCCTAGATGAGCACGATGAGCTGATAAACATCTCACCTGAACTTCAACACCATAATCTTTTAAAATTTGAATAGCTGGTTCAACTTTAGGTAAATCACTTGTTGAACCCATAATCACTGCTACTTTCATTTCTCCATCTCCTTCTATTTAAAATAATCCAACAATCTTGCCATCTTCATCAATATCCATATTCACGGCAGCTGGTTGTTTTGGTAATCCAGGCATACGCATAATATCGCCACTAATAGCGACTAAAAATCCTGCACCTGTATTTGGAATCAAATCATTGATTTCAACCACAAATCCATGAGGACGACCAAGCAATGTTGGATCATCAGATAATGAATATTGTGTTTTTGCGACACAGATTGGTAATTGACCTAATCCCTGTGCTTCATATTTTTTCATTTTATTCATGACCTTCTTAGTGAAAGTCACATCATCCCCACCATAGATTTCTTTTGCAATGACTTTGATTTTGTCAGCAATTGGTAAATTCAAATCATATAATGGCTCAAAATGAGCTTCTTTTGTATCTAAGACTTCTAATAATTTTTCAGCCAATTCAATGCCACCATCTGCTCCTTTTGCCCACACTTCACTAATGGCAACATCGACACCTTTTTGTTTACAGATTTCCTTTAATAATTCAAGTTCAGCCTTTGTATCAGTTGGAAAAGCATTAATAGCAACAACACTAGGCAAATGGTATTTATGAATATTTTCAATATGTTTTTCTAAGTTTTCAATTCCTTTTCTAAGGGCATCTAAGTTTTCTACTGCTAAATCTGTTTTCTTTACGCCACCATGCATTTTAAGCGCACGGACAGTTGCGACAATAACAACTGCATCTGGTTTTAATCCAGCCTGACGGCATTTGATATCTAAGAATTTTTCAGCACCTAAATCAGCTCCAAAACCAGCTTCAGTAATAGCATAATCACCTAATTTCATAGCTAAATTTGTTGCCATAACAGAGTTACATCCATGTGCAATATTCGCAAATGGACCCCCATGAACAAAGACTGGCGTATGATCAAGTGTTTGGACTAAATTGGGCTTAATAGCATCTTTCAATAATAATGTGACAGCTCCTGTGGCCTGAATATCATCCACCGTCACAGGTTCACCAACATGATTATAAGCCACAATCATACGTCCTGCACGTTGTTTTAAATCTTCCAATGATGTTGCTAAACACAAAATAGCCATGACTTCACTCGCTACTGAAATATCAAATCCATCTTCTCTAGGAACACCATTGACTTTACCACCAAGTCCCACAACAATATGTCTTAATGCACGATCATTAAGATCCACACATCTTTTCCAGACAATCTGTCTTGTATCAATATCCAATGGGTTTCCCTGTTGAATAGAATTGTCTAACATCGCAGCAATTAAATTATTGGCAGTCGTAATAGCATGAATATCACCAGTAAAATGCAGATTGATATCTTCCATTGGAACAACTTGAGCATAACCACCACCAGCTGCACCACCTTTCACGCCAAAACATGGACCTAAACTTGGTTCACGCATAGCCACAACAGATTTTTTCCCTAATTTATTCAATGCTTGAGATAATCCAATCATTGTTGTTGTCTTTCCTTCACCTGCAGGTGTTGGATTAATGGCAGTCACTAAGATTAACTTTCCATTTTCTTTTTCCTTAAGTTGAGAAATCGCTTCTAATGAAATCTTAGCTTTATACTTACCATAAAGCTCCAAATCATCTTCATCAAGTCCAACTTTTTCAGCAATCTCCTTGATGGGTTTCATTTTTGCACTTTGTGCAATCTCTACATCTGTTAACATCATTAAACACCCTTTCTTTTTTTATTTTTAGGACCTCTTGACACTTTCTTTATATCACAAATTCATGGTTTTGACTATTGATATCGCTATCAATTTATGAAAAACCAAAAAAAGAGTCTAAACGTCCAGACTGTTGCCCAGACGGTCGACTCTTTCCCATTATACTCCATGTGGTCTATTCCACTTCCGTCAGTTGTATAACTAATTGAATAATATCATTTCTTACCTTTTTTTTCAATATTTATTCATATTTTTTACTGACTAGAAAGAAAAGATTGAATCGCATCATTAATTAATTCTTTATTCATAATAGAAGTTGGAATACAATCCCCATTTTTCATTTCTAATTCACCATTTCGAATCATTAAAATATAATGCATATTTACAAAATAACGGGGATGCATCTGAAAAAAAGAATACTTCAATAACTTCGTTTTTGTTTTGGTTAAATCACCAAAATGTCCATAAAAACGCTGATGTGCAGTCACCACCTGTGTTTGAAAACGTCCATTTTCAATATAAACGATTTCCCCTGGTAAAAAACGTCGTGTTCCTCCATTATCAAGATAGAAGATTTCCTCGTGATGTAATTTTTGGTAATGACTCCATATTCTTTGAAATTCACCATTAAACAGTTCTGGTAATTCCTGTTTTAAAAACATCTGATATCCATATGCCCGAAAACTTTCATGCATATGCGCATAATCATCACCAATATAGATAATCAAACATTCAGGATTCGCATCATGTAAATACTCACCCATTAAAAAACCATTGTCACCATGAATACGATCTCCAATAAAAGCCACATCGTAGCTTTCTCTTTGACGTAAAAATGCTATATTGACAAATTGATCATAGCTATCAATAGATATATCTTCTTCCATATGTGTCTGATATAATAATTCACTTAATTTTTCTATACAATCTTCATCATCCATACAAATAAATACTTTCATGTCCTTCACTCCTTATCCCTTTTTTTATTTTACCTATTCATTTTTAAATAAAAAATGCCACTTTCACTCCTGTTTGTGCATTTTTAGCACACTTTCGACTTATTTTTGCATAAGTCTGTTAAGGTATAAAGGAAACATATAAGAAAGGAGGACAATAATTTTATGGAAAGACATCGTTCCTTATGGAAAGCGTTTCTTTCAAAAGAAAAACTATTTCTAGTGACTGTCACTTTTATATTCATTATCATAAGCACTATTTATAGTTTTCAACAATCTATTTTTTCCAGTCCTGGTTATCAGGAAGCTTATCCTAATGCTGGACTTGAATTTTTTTACAGTTTATATCGTATAGGTACAAACCCATTTTTATTTATTTTACTGATGCTGTTGCTGCCAAATATCATGGCATATGATTTTTTAAATATGCATCAAACTCGCAGTGCTTACATAATTGAAACACGATTAACAAGAAGACATTATTATCTGGAAGTCAGCATCAAAAATTTACTTTTGACCTTTGGAGTAATCACCCTGATCCAAGTAGGCCTACTTATTTTCTGTCATGTTTTTTTAATTCCTATACATTTTCAAAGCATGACTTATCCTGATGGATACTATATCACGACTCAGCTTCTATGCCCTATTGAAGTGATCAATCTGATTCTTTTTATAACCCTCACTTCTTTAGGCTATGCTTTAATGTCCAGTGTTATTTTGGCATTACAGACTTTTATCACCAACAAATATGTCTATCGTTGTTGTGGTGTGATCATTGGTATTTTGCTGGTATTAATTCCCGCCTTGATTCAAGGGTATTTACCTATTCCAGAAGCAGCTTTTCTTATTCAAATCAACAATTTAGTTGCATTAGGATTAGAACATGTTCGTGAAAATCCATTTGGTCTTTCACATCTTGCATTGTATGCGATTTGTTTTTTCATATATGCCATAGTTTCTTATCTTTGTTTTCAGATCTTATTGAAAAGGAGAGAAACAAATGATTAAAAAATGGTTCAAACTTCTCGATGTGAAAGTCATGATCATATTGATTATGATGTTGTTTGCATCACCCATCCTTTGTGGAAAAAACACTTATACAATTTGTCTCATTTATTCGAATTATCTTTGTGTTTATATGAATAATGTCTTTTTATTAATGAACTATCAGTTTACAGCACAATGCAATCGCTTGCTATCTCCTATTATCACAAGAATTGGTGAACAGAAAACATATACTTCCGTTTATTATTTCTTAATGATGGTCAGTTTTATTTATACAATGATTATTTATATAAGCTATGCTTTCTTTTTTGGTGGCATCTTACCAGAAGATATGTTTGTGACGATTTTATTTATGATTCTTAATCTTATTGTCACTTTTATTGAAACAACATTCATATATCTACAAATTGGTCAAAAAAAGAATTTTATTTATTTAGCTTTACCTATCTTTATGAACTTTTTATTTCATATTGTTTATACAAAACTATTTTAAGGAGGATTTATGTTAGATATTCAAGATTTAAGTATAAGTTTTCATAAACAACCCGTATTACAACATCTTTCATTTCATCTTGATGGTCATGAATGTATCTATATTCATGGTATCAATGGTTCAGGAAAATCAACACTTTTTAAGCTGATCTGCGATATTATCAAACCTACTTCAGGGACAATCACCAAAAAGAATGATTTACAGATTGGAGCTTTAATTGAAAATCCAGGTTTTCTAGAAAACGAAACTCTCGCTTATAATCTTCAATTCCTGGCTTCTTTAAAAAATCAATATGATAGCAGCTATATTGAATCATTGTGTCAACAATTTCAATTAGATTTACATAGCTCCATGAAGTTAAAAAACTTTTCTGTTGGTATGCGTCAAAAAGCAGGTATCATTCAAGCCATTATGGAAAATCAGGAACTTATTTTATTAGATGAACCCACACGTGGTTTAGATCAGACATCTATTCATACATTCTGTCAGCTCATCAATCAATTACATGACAAAGGACATACCATTGTGATTGCTGCTCATGATTACTTACCAGATATCCATTATACACATATCTATCGTTTAGAAGAGGGACAATTATTCTTAGATGAAATGGATTAAAATAACTGTTATTTATGGCTTGCTTGTTTATTTTTTGAAATATCTTTATCAGGATATAACACCTTATATTCTTCTTCACTATCCCTTCTTCGATTTTCGATATCTTATTTTTGTTATCACCCAAATATTCTGGAGTTATATTTTCTATCAAATCGTTTATCAGTATCTCTATCTTGATACATTGATAAGCTTACGTCTTTCTAAACGAAAGAAACATGAGATTTTTTTGAAACAATGGTTCAAATATATAAGCTTTTATACATTGATTCACATTTTCTTTTTTATTTTCTTTTCTTTACCTTTATCTTTTGGACTAATCGCTCTACAATTGATCCTATGGAGTCTTGTTTTTATTTTTTTACTTGTATTCTATAAGATTTGGAGTTATCATTATGTATCAATGATATTGATTATGATTGGTATACATCTATTTATTTAAAGGAGGTTAATGATGGAACAATTAAATCAGGCAAATCATTATATTTATCAGGCTTTAGAAAAGCTTCTTGATATTTCTAAATATGATTCTATCAATGAAGAACAACGTAAAGAAATTTATGATGTGATTGATGACATTGAAGAAGCCCGTCATGCATTATATGAATTAAAAAATGAAATGCGCACACATACAGCCTAAAATAGATGTTTGATAACATCTATTTTTCAGGCTGTTGACAAAGTAAAAAGTCAACAGCTTTTAGTTTTCAAATAGAAAAATATATGGTATTATATCTATTGTCGTGGATGACTTCGTTCCAAATATGCAAATTTTGAGGCTCCACGACTTTTTATTTTACCACTATATCATGAAAATATGGTATAATGTAAATGCATATTTGGAGGTAAAATATTATGGCAATGACATGTTTAAACAATCGAAAAAATGACAGCTTGATTTTGAGTACTATAGATGAATTAGTACCATTGGATCACAAGGTAAGAGAGCTTGAAGAAGCTATTGACTGGAATTTCATATATCCTCTCGTTAGACCTTTATATAGTTCTTTTGGCAGACCAAGTATTGATCCGGTGGTACTTTTTAAAATGCTTTTTATCAACTTTGCATTTGGTATTCATTCCATGAGAAGAACATGTGAAGAAACAAAGGTGAACCTTGCCTACAGATGGTTTTTAGGGTTGTCCATTGATGATGAGGTTCCAAACTATTCAACCTGGTCACAGAACTATATCAGAAGATATGGAGATTCAGAAATTTTTGATGAGATTTTCAACAGGATCATCAAAGAAGCCATAGCATATGATTTTGTGGATCTTGATACAGTATTTGGAGATGGAACACATCGAAAAGCCAACGCCAATAGTAGAAAACACGAAAACAAGGTCGTGGAGATCGTCAAGAAA
>NZ_NFLH01000019.1 GCF_002160815.1 Massilimicrobiota sp. An134 | reverse complement strand
TCTTCACCTCGATATAAGTATAGCACTGATGAAAATATCATGTTTTATTTTAAAGGGCTTTAACACCGTTTTTATGGAGTTAAAATCAATTACCAACATTTAACTGAAGTTAAATTTTTTATAAAAAAGATTAGCAGTTACTAATGAATAAAAGTTTTAATTGAGATATCTTGATGATTTGGTAAAATTATTTTATAATATTTCAATCTCGTTAATTGTAATAAAATATCAAATATAATATATTAAATTGACAGGAACATTTAATAAAAATGAGTATGATGTCAGTCATATTCTTTTTAAAAAGAGAGTTTACAAAATTTTTTTAAAATAAATGAATAATTTTGTCACCTTGACACAAACTAATTGTGTCAGGAGGTGAAAGCAATGAACTCAAAAAATTCAAAAAATAGATTAGTTGTTCCTGGTGCTCAAAATGCAATTGATCAAATGAAATACGAAATCGCTAATGAATTTGGTGTTAATCTTGGACCTGATGCAACATCTCGTGCTAACGGATCTGTTGGTGGTGAAATCACTAAGAGATTAGTTGAAATGGGACAAAATCAGATGGCAGGTAGACAATCTCAAAATCGTTAAGCTATTATAAAAAATCCTAGTCATAATCTTTATTATGAGTAGGGTTTTTTCATTTTTGATAAAAAGTGTATTCGCTTTCAAATTTTTGTTGAGTTTATTCTACAATTTATGTACAATAAATATATGTTATGTATTGTAGGAGGAATAAAAATATGACAAAAATTATGGCAGTCAATGCAGGAAGTTCATCTTTAAAATTTCAATTATTTGAAATGCCTGAAGAAACAGTCATTACATCAGGAATTGTAGAAAGAATTGGGATGGATGATGGTATTTTTACAATAAAATATAATGGAGAAAAAAAGACAACGACATGTCCGATTCCTGATCATCAGGTCGCTGTAGAAATGCTTTTAAAAGCATTGGTTGATGAAGGAGTCGTGACAGAATTAAAAGAAATAGATGCTGTTGGACATCGTATTGTTCATGGTGGAGAATATTTTAGTGATAGTGCTGTTGTTGATGATGATGTTGTCGCAAAGGTTGAAGAACTTTGTGAATTAGCGCCTTTACATAATCCAGCACATCTAATTGGATATCGTGCATTTAAAGCAGAATTACCTAATGTACAGCATGTCTTTACTTTTGATACAGCTTTTCATCAAAGTTTAGATAAAGAAAGATATTTATATCCATTACCATTAGAATATTACACAGATTTAAAAGTGAGACGTTATGGAGCACATGGAACAAGCCATAAATATGTTTCTGAACAAGTGATTGATATGTTAGGAAATCCAACTGAATCACGTGTTATTGTTTGTCATTTAGGTAATGGTGCAAGTATTTCAGCAGTATTAAATGGAAAATGTATTGATACATCTATGGGATTCACACCACTTGCAGGAGTTATGATGGGAACACGTTGTGGAGATGTTGATCCATCTATTATGCCTTATTTATGCAAGAAATTAAATAAAACACCAGATGAAGTCTTAGAAATTTATAATAAGAAATCTGGTATGCTTGGTATTTCAGGAATTTCATCAGATTCTCGTGATATTGAAAATGCTTTATTTAAAGAAGGTGATGATAGAGCATTATTAACAAGTTTATTGTATGCAAGAATTGTTTCTAAATATATTGGAGCTTATTATGCTGAACTTGGTGGATGCGATGCGATTGCCTTTACAGCTGGTGTAGGTGAAAATGCAGCTTATTTAAGACGTTTGATTATTGATGATGTTTCAAAAGCTTTTGGTGTCTTCTTGGATGAAAAACTAAATGCTGTGAGAAGTGATGAAAATAGAGTGATTTCTCATCAGTTCTCACAAATTAAAGTTATGGTTATTCCAACAAATGAAGAAGTTATGATTGCAAGAGATACAGTCAGATTATTAGGGCTATAAGAGAGTTGAATGATCAACTCTTTTTTATTATGGTTATTTTGATATAGAAGAATAAATCTTTTATAAGTTCATATTTATGTGATAATATGGTATTATGATAAACAAAGGTGATGAGAAATGGATAAAATATTAAGAATTAGAAAAGAGTTTGATCAGGTTATTATATATAGACATGTGAATCCTGATTTAGATGCATTTGGTTCACAACTGGGAATGTATTGGACATTAAAATCAATCTATCCACAAAAAAATATTGTTTTAGCTGGTGAAATGAACAGTGATTTATTAAAGTATTATCCTTCTTTTGAAATGGGTGAAATCAAAAAAGGTTATACTTTAGGAATTGTTTTAGATACAGCCAATCGTGAACGTATTGATGGGGATATATCTGTGTGTGATCAGATACTAAAGATTGATCATCATATAGTTGTTGATTCATATGGTGATATTAATATTGAAGATGAAAAAGCATCTTCATGTAGTGAAATTGTGACTTTATTAATGAAACGTGGGAAAGCTCAAATCCCATTAGAAGCTGCCAATGCTTTGTATTTAGGAATTATTGGAGATAGCAATCGCTTTTTATATCATTCGACATCTCAAAAAACTTTTGAAGCAGCTTCTTATCTATTGGATATGGGAATTGATATTGAAAAATTATATCAGAAGCTTTATATGCGTACAAAACAGGATTTAGAAATTACAAAATTTATTTATAATCATTATCAGGAAGATGGTCATATAGCATGGTATTATTTGAGTGATGAAAATTTAAAAGCATTACAGATGAGTCGAGAACAAGGATCTTCTTATGTTAATGTGTTAGCTAATTTTGAAGAGTATGCTGTATGGATGGCTGTGACTCAAAATAAAAAAGACAACAACTATCGTGTAAGTATCAGAAGTCGTGGTATTCCTGTTAATGAAGTGGCAGCGCTTTTCCATGGTGGTGGACATGCTTATGCTGCTGGAGCAACCCTTCAATCATTAGATGAATTGGAAGAACTTATTGAAAAATTAAAGGAGAAAATCAATGGAAAATATATTTGAAAAGTTTTTTACAAGAATGACAGAAAATAGGCAACGTCAATTTTTTCAACAACGTCAGCCCCAAAAAGGCGGGACAATAAAGGCATTGGTCATTGTTTTGATTGTTTTTTTGATTGTTGAATACTTTGTTTTGATTCCTATTAATTTGAGATCGCCTGATTTTGTTTTCTTTTTCAGTATTCTGCTTGTTATTTTTATAGCATTAAGAAGTTTATTTCAGGCTTCATTTGATAAAGTAAATAAGATACTTAGTGTAGTGATTGCGTTATTGCTAGTTTATGTCTTTGCTGGACAATTAATCAGTTCACCTATCTTTTTTGCATCAAGTTATCAAAAACAATTAGATGTTGATAAAAATGCTGATTTCTATAAAGATAATCCTAAAGTGAATTATCAGTCAATTCCTGTTGTTGATAAAGAGAGTGCTGAACGTTTAGGAGATCGTAAAATGGGTGAAATTGTCGATTACGTTTCACAATTTGAAGTTGATAATGATTATGTTCAAATCAATTATCAGGATAAACCTTACAGAGTCACAACATTATCATATAGTGATTTGATTAAATGGTTTACGAATCATCGTGAGGGATTACCTGCCTATATTCGCGTAGATATGGTGACACAGGAAAGTGAAGTTGTTCGTTTAGATGAAGGAATGAAATACTCACATTCTGATTTATTCTTTAGAAATATTGATCGTCATTTACGTGTTCACTATCCAACTAAAATGTTTGAAACACCTTCATTTGAAATTGATGATGATGGACATCCATATTGGGTAGCACCGACTTATACTTATAAAATTGGTTTATTTGGTGGTAAAGATATCACAGGTGCAGTGTTAGTTGATGCTGTGAGTGGTGACTGTCAATATTATGATATTCAAGATGTTCCAACATGGATTGATCGTGTTTATCCTTCTGAATTGTTAATAGAACAGCTTAATAACTGGGGAAAATATACACACGGTTTCTTTAATACGATTTTCTCTCAAAAAGGTGTTTTAAAACCAACAGACGGATATAATTATATAGCTTTAAATGATGATGTTTATTTATATACAGGTTTAACATCAGTATCTAATGATGCTTCCAATGTAGGATTTGCATTGATTAATATGCGTACGAAAGAAGCCAAATATTATGCGATTAGTGGAGCAGAAGAATTTTCAGCAATGTCTTCTGCTGAAGGAAAAGTTACAGATTTAAAATATACGGCAACATTCCCTATTTTGATTAATGCTGGAGGAGAACCAACATATTTTATGTCTTTAAAAGATAGTGCAGGTCTTGTTAAAAAATATGCGTTTGTCAGTGTTGAAAATTATCAGATTGTTTCAGTTGGTGATAGCGTTGCCGAAGCAGAAAAAGAATATTATGCATTGTTGAAAGATAATGGTAAAACAAATGTTGATTATGATACAGAAAAATTAACAGCTGTTGTCAGTGATATTCATGAAGTTGTTGTTAATGGAAATTCACAATATTATTTCCAGCTTCAAGATTCGAATCAAGTCTTTATTGCACCTATTTCATTAAATGCTCAGTTGCCTTTTGTCAAAGCGGGTGATACAGTGACGATTGAATATGTCAATGATGAATCGACTTCACAAACTGTTTCTTCAATTACGATTCAATAAGGAGGAAGATTATGGGTGAATTATTTCAACGTTTAAAAATGTATGAACCTCTATTTGGGAAATGGAAAATAGATTTTATTGCCATCACTTATACAGATATGGCATGGGTCTATTTGAAAGATGATTATGGCAATGATGCTTTAATGAAAGTGAAAACTTTATTTTGCTTAGAAGAAGATGTGGAAAATGAAGTTTATGAATTGATGAATAAATATGACATCTTGGATTTTCCTGATTTAACACATTCACCTTATTTAGAAGAAGAACATTATTATATTGAAGATGGATCTGAAGTCAAAGGTGTTGATATCTGTTTGTTATCTAGATATTCACTAGAGGAAGATAACGATCAGCTTTTATCTACCAATGAATTGTTTCAATTAGGTCTACAATATATGAATGGACAGGATAGAGTTCAGGATGAATATCGTGCTTATCAATTGTTTGAAAAAGCAGCTTATCATTCACATGCCAAAGCTATTTGTTCACTTGGATATATGAATGAAGTGGGGTTAGGAACAAAAGTCAATAAGGAACAGGCAGTTGCTTTTTATCAGCAGGCTGCTGATTTAGGTGATAGTCTGGCAGCCTGTAATTATGCTTATTGCTGTTTAAAGGGGATAGGCTGTCAAAGCAACTTACAGCAGGCTTTTGAATATTTTGAAAAGTCTGCCCAAGATCAATATCCTCGAGCTGTTTATTATTTAGGAGAATGCTATTGCTTTGGTTATGGAACGCTCAAAGATGAAATGAAAGCTATGACTTATTATAAACAGGCAGTAGATTTAGGATATACACAAGCTAAATATAGCATTGGATATTGTTATGAATATGGTATAGGTGTCGCTAAAGATCTTGAAAAAGCTTTTTTATGGTATTTGGATGGTGCCAAAGATGGTCTGCCTGTTGCACAGGTTCAAGTTGGTTTTGCCTATGAAGTTGGTGAAGGTGTTAAACAGGATAGTGAACAGGCTGTGTATTGGTATCAGCAGGCTTCGTCACAAAATTATGCACCTGCTCATTGTTATCTGGCATATTGCTATGAAATGGGAATTGGAACTCCTGTTGACTTAAAAAAAGCAAAAGAACTGTATTTACTTAGTGCGAATATGGGATATCCTCGTGCTATGATGGCTTATGGACATATGATTGAAGATGAACATCCTGCATTAGCTTTGGATTATCTTAAGCGTAGTGCGGATTATGGCTATTATCCAGCTATCAATAAGTATGCCTATTATCTGGAAAAAGGAATAGGTATAGAAAAAAATGAAAAACTGGCATTTGAATATATTCAAAAAGCTGCCAATGATCAAGATGCTCAAGCGATGTGTACTTTAGGATACTACTATGAAATGGGCGTAGGAACAAAAAAAGATACAGCCAAAGCTTTTGAATATTATCGTCAATCTGCCAAGGCAGGTCATTTACATGGTATGACAAACTGGGGTTATTGTTATGAAGCTGGTATTGGAACTGAGCAGGATTTGTCAAAGGCTATAGAGATTTATCAACAAGCTGCTGATTTAGGTTATGATGTGGCGCAATGTAATTTAGGATATTGCTATGAAGTGGGAATTGGGGTAGAACCTGATTTACAAAAAGCCAAAACCTTTTATTTGTTAGCTGCAAAACAAGGACATTTAAGAGCTATGTGTAACTTGGCTTATTTATATGAACAGGGCGTTGACGGTCAACCTGATTATCAGGAAGCTAGAAAATGGTATGAGCAGGCTGCTCAATATCAATATCCTCGTGCACTTTGTTGTTTAGGTTATTTCTATGATGAAGGATTAGGCGTTGATGTTGATTTAGAAAAATCATTTGATTATTATCAACAGGCAGCTAATTTACATGATGGAGCCGCTTTGTGTACTTTAGGCTACTATTATGAAAACGGGATTGGCTGTCAAAAAGATGAACAACAGGCTGTAGAGTGTTATCAAAAATCGGCGGAATCTGGAAACTTGCGTGGTTTAACAAATTTAGGTTGCTGTTATGAACTCGGTATTGGTGTTGAAAAAGATTTATCTCAGGCTATTTCCTGTTATCAACAGGCAGCTGATTTAGGATTTGATGTTGCCCAATGGCGTTTAGGATACTGTTATGAAGATGGTATAGGTGTAGAACAGGATATGTCTAAGGCTATTCAATACTATCAGGAGGCTGCTAAACAAAATAATCCACGTGCTTTATGTGGCTTAGGTCTTATTTATGAAGAAGGTCGAGGAGTGCCGGTTGATTTAACGAAAGCTTTTGAATATTATCAACAAGGTGCACAACTGAATGATGAAGTCTGTCAATGTAATTTAGCTTTTTGTTATGAACATGGAATCGGTGTCGAGCAGGATTTTGCTCAGACCAAATATTATTATGAATTATCAGCTCAAAAAGGATATCCAAGAGCTTTATGTAATTTGGGTGTCATGTATGAACTGGGACTAGGATGTCAAAAGGATGAAGAAAAAGCTTTACAGCTTTATCATCAAAGTGCAAAGTTTAATTATTCGCCTGCCATTTGCAATGAAGCCTCATGTTATGAAAATGGTATAGGGACAAAGGTCGATTTATCACATGCTTTTGAATTATATTTAAAAGCAGCCAAAAATCAATGGGCTCGAGCTATGTATCATGTTGGTCGTTTCTATGAAGATGGCTTAGGAATTGAAGTGGACATAGAAAAAGCTGTACAATATTATGAATTGGCTGGTCAAAATGGTATAGCAGATGGATATGTCGAAATGGGGAGAATGTATGAATGGGGCATATTGAAACAATCTAATGATCAAGCTATAGAATATTATCAAAAGGCGCTTGATATGCAATCACCACGCGCTTATTATGCACTTGGAAATATGTATAAAGATGGAAAAGGTGTTCAACAGGATTATTCAAAAGCGATTGATTATTTTCAACATGCCGCCAAGATGAATCATGCTTCATCGCTTTATAATCTGGCTGTGCTATATGATTTTGAAGCTGGTAAAGAGTTTGAAGATAAACAAAAAGCAATCACCTATTATCAGCAGGCTGTTGATTGTGGACATGCAGGGGCCATGAATAATCTGGCAGTTTGTTATAAAGAAGGAGATGGCGTCAGCAAAGATTTAAAAAAGGCTTTTGAATTATTTTTAAAAGCTGCCAACCTTAATAATGGACACGCTTATCTCAATCTTGCGAGAGCATATACGTATGGACAAGGAACACAGGTTTCTTTAAAAGATGCTAAATACTGGTGTCAAAAAGCACTGGATGCTCATATTGAGGGTGCTAATGATTTAATGAAGGTGATTAAAAGAAAGTCATTTTTGCATCCTAAAAAGATAAAATAAGGACAACACAGATGTGTTGTTTTTATTATGGAATAAAGTTTGGTATATTTCATAAGGGAATAACAATAAATATAGGAATTCACGCATAATTATGATATAATTACAAAATGAATTGAGGTGGAAAGATTATGAAATCAAAGATTTTAATAGTTGATGATGAAGAACATATTAGAGAATTGATCCGTTTTTATTTAGATAAAGAGGGATTCTCAGTGGTTCAGGCTGCTAGTGGAGAGGAAGCTTTACATCTTTTAGAAAATGAATATATTGATTTAGCAATTGTTGATATTATGATGCCAGTGATGGATGGATTTCAATTGGTAGAGGAAATGAAGGAAATGAAAGACATTCCCGTTATTATGTTAACTGCCAAATCACAGTCAGCAGATAAATTAAGAGGTTTTTCATTAGGAATAGATGATTACGTGACAAAACCATTTGATCCTGATGAACTTTTAGCAAGAGTGAAAACAATTTTAAAAAGATATAGTATCAATAGTCAGAATATTGTGACTTTACATGATGTGGTTTTTGATGGTGATAAATATGAAATCAGATATAAAGATCAAACAATTCATTTGCCTTTAAAACAGTTTGAATTGGCCTTTGAATTAGCGAAAAATCCTAATCAGATTTTTACTCGTGAACAGTTAATTGAAAAAATTTGGGGAATGGATTATGATGGATTTGATCGTACTGTAGATGTTCATATTAAACGTATTCGTGAAAATTTAGGACATTTGCCTGGATTTAAAGTGGTGACAGTCAGGGGATTAGGATATAAGATTGAGGTTAAACCATGAAATCCATTTATGGGAAGCTGATTATTGGATTTTTAGTCAGTATTTTATTTAGTTTTTCAATTGCTGGATATTTTTCATTGCGTAAAAATGCAAATGAACTGGGGTTACTGGCTGTTGAAGAACTTAAAAATTCAACAGAACTTATAGAAGATTTTATTCAATTAATCGACCGAGATGATTTAGATAAAATATTACAGGGTTATGCCTCAACTTCAGAAGTGAGTTTTTATATTGAAAGTAATGGTCAAAAAAAGACTTATGGAAATATCAAAGGAGAACATCTCTCTCATGAAGAAACAGATGTTTTAAGAGAAAATATAGGACAAAGTATTATTTTACAAGATTCATCTATACGTATTTATGCAAAATCTTTTGAAGTCAAAAATCAAAATTATATTGTCTATGTTCAAAAAGATATGAGTAAAAGGGAAATGATTTTCCTGGATTCTGCTTTAATAGCTGTCTTTTGTATGCTTGTTGCTGGAAGTATCACATTTTTAGTCATTGCTGATATTATTGTTAAACCTATTTCACGTTTAACTAAAGCAACAAATGAATTATCAAAAGGAAATTATCGTGTTCGTGTTAATTATACTGGTAAGGATGAAATTGCACGTTTAAATCGCAGTTTTAATCAAATGGCTCAACAGCTTGCCAAGCAGGATGAAACACGTCAACAGTTCATATCTGATGTTTCACATGAGTTTCAAACGCCTTTAACGGCTATTCAAGGTTTTGCGACAATCTTAAAGAATGAAAAATTAACTGATGAGCAACGTCAAAAATATGCAGATATCATTTTATTTCATAGTAAACGTTTATCTACACTTTCTAAAAATATGTTACAGTTAACTTTATTGGAAGGTGAAGATGTTAAATTAGAAATCAGTGAGTTCTCGTTAATTGAACAGTTAAATCGTGTTATTGAAACACAAGATAATTTTGCGTTAAGTAAAAATATTGAAATAGAATTTGAAATACCTAAAAATGATATTCGTATTGAAGCAGATGAATCACGTTTAGAACAAGTGTGGATTAATTTGATCAACAATGCGATTAAATACACACAAGATAATGGAGTTGTCATGGTACATGTCAAGAAAACATCTAAAGAAGTGGAAGTCAGTATCGAGGATACGGGTGTTGGTATGAGCAAAGAAGCTATATCACATATTTTTGAACGTTTTTATCGTCAAGATAAATCACGAAGTGTAGAAGGCAATGGATTAGGGTTATCTATTGTAAAAAGAATTGTTGATTTACATAAGGGACGTATTGATGTTATATCAAGAGAAGAAGGAGGCAGTCGCTTTACCGTTCATTTGCCTCAGAATAAATCATTTCATATTAGTGAAAGACTTATAAAAAAAGAAAATCATGGTTAGAAAGGAATTGATTTATGTATTTAAAAAGAATTGAATTACATGGTTTTAAATCATTTGCCGATAAATCAGTCATTGAATTTCAACCAGGAATTACTGGGATAGTTGGTCCTAATGGTTGTGGAAAATCGAATATCAGCGATGCTGTCAGATGGGTATTAGGTGAACAGTCAGTGAAATCATTACGTGGTTCTAATATGTCCGATGTTATTTTTAATGGTAGTGAAGACCGTAAGGCACAAAATGTTGCTGAAGTGACACTTGTATTTGATAATGAAGATCGTTTTATGAATGTTGATTATAATGAAGTAGAAATAACAAGACGCTTATATCGTCAAAATAATGAGGCAGAATATTTAATTAATAAGGAACCATGTCGTTTAAAAGATATTGTTGATTTAATTATGGATACAGGTTTAGGAAGAGATTCACTTTCCATCATTTCACAGGGGAATATTTCTTCATTCGCTGATAGTAAGCCTGAAGAAAGAAGAGGAATGTTTGAAGAAGCGGCAGGTGTAGCGAAGTATAAAAAAAGAAAGCTTGAATCGATTCGAAAATTAGAAAGAACAAAGGATAATTTGGATCGTGTTGAAGATATTTGTTTGGAATTAGAAAAACAGATTTCACCATTAAAACGTCAAAAGGAAAAAGCTGAAATTTACTTGGATTTAAAAGAACAGTTACAGTCTATTGAAGTAAGTGTACTGGTAAAAGGAATTGAAACTTTATCTCAATCTTTACAGGATTTAAATCAATCTTTAGATTTACTGGATAAAGAAAAAGTGACAATTGAAGGACAAATCTTAATTAATGAACAACAAAATGAAAGCTTAAAGAAAAAGATGTTTGATTTGGATCAGGAAGTCAATGGACTTCAAGGCCAACTTTTAACAGCTATGAATAATGTTAATCAATTAGAAACACAAAAAGTTGAGATTGATGCTAATCGTAAACATATTTTAGAGACAACTAACAAAGAAGATTTACAGGCACGTATGGAACAGTTAAAAGCCATTTTACAAGATGCTATTAGTGAATATAATGATCGTGTTAATCGTTATAATGAAACAAAGGAAGAAAAATTAACTTTGGAAGCTTCTCAGGAAAAAAATCGTGCTCAGATGAATGCTTTAAGACAGGATATTGAAAATCTTAATTTAAAATTGCATCAAGACCGTCACCGTAGAGAGCAGCTGGTTGATTTGGTAGAAAACAAATCTGGGTATAGTTATGGTGTACGTTCTATTATAAAAGCTAAAGATTCCATGAATGGAATTGTAGGTGTACTTGGAGATTTATTGGAAACTCAAGAAGAATATGAAACAGCTTTAGCAGTTGCTTTAGGAAATGCAGTGCAGTTTATTGTGACTGATAGTGATGAAGATGCGAGACATGCTATTCATTTTTTAAAGAATAATAAATCAGGACGTGCAACATTTTTACCTATCACAACAATGAAGGAAAGACATTTGCGAGAAGAACATTTACTGGTATGTCAAAATACACAAGGATTTTTGGGTGTTATGAGTGATTTTGTGAGATATCCTGATAAAATTAAAACGATTGTTTTGAATCAATTAGGACATGTGATTGTAGCTGATACATTAGAAAATGCATCTCTTTTATCAAAAGCAACATATGCCAGATATAAAATTGTAACTTTGGCTGGTGAAGTCATCAATGTGGGTGGTTCATTAACTGGAGGAAGTTTTAAACAATCTTCATCACTTTTAACAAATAAACGTGAATTAGAATTGTTACAGGAAACCATTCGTCAAAGTGAACAAGATATCACAATGAAGAAAGCCAAACTTAATGAATTAGATAATTTAGCAAGAGAAATTTCTCATAATCTTCTACAAAAACAGATGTCATTTGCTAAATTGGAGTTGGTTGTCACAAATAAGAAAAGTGAATTACAGATTGCCAAAAGTGAATATGAAAGTTTAACACATCAAAGCGTTGAATTATCAGAGATTGAAAAAGGAACGCAAGATAATCAATTGCTTCAAGAGCTAAATGAAGCTAAAAAAAGAAGAGATCGTTTAACTGAAAGTATTCAGGCTAAGCGAGAATTGCGTATGAGTTTTGTTAATGAAAATGATCAGCTGGAAGATACTTTGAAAGTCACACGAGCTCATTTAAGACAAATTCAAAACGATATGACACAAAAGCAGGTTGATAAAGCCAAACAGGAAACAGAACTGCAAAATCATTTACAGCGTTTAAATGAAGAATATAAGATGACATATGAATTTGCCAGTGAAGAATATGCTCGTGATATTGATATGCAAAAATCCAAAGAAGAAGTACGTTTATTAAGACATCAGATTGATTCTTTGGGACATGTCAACTTACAGGCTATTGAAGATTATGAAGAAGTGTCTACACGTTATGAAACTTTAAATCACCAACGTTTAGATCTTATTCATGCTCAGGATAGTATTTTAAAAGCTATTGATGAAATGGATGAAATCATGGTTTCACGTTTTAGTGAAACATTTGAAAAGATTAATCATGAATTTAATATTGTGTTTAGAAATCTTTTTGGTGGTGGAAAAGCGGAATTGAAATATAGTGATCCTGATAATATTTTAGAAACAGGAATTGACATTGACGTACAGCCACCAGGAAAAGCAGTCCAGAATATTACTTTATTCTCGGGAGGAGAAAAAGCATTGATTGCCATCTCATGTCTATTTGCTATTTTACGTGTGCGACCAGTGCCAATGTGTATTTTAGACGAGGTTGAAGCCGCTTTGGATGTTGCGAATGTAGAACGTTTTGCCAAATATTTAAGAGAGTTTTCTCATCAGACACAATTTATTGTTGTCACTCATCGTGAGGGAACAATGGAAGAATGTGATTTGTTATATGGAGCTACTATGCAACAAAAAGGTGTGACAAAACTTGTGAGTGTGAAATTAAAGGATGCTATTGATTTGGCACAAACGGCATCATAGATGAAAAAATATTGACATATCATCAAGAAGTGTTATCTTTATGATATGTCAATCAGTTTGAGGAGGATGTTTATGGGCTTTTTTAGTAAAATCAAAGAAACATTAGTAGGAAAGTCAGCGAAACAAAATGATAAATATGTAGCTGGTTTGGATAAGTCTAATTCTTCATTTTCATCAAAAATTAATGAATTAGCAGCACGTTATCGTGAAATAGATGATGATTATTTTGAAGAACTGGAAAATATTTTGATTATGAGTGATGTTGGTGTCAATATGGTTATGACAATTGTAGATGAAATTAAAAAAGAAGTTCGTCTTCAAAACATCAAAGATCCTAAAGAAATTAATGAAATTATTATTGATAAGATGTTTGTCATTTATGCCAATGATTCCTATATGACTACAAAAATCAATTATGATGATGAAGATTTAACAGTTATTTTAATGATTGGTGTTAATGGTGCAGGGAAAACAACAACGATTGCTAAGTTGGCTCATATGATGCTAAATGAAGGTAAGACAGTCATGGTTGCTGCAGGTGATACTTTTAGAGCTGGGGCCATTGATCAGCTAGATGTCTGGGCTAAACGTCTAGGTATTGAATGTGTGAAAGGTAAAGAAGGTGGAGATCCGTCTTCAGTTGTCTTTGATGCTTTAAAACGTGCAAAAGAACAAAAAGTGGATGTTTTGATTTGTGATACAGCCGGACGTTTACAAAATAAAGTGAATCTCATGAACGAATTAGAAAAGATGAATCGTATCATAAAGCGTGTTGTACCACAGGGACCACAGGAAACTCTTTTGGTTATTGATGCGACAACAGGACAGAATGGAGTTTCACAGGCACAGGAATTTTCTAAAATCACAGATATTACAGGTCTTGTTTTAACAAAGATGGATGGAACTGCTAAAGGTGGTATTGTTTTATCTATTAAAGATGCTTTAAATATTCCAGTTAAATTTGTTGGTTTAGGTGAACAAATGGATGATTTACAGGAATTTGATCTTGAACAATATATCTATGGTTTATGCAAAGGATTATTGGAGAAATAATATGACATCACATTTAGAAAAGACACAACGTGTGAATTTGTTGATGGATTGTTATGGTGATTTATTGACAGATAAACAAAGACAATATTTATCGTTATATTATGAAGAAGATTTTTCTTTGTCTGAAATTGCTGAAGACCTGATGGTTTCTCGTAATGCTGTATATGATCAGCTAAAACGAGCAGTAGCTTCATTGGAAGAATATGAGTCAAAGCTTCATTTAATGGAAAAGCATATTGAGCGTATGGCTTTGATTCAAAAAATTGAAAATCAGCAAATTGATAATCAACAAATGCAAGATTATTTAGAAATGTTAAAGAAGATATAGGAGGATAAAATATGGCTTTTGAATCGCTTTCTGAAAGATTGCAGGAGAGTTTAAAAAAGATTAGAGGACAAGCAACTTTAACAGAAGAAAATATGGACGAGATGCTTCGAGAAATTAGATTGGCTTTATTAGAAGCAGACGTGAATTTTCAAGTTGTTAAAGAATTTATTGCGAATACGAAACAAAAAGCTTTGGGACAGGATGTCTTAGGTTCATTAAAACCTGGACAGGTCGTTGTCAAGATTGTTCATGATGAGTTGGTTGAATTATTAGGAACAACAGTCAGTGAACTAGATTTATCAAAAAAACCAACAGTTATTATGATGGTTGGATTGCAAGGTTCTGGGAAAACAACAACTTCTGGAAAGATTGCAAAATTATTATCTAAAAAATATAGTAAAAATCCATTATTGGTTGCGGCAGATATTTATCGTCCAGCTGCAGTTGATCAGTTAAAGACGCTTGGGGAACAATTAGATATTCCAGTCTTTGAAAAAGGAACAGATGTGAAAGCAGAACAAATTGTCAGTGAGGCTATGAATTATGCTTATGCGAATCATCATGATGTTGTTCTTATTGATACTGCTGGGCGTTTACATATTGATGAACCTTTAATGAATGAATTACAGAATATTAAAGATATTGTTCATCCTAGTGAAATCTTATTAGTTGTTGATGCTTTGACAGGACAAGACATTGTCAATGTTGCTCAATCATTCCATGATCATTTACAAATTACAGGTGCTGTTTTAACAAAATTAGATGGTGATTCACGAGGTGGGGGAGCACTATCTATTCGTCATATTACACATGTACCGATTAAGTTCATTGGGACTGGTGAAAAATTAGATGCGATTGATTTATTCTATCCAGATCGTATGGCAGATCGTATTTTAGGAATGGGTGATGTCGTTTCATTAGTTGAAAAAGTTCAAGATGTTTATGATGAAAAAGAAACAATGAAAACATTTGAACGTATGAAACGTGGTACTTTTGGTTTGGATGATATGCTTGAACAAATGCATCAAGTTAGAAAATTAGGACCTTTATCTGGTATTTTAAAGATGATTCCAGGTATGCCAAAAATGCCTCAAATCAATGATGAAGATACTGATAAAAAATTAAAATTAACAGAATCCATTATATATTCCATGACATTAGAAGAAAGACGTGATCCATCTATTTTAAATGCTAAACGTAAAGAAAGAATTGCAAAAGGATGTGGACGTAGTGTGGCTGATGTCAATCGTTTGATAAAACAGTTTGAAGCTTCTAAACAAATGATGAAACAGATGGGAAATTTAGATCCAACAACGGGTATGCCTACGCAAAGGCCACAAAATCGTATGAATTTTAATCCTAATCGTAAAAAGGAAAGACATAAGAAGAAAAAGAAAAGATAGCCAAAAGTCCTTATTGATGATATAATCAATAAGGCTTTTGCATGTTGTGAAGCTATGTAAAAAAATATAAAATAAAAGAATTTATACAGAAAGTATGATAGTATTATAGGAAAATAAATGATTGGAGATAGTAAAATGGATCAAAAACAAATTAAAGGATTAACTCATGGTGAAGTGCTACAACGTCAGCAACGTGGTGAAGTTAATCGACAACAAAAAACAATTAGTAAAAGTTATAGTCAGATATTTCGCGAAAATATTTGTACATTATTTAATTTATTAAATGTTTTAATTGCGATTGCTTTAGCGCTTGTTGGAGCTTGGTCAAATCTTGTTTTTATTGTGATTATCATTGCTAATGTCTGTATAGGAATTATTCAAGAGATACACGCTAAAAAGCTGGTTGATGAGTTATCATTGCTGATGATTCCTCATGTTAAAGTTTTAAGAGATCAGCAACAAGTGACAATTCATGTTGATGAAATCGTAATGGATGATATTATGATTTTAGAAGCAGGAGATCAGATTTGTTGTGACAGTGTTGTTATTGATGGTGAAATTGAAGCTAATGAATCTTTATTAACTGGAGAATCTGATCCTATTCATAAAAATCAAGAAAGTGATTTGCTTTCAGGAAGTAGTGTTATTAGTGGGAAATGTTATGCAAAAGTTATTCATGTTGGTGAAGATAACTATACATCACGTTTAACAAATGAAGTCAAAAAAGCAAAAGAATTACAATCAGAATTATTAAATTCAATGCGTAAAGTGACAAAAGTAACAAGTTTTATGATTGTTCCTTTAGGAATTATTTTATTTCTTGAAGCTTATTTTCTTAGACAAGATGCTTTGTCACAGGCTGTGATCAGTAGTTCTGCAGGTTTATTAGGAATGTTGCCAAAAGGGCTTGTTCTATTGATGAGTGTAAGTTTGGCAGCAGGGGTCACAAAACTTGCCAAGCAGAAAATTTTAATTCAGGATATTTATTCTTTAGAAACACTTGCTCATGTTGATACATTATGTTTGGATAAAACAGGAACAATAACAAATGGAAAAATGAAAGTTGAAAAGGTAGAGTTTTTATCTTCTTTATCATCTGATACATTTACAGAATATTTTGGTTCTTATTTGCATTATAGTGATGATAACAATGCAACTTATCAAGCGATATGTGATCATTTTACACTGAATGAAAAACATGTTCCAAGTCAAAAGGTTGCCTTTTCATCACAACGAAAATGGAGTGCCATGACATTTGATGATTATGGAAGTATTGTTATGGGAGCGCCTGAACGTTTAATGAAGAATCTTCCAGCATCTTTAATGCAGCAGATTGAAAATGGTAAACGTGTGATTATTATTGCCTATACTCAAAATAAGCTTGATGTTAAAGCTCCACTTCCTGAAGTGACACCCGTTTTGGCTATTGTTTTAACTGATATGATACGTAAAGATGTTGAAAAAACATTGCAGTATTTTGATAGTCAGGGTGTAGATGTGAAAGTTATTTCAGGAGATCATGTTTTGGCTGTCTCTAAGATTGCTCAAATGGCAGGATTGAAAAATTATGATAAGTATATTGATTTAAGTGAAGTTCAAAATAGTGAAAGTCAAATGGATGAACTTGTGAATCAATATTCAGTTTTTGGTAGAGTGACACCTCAACAGAAAAAATGGCTTGTTGAAGCATTAAAAAGACAAGGTCATACAGTCGCAATGACAGGTGATGGGGTGAATGATATGTTGGCTTTAAAAGAGGCAGATTGTAGTATTGCGATTGCTGAAGGGAGTGAAGCAGTTAAACAGTTATCTCAAATTGTTTTATTGAATTCAGAGTTTTCATGTTTGCCTGAAGTTGTTTTAGAAGGACGTCGAGTTGTTAATAACTTAACAAGAGTTGCTAGTGTTTTCTTTATTAAAACAATTTATTCTATTATTTTAACAATAGCATGTGCAATCTGTAATATTCCATTCCCATTTATTCCTATTCAAATTACTTTAATTGACTTTGCAATTGAAGCTTGGCCATCATTTTTAACATTGTTAGAACCACAAACACAAAAAATCAAAGGTCAGTTCTTACCAACAGTATTAAAAAATACATTCCCTCATGCTTGTGGTGTCTTATTATGTTTTTTACTTGTTTATACAGGTCGACCATTATTCCATATTCCTATGGAACAAAGTGTCACAATGATGTATTTGGCACTTGCATGTATAAGTATGCAGGCTGTCATTGTTTCAAGTTTCCCAATGACGAAATTACGTTTATTTGTCTGTGTAACTATGGTTTTAGGATTTATTTTGGCTATCCTTTTATTCCATCAATTATTACACATCACAATGCTTACATATTCTCAAATCATTCTCACAATCATTATTACTTGCATTGGATTACTCTTTAAAGAGGTTGTTAGACATATTATTGCTTTCAAAACAAAAGATGTTAAGTAAAAATACTTGACACATTTCAAATATATGTTATACTAGGAAAGCAAAATCAATAAATGGAGGAAAGATTATGGCAGTAAAAATTAGATTAAAAAGAATGGGTGCAAAAAAATCACCATTTTATAGAATTGTAGCGGCAGATTCAAGAATGCCTAGAGATGGACGTTTCTTAGAACAATTAGGAACTTATGATCCTAGACAAGATCCAGCTGTTGTCACAATCAAAGAAGAAGAAGTTTTAGCATGGTTAAATAAAGGTGCTCAACCTTCTGATACAGTAAGAAATATCTTAAGCCAAAAAGGTATTATGAAAAAATTTGCTGATTCAAAAGCAAAAAAATAAGCTGGTGATATAAAGTGGATTACGTCAAAACTTTACAGGAACTTGCAAGTGAACTTGTTATTGAAAAAGATAAATTAGAAGTCAGACAGATGCCTTCATTAGATGAAGATACAATCGTTTTATATGTCTATGCTTCAAAAAGTGATATTGCAAGATTAATCGGTAGAAAAGGAATGATGGCTAATTCTATACGTCAACTTATGTCTGTAAGTGGACGTTTAAATCATCAAAAATTAGACATCAAATTTGAATCTTATGGAGAATAGATGTGGTTCCACATCTATTTTTTATTCAAGGAGGACATTATGAATCAAGTCATTGTTGGAAAAATCGTGAATACACATGGCATTAAAGGAGAATTGAAAGTAAAAGCATCAACAGATTTTATTGAAGAAAGATTTCAAAAAGGGGCTACACTTTATCTGGAATATCAGGGCCAAACTATAGAAATGACAGTTGCTTCACACCGTTTTCATAAAGGACATGTGTTAGTGACTTTTGAAAACCACCGTGATATTAATTTAGTGGAAAAATATAAAGGATGTTTACTTTATGCTTGTAAAGATGAAAACTTATTAGGTGATGATGAATATTATGTCAGTGATATTATTGGCTGTCAGGTTTATAATGATGGTCAGTTGATTGGTGTTGTACAAGATGTTCAACTCTATGATCATCATGATATTTTAGTTGTTAAGGGAAAAGAAAAAATTATGATTCCTTATGTTGATGCTTTTATTGTTGATGAAGATATAGAAAATAAGCGTATAGACGTACATTTAATAGAGGGATTTTTATAATGAAAATTGATATTTTATCATTGTTTCCTGAAATGTTTAATGGTTTCTTAGAAACTTCTATTATCAAAAGAGCTATAGATGCACAGGTTGTGGAAGTTCACGTTCATGATTTTAGAGAATTTGCTGATAATAAACATAAAAAAGTAGACGATTATCCTTATGGTGGGGGACAAGGTATGGTTTTAATGTGTCAGCCTATTATTGATTGTTTAAAGACACTGACGACTCCTGACAGTCTTGTCATCTTAATGTCGCCACAGGGACAGACATTTCATCAGCAATTAAGTTATCAATTATCTTTAGAAAAACATTTGATTTTTATATGTGGACATTACGAAGGATTTGATGAACGTATTCGTGACTATGTGGATATGGAACTTTCCATTGGTGATTATGTCTTAACAGGTGGAGAACTTGCCAGTATGGTATGTTGTGATGCAATTATTCGTTTATTGGAAGGCGCTATTCGTGAATCTTCTCATGAAGATGATTCTTTTAGTCAAGGATTGTTAGAATATCCACAATACACACGTCCTTATGAATATGATGGAAACTGTGTTCCTGATGTTTTGATGAGTGGTCATCATGAAAAAATTAGACAATGGCGTTTGGAACAATCTTTAAAGAAAACTTATTTGAAACGCCCTGATTTGTTAAAAACTAGAAACTTTACTGATGAAGAATTAAAAATATTAGAAAAAATCACAAAAAAAGATTGATTTTTATAATAAAAAATGATAATATTTCTTAGTCTTTGGACGCAGAAGCTCCGCTGGTTAAATAACGTATGAACTTCGAAGATAAATTTTGTGAAGGAGGAAGTCATATCATGAATATGCAATTAGTACAAGAAATTACTAAAAAACAATTAAGAAACGACATTCCAGATTTCAAACCTGGAGATACTTTAAAAGTTTATGTAAAAATTCAAGAAGGAGATAAAACACGTATTCAGTTATTTGAAGGTGTTTGTATTGCTAGAAAAGGTGGAGGAATTTCTGAAACTTTTACTGTTAGAAAAATTTCTTACCAAGTTGGTGTAGAAAGAGTTTTCCCACTTCATTCACCAATCATTGATAGAATTGAAGTTGCTAAAATTGGTAAAGTACGTAGAGCTAAATTACATTACTTACGTGGATTATCAGGAAAAGCTGCAAGAATTAAAGAAATTCGTAAATAAAAAGTATGGGATGGTCCCATACTTTTTTTCTAGTCTTTTGAGCCTATTAAATGTATAATAAAAAGGTACATAGAAAAGGAGCGATGAGAATGAACAAAAAGAAACTCTATGTTTCTATTGTAGAAATTATAGTTGTGATTGCTGTGACTATCGGTATTTTTAAATTTGTTGTAATACCAGTAAGAATTGAAGGCATTTCAATGGAAAATACATTACATGATCATAGTATAGCTATGATTAATGCCATGGGAATTCAAGAAGATAATATCCATCGTTTTGATATTGTAGTGATTGATAGTCAGCAGCTTAATGAAAAGATTATTAAACGTGTTATAGGATTACCTAATGAAACAGTACGTTTTGAAAATGATGAATTATATATAAATGATGAGCTTGTTCAACAAGATTTTTTAGATCAGGATTTTGTTGAAGAATCAAAATTAACTTATAATGTTGAACAATTTACAGATGACTTTGAAGTCACTTTACAAGATGGTGAATATTTTGTGATGGGAGATAATCGTTTGCGTTCCACTGATTCTCGAGAGTTGGGACCATTTACTATTGATGATTTTGTTGGAATGAAAGGACTTGTGATCTATCCATTTACTCATATTCAATGGATTGATTAAAAAGGATGGTGATGAAAATGGCTAATCAAGGATCAAAAATGAATATTCATTGGTTTCCTGGACATATGGCTAAAGCCAGAAGAGAAATAACAGAAAAAATAAAAGTTATTGATATTGTCATTGAATTGGTAGATGCACGTGCTCCTTATTCATCAAAAAATCCAATGATTAATGAGATAACAAAAAATAAGCCTCGTCTTATTGTTTTAACAAAGAAGGATATGGCAGATGACCAGTATACCAAACAGTGGGTTCAATATTATGAAAAATGTGGCTATCAGGCTATGAGCGTGAATCTAAAGAATTTCAATGAATACCAGAAAGTTATTGAAAAATGCCGTGTTGTTTTGAAAGATAAAATGGAAAAGGAAAAAGCCAGAGGTCTCAAACCACGTGCTATTCGTGCTATGGTTTTGGGAATTCCAAATGTCGGGAAGTCAACTTTTATTAATAAACTGGCAAATCGTAAAGCTACAGTGACGGGAAATAAACCAGGTGTGACTAAGGCTCAACAAATTATTCGCATTGCTAAAGATTTTGAATTATTTGATACACCAGGTGTATTATGGCCAAAACTTGATGATGAACATGTGGCCAAAAATATAGCATTATTGGGATCAATCAAACAAAGTATTTTACCTTTAGATGATTTGTTTATTGAAGCTATGCGTTATTTGTCTAAGCATTATCCGGAACTTTTAAAAGAACGTTATCAATTAGAAATTGATGAAAATGATCCTGATTGGATTATTCATACATTTGATCATATTGCAAAAATAAGAAAAATAAAACCATTACGTGGGGAAACGGATTATGATCGTGTTATGGAACTTTTCTTTAGTGAAGTCAATGATGGTAGCATTGGAAAAATCACATGGGAGGATCCAACATGTGTGAACGACTAAAATATGAGCAAATGGCTTATGATTTAGGAAAACATTATATTGTGGGACTTGACGAAGCTGGTCGTGGTCCAATGGCTGGTCCATTGGTTGTAGGAGCTGTTATTTTCCCTCGAGATTATTATGATGAAAGAATTAATGATTCTAAAAAATTAACTGAAAAAAAACGTGAAGAACTTTATCGTATTATTATTGAAAATGCATTAGCTTATCAAATTGAAATTATTGATGTTGAAGATGTCGATCGTTTAAACGTTTATCAGGCTAGTAAAAAAGGAATGCTGGACGCTATTGAACATATATCTATTCGCCCAGATTATGCATTGACAGATGCTATGCCTTTAGGTGATAGTATTGAACATCAGTCTATTATAAAAGGGGATGGATTATCTTTAAGTATTGGTGCAGCGAGTATTTTGGCTAAAGTGACACGTGATCGTATCATGCAGGATTATGCTAAGATATACCCTGAATATGGTTTTGATAAGCATAAGGGTTATCCCACAAAGCAACATAAAGAAGCTCTCAAAAAATATGGTGTTACACCTATTCATAGACGTTCTTTTCAGCCAGTTATTGAAATGTTAAATCAACAATTAAGTTTATTTGATGAATAAAGACATCATCAGATTCTATGTTTTTACTACAAAGTAAAAAATATTAAAATTATTATATCTTACGTTCTGTGAAGTGCATTTTTCTCAATCCGTTGATCAAAGCAATCAATAGAAAAATTGATTGTTTTTTATTTTTTGAAAAAAATTCATGGAAAAAAAGAAAAATGACAATTTTTTGCGTATATAAATAATAGGAGGATAATTATATGGAAGAATTAGTATTGTATTTTTCTTTAAAGTATGAAGGGGATTTTCAAAAAATCTATAAAGCTTTAATGAATAAAGAAAGAGTTGATGAAGAATTAAAAGTAGAATTAATGAAAAGGATGAATTGTCGTTACATAACAATTTTTAGTGATGAATATCCAGAATTGCTGAAACAGATTAACTGTCCACCATTTGTTTTGTATTATTATGGGGATTTATCATTGTTGAAAACAAAAACGATTGGTGTTGTGGGAATGCGTAATATGAGTGAATATGGGAAACGAGCAACACATTTGTTTGTGAAAGATTTAGTTCAAAATGGGTATACCATTGTCAGTGGGATGGCAAGAGGTATTGATACTGTAGCTCATCAAAATGCAATTGCCTATGGTGGACGTACCATTGCTGTACTTGGAACAGGGATTGAATACTGTTATCCTAAAGAGAATAGACTATTATATGAGGAGCTGAAAGAACATCAGTTGGTATTAAGTGAATATCCTTTTTTAACTGCTCCTCAAAAACGTCTGTTTCCATTTCGTAATCGTATAATTGCGGGTTTATCTTATAGTATATTAATAAGTGAGGCAAAACAAAAAAGTGGAACCATGATTACAGCTGGCTATGCTTTAGAACAAGGAAAAGACATTTATTGTATTCCAGGACGTTTTGATGATTATCAGGGGTGTAATGAGCTTATTAAACAGGGAGCTAAACTTGTTTTAAGTGCTCAGGATATTATGGAAGATGAAGATTATGGTTGACAAATCAAAAAAAAGACTTAATAATAGAAAACACGTAGGAGGTAATATGATGGGTAAGAATTTAGTGATTGTTGAGTCGCCATCAAAATCAAAAACAATTCAAAAGTATTTAGGTGCAGATTTTGAAGTGACTTCATCAAAAGGGCATATTAGGGACTTGGCAACTACTGGAAAAGGTGGTTTAGGAGTCGATGTGGAAAATAATTTCAAGCCTAATTATGTTATTAATAAAGACAAAAAAGATGTTGTGAAAGAGTTGAAAAAATGCGTGAAGGAAGCTGATTATGTTTATTTGGCTACTGACCCTGACCGTGAAGGTGAAGCAATCTCATGGCATCTTGCAGAAGTGTTGGGATTAGATGAAAATTCAACAAATCGTATTGTTTTTAATGAGATTACACGTGATGCTGTTATCAATGCATTGAAAAATCCTCGTACAATTGATCAAAATCTTGTTAAATCACAAGAAACGAGAAGAGTTTTAGATCGTATTATTGGATTTAAGCTTTCTAAGCTTCTACAAAAAAAGATTAAATCGAAATCAGCTGGTCGTGTTCAGTCAGTTGCATTGAGATTGATTTGTGAAAGAGAAAAAGAAATTGAAGCTTTTATTCCTGAAGAATATTGGAAAGTCAAAGCTCAATTTGAAAAAGATGATGTGACATTTGAAGCAGAGCTTGCTAAATATCACAATAAAAAAATTGAACTTCATAATGAAGAAGAAACAAATACTGTTTATGAGGCTTTAAATAAAGAGTTTCGTGTTTCTGATGTGAAGAAAACACAGAAGAAACGTGCTTCAAAACCACCATTTATTACATCTACATTACAGCAGGAAGCATCTTCAAAGTTGAATTTTAAAGCAAAACGTACAATGATGATTGCTCAAAAACTTTATGAAGGTGTCGATATTGGTAATGAAACTGTCGGTCTTATTACGTATATGAGAACGGATTCGATTCGTTTATCTGAAGGATTTATTCATGAAGCTAAGCAATATATTGGTGAAAAGTTTGGTCAAGACTATGTCGGTAGTGTAAAGGTGTCAAAGAAAAAAGACAATGTTCAGGATGCTCATGAAGGTATTCGACCAACAAGTATTATGCGTACTCCAGAAAGTGTGAAAGAGTATTTAAGTCGTGATGAATATAAGTTATATTCTTTAATTTATGCTAGAGCAATTGCTTCATTAATGGCTCCAGCTAAATTGAATGCTACAACACTTTCATTGGATAATAATGGTTATGAATTTAAAGCGAGTGGTTCAGTTATTTGCTTTGATGGATATTTAAGAGTTTATGGCGCTTATGAAAAACAAACTGATGAAATTCTACCTGAAGTGACAGTTGATGAAAAATTATTAAGTCAGGATATTCAAAAAACACAGCATTTTACAAAACCACCAGCTCGTTATAGTGAAGCAAAATTAATTAAGGAACTTGAAGATTTAGGAATTGGTAGACCAAGTACTTATGCAAGTATTATTGATACAATTGTAACAAGACAATATGTTGAACTTGTTGATAAAGCATTTAAACCAACGGAGTCAGGTTTATTAACAAATGAAAAGCTGGTTGAATTCTTTGATAGTATTATCAATGTTGAATATACAGCTCAAATGGAAAAAGAACTTGATGAAATTGCTGAAGGACATGATGATTATGTTCATGCTTTAACAACATTTGAAGATAAGTTTGAACCTTTGTTAGAAAATGCTTATGATAAGATGGAGCAGATTCAACCACAAAAAACAGGGGAAACATGTCCTGAATGTGGTGGTGATCTAGTGATTCGTAAAGGAAAATATGGATCATTTGTTGCTTGTTCTAACTATCCAACATGTAAATATATTAAAAAGGAACCTGAAACGATTGAGTATACAGGAGAAACATGTCCAAAATGTGGTAGTCCAATGATTTATAAGACAGGACGTTATGGGAAGTTTGAAGCATGTTCAAATTATCCTGAGTGTAAATATATTAAAAATGAACGAAAAAAAGCTGAACCAGTGATGACAGATGAAGTTTGTCCAAAATGTGGTAGTCCAATTGTCATTAAAAAGGGACGATTTGGTGAATTTAAAGCTTGTTCAGCTTATCCAAAATGTAAAACAATTATTAAATAAAAGTCCCATATGGGACTTTTTAGAAAGGAAAAACAAATGGAAAGAGTCAACATTATAGGGGGCGGATTAGCAGGAGTAGAAGCTGCTCATCAGTTGATTTTACGCAATATTCCTGTGCGTCTATATGAAATGCGTCCACATCAGACAACTGGTGCTCATAAAACTGAATACTTTGCTGAATTGGTTTGTTCTAATTCATTAAGAGCAGATGGACTTCATAATGCTGTAGGTGTATTAAAAAAAGAAATGGAAATGAATCACAGTTTAATTATGAAATTTGCCAGAGAACATCAAGTTCCTGCTGGAGGTTCATTAGCTGTTGATCGTTTTGGGTTTTCAAAAGCAATTAGTGAATACATCGAATCTCAGCCATTAATTGAAGTTGTACGACAAGAAGTGACTCGGATTCCTGAAGGTCCAACAATTATTGCTTCAGGCCCACTGACAAGCTCAGCTTTATCACAAGATATTCAACAATTGTTGCAGAAAGATTATTTTTATTTTTATGATGCAGCAGCACCTATCATAGAAAAAGAAAGTATTGATTTTTCAAAAGCTTATCTCAAATCAAGATATGATAAAGGAGATGCTGAATATATTAACTGTCCGATGAATGAAGAACAATTTGAAGCTTTTTATAAAGCTTTAATTGAAGCTGAAGTTGTTAAACCAAAAGATTTTGAAGAAAAGTTTTTTGAAGGCTGCATGCCTTTTGAAGAAATTGCCAGAAGAGGAAAACAGACTTTACTTTTCGGACCGATGAAACCTGTTGGATTAGAAAAGGATGGTCAAAGACCATATGCGGTTGTTCAATTAAGACAAGACAATGCTGTTGGTTCACTTTATAATATTGTTGGATTCCAGACACATTTAAAATGGGGAGAACAGGAACGTATTATTCATATGATTCCTGGTTTAGAAAATGCTAAAATTGTACGATATGGTGTTATGCATCGAAACTGTTTTATCTGTTCGCCTCGCTATCTGAAACCAACATATCAGTTTATAAATCGTGATGATCTGTTTTTTGCTGGACAAATGACAGGTGTTGAAGGATATGTGGAGTCAGCTCAAAGTGGCATAGTGGCTGGTATTAATATGGCAAGATATTTACAAGATCAGGAATTACTGATTTTTCCTAGAGAGACAGTGATGGGCTCTTTGGCATATTATATTACTCATGGTAGTGAAGATGATTTTCAGCCAATGAAAGCTAATTTTGGGATTTTACCTGATTTAGCTGTGCGTGTGAAGAAAAAAGAACGTAAGGATGCTTATGCCAAACGTGCTATTGAAACGATGGAGGATTTTATTTCAAATGTCTGATTTTTATAAGACGATGAAAGAATATTTACATTATTTGCAGTATTTTAAAAACTATTCATCTTTAACAATCAAAGGATATCAAAGAGATATTGAAGAGTTTATTCAATACTGTCAGCGTGAGAATATTTCTTGTTTTGAAACAGTAAAGTATTCTTTTTTAAGAGGCTATTTGGCTTATTTACATACTAAGAATTTATCACCTAAAACGATTAATCATCATATGAGTAGTCTAAGAGGACTTTATCGCTATCTACAAAAAGAAGAACGCATTGATGATAATCCGTTTCTACTTATTGAATCGTTGAAAGAACCACAACGTCAACCAGATTTTTTATATATTGATGAAATGTTAGATTTGTTAGATAGTATTGATACACATACATCATTAGGACGTCGTAATAAAGCAATGCTTGAATTGATGTATGCCTCAGGACTACGTTGTTCAGAAGTTGTAGAGCTGCAGTTATCACAAATTGATTTTTCTAGACAACTGCTGTTGATTCACGGAAAAGGTGGTAAAGATCGTTACGTTCCGTTTCATGATTATGCGGCTTCATGGTTAAAAGATTATATTGAAAACGATCGCCAAGAGATAATGTCAAAATCACAACAGGATCATTATTTTGTATTTATTAATAAGTTTGGTAAACCTTTAACAAATCGTGGTGTGGAAGATATTGTCAATCGTGTGGTCAAAGCATATGATCCCACTAAGAAAATTCATCCTCATACCATTCGTCATTCGTTTGCAACGCATTTATTAGAACAGGGTATTGATTTACGTGTTGTTCAGGAGCTATTAGGACATGCTCATTTATCAACAACACAGGTTTATACACACATTACAAAACAGCATTTAAAAGAAATTTATGATCACTCACATCCAAGAAATCAACAAAATCATTAAGAAGTGAGAATATTTGAAAAAAATGTTGACGATAAGATGATAAAATGATAATATACAAATGTTGTAGACCTCTAGCTACAACCGCACATACAAGGTATTAAAGCTTAGCTGCCTTGATTGGCGAGTCTGAGATTATTATAAAAAGAAGGAGGTACATCATGTACGCAATTATTGAAACTGGTGGAAAACAATTAAAAGTTGAAGTTGGAGATTCTATTTTTGTTGAAAAATTAGATGTTGCTGAAGGAGAAGAAGTTGTTTTAGATAAAGTTTTATTTATTGGAGATAAAACAAATAAAATCGGTAATCCTTATATTAAAGGAGCTACTGTCACTGCTCAAGTTGAAAAACAAGGTAAAGAAAAGAAAGTTTTAATCTATAAATATAATCCTAAAAAGCATTATCATAAAAAACAAGGTCATAGACAACCTTATACAAAATTAGTGATCAAAGATATTAAAAAAACTGCTAGAAAAGCAGCTCCAAAAAGCGAAACTGCAGAAGCTGCTGAATAATGATTGAAGCTGTTATTAAAAAGCATAAACAATCCATTATTCAAATAACGGTTTCTGGACATGCTCAAAGTGCTGAATATGGCAAAGATTTAGTATGTGCTGGAGTAAGTACTGCTTGCATAGGAATTGCAAATGCATTGGTGCATTATCAGTTTTTATCACAAGAGTTAGGTACGATTGAGATTAATGATGGATATATTGATATTAAGGTTCAACATACGAATGAGCAGATTCAAGTGGTGCTAGGGACATTTGAAGTCATGCTGGAAACAATTGAAGAATCTTATTCAAAATACATGAAAATCAAAAAGATGGAGGTATGAAACCATGATGTTTAAGTTAGATTTACAATTATTCGCTTCTAAAAAAGGTGTTGGTTCAACAAAAAATGGTCGTGATTCTGAATCAAAAAGATTAGGAGCTAAATTATCTGATGGGCAATTCTGTACTGCTGGTTCTATCATTTACAGACAAAGAGGAACTAAAATCCATCCAGGTGTAAATGTTGGAAAAGGTGGAGATGACACTTTATTTGCAAAAGTAGATGGTGTTGTGAAATTTGAAAGAGACGGAAGAACAAGAAAAAAAGTTTCTGTTTATCCAGCTGCTTAATAGGAACCCCTTATATGGGGTTCTTTTTTTGAAAAAGACGGTAAAGAAGGTGAAAAGATGAAGTTTATTGATAAAGTACATATTTATGTTGAAGCAGGTAAAGGTGGCGACGGTGTTGTGGCCTTTCGTCGTGAAGCCTATGTACCTAAAGGTGGACCTGCTGGAGGTGATGGTGGAAAAGGTGGTAGTATTATTTTTGAAGCTACAACATCACTTTCCACTCTATTAGACTTTAGATATCATCGTGAATATAAAGCAAAAAGCGGTGGTCAGGGAATGGCTAAAAAGATGCATGGTGCAGATGGTGCTGATATGATTTTAAAAGTTCCTGTTGGAACTGTCATTTATGATGAAGATAGTGGGCGTGTTTTAGCTGATTTAACTCATGATAAGCAAAGAGCGGTGATTGCTAAAGGTGGACGTGGTGGACGTGGAAATGCACGATTCGCAACAAGTCGTAATCCTGCTCCAACTATTTGCGAACGCGGAGAACCTGGTGAAAAATATAATTTGATTTGTGAATTAAAATTACTTGCGGATGTTGGGTTGGTTGGATTCCCATCAGTGGGGAAATCAACGTTATTATCAGTTGTAACACGTGCAAAGCCAGAGATTGCTGATTATCATTTCACAACAATTGTTCCTAATTTAGGAGTGGCTCAATCTAAAGATGGACGTTCATTTGTTATGGCTGATTTACCTGGTTTAATAGAAGGAGCCAGTCAAGGAAAAGGATTAGGGCATCAGTTCTTACGTCATATTGAAAGATGTCGTGTTATTGTTCATGTTATTGATATGGGTGGTACTGAAGGTCGTGATCCTTATGAAGATTATTTGGCTATTAATAAAGAGCTTGGTGAATATAAATATCGTTTATTAGATAGACCACAAATCATTGTTGCTAATAAGATGGATGAACCTGCAGCTGAGGAAAATCTTGAACGTTTTAAAGCTCAATTGAATGAAGATATTCCTGTTTTTCCTGTTATTGCTTTGATTCAAGAAGGTGTAGATATGGTTCTTTATGCAATTGCGGACTTATTGGATCGTACACCATCATTTGCCAGTGAAGAGGAAGAAACAGAAAACAGTGTTCTCTATACATATGAAAAACCAGATGAAATTGGATTTGAAATTCATAATATGGGTAATGGGCAATGGCACGTTACTGGTGAAAGAGTGGAAAAAATTGTTCAAATGGCATCGCTTGGTAGTGATGATGGTGTCAAACGTTTTGCACAGAAAATGCGTAATATTGGTTTGGATGATGCTTTGCGTGTGGCAGGTGTTCAAGCTGGAGACACAGTTTCAATTTTAGATTTTGAATTTGAGTTTTATGAATAAACCAATTCCATAATAGATGAAAAAATGAGAAAATTGCTTCTCATTTTTTTATTTATGTTAAAAGTGTGCTATAATGATGTGGATATTATGAAATGGGAGTTGTCACATGTATAGTTATATTAAAGGTGTTATTGTCGATATGTGTAAAGATCATATCGTGGTAGATAATCAAGGAATTGGTTATTTGATTTATGTTTCTAATCCTTATCAGTTTACAAAAGGAAAAGAAACATTAGTTTATGTGTATCAACAGGTCAGAGAAGATGGTATTATTTTGTTTGGTTTTTTAACCAAAGAAGAAAAAGATTTATTTTTAAAGTTGATACTTGTCAAGGGAATTGGTTGTAAAACGGCTATTGGTATTTTGGCTACTGGTGATGTTCAAGCAATTATTTCAGCAATTGAATCCAAAAATATTACCTATTTAAGAAAAATTCCAGGTATAGGACCTAAGGCCGCTCAACAGATTGTATTAGATTTACAAGGCAAATTTGATATGCCATCATCACAAATTGTTTTAACATCAGTAGAATTTGATGAAGCTGTAGAAGTTTTGATAGCTTTAGGATATAAACGTCAGGATGTTGATCGTGTGATGAATACACTTTCTCATGAATCGCTAGATACAAATGGGTATGTAAAAAAAGCTCTAGGTTTATTAGTCAAGATATAGGAGGGTGACTATGGATTTAAATCATGATGTTTTAGATATCAATGAACATATAGAAGATGAAGAAAATCAATTAAGACCTGAATCTTTTGATGAATATATTGGACAAAGTCATTTGAAGAAGAATTTAAAAGTTTTTGTTGGGGCGGCTAAACTAAGAAATGAAACATTGGATCATGTTTTATTGTATGGGCCACCTGGTTTAGGAAAAACAACTATGTCCATGATTATTGCTAATGAAATGGGAACGCATTTAAAAGCAACAACTGGACCAAGTATTGAAAAAACTGGTGATTTGGTTGCTATTTTAACATCACTTGAACCTGGAGATGTCTTATTTATTGATGAAATTCATCGTTTGAATAAAGTAGTAGAAGAAATTTTATATCCAGCAATGGAAGATTTCTATGTAGATGTTGTTATTGGAAAAGAAGCTTCAACACGTTCTATTCGCATTGATTTGCCACCTTTTACACTTGTTGGAGCGACAACACGTGCTGGTGATTTATCAGCACCATTAAGAGATCGTTTTGGTATTGTTTCTAAACTTGAATATTACAATGTTGAAGAATTAACATCTATTATTAATCGTACCAGCCAGGTTTATCATATTGAAATGGATGATGAAGCTAAAATTGAATTAGCCAAAAGATCACGTGGAACACCAAGAATTGCCAATCGTTTATTTAGACGAGTGAGAGATTTTGCCCAATATAATGGTGATGATGTTATTACAAAAGAAAGAACAGTGGAAGCTTTACAATCGTTAAAAGTAGATGAATTAGGTTTAGATGATGTTGATCATAAATATCTATTAGGTATTATTCAACGTTTTCGTGGTGGGCCAGTTGGCTTAGAGGCTATTGCTGCAAGCATTGGTGAAGAACCATTGACTTTAGAAGATGTTTATGAACCTTATTTATTGCAGACAGGATTGATTAAAAGAACGCCTAGAGGGCGTGTTGTTACTGAATTAGCATATCAGCATTTTCACATTTTAAAAGAATCTTAGGATTCTTTTTTATTTGAGGAGGTATTTATGAAAAAGAAATATCAAGTGTTAGGTCTGATTATTTTAATGATATGTTCTATTGTATATGATTTTCAAAAACCAGATGTTCAAAAAGAAGAGACGATTTCTTTGTCTTATGTTATTTTAGAAGGGGAATTTTTAAAAACAGGAAAGTATGAATTTGAAGGTGAAAAAACAATTCAGGATATTATTGATGAGGTTGGCGTTTCTGATCAGGCTAATTTAAACTCTGTAAAGGGTGATAAGATTGTTGAAGATGAAAGTCGTTTATATATACCACCCCAACAAGAGCATGCGATTTCTTTAAATAATGCTTGCCAAGAGGAACTTATGAGTTTGCAGGGAGTAGGCGAAAAAACAGCGTTAAAAATTATTGATTATCGTCAACAACATCCTTTTGAAACAATTGAGGATATTATGAATATCAGTGGAATTGGAGAAAAAACATATTTAAGGCTTAGGGAACATCTATGCTTATAAGATATCATTGTTTCTATTATGCATTAGGACTTCTATGTCTGACATTGGGAAAAGTTCTTCATCCACTTTTTTATTTGTTATTAGGGGTTTATGCTATTTTTGTTTATCGACGATTATCTTTATATCATTTATGTTTGATGATACTTTTATGTATCATTTTTTATTTACAGCCACATTATATTTTACAATTACCTTCAGTGATTGAAGGTGAAGTCGTCAAAGCAAGTGAAAAATATTGTTATTTGAAAATAGATATAGGGACCGTTAAGCTTTATCATCAGGAAGCTATTGAATATGGTGATGTGATTAAAGCAAAAGTTGCACCACTAGAGCTTTATGAAAATACAAATGATTATGCTTTCTGTGAAAAAGATTATCTTTATGGACAAAAGATTTTTCATAAAGCTTATTTACAGACATTACTCAAGCAACAGCATCATCCTACATTTTATCACTGGCTGGAACAGCGTTTATCAGACCATCAGGATATAAATGATTATCAGAAATTATTTATTTTAGGTGAAAGAAATGAAAGTATTCATGATGATTATCAGGTTTTGACAGATTTATCTTTAGTCCATATGTTTGCTTTATCAGGTATGCATATTCATATTTTGTATGCTCTCATCAAAAATGTTCTTGGTTTATTTCTGCCACGTTCTTTGTCTCGATTGATAACCTATTTATTGATTGGTTTTTATATTTTTTCTATCCCAATGCTTGTGTCTTTATATCGTGCTTTTTTTGTTTTATTGTTGTATGATTTATTGAAAAAGTGGCTGAATAAATTAGATGTTTTTGCTATTTTGATTATGGCATCTTTATTTTATAATCCTTATATCATTTTTAATATTTCTTTTGTTTTTTCTTATTTTGTTTATTTTATTGTTTTATTGACACAACATATGCGTTATTCTTCATTTTGGATTTATTTATCTTCTTTACCTATTATTCTCACACTTAATGCTCAAATTCCACTGATTGCTTTTTTTGTTAGTGATATTTTGAATCTTTTTATTGAATATTTTTATAGTTTATGTATTTTTTCAATTATTTTTCCTGCTTTAGAAATTATTTTAAAATATTATGTAAGTGTTTTTCAAAGTATTTTATCATTTTTAGAAACAATCAATCATTTTATTGTTTTTTCAAAACCTACATTAGCATGGCTTGTCTTGTTTTATTTCTTTTATTTTCGACTTTTATTACGTCAGGAGATCCAGCATCGCTATCGCCATGATATATGTGCTTTAGTTTCATTAATGCTAGTGTTAAATGTATGGAGTCAATATAAGATTTATGGAGAAGTGACAATGATTGATGTTGGACAAGGAGATTGTACTTTGATTCGTTTACCAATGAATCAGGGGCATATTTTAATTGATACTGGAGGTCATCAGGAATATGATTTGGCTACACAAACAATTATTCCCTATTTAAAGTCAGTTGGAATTTCACATTTAGATTATGTTTATATTTCTCATGATGATTTTGATCATTGTGGAGCATTAGATTCTTTGCTGGAACATTTTTCAGTTGGACAAGTGATTGATAGTTTTGAAGAGAGTCGACAAATTGGATGTGCTCATATTCAAATGTTAAAAAGTGACAAAATTTATAGTGATTCAAATGACCAGTCTTTACTCATGTATGTGACTTTACCAGCTATGAATATCCTGTTCATGGGGGATGCTTCTGTTGCTGTTGAAAAGGATGTTGAAAAACAGCTTCAAGACTTAGATGTTGATGTTCTTAAAGTATCTCATCATGGAAGTGCAACGGCTACATCAGCCACTTTTTTATCACAAATTCATCCTGAAATTGCAATGATTGGTGTCAAGAAGGGTAATATGTATCATCATCCATCATTAGAAGTGATTGAACGATTGCAAAGAAAAGGAATCACAATTTTACGTACTGATCAAGATGGGATGTTTCATATTCGATTTTATGGAAAAGAGCGTTACATTTTAAGGTGATTCATGTATAATGATAGGCGTGGGGTGATTCTATGAATTTTGTTATTTATGGTGAAGATAAATTATTAATGGAACAAAGATTGAAGACATTAAAGAAAAAATATCATATTCAGGAAGATGATATGAATATTGTGACATATTGGTGTCAGGACACACCGTTATCATCTATCATAGAAGATGCTTTAACACCACCTTTTTTAAGTGAGTATAAAATGATTGTTGTGAAAAACCCCGTTTTTTTGACAACTCAAAAACAAAAAATAGCAAGTGATGAAGATATTCAAAAATTTATGGATTATTTAAAACTAGACAATCCTACTACAGTTCTTGTCATCTATCATGATCAAAGAAATTTTGATGAAAGAAAAAAAGTTGTTAAAGAGTTGCGTAAAAATGCTCATTTTTATGATATTGAAAAAATGGATGAACATCAATTATATAAAGCCACACATCAGGCTATTAAAAGTCGTGGCTGTGAGATTGATGAAGAAGCTTTAAGGTTGTTTTTATCACGTATGCCAAATAATTTATTAGAAATTTCTCAGGAAGTTCAAAAACTTTGTTTATATACAAAGCATATTACAACACAGACAGTTGATTTGTTAGTGAGTAAACAGATTGAAGAAAATGTGTTTGAATTAACTCAAGCTATTTTAAATAAGGAAACAGCGAGAAGTTTTCGTATTTATAAAGATCTTATTATGAATAATGAAGAACCAGTGAAATTGATTGTGTTGATTGGAAATGCTATGCGTTTATTATATCAGGTGAAATTGTTGGATAGAAAAGGCTATAATGATAAAGAGATAGCCCAAATGTTATCTATTAAATCTGGCCGTTTGTGGTATATTAGACGAGATAGTCGAAATTTTGATTTGAAAGAATTATTGGTTTGTATTGATGAATTATCACAACTTGATATTGCGATAAAAACAGGAAAAATTGATAAATACAAGGGTTTAGAACTCTTTTTAATGCGAATGGGAGGAAATGGAAAATGGAATCAATGAGAGAATTATTTAAAATTGGTGTTGGGCCCTCTTCATCACATACGATGGGACCTCAAAGGGCAGCCTTAAAAATAAGTGAAATGTATCCTGAAGCCACACATTTTCATGTTGATTTACATGGTTCATTGGCTTTAACAGGGAAGGGACATTTAACTGATTATATAATTGAAAAGACTTTTGCGCCAAAACCTGTTCAATTTTCTTTTAAAAGTGAAGAATTACCTTTTCATCCTAATGGCATGATTGTTCATGTTTATAAGGATGATGTAGAAATGAAAACGGTAGAAGTTTATTCTATTGGTGGTGGTTCCATCCTATTTAAAGGAGATTTGGCTCAAGATCCAGTTCAGGTATATCAACAAAATACAATGAAAGAAATACTTGACTATGTAGATGTTCATGGTATTTCTTTATATGATTATGTTTTAGAAAATGAAGGTGAAGATTTTGATCATTTTCTTTCTGATATATTGGAAGCTATGTTTGAAAGTGTTGAAAATGGTTTGAAAAAAGAAGGAGTCATTCAAGGAAAGCTAAAATTAAAAAGAGTAGCAAAATCAATGTTTCAACAGGCGCAAAATACGCGACGTGAAGCTGATCGTGAAAGACTATTTATTTCTAGTTATGCTTATGCTGTGTCAGAAGAAAATGCTGATGGTGGACAGATTGTGACAGCACCAACATGTGGGGCGAGTGGTATTATGCCAGCTATTCTTTATTATTGTTATAAGCAATTACATATTGAAAAGAAAGATTTGATTAAAGCTTTAGCTATTGGCGGTTTATTTGGTAATGTTGTTAAAACAAATGGTACAATTTCTGGTGCTGATGGTGGTTGTCAGGCAGAAGTAGGAACGGCCTGTGCAATGGCGGCTGCTACAATGGCTTGGATATATGAACTTAATAATTCGTTAATAGAGTATGCTGCTGAAATGGGATTAGAACACAATCTAGGATTGACTTGTGATCCTGTAGGTGGTTATGTTCAAATTCCATGTATTGAGCGTAATGGATATGGATCATTACGTGCATTAGATGCAGCAATGTTAGCTAAACAGTTAGGTTATTTAAGAAAAAACAAAGTGTCTTTTGATACTATTGTCAAAGTCATGAAAGAAACGGGTAAAGATTTATCTAGTGATTATAAAGAAACCTCTCTAGGTGGATTGGCGAAAGAATTTGGTTTATCATGAGTGCTTTATATGTTCATGTTCCATTCTGTCAGCATATTTGTAGTTATTGTGATTTTTGTAAAGTCTTTTATGATGAAAAATGGGCCTGGGATTATTTAAAAGCTTTATCTTTTGAAATAAAAGATAAAGCTTTATCAACATCTTATGATAGTATCTATATTGGTGGTGGAACACCAACTGCTCTTACTTATCAGCAGCTTCAATACTTATTTGAATTATTAAAACCTTTTTCCAAACAAGTTCAAGAATATAGTATCGAAGTCAATCCAGAAACAATGGATCAAGAAAAATTAGAGCTTTGTTTTCAAAATGGTGTCAATCGTTTAAGCATTGGTGTCCAGACCTTTCGTGATGATTTATTAAAAAAGATTGGTAGAGTTCATACCTCTAAACAAGTTTTAGAACTCATAAAAGATGCTCAAACAATAGGCTTTCAAGATATTAATATTGACTTGATGTATGGTTTACCAGATCAGACATTAGAAGATGTTCAAGCAGATATTCAACAATTATGTCAATTAGACATAGGACATGTTTCCTATTATGCGTTGATTTTAGAGGATCATACAATCTTAAAAAATATGAATTATCAGCCTTTGGATGATGAAGAAGATGCCAAGTGGTATCATTTTATACGTCAGGAATTAAAAAAATATGGTTTCCATCAATATGAAGTGAGTAATTATTATCGTTATAAACCATCGTTACATAATCTTGTATATTGGCATTATCAGGATTATGAGGGGATTGGTCTTTCTGCACATTCGTTAAAAAAACATCATCGTTATGAAAATACAAAATCTTTGACACGTTATTTGAATCATCATTATTTAGAAAATGATATTCCATTGTCTATGGAGGATTGCTTGTTTGAAAAAATAATGATGGGTTTACGTTTGAATGAAGGGATTTCTCTTGAGGAAATGAATAGATTATTTGATATTGATTTTCAAGTGAAATATCAAGATGTCATTACTAAATATCAAAATATGAATTTTTTAGAAATAACGAATGGATATTTAAAAACAACATCTTTAGGGATGGATTATCTCAATAATATTTTAATAGATTTTTTAGAAGATGAACAGGGATGACCTGTTTTTCATTCTTTTTTAGCACAAAAGTGTTGACAGTGCTAAAAAGATGAGTATAATGTAATTAGCACAAGAGGAAAAGGAGTGCTAAAGGAGGCTATGATATGCTGACAGCTAGGCAATTACTGATTTTAAAATGTATTGTTGAAGAATTTGTGGAAACGGCTGAGCCAGTAGGATCAAAAACCTTAATGACGAAATATCAGCTTCCTTATTCGAGTGCAACAATTAGAAATGAAATGTCGTTTCTAGAAGAACACGGTTACTTAGAGAAGACGCATACGTCTTCAGGGCGTGTCCCATCAACAAAAGGATATCGTTTTTATGTCGATACCTTGATGCAACCTAGTGTAGATGACGAGGTGAAAAATCAGGTTTCAACAATTTTGGGAGATCGACATCGCTCTTTAAATGAAATTATTAAAGAGAGTTGCCAAATTTTAAGTCAATTGACTCATTTGACAACAGTCGCATTAGGACCAAATGCAATTTATGAACATTTACAGAATATTACACTTGTTCCTTTATCTGAACATACTGTGACAGCCATTATCGTCACAGATAAAGGACATGTTGAAAATCGAAACTTCAATATTAAAAATAATGCTTATATGGAAGATTTAACGAGTTGTGTCAATGTCATGAATGAATTGCTTGATGGAACACCAATGAATCAAGTCGTTTATCATTTAGAAAGAGATGTCAAACCTATATTAAGTGCTCGTATTAAAGAACATGAAGTTCTATTCAATGCTTTCTTGGAAGCATTTATGAAGTTTGCGAATAACAATGTTTATTTTTCTGGAAAAGAGAATATGTTATATCAGCCAGAATATAACGATGTGAATAAATTACGTCGTTTAGTAACTGCATTTGAAAATTCACAATCTTGGAAAAGTTTGGAACCGATTGCTTTGGAAGATGGTGTAACGGTCAGAATTGGAAGTGATTCACCAATAAAGGATTTAAATGATGTTTCGGTGATTTCAGCTTCGTTTAAAACAGGGAATGAGTCTAAAGGATCTATTTCAGTCATTGGGCCAACACGTATGCCTTATGAGAAAGTCGTTTCTTTAGTTGAGTATATTTCAAAGAGCTTAGAAGAAGTTCTTGTAAGTCAAAATGATGAAGATGATGAATAGAGGTGAAACAATGGCAAAGGAAAAGGAAACTGAAAAAGAAGAAGTGACAGAAGAAGTTGTAGATGAACAAACAAATGAAAATGAAGAAAAGCAAGATGAGAATACAACAGAAAGCTTAGAAAAGCAAATGAAAAAATTGGAAGAAGAAGTCAATACATGGAAAACGGATTATTATAAAGTTTTTGCAGATATGGAAAACTTAAAAAGACGTTTAGAAAAAGAACATCAAAATTCATTAAAATTTATGATGCAGTCATTTATTGAAGAATTGCTTCCAGTAGTGGATAATTTTGAACGTTCGTTGAATGTGCAAAATCCAAGTGAAGAAGTTCAAACTTTCTTGAAAGGTTATCAGATGATCTTTGATCAGTTGATGAACATTTTAAAGAAAAATGGTGTAGAAGTGATTGAAGCTCAAGGTAAAGAATTTGATCCAAATCTACATCAGGCAGTAATGACAACACAAGATGAAAATTTTGATCACAATGTTGTTGTAGAAGAACTTCAAAAAGGTTACAAATTGAAAGATCGCGTTATTCGTGCGTCTTTAGTCAAAGTCAATGAATAAATTTTAGGAGGATGATCATTATGGGTAATAAAATTATTGGTATTGATTTAGGAACAACAAACTCATGTGTAAGTGTGATGGAAAATGGTGAAGCAAAAGTTATTGCAAATCCTGAAGGATTAAGAACAACCCCATCTGTTGTTGCTTTCAAAAATGGAGAAATTATTGTTGGTGAAGCTGCTAAACGTCAAGCAGTTACAAACAAAGAAACTGTTATGTCAATTAAAAGACATATGGGTACAAACTATAAAGAACATGTTAATGGTAAAGATTATACACCTCAAGAAATTTCAGCTATGATTTTACAAAACTTAAAAGCAACTGCTGAATCTTATTTAGGTGAATCAGTTAATCGTGCTGTTATTACAGTACCTGCATATTTCAATGATGCTCAACGTCAGGCAACAAAAGATGCTGGTAAAATTGCTGGATTAGAAGTTGAACGTATTATCAACGAACCAACTGCAGCAGCATTAGCATTTGGTGTTGATAAATTAGATAAAGAACAAAAAGTTTTAGTTTATGACTTAGGTGGAGGAACATTTGACGTTTCTATCCTTGATTTAGCTGATGGTATGTTTGAAGTTTTAGCTACTGCTGGTGATAACCATTTAGGTGGAGATGACTTTGACCAAGCTATCATGAACTGGATTGTTGCTGAATTCAAAAAAGAACAAGGTGTTGACTTAAGCAACGATAAAATGGCTATGCAACGTGTAAAAGAAGCTGCAGAAAAAGCGAAAAAAGATGTTTCTGGTATGATGCAAACTCAAATTTCATTACCATTCATTTCGGCTGGTCCAGCTGGTCCATTACATCTTGAATTAACACTAACAAGAGCTAAATTTGATGAATTAACACATGATTTAGTTATGCGTACAGAAGGACCTGTAAGACAAGCATTAAGTGATGCAGGTATGTCTCCAAGTGATATTGATCAAGTTTTATTAGTTGGTGGTTCTACACGTATTATTGCAGTTCAAGAATCAGTAAAGAGATTACTTGGAAAAGAACCTAACAAATCAGTAAACCCTGATGAAGTTGTTTCTATGGGTGCTGCAATCCAAGGTGGAGTTATTGCTGGAGATGTTAAAGACATTGTCTTACTAGATGTAACACCATTATCATTAGGTATTGAAACAATGGGTGGAGTTATGACTGTCTTAATTGAAAGAAATACAACTATCCCAACAACTAAATCACAAATCTTCTCTACTGCTGCTGATAATCAACCTGCTGTTGATATCAACGTATTACAAGGTGAAAGAACAATGGCTAAAGATAATAAACAATTAGGTTTATTTAAATTAGATGGTATTGAACCTGCACCTAGAGGAGTACCTCAAATTGAAGTAACTTTCAGCATTGATGTTAACGGTATTGTTAATGTTAAAGCAAAAGATATGAAAACACAAAAAGAACAATCTATCACTATTCAAAACTCAACTGGTTTAAGTGATGAAGAAATTGATAGAATGGTTAAAGAAGCTGAAGCAAATAAAGCTGATGACGAAAAGAAACGTAAAGATATTGAAACAAGAAATAAAGCTGAACAAATGATTAATGAAATCGATAAAGCTTTAGCTGAACAAGGCGATAAGATTGATGATAATCAAAAAGCTCAAGCTACTGCTTTAAGAGATGAATTAAAGAAAGCATTAGATGCTAACGATATGGCTACACTTGAAGCAAAAATGAGTGAATTAGAACAAGTTGCTCAACAAATGGCAGCATATCAATATCAACAATCACAACAAGGAGCTAATCCAACAGGTGATGCTTCAAATACAGCAACTCAAGATGATGATGTTGTTGATGCAGATTTTACAGAAAAAAATTAAAATAAAGCCAAGGCTTTGCCTTGGTTTTATCTAGTCAAGAGGTGAGATTATGGCTGAAAAAAGAGATTATTATGAAGTGCTAGGTATATCAAAGAGTGCCAGTGCTGATGAAATAAAAAGAGCATATCGTAAAATGGCTAAAAAATATCACCCTGATGTCAATAAGGAACCTGGAGCAGAAGAAAAGTTTAAAGAAGTTCAGGAAGCCTATGATGTTTTATCTGATGACAATAAAAAAGCTGCCTACGATCGTTATGGTCATGCTGCATTTGATCAAGCTGGTGGATTCGGTGGAGGAGCCGGAGGCTTTGGCGGATTTGGTGGCTTTGAAGATGTTGACTTAGGAGATATTTTTGGTTCATTCTTTGGTGGTGGAGGATCACGTCAAAGAAAAAGTGGACCTATGCGTGGTGAAGACCGCTTTGTTCAATTAGAAATTGATTTTATGGATGCTATTAAAGGTAAGAAGGCAGAAATTAAAATCAATTATGATGAACAATGTTCACATTGTCATGGAACTGGTGCGAAAACACCTAACGATTATCAGACATGTTCTAGATGTGGTGGAACAGGTACGATTCGTACACAACAACGTTCACCTTTTGGAACATTTGTAAATCAAACAACATGTCCTGATTGCCATGGTACAGGTAAAGTGGTTAAAGAAAAATGTCCTCACTGTCATGGTAATGGATATGTCAATAAAAATATAACAGTTGAATTAAATATACCAGCTGGTATTAATACACACCAACAGTTACGTGTTCAAGGTAAAGGACGTCGTGGTACAAATGGTGGACCTAATGGTGATTTATATGTTGAAATCTATGTCAAACCACATCAACACTTCCAACGTGATGGTAGAAACATTTATATTTCTATTCCAATTTCAGCAGTTGATGCCACTCTAGGTTGTGAAGTAGATGTCCCAACGGTTTATGGTGATGTGACATTAAAAGTTCCAGAAGGAACACAACCAGGTACAACATTACGTTTAAAGGGTAAAGGTGTGAAGGATTTACGTAGTGATAATTATGGAGATCAATTTGTTAAAATTGATGTTAAGATTCCTACAAAATTATCTCGTGAAGAAAAAGATCTTTATCATAAGTTAAAAAAAGCCGCAAAAAAAGAATCAATCTTTGATCAATTCAAAAAAGGTTTTAGAAGATAGCATGAATTTGTTATCTTCTTTTTTCATATGATAGGGTATAATGATTGAATAAAAGGGTATAAAAAAAGCATCCAGGAAGGATGCAATCTTTATCATTAAGCACTTTTTCTAAGAGTTCTTAATTCTCTTGCTGAAATTTTTACTTTTTTTGGTTTACCATTGACTAAAATAGTAGCTTTTTGTAAGTTAACATTCCATTTTCTCTTAGTTGCATTTAATGCATGAGAACGAGAATTACCAGACATAGGTCCTTTTCCGCTCACTTCACATTTTCTAGCCATTATATTCACCATCCTTTACAAAGTGTCATTCACATACCTAAGTATAATATCATTAATAAAAAGAAAATGCAAATACTTTTTTATATAAACATAAAAAATATTTTGTATTTGAACGTAAATATAATATATGAAAAATATGAATATTTCAATATTTTTTTAAATTTTATTTACAAGATAATATAAGTGGGTTATAATGCGTATGCATTGTTATGAAATAATTGTCAACAATTTAAAAATAAGATATAATATAGTTAACTATTTATGAATTTATGATAAGAACGGAGGAATAGTTATGATAACAAAAACAACTGATTTAGGAGATATTCATCTTTCATTAGATGTCGTTGCTAGCATTACTGGGGGTGCTGCAACTGAATGCTATGGAGTTGTTGGAATGGCAAGCCAAAAGATTATGAAAGATGGTTTTTATGATCTTTTAGGTAAAGATAATTATGCTAAAGGGATTGTCGTAGAAGATGGGGAAACAGGAATCATTTTAAATGTCTATATTATCGTTGGATATGGTGTCAAAATTTCTGAGGTTGTTTATGAAGTTCAAAAGAAAGTGAAATATGTTTTAGAAACAACTTTAGATATTGATATTGAAGCAGTGAATGTTTTTGTACAAAGCATTCGTGTAACAGATTAGTGGAGGGTTAACATGAGAATCATTGATGGTAAACAGTTTAAAGAGATGGTTATAACAGGTGCGACTGTTTTGCATAATAATCATCCAGAAATTGATGCACTAAATGTTTTTCCTGTGCCTGATGGAGATACAGGTACAAATATGTCTTTAACATTTAGTTCTGGGGCAGATGAGATTGAAAAGTTAGATTCTAACGATATATATGAAATTTCAAAAAAATTATCTAAAGGTTTATTGATGGGAGCAAGGGGAAACTCTGGTGTTATTTTATCACAGATCTTTAGAGGTATTTCTATGGCTTTTGAGGGAAAATCTCAAGTGGATGCTGTAGAATTAGCACAAGCTTTACAAAATGGAGCAAAAGTAGCTTATAAAGCTGTTATGCGTCCTGTTGAAGGTACAATTTTAACTGTCATAAGAGAATCAAGTGAAGCTGTTGTAAAATATGCAAAACCTGGTATGGAAATCGAAGATGTTTTTTCTTACTTTGTAAAAGAAGCTGAAGAATCATTGGAAAGAACACCAGAACTTTTACCTGTATTAAAAGAAGTTGGTGTTGTTGATAGTGGTGGTGCTGGTCTCTTATTGATTTTAACAGGGTTTATGGCTGCTTTAGCTGGTGAAGAAATTGAACGTGTAGACATTAATAACGATAATGCAAAAGAAGCACTTGTTGATGTTGAATCTGATAGTGAAGATGCATATGGTTATTGTACAGAATTTATTTTTAGATTGGATCCAGCAAAAATAAAAGTTTTTAAAGAAGAAAACTTACGTAATGAACTAGAAAGATTACCTGGTAATAGTATTGTTGTTGTTCAGGATGAAGATATCGTTAAAGTTCATGTGCATACATTAAAACCAGGAAATGCTTTAAATGTGGCACAAAGATACGGTGAGTTTATTAAATTAAAGATTGAAAATATGCAAGAACAGCATAATTCTATTTTAGAAGCTAATAGTACACCTGCTGCTAATGCAAAAGCTACATTAACAGCACCAAAGGAAGAACCTAAGGATGTGTCTATTATTAGTGTGGCTGCTGGTGACGGTATTAAAGATATGTTCTTAGAATTGCATTGTGATTATGTTGTCAGTGGTGGGCAAACAATGAATCCTTCTGCTGAAGATATCGTTCAAGCTATTCGTGATGTTAATGCAAAACATGTCATTATATTACCAAATAACTCAAACATTGTGATGACAGCACAACAGGCAGCTATTATTTTAGAAGATGAAGTAGATGTTCATGTGATTCCTTCTAAAACAATTCCACAAGGTTTATCAGCATGTATTATGTTTAATCCAGAAGTGTCTTTAGAAGACAATTTAAATGAAATGAATGAAGCTATTGCAAATGTGAAAACAGGACAAGTGACTTTTGCGATTAAAGATACAAATATTGATGGTGTGGATATTAAGGCTAACCAATATATGGCATTATGTGAAAAAGAGATTATTGCCTGTGTTCCAAATAAAGTAGAAGCTTTAAAAGAAACTTTAAATGGATTGGTTGATGAAGATTCAGAAATTATTACTTTAATTTATGGTGAAGATGTAACTGAAGACGAAGTTGAAGATATTGAAAGTTATGTTGAAGATCACTTTGAAGCTGAAATCGAATGTGTAAATGGAAAACAACCAGTATATTCATTTATTGTAGGTGTTGAATAGAATATTACGAAAGACAGGATAATATTTAAAAATATTTATTATAGAATACGGAAGGCTCGATTTTATCGAGCTCAATGGAGTCAACTTAGTATATTAGACTAGGTGACTCTTTTTTTATTTCTGTAATTCTTGTGGTATGACTATATGTACTCTTTATTATTATGCAAAAAAAAGCGCATAAAGCCCCTGTTGATTTTTTTCGTTTTTTAAAATTTTATCCCATTAAATTTATGATACAATATAATTGTATTCTTAACTACGGGGATATTGTCATAAGCACTGATTTGTATCGTCTGACTTTTGGATTGTTTCTTCCATCAAGTCTGAAGCGATAGCTTGGTGGTGAAATCATGACTCGTCCCCATCGTTGGTAGTGCCTGTTTGGGCGAACAGGCACTTTTATTTTGTCTAGCATCTTCTCTATCTGTTCTATCTTCTTTTTTAGCTGTCTTTTTTTACCATTGATCATTGAAAGCAGAATGTTGACATCATGTATGATTTCATGTAGCTGTGCTATGTTGACAACATACTGTCTATTTGACTCTTTCATTTCAAGTGAACGATTCAACTCTTTTCTCATGATTCCTGCAATATTATGAAACAGTACCTTTGCATATATATCATTTCGTGCAACATCACCATCACTGCTTATATGCCTTTCTATCTCCTGGCCTGTTTTGAGTGTCTTGTATGAAACTTCGATATCCCATCTATATGTATATAGCTCAATGATTTCCTGAGCAGAGAATTCCTCTCCTAGGTTGGTAAAGAAAATAAGCTCTTTCTGACAC
>NZ_NFLH01000018.1 GCF_002160815.1 Massilimicrobiota sp. An134 | reverse complement strand
TTGACATTTGATCAAAGACTGGAATTATTGGTTGATGCCGAAGTTGACAGTCAGCGTATACATAAGATAGAAAGACTGATCAATAATGCACATTTTGCGGAATCCAAAGCATCCATAACACAGATTAAATATTATGCAGACAGACATCTTGATAGAATCGTACCAAAATCACATACAATAAAGATACTAGGTGATAAATCAATGAGAAGTCGATAATAAATAAAAGGATCCTGATTAAACAATAATCAGGATTTCATTATTGATCAGATTGATCGGAATAGCTGGTCCGGATAATCAGAATGTCGAGAACAATGTTGGTTGATCAGGGATATCGGAATAGTTGGTCAGCATAATCGGAATGATTGGTCAACTTGAGCAGAATAATCAATTACAACTTATAGAAGGTATTTTTGATTATTTAATTTTATTATCAAAATGGCTCTCAACAGCAATCAGCATGGCTCTGCTCTGTTATACCAGAATATTCAGATAATCCATGAGATATATCCACCTTCATAATTCTTCAGTTGTTTAGGGTATGATTTATCCCATGATAATCTAGACCCCAATAACTGGAGAGTTCTCATTATTTTAGATTACCTTTAAATTAATTCTTATTATCTTTTTTTCTTTGCTTTTAAACCAAATTTATTTGCAAGAATACAAGCATCTTTAAACCCATCTTTCTTTTCAAAAGAATTCATAATTTTATTCATTGTTTCAGGAGTCCAATAAACAGCTAATTCATTTTTTGATCTAGTAATCGCAGTATAAAAAATATTATGTGTTATCTTTTCTTCAGAATCACTAGTAATCACTATTTTGACTGAATCATATTCTAATCCTTGAGCTTTATGAATTGAAACTGCATATGCAACCTGGAAAGGCATAACACTATCATATGATTCTACATCTTTATCAGAATCATCTTCTTTTGCTACACTAAATTCAATAATTGATTTACTTGATGCAGCATCATTACCTATATATTTAAGGCCTTCATAGTGTTTAACATCAAATTCATTAATACTTTTATTGAGTATAATTTGAAAAATTATTTCATCATCTTTATCATTGATATTATAAATCTTACCTTTTAAATTATTATGTATTAATGGAGAAAATCTATTTGAATCATTAAATAATATAGGATCTCCTACTTTATATGTATTTAATTTAAAGATATACTCTTTATTAAGATTACTACTTTGTAAAAATTTATTTATGTTATTTACACCATATAAACCATCATAATTTAAACATAATACAATCTCATCAATAGAAGTTTTACTAAATATTGAATTATCAATATTTTTTGTAAAATCATATGCAACCATTTTAGAAATCATATCATCTTTTATATTTCTAACAGATTGCCAAAAATCCAAAAGTTCTTCTTTTTCTGTTCTAAATGGTTTTGTTAATTCAAAAATAGATGATGAAGGAATAAAGTATCTTACGATTTTAAACCAATTTCCAAAATATATTGACTCAATTTGATAAATATCTCCCACTAGAATTAGTAAATCAAAATTAATGCTATTTAAAACTCTTGCCATATCTTGATTACTAACTGTGCTACACTCATCAATTATTAAAATATCATACGATAATTTTTTATTTATACTTGCTATTGTTGTAAAATCCGAATTTGATATATTAACTTTCTGTCTTAAATTCTCAACAGCTGGATTAGTATTTGCCAAATACAACTTTTTCTTATTAGCAAAAAATTTAGATATATAATTAATCAATGTTGTTTTACCAGTTCCAGCAGCTCCATAAATCATAGCAACAGATGACGAAATAAACAAATTTTTTAGAATTTGTTTTTTAGTATCATCATCTATCTGATTTTCTTGATTTGCTAGCCACCATTCAACAGAATCTTTATAACCTTCAATTCCATATTTTGATAATTCAAGAATTTTATTTATTATATTTATAGCATCTTTTTCATATTGACTAATATATAAATAATTTTTATATTCTAATAGCTTTCGATGTGTGTGTTTATAATATAATTTATTATTGTACTGTAAACTAAAATCATCAATTTGTTTAAAATTAATTAGTTCTGACTTATCAGTATATAATACTCCTCTATTTTCTGTATTTATTTTTATATAACGTGGTAAAAATTCAAACTCATGATTTTTGAAATCAAAACAATACATTAAGTCATATATTCTAGGATTATGTGCTTTAAGTGAAGTAACAAAAGGCATTTTATCAAAAGGAATACATCCATAATCTAAATACATTTTAGATAGATTATCATTTTCTTCTCCATATTGTTTTTTCAAAACTCTGTTATTCATAATATATAATAAATAACGTATTACATTTGATCCAGAAATATTATTATCAATAATATTTTTGCATTTATTTAATACATCAATATATTCTGCTTTTCTTACTGAGAAACTTATTTCACGCAAATATTCTTCAAAAAAGTATTGATCCAATTGTACCATATCTAATAAATTAATTTCATTTAATGTTAATATTTTCATTATATTTTTATATTCATTACTATTACTTTTTAAATCAGTTTTTATTCCTATCAATCTAGAAAAATTACTCAATTCACAAGGCCTAATTGAACATTCCCATCCCATTATTAAGGATATGGGCATTTCACTATCAATAACATTAATTTTATCTTGAACAATATCAACTTTTATTGCATAATTGGTCAATAATTTATATTTTGTAAAAGCTATCACTCTGTCAAATTTACTTATTTTATCATCAGCGGGAGTAAGTACAACTTCATAAATTAAATCATTATTTATGAAAATAGGTTTGAATTTTTGAACATAGCATCTTTGACCCTTTGAATTAGAAAATGGAGCATAATTTTCATACAAAGAAAATAGGTGATTAATTTTCAAATAATAATCATGAAGTTTTGGATCTATATCCATTGGATATTTATATAGCTTATCTAAAATATCAATATTATCTTCAGTTTTAACAAACTGCTTTATTTCTAATAAATATTCAAAATACTCTAACATTAATCTTTCTGATCCATCTTCATCCTGAATATAATGGGATTCTGTCATTTGTAGACAATTATGAAATTTATTCAAAAAAATCAATTTAGGATTTTTCTTTAAATATTTACTTGCTTCGCGTATTACATCCCAATTATATGATAGATTTTGTTTTGTAAACTTCATATAATATTTTACAGCCAATATCTCAACTAATGTACGAAATTGTGCTAATAAATTTTGTGAAATAAATCCTCTATTCTCTTCAGAAATCAAATTTAAATTTTTACAAATATTTTTATTAATATTATATAATTTATTATTTATATTATCCATTATAATTTATTCTCCCATTCGTCCTTCTAAGTCATTGTCTTTTTAAAATCAAATAATAAAATTGTTTCGAAAATATATTTTAATTGTCAGTACGTACCCAACCAGCAGGATAACTTCACAACTTATCTTAAGCGTCTATACAAACTTATCTTTTTATTATATTAGTTTCCTATTATCTTGTACTCAATATTTCATTTGTGATTATTTTCAAATATCAGTATTGTCTGCCCATAGTTCACATTGAATCATAACTGTTTGAACAGCATCAGACATTCCTTCTGGTGGATATCTATGTTTTTTTAATAGTTTTTTAATTAACATACGCATTTTTGCTCTTGCAGATTCTTTGCGTTGCCAATCAACTGTTTTATTTTTTCGTAATGTTTCTGTCAATTCTTTAGTTAATGCAATTAATTCATCATTCTCATAAAAATCTTTAATAGCTTGTGGTTTCGTTAAAGCATCATAAAAAGCCAATTCTTCATTAGTTAACCCTAACTTATTTCCTTCTTTTTGTGATTCTGAAATCTGCTTTGCTAAATTTAATAACTCCTGAATAACTTCTTCATTAGTTAACATTCCATTTAAATAACTATTTAGAGCTCTTTGAATTCTTTCGCTAAATTTTTCAGACTTAACTACATTTGTTCGTTTGTAAATGCTAACTTGTTCAGCAATTAATTTTTTCAATAATTCTACTGCTAAATTTTTTTCTTTCATTTTTGAAACTTCTTCTAAAAACTTAGAATCAAATATAGAAATCTCTTCTTTTACATCAGAAAACAAATTGATAACTCCATCACTTTTTATACTATATTTCAATAATTCATTTATTCTTTCATTCATTTCTTTTAAAGAAATTTTTTTATTTACACCTGTATTACTTAATCTCAAAACTAAGACACGAACTGATTCAAAGAAAGCCGCTTCAAAGCGTAAATCTTCTTCTACTAAAGAAGAACATAATGATAATGCTTGATGTAGCAATAATGATTCTTTGAGAAAATCTTGTTTTTCTTTTTCTCTGGATATATCAACAATAAAGTTGACTGCTCCACTAATTGTTTTTGCTCTTTCTAAGTCAGTTCCTTCCTTAAAATTAGAATAATCATATTCATAAAATAAATCTTGACATATAGATAATTTTTCTAAAAATTTAGGATATGCTACTTTAGCAATATCAGTATCGCCATAATTCTTTTTATCTCTAGAAGTATAATCATTCATAGCACGTTTTAAAGCTCCTGCTATTCCAACATAGTCAACAATAAGTCCACCTTCTTTATCTTTATAAACACGGTTAACACGTGCTATAGCTTGCATAAGGTTATGTCCAGCCATAGGCTTATATATGTACATAGTTGCTAAGGATGGGACATCAAAACCAGTAAGCCACATATCGACAACAATAGCAATTTTTAATTCACTTTCATTATCTTTGAATTTTTTTGCTAATTCATTTTTATATTTTTTATTTCCTATAATATCTCGCCATTCTTCAGGATCATTATTTCCAGAAGTCATGACAACTGCAACTTTTTGTGTCCAATTTGGGCGTAGATCCAAAATACGTTGATATATTTTCATAGCAATTGGTCTTGAATAAGCAACTATCATCGCTTTACCAGTTAATAAATGTTCCCTATTATTTTCATAATGATATAAAATGTCATCAACTAAAGAATTAATGGTGTCATCAGCCCCTAAAATAGCATCCATACGACTTAATTCTTTTTTACTTCTTTCAATGACTTCTTCATCAGCATTATTAGCCATTATTTCATATTCATTATCAATCAATTTCAAAGTTTCTTGGTCTAATTTTAATTTAACAACTCGACTTTCATAATATACAGGTCTTGTTGCCCCATCTTCAACCGCTTGTGTCATATCATAAATATCAATATAATTTCCAAAAACCTCTCTTGTACTTCTGTCTTTTGTCGAAATAGGAGTTCCTGTAAACCCTATATAAGTTGCATTTGGTAAACTATTACGTATCATTCTTGCAGTCCCAATAACTTTGGTGGCTATTTCTTCACCATCTTTATTTTTTGTTATTTTTATTTTTTCAGTCAATCCATATTGACCTCGATGAGCTTCATCTGCCATCACAACAATATTTCTTCTTTGTGATAATGAACTGTCATAATTTTCAAACTTTTGCATTGTTGTAAAGATAATTCCATTTGCTTTTCTACCTTCTAACAAAGATCTTAAATGTTCTCTATTTTCTGCTTGAATAGGTGTCTGTCTTAAAAAATCTTTACATTTTGAAAATTGTCCAAACAATTGATCATCCAAATCATTTCTATCTGTAATAACAACTATCGTTGGACTATTTAATTCCTCTTGTAATAAATGTGCATAAAATACCATAGATAATGATTTACCACTACCTTGAGTATGCCAAAAAACTCCACCTTTACCATCAGAAACCATAGCATTTTTCGTAGATTCAATTGCTTTCTTTACTGCAAAATATTGGTGATATCCTGCTAAAATTTTAAATTTTTCTATACCATCATTAGAAAAACATACAAAATTTTTAATAATATCTAATAATCTTTCTTTTTGGAACATTCCTTCAAAAAAAGTATCAAATTGAGCATGTTGTGTATTCTCTTTATTACCATCCACTGTTTTCCATTCCATGAAACGATCAATCCCAGAAGTAATAGTTCCAGCCCTAGAGCTCAATTGATCACTCATTACACATATAACATTGTAAACAAACATACTAGGAATTTCTTTCATATAATTTCTTAGCTGCCTATATGCATCTGATACATCAGTTTCTTCTCGAGAAGGAGATTTTAATTCCATTAATACAACGGGAATACCATTTAAAAATAATATAACATCAGGTATTTTTGTGCTATTTTCAATAAATGTCCACTGATTAGCAATAACAAATGAATTATTATCAATATTTTTATAATCAACAAGATAAACGATATCTGACTTTTCTTCACCATTATCAAAATAATTAACAGTTATTCCATTTTGTAAATAATCCATAAATACTATATTCTTTTGAACTAAAGAACCATTTTCAATATTTCTTAACTTATTTACCGCTTCCTGCAATGCAGTGTATGATAATCCTCTATTGATATTATGTAATGAATTTTCTAATTCTTCTTCATAAAATGGACTATAAAAGTCTCTTTCAATATTTGGACCATAAACATGTTCATAACCCATATTTTCAAATAATTCTATTATTGAATTTTCATAACTAGCTTCCGTAAATAACTGTTCCATACTATTCTCCATTCTCATTGTTAATCATATGCTTTTTTATTAACTCATTCATAATATTCATTATATTGTCAACTAAAAATTCAGGATTTTTTCCATTCAACAGATTTACACTTGATAAACAATAGGTACTAATGCTTCTCCTAATCTTGCTTCGTATATTTTCTCTTTTATACCAATCAACTACTAAATTATCTTTAACAATTTCTAAAATACTCTTGCACTCATTTTTATCTAAACAAGTAGATAAAAACTTTTCTATTTCAGTAATAAACTCTTTATTTAATATTTCTTCATTAACATTTTCATAGTCAATTATATTTTTATAATTCTCTTCATATTGATGAAAATCACTAACAGGATGTGTTTGATCTTGATGGATAAATTTAATATAACTTAATTGATGTTCCAATTCTGGAAATAAGGTTGACTCATTTATTCCCAATAAATCAAGTTCTTTAAGAATTAAGTTTTTATTTTCACCTAGCACATAAAAGTAGTTATCATCAAATTCACTTCTCAAATTTCTTGAACTCTTTGTGATAATTCCCTTCTCAACCGCATCATTAATTTCAACAGTAAATGAACTAACTAACAATAGTACTCCACTTTGCTTTTTTAATCTTTCATTACTATAAGTTGGAATAATCAAGTAATTACTTTGGATAATATCAATAAATTCTTTTATATGTTCCTTTTCTAACCACTTTTTTCTGTTATCATTACTTATAATATTTTCTTTAACTAATTTATCTAAAACATCCTTAATTGTATTTTCTCTATCTAAATTATATTTAGCTAAAGTGGTAACAATTCTAACATTAATATCATTTACTTGCGAAGGATAATATTTAGCAAAATACACAACCCCGTTTGGTTCTTTTTCCTCATCTTGATATCTAATTTTACCATGAAGTTTACATGCAAAATACAAAGCAACCAGTGGATTTGTGGTAAGGTCAAGTAGCCTAGTACACATGCCATAATGTTGATATTTTGTCATGATATCAAAAGTATCATTCAAATCTCTAAAATCAAAAGGATTTTTTTGTAATGGAATTCTCATAAGCTTATGTTCAACACTGAGCATATCATTTCTGAAAACGCTAGGTACTATTCCCCAGAAATCTACTTCTTGTCCTCTAAAGTAAATTTCCGTAGATGATCCATCTTCATCACTTCTCAATTTTTTTATTACATCAATAAATGCACCAACTGAAGTGATTTCGATACCATAACCCAAATTAGAATCTTTATTTTCCATTGATCTCCCTCCTTCCATATCTATTATAAAGTTACATACATAAACAATAATTTAGCGGCTTAAAACTCAATGTCGGAAACATCAATTTCACCAGACATCAATTTTGGTAAAAGAGTGTCTCTTAGGAGTTTAAGTTTTTCTATTTCTTTAGAATTAGAATAAATTTCTTCTGTCATTGCACGAGCAATTATGTCAAAAGAATTTAATTTTTCTTCTGAAGGCACATATATAGGATGTTTTACAATGTGTGTAACCTTTATACTTGGTTGTACAGAACCAATATTATATGAGACTAAGTCATTTTTTATATAATTTAGGTATTGATATATGTATAAAGGAGATATTCCTTTACTTCTAAAACCTACAACATTTTGAGCGATACAGCCGATATTACCAAGATATATTTTCATTTCAGCAAGACTTCCAACTGTTGAAATAAGAATGTCATAAGGTTTAGGATGACCACTTCTAAACCAACTATTATAAGTTTCCTCTAAGACATATTTTGTGCAGTTATTATAATCAACAATTCTTGATGTACCTGAAAGTGCTCTTACATCAATAATTGGATAGTTTGTTGGTTCAGATGACAGAGGGGGTGTTTTTCCCCTGTTATCAATACTTGTAACTAAATCACCAAGAGTTGTACTTGATTCAGTAAGCGAATCAATATATTCAGAGAATAATTCTTTAAATATTGCACAGAGTTGCTGCTCTAAATTATTGTTTATCTTATTATTCAATTCAATTTTATTATCTATTAAATCTAATATTGATGCTATTTTTCTTTGCTCATTTTTTGATTTAGGAATTTTCACTTCAAAATGCTTCATTACAGTTGCTGATACTTCTTTAAATGTAGTACCACTTCCTATATTTTCTATATTACTTTTATTATACTTTAATAGATAATACAAAAATAAATAATCTATGTTCTCATTAGGAACTATACTTTTAAATCCTTGATTAGTACATAATTCTTTATTAGCAATTGCAATATAGCCTATAGGTGCTCGTGAAGAAAAAAGTATTGAATTTTTAGGGATCAATCGAGTTGAACAACTTTTTAATCCTAATTCTGTTATATTTCTTTCTCCTCTATCAATATATCTGTCCTTAAAACAAGATAAATCTTTTGGCGTTATCCAAGAAATATTTCCATTTTCATAATTCTGTATTTGTTTAGTTGATGGTGTAGCACCTCCTACTATCATACCTAAATCTGATAGTTTACAAGTTATCCAATCTTTCACAAAAATCCCCCTATCCAATATATTTCTTATGTGCGATTTTTACATTACTTTGCTTAACCATTGCATATTGCAATGTTGTATCAATCTTTTGATGCCCTAATAATTTTTGCAATTGTTCAATGGGCATTCCTTTATCAATTGCCTTTGTTGCTAACGTCCTTCTAAATTTGTGAGGATGAGCTTTATGGATATCTAATTTTCTCCCCATCTCTCTAATTCTTGTTTCTATCCCGCTAATGGTAATACGATTAAATGGCTTTCTTAAAGTAACAAATAATGCTTTATTATCATCATTTCGACTATTTAAATAATTTTGTAAATGTATTTTTGTTCTAGCATCAAAATAAACGATACGTTCTTTATCACCTTTACCAAACACAACACATTCTCTTTCATTAAAGTTAATATCATCTTTATTTAACAACACTAATTCACCAACACGCATCCCAGTTGAAGCCAAGATATCAATTAAAGCTAAATCTCGCAAATTATCACAATTATCTCTCATTAATTCTAATGATTCATCACTATACGTTTCTTTAATAACAGAAGCAGATTTAACCTTATGTATTCTTCTAACAGGACTTTTTATAATAAAATCTTCATCCTCTAACCAAGAAAAGAAACTAGATAATATTCGTCGTATGTTATCAATTGTCACTCTACTTGATCCATGTTCTTCCTGATATTGTGTTAAATAATCTCTTAAATCATTAGTTGTAACATTTTTAATAGATTTATTTATTGAATTAAGTACTATTTCAATAGTTGATTTATAATATTTAAGTGATTTTTCAGAGCATCCTTCTAATCTTTTGGCTGATAAAAATGAATCTATATAGTGTTGATTCGTTTTGTCATTTGTTGCACTTTGAATCTCTTCAATTTGGTAATTAGACAATACTTTTATAAGTATGCAATTTAATTTTTCATATTGATTATCATCTAAACATGTAACCATATCATGTAATATCATATTTTTTATAATTTCATTCATATATATTCTCCTTTTTCGAGAACACATAGAGAGTGGTTGTTCTTCTTATTAACTCTTGCCACTCACAAGAGTTTTACATATATAAACAATAATTTAGAGCAGCAAGCACGAGCTCTTTATAAGTCTTGGTTTATCGATTTTGAACCTTTTGGTGGCGTAATGCCCATAGATTGGAGAACGGGTCAACTTAAAGATATTTTAAAATTGAAACGCAACTCAATCAAAGCTGGACAAAACACAGAGTTACCATATCTTCCAATTGATGTAATACCAATGAAAACGTTCGCAATCTCAGAATTCAAACTTAACGAAGAGGCAAAAAGCAGTTTAGTAACATTTTCAAAAAATGACATTATCATTGGTGCAATGCGTGTGTATTTTCACCGTGTTGTTTTAGCTCCTTGTGATGGAATTACAAGGACAACTTGTTTTACATTAGTGCCACATAATCCTGAATACCTTTCATATTGTTTGCTTTGTTGTGACTTAGATAGTAGCATCGAATATGCACAGACAACTTCAAAAGGTTCCACTATGCCATATGCTATATGGGATGGAGGATTAGGAGATATGGAAATCTCAATTCCATCTTTAAAAGTAGCAAAAGAATTTAACGATGTCATATTACCAATGTTGGAAAAAATACAATCGTCATATTATGAGAATACATACTTAAAAGAGTTGCGTGATTCCTTGTTGTCAAAGTTAATGTCAGGTGATATTGATGTTTCAAGAGTAGAAATTTAATAAGCTAAATTATTGTTTATCTGATTATTCAGTTTAATTTTGTCATCTAATATACATAATACAGATGATATTTTCTTTTGAATTGCAAACTCAGGAATCTCTAATTGTATTTTTCTAAACTCTGCTTGTTTAATACCTGTAACTGTTGTTCCAGATTCTCTAGATTTTAATAAATACTGTCCATTTGGAGATTGTAAAAAATACAACAAATAATCGTTATCTAAAATACCTTTTTTCCCTCGTAAAGTTAATAACCTTTGTGCAATTGCCACATCATCCCTATCTAATTTAGCAACCTCCCCAAGAGGTGCTTCGGTAGTTAATAAAACATCTCCTTTTTTAGGAAAACCTCTAACCATAAATTTTTTATATTCATCAGATGAAATATAATAACATTTTGAATAATCAATATATCCATTTTTAATAGTTTTAGCACTTAATGTTGGTATACCCTTTTCTGATTTTTTTGGAGTTTTACCTCTATAATCAATAATTACTTCTAAAACATCAGCCATCGTATATGTGTTATATTTCATATCCAATGACTCCTAACTTCTTACGTATTTCTTCTTCTAATTCATGAGATTTTTCAAACATGTCAGATAATTCAGAAGTTAAACGTTGCATTTTAACATCAAAGGGTTCTCCATCATCCTCTTGTTGTTCAATTCCTACATATCTGCCAGGAGTTAAAATATAATCTTGTTTTCTAATTTCTTCTGTTTCTACAACAGCACAGAAACCTTTTACATTTTCTAATGTTCCATTTTGAAATTCTTCAAATATATTTGCAAGTTTTTTTATGTCTTTTTCATCGTCAAAATCACGATGTTTTCTATCTACCATATGTCCCATTTTACGAGCATCTATAAATAACGTTTTTCCTTTTTGTTTTTTATTTTTTGATATAAACCAAAGAGTAACGGGAATTGTAACACTATAAAATAATTGAGGAGGTAGAGCAACTATTCCTTCTATAAGATCAGCTTCAATAATATTTTTACGTATTTCTCCTTCACCCGACGTCTGTGATGATAATGCGCCATTAGCTAGAACCAAACCAATTTTCCCATTTGGCGCTAAATGATGTATCATATGTTGAATCCAAGCAAAGTTTGCATTTCCAGCAGGTGGAATACCAAATTTCCAACGTTTATCATCTTTTAATTTATCCTGCCCCCAATTTGATAAGTTGAAAGGTGGGTTTGCCATAATAAAATCGGCTTTTAAAGTTGGATGTAAATCTTCAAAAAATGTATCTGCATGATAAGGCCCAAAATTTGCATCTATTCCTCTAATAGCCATATTCATTTTTGCCATTTTCCAAGTATCAGCATTTGACTCTTGTCCATAAACAGAAATATGATTTCTATTTCCACTATGAGCCTGTAAAAATTTAACACTTTGGACAAACATTCCCCCAGATCCACAACACGGATCGTATACTCTACAATTATCAAATGGTTTTAAAATTTCAACAATCGTTTTAACAATGCTTGACGGTGTATAGAATTCACCACCCTTTACTCCTTCATATGCAGCAAATTGTTGTATACAATATTCATATGTTCTTCCTAATAAATCTTTACTTTCTTCTGTGTTTCCCATATCCATATTAGTAAATAAATCAACAACGTCTCCTAATACTCTTTTATCAAGATCAGGACTTGCATAATTTTTTGGAAGCACATTTTTCAAAGTTTTATTTTCTTTTTCAATTGCCCTCATAGCATTATCAATAACTTTACCTATTTCTGGAGTATGTGCAGCTGACGATATTTGTTCCCATCTTGCTTCTTCAGGAACATAGAAAACATTTTCTTCAATATAGGCATCTCTATCATCCTCAAACCCATATCCTTCCTTGACTAAATCATTGTACCTTTTCTCAAAGGCACTTGAAATATAACGTAAAAATATTAATCCAACTATAACCTTTCTATATTCGGCAGCGGGTATGTGACCCCATAAAACACAAGCTGCATCCCATATTTGTTTTTCAAATCCAATATTTGCATTATTACTTGCCACTATCATCATCCTCTCTTTTTGTTAGTAAGATTTCTAATGCATCGTCAACTGTACAATTTAAGCCTCTAAAAATTTTGATAAATAATTCCATTGATACAAATTCATTTCTAGAAAGTTTTGCTAAAGTATTTTGACTTATATCTACTATTTAGCAAATTCTGTTTCCTTTAAATACTTATCTATCAACATTTAGAAAAACTTATTGTAGCAAACATCTATATTCTATCTTCCTTGACAAATATCTGCTAAATAATATTATAAAATATTTTTGTAAACAAAAAAATACTTTCTTTATATTTGGCAAGTTTTTTGTAAATATGGTTTTTGTAAATATCGAAAGTATTTTCAATAAAATAAATATCTATACTTATTGAATATGTGATAAAAATCATTCATTATACAGTTCTTTATATTTCATAATATAACTATAAATAGAATAATGACATATTCATTGATTAATAGATTTTTTAATTTTTTTATACTGCTTTTTGATTTTATGATTTTAATAAATTTTAATTCACTTTCCAAATCAAACCATTTATTCTAAACAAACATTAATATTTTTATATCCAATATTAGTTTGAATAGTTAATTATGCAATACTATATTAAAAAGTGAAAAATTATCATTTTAATCTTTTATGAATTAACACATTCAACAAATAGACTTTAATCAAAACATCTATATTCCCCATACTATTATTTATCATCTAGCTAAATTATAAAACTTTTAAATATTTATTTTATATACATTTTAAACTGTTTGTTTTTTGCGTTGAATAATCTTTGATACCAGTATCAAAGCAATCCCTATAACAAGCACTATCATCCCTATAATCTGCATCATACTTGTATTGATGTACATTGCTCTCCCTAAGAAATGATTTGTAAGTTCAAATCCAATACTTTGAGCAATACTTGGAATAATCCATGCAACAACAATTCCCACAATGAACACTGGTATGCCTAAATGCATCATAATTTTATTCAGTGATTGTTTCCAAGAAACAATCAAATAAACACTAATAATCAAAACAATCAGAAGAATAAACCTAAAGATCCAAGATGTTATAAACTGATACATCTTCATAAGCATTGATTGAACATCAGGTAAATAACTTGTATTTATAAGAGAATCAGTATACGTTTGAATTGATGATTCAATATCCTGACTTTTTTCAAGAAGTTGTGAAAGAATGACTTGTTGCTGTGATTCACTTATTTCAATATTTAAATGATTTTCTATTGTATTAATCGTTTCATTTGCTAATGTGACTAAATCATTGGAAATATCAGGATATTGAGGAACTTGATTGTTTGATATAGCATCACTCATTGCATCAATATACTTACCTGTAATTGTATCAAGAGCTTCTGAATTTCCAAGAGCCTCTTGAATATCAACCAATGTATCAATAGGTGTATCAGGAAAAGCTTCATCAACGACATCCATAATACGAATGGCTACTGCGTGACCAATAGCTCCTTCATTAACCGTTTGAACAATCATATCTTTTGCTGAAAAGCTGATACACATTAAACAAACAACAATACCAACAATAATATCAAAAAGTATAACCTTACCTTGTTTCATATTCTTTACTCCTTATGCTTACTTTCTTCATCATCATTATATTAGAAAAAATATATTTTAAAAGAACCACCATATGGAAACCATGCAAATCAATACATATAAATCTTCTTTAATCAATTATAATACTTATAATTGGATAAAATAAAGCTAAAATATGTCTTTATTTATTTTATAAGTTAATCGATAAATCAATAACTCCATTTTTATTTGGTCATTTATTTAGTCATTTTATTGGTCATCGCTATCATAAAAATTCTTTGACGTATGAAATTCTTTTAAAACTAAAAAATCAAACAATAAATAGCATTCAGGCTGTTGGCAAACAAAAAGCCAACAGCCTAAAAGAAGATGTTATAGATTCCTCTATTTTGCATCCTTGAGCCATTTTTTATTTTACCGATGTGTCTTTGCTCTCACACATCATCAAATTCTCGGTCATTTTTTATTTTACCGACGAGTCAGAACCGTCACTCGTCATCATAGGATGTCTTGAGGTTAAATAACTCATTATTAATAAATATTATACTTATTTAAATAATAAAATCTATAATTTTCAATACTAAATCAACCATAAAATTTTTCAAAAATGAAAATATTATTTTTGGAAATAAATTAATAAATGATTTATCTTTAAAGCAAAAAGGAATTCATTAACAATCACAAAAATTGATTATTTTAATTCATAGTTCATGTCTATTCTTACAATAATAGTTTTAAATAGAAATCATTGATTTTTTGACACTAAACTAAATTTCAAACATAGTAATAGATGAAGTTACTTCAAATTCTCTAACTCCTTTATTGCATCTAAATAATCTCTTTCTACATCACTTAATGTTCTTGCTTTATATTTCTTATACTCTGTTTCAGCTTTTTCCATAGCTTGTTGGTGAGAAACCGAACCATTGCCAACTAATAATTGTTCTCCAGTGACCGTTAAAATATTATCTAGGTGTTTGACCCAGTCTTCCATTGTCATCACTTGTTCACGCTGTGCTTGTCTTTCTGCAAAATCAAGATATCCTGACACAAGTTGCCCCATTGCCTTTAGCTCTTTTTCATTGAGATAATTCTTTGCAATTTTTGCTTCTCTTAGTGTTGGTTGATTACCTGCAAAAGTAGTTAAACCCATAAATTCCTTTTCAGCATCTGCTCTATGATAAATAACTTCAGCTGCAGTCTCACCATGAATAGCATAATGAATCTTATTTTGTACTTTTTTAAAGAATTGGATAGAAACATCAGCTGTTGGATCATAATCAATACTTGTAGCATATATTTCAAGTATCTGTCTATAAAATACTTTTTCAGATGCGCGAATATCTCGAATTCTTTCAAGCAACTCTTTAAAGTATCCTCCACCGCCTAGTTCTTTTAAACGATCATCATCAAGCACAAAACCTTTTTTCATATATTCTTTAATAAGATTAGTTGCCCATATTCTAAATTGAACTCCTCGTTTTGATTTTACACGATAGCCAACAGAGATAATTACGTCTAGATTATAGTAATCAACATGATATGTTTTTCCATCACTGGCAGTTGTTGCAAAATTTGCAACAACTGATTCTTTAATTAATTCGCCTTCATCAAAAATATTTTTAATATGCCTAGATATAGTAGATTTATCCCTCTGAAATAATGATGACATTTGATCTAACGATAACCAAACTGTTTCATCATTAAAAGTTGTTTCTATTTTCACCAAACCATCTTCTGTTGTATAAATAATCATTTTTGAATTATTATCCATTGTCATATTTCTCCTGGTATATTATATATTTAGTCTCTTATTTAAACATTATATCATAAAGTGATTTAACTATCATTTGCTTTTATTTTAATTTAAGTTTTTCATTCTCTTTTTCATTCTCTTTTTTATAAATCAAAAATTGTTCTTCAAATTAAATTTCTATTGACTTTAGAAAATAAAAAAGTGCTTCTATTCATATAGAAACACCTTCTTCGAAAATATAATTATTTATAGAGGTTTATAATGTATATTATGAAATATTCAAATTTTGATTTATACCTTATAATATATAATTATTTTGCATTGTCATTTTTAATTGCAAATTCAATTGATAAGATATTAGGAATTGTATCATGATTATTTAAATCAAAAATTTTCTTTGCTTCCTCTATTGGATTAATATTAGGAGAAGTAACTAGTGTATCAAATGATTGTAGAGAGACATTTCTCAATGATTCATTTTTTATAATATCATCTCTAACACTTTTTGAAATAAAATAATCTTCAGTATATAAAAATATTATGTAATTAATGATTGATAACTTTAATTCAAGAGGCAGTTTATTAAATTTTTTATAAAACTTTCTATATCTCTTATGTGTATTTTCTACAAACATTAAAATCTCCGTTTTGCTTTCAAAAGGGAAAATACAAATATGTAAGTTTGCAATTTTATATTTACAATCTTTATTATAAATATTATTTATAATTGCTCCATCTAAATCTGTTATTAAAGCCACAGTACCTTGAAATGCAATAGGAACTGTATAGTCCAATTTAATACGACTAAACAAATAATATTCTGTATTATCTTCCTTTTGACTTAACCGCTTCGCCTTGTAAAAACAAGACAAATATTCTTTCAAATCTAACATTTTCACTTCTTCATATAGTCTTTCAATTCCGATAGGATAATTAATTCCTAATTCTCTAGATGCTTTAGGCATTTCAAGTTCAATATTTCTTTTATCTATTTGTTTCAAATAATTCTTCATGGCGATTTCAGCTAACATTTTTCCACTGATTTTATCATTATAGCTAATAGGATTCTCGTATGTTTGAAAGGCTGTATTATCACATTTTTGACATATCAAATGAAAAGTTCCAGAATTTTTAATTCCTTTTTCTGTATCCATAAATGGTAAATCTATTAATTTATTAGAATAATATACCTTTCCTTGATTTGCAATTTGTTTTAAACAAAACGCAGGTATACTATGAGAATTGCAAAAACTGTCTACTTCTCTTCCACATATCAAACATCTACTTTTTTTAGAAGTCCTTCTTGCTTTAGATACAACTTGATTTATTTTCTTTTTGTATTTAATTTTATCTTTTTCTATTATTTCTTTATCAATGTCACTTAATTTAAAATTAGTGAAATCAACATCTTTCATTGTTGTTCCCTCCGACTATAAATATTTAATATTAACTATTTTTATATCAAACATCTAAGATCATTTCTCTTAACGATAGATACTTAAAGATAAGAAACAATTTCATTCCCTTAAATATTTTTCTGCTATATCATTAAATTTATCTGCTTGTCCTTTTAACCAATAAAAAAGTTACTAAATCAACTAATGAATTTTAGCGCAAGTACGGAACAATTACATCATAGAATTTTTTACTCCATTCAGCATGAAATCTCGCCATTTGAAGCCAATCTACTTCATTTTCAATACTTACATTATTCAATTGATAAAAAATCTTCGACGCCTTTGCTTCATCGTTCCTATTCCAACTCAAAGAAATTCCTAAGCTTGCTTCAATTTTCTCTTTATTTACAATTAGCATATCAAAAGTTTTCTTATTAATCTCTTTATCAGATTTTCCTAAATACATTTCTACTCTCGCAGAATCATAATTAGCAACACAATTAATTGAAAAACCACTAACACCTATAAATCCAGAAATATAATTTTCTATCGTTGCATTAACATTGCTAAAAGATTTATCTCCATGTGCTTCATGAATAAAATCAAGTGCATAAGTCCAATAGCGTCTTCTCAATTCGAAACGGCTACCCGGTTCATCTTCATTCTCCTCGTTTTCATCTCTTAAATAAAACACAAAATCATCAGGATCGACATCATACAATTTTACTAGCCTGCGTAAAATAGATAATTTCATATCAGTACTTGTGTTTTTCTCTGTATAGATATTTTCATCAATTTCTAGCGCAGATCTTAACGTATTTTTATTATCACTAAAATATACCGATAAATCATAATCTCCTTTTTGTGCTGCTAAGTGATTTAATACTGATTTTTCATCAGCATGTAGCAACTTCACGACTCTTTCATACATATCTACCCAACTTGTTACTGGCTGTTCAGCTTTTTTAAAACTAAATCGAACAATTTGTCTTCCACTTAAAGAAATATCTTCTCCTAACGTAACGCTATCCATCTGTTTTTCAGCAGGTAAATAATCTGTTATAGGTGCAGACCATATTTGTAATGCTTTATTTTTTAAATAATCACTTCTATCTTTAAGTTCAGCTAATGTCCATTTATCCTTTTGAGCAATATAAGTATTCATTCGTATTCCACTGTCTAAAAAACCATTTTGCATATTTTTCTTTTCTACGAAAGAGCTATTACTATATTTTGAGTTATAAGCAGTCAAAGTTAAATTCGCAATTCTATGAAGCCACTCCTCGTGAATTAATTCATAATTTTCACCAAGTTCTTTTTGCCATAATGGAGTAAGATGTTGGGGCATTATATGTTCAATTGAATATGTTCCATCATCACAATGACCATAAATATCCTTATCCTCAACAGTGCCAAAATTTTCAATACGTTCTAGGATATAGATTTTATTTTTACTATTCATTAAATAAATTTGTCGTTCGGTAAAATCACGAGCAAATTCATCATCATTTGGAAAACGTGCTCTATCTTTTTTTGATAATAATGTATATTTAAATTTAGATACGTAATCATTATCAGTTCCATCGTATCGAATAATCTCTCTATGCAACATCAAAAAAATTTTATTTAAAGCATTTGTTGGTAAATCACAAATATTTCTTCTAAACAAGTAATTTTCAGTTGTTATAAAAATATCCGAAACATCATCAATATTCAATTTATTTTCATCAAATAATCTTAAAACTTCCAAAAAAAATGGTCTCGTTACTGTTGTTTCTAAACGATTCAATCTATAGATACAAGCATTCAATATTTTATCAACACTATTTCCGTTTAGAAGTACTTGATATCTTTTAGCATATGCCAACATATCTTTCAATAGTTCTTCTGTTTCAATTTTTGTATATTCAACAAATTCTTTAAAATTAATATACACTTTCTTTTGAGATGGAATTGCTTGTTGTTTAATACTTAAGTAATCTCTGATAAAAGAACTAACATCATATTTAGTACAAATTTCAATTTTATTCCAATACTTATCATAATATTCATTTTGAACATTTGCTGGTAATCCCATTAAAATAAAATTGCGAATTTTATCTCCTTCACTAAGATCTAGTCCAGTAGAGTTCAAACTCTCAAAAATCAATTGAGGATTATCATCATTGCTAAGTGTGATATTAATAATTTCAAGCTTACAAATAGCATCGAATAATTCATCAACTGTAACCTCTTGTTTTTTTATGCGATCATAAAAATAATTGTAATTCGTAGTTAGATTTGAATCGCGTATATATTCATCTTCACTATTAAACAACTTATCAAATGCCTCTCTATCATTCTTAACTGGTTTTAATTTAATACGTGTTTCCTTTGGCTGATATTTATCAACCAAAAAGTCTTCATAAATTTGATTTGCTAATGTTTTTTCCTCGACTACAACTAATTCTTTTGAAATTAGGTTATACATTGCCAAAAGTAACAACGAAACAGTTGTTAAACGCTGTTGACCATCAATAACAAGAAACTCAGTATTTCTACCAGAAGACTCATATACTGATACTAAGCTACCAAAAAAATGACTATTTCTGTGATTTTTAACAACCTTTACCAAATCATCATAAAGTTGCTTACAATTTTCAGTCTTCCAATCATAATTTCGCTGATACACAGGAATTATAAAACGTTTCTTTGAACCATCCATATATTCAATCAATCTGCATTCTGAACCTTTCAAAATTATACCACCATCCTGTTTTTTGACTCATCTTATACAATTTAATTTGATATAAAAATTATATTACGACCATACGTATCTCTTCATTAACAAAAATTTCACGATAGCAACATTAAATAGAAGATCGTATATCGTTATAATTATACTTCTATGCACATAAACTCTCAATAAAAATCAAACTAAATAATTATTTCAATATAAGTGTAAAATGTAATAAAATTACTTACACACTTTTATTGAAAAATATATTAAAAAGAAGTTGGTTTGACCTGCTTCAATCATTTCCTTAATAACTATTTTCTCAGCAGTATTTCTAATGTTATTGCAGGCTTTGACTGCTACTCTTATTTTTTTATTTATGATGAATATGTTTTGCCTTTGTTTACCACTCTTTTTTCTCTTCACTTGTAGCTTTCATTCGAAAATAATGTAAGTACCCATAGAGTACACTTTTAATCGCTAAATTTGATATCTTTTTCTAAGCAAAAATGACCCATTTTTTAACTTTTTAAGGTCATTTTCTTTTTAATATTCAAAATACACTTTATTTATCAGCTATTTTTGAGTTAGCTTTTTATTCGAACTCTATAGTCCCAGGAGGCTTCGATGTAATATCATAGAATACTCTATTCACACCACGAACCTCGTTAATAATTCTTGACATTACTTTATTTAAAACTTCATAAGGAATTTGTGCTGCTTCTGCAGTCATGAAGTCAATTGTATTGACAGCACGTAAAGCAATCGCATAATCATAAGTTCTTTCATCACCCATGACACCAACAGAACGCATATTTGTCAGTGCTGCAAAGTATTGACCAATTGTACGATCTAATCCAGCATTGGCAATTTCTTCACGATAAATAGCATCTGCATCTTGTACAATTCTCACTTTTTCAGCAGTCACTTCACCAATAATACGAATACCAAGTCCTGGTCCTGGGAATGGTTGTCTGAATACTAAATATTCAGGAATACCTAATTCCAATCCCACTTTACGAACTTCATCTTTAAATAAATCTCTTAATGGTTCAATGATTTCTCTAAAATCTACATAATCAGGAAGTCCACCTACGTTATGATGTGACTTGATGACCGCAGATTCTCCACCTAATCCACTTTCAACAACATCTGGATAGATTGTTCCTTGAACTAAGAAATCAACAGCCCCAATCTTTTTTGCTTCTTCTTCAAAGACACGAATGAACTCTTCACCAATAATTTTTCTTTTGGCTTCAGGTTCAGTCACACCTTTTAATTTTTCATAATATCTTTCTTGCGCATTTACTCTAATGAAGTTTAATTCATATGGTCCTTCAGATCCAAAAACAGCTTCCACTTCATCACCTTCGTTTTTACGAAGTAATCCATGATCAACAAATACACAAGTCAATTGATTTCCAATCGCTTTAGAAAGAAGAACAGCTGCTACTGATGAATCCACTCCACCAGATAAGGCACATAAGACTTTTCCATCTCCAACTTTTTCTCTAATCGCTTTGATTTGTTCTTCAACAAATGAGTCCATACGCCAATCTCCTGAACATCCACAAACATTCAAGACAAAGTTAGATAAAATTGTTTTTCCATATTCTGTATGTAAAACTTCAGGATGGAATTGAATGGCATACAATTTCTTTGCTTCATTTTCACATGAAGCCACTGGACAATCTTTTGTATAAGATGAAATCTCAAATCCATCAGCAATCTCAGAAATATAATCAAAATGACTCATCCAGCAAGTTGATTCTTTAGGCACATCTGTAAATAAAGCTGAATTTTCTTTACTCACAATTAAATGAGATTTTCCATATTCTCTCACATCAGCACGTTCTACCTTACCACCTAAAACATGCTGCATTAATTGTGCCCCATAACATAATCCTAAAACAGGAATACCAAGTTCAAATAATTCCTTTGAATATGTAGGTGAATCTGCTTCATAACAGCTGTTAGGTCCACCTGTTAAAATAATTCCTTTAGGATTCATTTCTTTAATCTTTTCAAGATCAGTTTTATATGAATAAATTTCACAATAAACATTACATTCTCGAACACGTCTAGCCACTAACTGATTATACTGACCACCAAAGTCTAAAACAATGACTAATTCTCTCTTCACTCATTTCCCTCCTTAAAATTGAATATCTTTTAAAACAACTGTCTGTTCTCTATCTGGTCCTACTGAGAACATGACAATTGGACAATGAATTAATTCTTCAATACGTCTGATATAATTTTGACAATTGACTGGTAATTCTTCAAAAGATTTCACATGTGTAATATCTTCTTTCCATCCAGGCATTTCTTCATAAATAGGTTCCACTTCTTCAATACCTTTAATTGTAGAAGGTAAACCATGAATCACTTCACCTTTATATTTATAGGCCGTACAGATTTTAATGGTATCTAAACCACTTAAAACATCCAATAACATTAAAGCAATTCCTGTTAAACTAGACATTCTACGTGATTGATTGACAACAACTGCATCAAACCATCCTGTACGTCTTGCACGTTGTGTCACTGTTCCATATTCATGTCCTCTTTCACGAATAAAATCTCCAACTTCATCATGTAATTCTGTTGGGAAAGGTCCAGCTCCTACACGTGTTGTATATGATTTGATAATCCCAATCGCTTCTTTAATATATAAAGGCCCAATACCAGTCCCTTCACTTACTCCATTAGCGCCTGGATGAGAACTTGTTACATATGGATAAGTTCCATAATCAATATCCAACATAGCGCCTTGTGCACCTTCAAATAACACTTTACGATCTTCACGTAAATATTGATCTAATAACATTCCTGTATCACAAACAAGTGGTTTGATCACTTTGGCATATTCTTTATATTCTTCAAAAATACTTTCAACAGTGAATTGTCCTTCTAATTCAGGATATTCCATCACTTTCATTGGGAAAGTTTCTTTCAATCTTTCTAAAAATAAGTCTTCATCAACAAACTCACCCATACGAATACCAATACGACTATACTTATCAATATAACATGGTCCAATACCACGTTTTGTTGTCCCAATGCTATGATCTCCTTTTCTTGCTTCCTGAATCGCATCAATTTCAAGATGATAAGGTAAAATCACATGACAACGATCACTGACACGAATCTTACTTGTATCAATACCCGCATCATTTAAATATTTGACTTCTTCCAAAAAGGCTTTAGGATTAACAACCATCCCATTTCCCATCATAACTTCATGTCCACTAAAAATTCCAGAAGGTATTAATTTCAATGCAAATTTCTTTCCATCATACACAATTGTATGTCCTGCATTGTTTCCTCCTGCATAACGTACAACAACATCAGCTTTTTGGGCAAGATAATCAGTAACTTTTCCTTTACCTTCATCTCCCCACATGCTTCCTACTACAACCACACCAGCCATAAAACTTCATCCTTTCTTTTTACATCAATATTATATAAAATATGACTCCTATATACAATCAAAATTTATCATAATTGACGTATCAACACTTCTATTATAAAATAAAACAAAACATTAGTAAAATTAATATTTAAAAACATTGATATAAGGAGAGCTAATATGAACATTAAACTAGAACAATATAAAATCTTTAATGAGGCCGCCTCAACGCTTTCTTTTTCTCTCGCTGCCAGAAATCTCTTTATTTCACAATCCGCTGTCAGTCAGGCCATTCGTCTTTTAGAAAAAGAATTACATACGCAACTATTTATTCGTCAATCTAAAGGGGTTATTTTGACTAAAGAAGGACAAATCCTCCATCAGAAGATTTCTGAAGCCTTATCCTTAATTACCAGTGCTGAAAATCAAATTGCCCATTTTCATGAATTAAATCAGGGAGAACTGCTTATAGGTGCCGGTGACACATTAAGCGAAAACTATATCATGCCTTATCTTGTTCTTTTTCACCAGCATTATCCTCATGTCAAAATCAAGATGGTCAATCGTACCAGTCTGGAAATCATAGACTTATTAAAAACAGGAGATATTGATTTGGGATTTATTAATATGCCTCTTTATGATGAAGCCATTACCATTCGTGAATGTTTACAAATTCATGATATTTTTGTCAGCTCACATCAAGACTCTCATTCATATACAATGGAAGAGCTTGTGAATGAACCTCTCATCATGTTAGAGAAAAATTCAAATTCCAGACAGTTTGTTGATGACTATTTTGCTATGCAAGGTTTCTTATTAAACCCTAGCATTGAACTGGGTTCTCATAATCTTCTTTTAGAAGCTGCTAAAAATCATTTAGGAAAAGCTTGTGTGATTAAAGAATTCTCACAACATGAACTGGATAGTCACCAGATTTATGAAGTGAATCTCACGCACGCTTTACCTAAACGCAGCATTGGATATGCTTATCTTTCACGCAAGACATTGACTCCTGCCACATCCAAATTCATTGAACTTTTACCAGTTTTTCAAAATGAATGACATAAGAAAAGAGCGATACACCCTGAAATATCGCTCTTTTCTTATATCGATCCATAGCGCTGCTGTTCACTATTTGGCTGTTAGACTGCTGCCTCTAACAGGGATCATTTTGAGTAAATTATATGAATACTTTGCTTTCCATGTATATCGAGGAATATTATGATATGATATACACATTGTCCCTTTGGACAACTCCTATTATATATAAAGTTTGTTTTCATGCAACTAAAAATTTAAAATTATGTTGATTTTATCAATATTTTTTCAATTTTATTAAAATGTAAACACTTTCACTATACAAACATAGGAATAGTTTTCAAAAATACCATATTTTTACTGATTATGTCTCACTATATATTGGTAGAGTTTTGCTACAAATCTAGCTTCTACTTTCGCATAAGAATATTCAGCTTTCACAAATGTTGGAATTTCAAAATAACCATCATTCATAGATACACAGACAACTTCTCCAAGAGATTCCTGTCTTGTATAAACCATGATATGAATATTAGCAGACTCATGCATCAATGGTTTCAACCATTCATCATGAAAACGAAAGTCACCATGATATGTCAAAGAAATTTTGGGCTGTTTTTTGAGTACAGCTGCTTTTAAATCTTTTTCTTGAATGATATATTCAGCCATACGATGTTCTATTTCCATTTTCACATCTTTCATCAAGGCATCAGCCACCTCTTGAGAAGATGCTTTAACAGCCAAACGAATACGTACTGTTTCTTCTCCAGCATATAAGGCTATAGAAACATCTTTTTGACCTTCAATCAAATCTCTCAACATTTCATCAATCTTACTTTCACCAATAAACATTGTTAAATATTCATAAGTATAAATCGTATCTTGTTTCCATTTGGTAAGATAAGGAATCAAAGAGTGTTCAACAACATATTGCAGTTCTTTAGGTGGACCAGGTAAATTAATGATCATACGTTGTCCATCAGACATGGCACAGCCATTAGCTGTTCCCATATCATTTTCTAAAATATAAGCGTCTCGAGGATAATAAGCCTGCTTAAAATTATTGTCAGGAATCTGGTCAACACCTGTACAATAGCGACATTTGATATCTACTTTTCGTGCTTCTTCTTCATTATAAACCATTTCCAAGCCTAAATACTTAGCTGACAGTTCTTTAGTCAAATCGTCTGTCGTAGGTCCGAGTCCTCCTGTTGTGATGACACAGTCAGCCCCACGTTCAAAAGCAATCTTTAAACAATCATATAATCTTTGAGGATTATCACCCACAACACTTTGATAATACACATTAAATCCTAAATCTTTGCATACCTTTTGTAAAAGTGTGGCATTGGTATTCACAATTTCACCCAATAATAATTCTGTTCCAACATTCATAATTTCTACATTCATCAATCAAATCTCCTTATATCCATTCCATAAACCATGTCTATGTTTGATTTCTTATTTCTATTGTATAAAATAAATGTTTATTTTTCTACTCTTTTTCAAACTATGACTCCAACAAAGATAAAATTTCCTCTTCACTCCAAAATATCTGAATACACTCTATAAATTCATCCAAAGCTCTATGTTTCATACGATAATAACTGGCACGTGAATAAAAGCTCATCCACCATGAAGCCTGATAATAATTAATATACTCATGTTCAATAAATTCATAAGTGTCTTTTGATAAATGATTATGTATCTGATGAATAATCCCAACAAAACTTTCTAATTTCTGCTTACGCTCTAATTGCTTAATCATTTTCTCATCACCATTATGATATGAAGATGATGTGTCTTTCACTTTAAACATATCAACCTGTGGATAATAATTATAATGCTGATTCAAATACAGGATATCTAACTGGGCTCTTTGATAAGTTTTATAAATTTTCCTTGCGACATGATCCTTCTGTTTTAAAGTTAAATGTTTTTCCATAAAAAATCCCTCCTAATACTTATATACGCATTTTAGAGGGCATTTTTCTTTTTTAAATTGTAAAATTCTCAATTAATTGTTCAATTTCTTCATTTTTTAACCCAATTTCCAATAAATACTCTTTAGCACTACCATAATGTTCTCTTAAATAATCCAATAACTCCATCATATATCGAGGTGAAGATCTTAAATATTGTTTCGCTTCTTCATTATCCATCATTTGTGCCAAAGACGCATTAATATCTATATTATTTTCATAAGATTCACTATAATCTTTCACAATATCATATTCATGACATCCAATCAGATCCAACAATAAAGCTGCAGTGACACCTGTACGATCTTTACCAGCAGAACAATGAAACATAACGCCTTCATAAGGATATTTCACAAAGATATCAAACAATTCTTTAAATTTATGTTTCATCCCTTCTAACATATAAATATAGACACCACCTAAGTCTTTATAAGTTTTCACTTCTTCAGGAACAATAGCGGCTTTAGTAGAATCAAATAAATTCACTTCATAATAATCAATATCTTTTTCATTTTGAAATGGATTAGGCTGACACTCTTTTTCAAAATCACTTCTTAAATCAATCACAACTTTAACACCATAATTCTTTAAAGTCTGAATGTCTTTTGAAGTTGCATAAGTAGGTGCAGCCGCTCTGATATACTTATGAGCACGACTATACATTCCACCCTGTGTTTCATAACCACCTAAATCTCTTGTATTAACCATTTTCTCTAATTGAATCTGACGCTGTTCTCTTGTCATATATAACATATTTTCACTCTCCTACTCTTCAAAAGGACGGACACGTAAAGTCACGCCTAAATCATCACAAATTGCCTGACATTTCTTTATTTTCTCTTCACCAATAATATCTACAACACTCATCACAACAAATGGAACATACTCTAGGCAAGACTTTGCAAAATCAAGCATAGCCTGAAAAGACTCTATCCCAAAACGACTGCGTGTTAATGCATCATATTCCTTAGCATCAGGAGCATTTAAACTGATCGAAACTGTATCAATTCTTCCCTTGAATTCAGGTGTTACATCTCTTTGATGAATCAAACAAGCTAAACCATTGGTATTGACACGAATAGGTAAATCTCTTCGAAAATGCTTTAAAATCCCTGCAATCTGTATCACATCTTCCACTCTTTCTAAGGGTTCACCAAAACCACAGAAAACAACTTCATGGAAATCATCTAAATCATATTTTTGAAACTCTTTAATCACATCTTCAACAGTCGGTTCCTCTTTAAGCCATAAACTATGCCCTTCTTCCATTTCCTTTGTCTGTCTTAAACAAAATGTACAGGCACAAGGACAACGATTGGTTAAATTAACATAAACTGTAACATCTTCTAATGAAGCTAATTCACTGATATCCTGATAACCATTGCCGTGTATTGTATATAAAATCATAAATCTTCTCCTAACTCATATAAATATTCTTCAAAGCTCAAACCATAATGATGAGGGACGTGTGTCTGTTCACAAAAGCGAATACATTTTGAAGCAAAGGCTGTTGCTTTTTTGACACTTTCATAAAAACTCAATCCATTCAAATAGCTTCCTGCTATGACAGCCGCAATAACATCTCCTGTTCCACAACGATCTTTACCAATGCGATCCACCATTACAATCTGATAATCTTCATGTTTATTATAAATAAAATTTAAAATCTGTTTATCATTAAACGGTATACCTGTCACAACAATATGAGATGGTCCTTGTCTTGATAACTGTTCACACATCTCTTTGAGTTCATCAAATGAAGGCAAAGACTCAGGGTAAGGGCGATCAACTAAAGTGACAAGTTCAGTTAAATTCGGTGTCATTAAATCCGCATATTGAACCAGTTCTTTCATCTTCTGACACATGGCAGGTGTATATGTCATATACAATTTTCCATGATCTCCCATCACAGGATCCACAAGAATAAACGTTTCTTTTCTTTTAAAAGTCTGTATAAAATCAATCACAATATCAACCTGTTCTTCAGAACCTAAAAAGCCTGTCGCAATGGCATCAAATTCTAAATGCAGATCTTTATAAGTCTGGATATAATCTTTCATCCTTGATGTATAATCATCAAAATAATAAACGGGAAATTGGGTATGGGTTGATAAAATAGCGGTAGGAATAGGAACAGCCTGTATCTTCATAGCGGATACAATAGGTGCCATAGCCGCAATCGCACATCTTCCAAATCCTGTCATATCATTAATTAAAGCAATCTTCTTTTGCATACTTACACCTCATTTTTATCCTATTTTATCACAAACACATCTAAAAAAGAAGAAATGTATCTTGAAAAGGAACAACTCTGTATGATTTCATTTTCTATCATTCTATGTTATGATAATGAAAAATATCAGAAAAGGAGTTCATTATGGATAAGCATTGTTTCAAAACAGATTTAGCTCAAGACACAATCATAGATCAACATTATCAGGATGAAGCTATTTTTGATAGTCATTTCAAACATAAAGACTTTCAACATTGTCAGTTTGAACATATTGATTTTCAAGATGTTTCTTTTGAAAACAGTTATTTTGTCAATGTCACTTTTATTCATTGTGATTTATCCAATATCAAATTGAACCATACACTTTTTAGACATGTCTGTTTTGAAAACTGTAAATTGATGGGTACTGACTTTTCTGAATCCATCTTTGATCAGGTTATTTTTCAAGAATGTCTATGCTCATTTGCGAATTTTGCATTCATGCATAATAAAACAGTGCAGTTTCAACATTGTTGTCTACAAAATGCCAGTTTTGTAGAAGTCAAAATGACAAAAACAAGCTTTGATGAATGCGATTTACGAGAATGTGAATTTCTCCATGCTTCACTTTCTCACATTGATTTATCTTCATGTCAGATTGAAGGCATCATGACATCTTCTCAAGATATTGCTGGGGCTATCATCGCCTATAATCAGGCTCCAGCTCTCATCCATTTATTAAAAGTCAAAATCAAGGAATAAAAAAACTATGGTGATTAGAAGTGAACTTCATGATTTGGAAATTCAAATCATGAAGTTCATTTCTTTTTTCCATAGTTTTAATATGCTCTTGCAAAATAAACAATATGTTTTGCTTTCTTACCACAAATTGGACAAACCCCATCAGCGTGAGCATCTGTATCAATACAACGTGATGTTGCAGCAGTGTCTTCTTTGATCTTCACTTCACATGCTTCATCACCACACCAAGGCATTTTAACGTAACCACCTTTGTTATTTAAAACGTCTTTAAATTCTTCATAAGTTGTGACATCAGTGATATGTTCATCTCTAAATTTTAAAGCTTTCTGATACATTTCTTCATGAACTTCATCTAGTAAATGAGCTAATTTTTCTGGTAATGTCTCATCAAGAGCTAAAGTTAATTTTTCACCATTCACACGTTTAGCGACAACACATTGACCATTCTGTAAATCTCTTGGACCAACTTCTAAACGTAATGGAATACCACGCATTTCAGCTTCTGAGAACTTCCATCCTGGTGATTTGTCACTCGCATCCACTTTCACACGGATACCTTTAGCCTGTAATTGAGCCTGAAGTTCATAAGCTTTATCTAAGATTCCTTCTTTTTGTTGTTGAATTGGAATAATCATCACTTGTGTTGGTGCGACTCTTGGCGGTAATACTAACCCATTATCATCACCATGAACCATAATAATCGCTCCAAGTAAACGTGTTGAAACACCCCATGAAGTCTGATAAACATATTTAAGCTGATTATCTTTGTCTAAGAATTTCATATCAAAAGCTTTCGCAAAACCATCACCAAAATAATGTGAGGTTCCAGACTGCAATGCTTTTCCATCATGCATTAAAGCTTCAATTGTATATGTTTCTTCTGCTCCTGCAAATTTTTCTCTTTCTGTTTTTCTACCTGTTACCATTGGAATAGCCAATAATTCTCTGGCAGTTGTTTCATAGATATCCAACATACGCATTGTTTCTTCTTTCGCTTCTTTTGCTGTTGCATGAATCGTATGTCCTTCCTGCCATAAAAATTCTGAACCTCTTAAAAATGGTCTTGTTGTTTTCTCCCAACGCACAACAGAGCACCATTGATTATATAATTTTGGTAAATCACGATAAGAATTGACAATCTTTGCATAATGTTCACAAAATAATGTTTCAGATGTTGGACGAATCAATAAACGTTCTTCCAATTCATCTAATCCACCACGTGTGACAACTGCACATTCAGGCGCAAATCCTTCAACATGATCAGCTTCTTTTTTTAATAATGATTCAGGGATTAACATCGGCATATAAACATTTTCATGTCCCGTTTCTTTAAATTTTTTGTCCATATAGGCTTGAATCATTTCCCATAACGCATAACCATATGGGCGATAGATAATAAACCCTTTGACACTTGAATAATCCATTAATTCGGCTTTACGACAAACATCTGTATACCATTTCGCAAAGTCTTCATCTCTTGATGTAATCGCATCATTTTTTACTTTATTTGCCATTTTTTCTATACCCCTTCTCTAATATTTACCTTACTATTATACAAGAATTTAACTAAAAAGCAATTAGGACTCGACTTTTTCTTTTTCAAAAACCAAATCTATTTCTTCTATGTAACCATTGCCTCTTTGCAAAACTGGAATCCAACCCGCATAACGCCATCCTTCACTTGCATAACCATCAATGATCTCATGCAACTTTTCAAAACGATATTCAGTGATTCCAAAACCTGAAACCTTGGCTGTCATACGATGATATTTATAAATCAGTTTCATTTGGCTTATCCCCTTTCAATATGTAATGAACTGCCCTGTTGTCCTTTTTCTACAATAATCTGAGTATCAATTCTTTCTTTCAATTCATCAACATGAGAAATAATACCAATCGTCTTATGATCATTCTTTAAATCCATTAAAACTGATAAAGCCTGATCAATAGATTCATGATCTAAAGTCCCAAAACCTTCATCAATAAATAGCGTATTTAATTCAATGCCTCCGGCATAATTTTGAATCATAGACGATAGACCTAAAGCCAGTGATAAAGCCGCTTTAAAAGATTCTCCACCTGATAAAGACTGAATATCTCGCATCATTCCCGTTTCATAATCCAGAACACTTAAATCCAATCCTTGTTGTTTAACACCTTTGACATCTTTTTTACGATACAAGGCAAATCGTCCTTGTGTCATTTTTAATAGCTCAATATTTGCAAATTCGAGAATCTGTTCAAAATAAGCTGATAAAACATATCTTTCAAAAGACATACGTAAAGGATTCTTTCCTGATGTATAATCATATAAATCCTGATAAAGTGTATACTTTTCAAAAATATCCTGATTTTTATGATAATCCTTATCTAACTGATCTAATGTTTCCTGATTTTGCTTATAAACATGTAAAGTCTCATGATATTGTGTATAAGTTTCATCACGTTTTTGTGCCAATGCATCTAACTGTTGTTTTTCTAAAGACAAATCAGTCATGTGATAATCTTTGGTTTTCTTTTCTAAAAGCTGTTTTTGTTTCCCTAACGCTTCTTTTTGAATGATATAATTCTGATAATCTTTTTCCTGATTGAAAATAGACTGTTGACGTTTTTGATAATCTAAAAACTGTTCTTCACTTTCAAAGTATTGATCAATAAATGCCTGATAACGCTGTGTATATGCTTCCTGTTTTGATTCTAAATCATCTATTTGACTAGAGAATGTTTCAAGCTGATGCGTATAAACAGAAATATCTTTTTGGCATTGATGATATTGATTTTCAATATCATGAATATGCTGGTCTAGCTGTTGAAATTGTATTTGTTGATGTTTCAATAAAACAGAGATATCTTGTTCATTAGAAAAATGATATTCTTCTTGAAGCTGTGTATATTGTTGATGTAATAAAGATAACTGTTTTTCTTTATCAATAATCTGATTTTGCATATCCTGTAGATATTGATTCTGTTGTTGAAGTAAAAGATGATCCTGTTTCAGATTTTTTTGAATCTTCTTTAAATAAATCACATCATTATATTTTTTCTGATATGTTTTTTCCTGTTCATCAATAACCTGTACAATATCAGATAATAAACGAATAAAAACTTCTTTTGATAATTCTTCTTGAATATCCAGCTGCTCTTTTAACATCTCAATACGTGTTTTCATTTGTTGAACAAATTCATTTTGTTGGAAAACGTCCTGATATGCTTCCTGTTGTTGTTGATTAAGCACTTCTACCTGTTGAGATAAATTTTCTAATTCATGAGAAGATAAAACCGATGTTTCCAGTTGAGCCAAATGAGGATGATGCGTTGAGCCACAGACTGGACAAGGTTCATTTTCTTTTAAATGAGATGCTAAAATGCCTGCCTGTTGACGACGGAAGAGCTCATCTTCATGGCGATATTTGACTAATATATCTTCATATTTTTGATGCTTCTTTTGATAATTCACTGACAAATCATAGTGATGATCTTCTAAAGATTTCCATTCATCATAAAACTGACTGAGTTCATGAATCATGACTCTTTTTTTATTAATATCTTTGACATTTTTCTCATTTTGTTCTAATTCCAATTCTAAGCGCGGTAAACGATTGACATTTTCCTGATCACGTTGAATGCGATTGTCTAACTTTTCATAGCGTGACTGTAAATTTTGATAATCGTTTTGCATAGATTGATATTGTTTGTACTGGTTTTGATATTGTTGGAGAAGCTGATGATATTGTTGATATTTTTCTAAAGATTGTTTGGTATTATCAATATCTAATAAAAGCTGATCTTTTTGTTGTTTCTCTTTTTCTAATTGCTGATATTCTCTTTCAAGCTGTTCAAACTGTTTTTGAGAAGTTTCTAACTGTTTATGAACTTTTTGTTTTTGATTCATGGCCTGTTGATATGATAGTTTGATTTGTTGATACTGGTCTAATAAAGATTGATGATCTTTGATGGCTGTCACTTGATCTAAATCATGTTTCAATGAAGCCATCATCTTTTCTTGATTTTGTAAAGTCTGATATTGTTGTGTGATTTGTTGTAATTCTGATAATTGAAGATTTTGTTGTTGTTTTTGATAATAAAGATTCGCAAACTGATCATAGCTTGTCTTCGCATTTTGATACGATGTCTGATAGTGTTGTAACTGATCATGAAGCTTTTCATTTTCCAAAGTGGCCTCCTGAATATAGGAAGGATGGAATTCCTGTTGATGCATGTCCATAAACGCAGAATCTAGCTGCAACATGGAAAAACGTGATGATAAAGCTTGTGATGATAATAAAAACTGATCTTTGTAAGTTTTCACCTGTTCTTTCAATAGATTTTCAAAAACAACTAGTGATTCACTATGAAAAACATGACGTAAAACACGTTCTCTTTCTTCACTGCTGGCATAAATCAGTTTCGTAAACTCACCTTGTGCAATCATGACAATCTGTTTAAACTGATGAACATCAACACCCAATAATTCCTTGATTTTGGCATTGACTTCTTTAACTCCTTCAATCATGTGTTCTCCATCATCTAAATAAGCATTGGCATTTTTAGGTGTTTTATAGCCTTCACGATAATAAGTCGGTGAACGCTTGATTGTATAGATATGCTGATGTAATTCAAAAGTCAATTCTACATACGTTTCATCTTTTGCATCCGCAAAGTCACTGCGAAAATAAGAAACATGACGATGTGAACCACTGGCTTCTCCATACAAAGCAAACGTAATCGCATCAAAGAGAGTTGTTTTTCCTGAACCTGTTGGTCCACTAATTAAATATAAGCCATGATCTAACATATTTTCAAAATCAACAACAGTGAAATCTTTATAGGTCATAAAAGCATTCATTGTTAATTTAATAATTCTCACTCTCTTCACCTGCCTTTTCCAATAATGTTTTGACAACATCTTTTTGTAAGTCATTTAATTTTTGACTTTTGACATCTTGATAAAATTGTTCAAATAATGACAAAGTATCCATCTGTTGAATAGATTGTATCGGTTGAAATGAACTTGTTTGATTATGTTTCATTAAATATTGATAAGTGATCTGTAAAAGATGGGGATATAAAACACGAAGTTGTTCAATCGCATGAGGAACAATGGTTTCATCTAATAATTCAAAAGCTAAAAAATCATCTTTTTTCTCAATAAAATCATTTTGCATAAACTGTGCAAATGTACCTTGATATTTTTTTAAGGTCTGACGTGGATGTAATTCATGGGTTGTGATAGACAAATCATCTGTATCCACAATCACAATAGATTTTTTTTGATTCACTTCATCAAAAGAATAACACATCAAAGATCCACTATAACGCATCGTTTCACGTTTCACCTTTTGAGGTGCATGAAGATGTCCTAAAGCGACATAATCAAAATCATCAAATAAAGAAGCATCAATGATTTCACTGCCTCCTACACTTAATGGAACTTCTGATTCACTTGTGACACTAGAATGTCCAACAAATTGATGTGTGACCAGTATATTTTGATAATCATAGTCAAGACTTTGCTTGGAAAGATAAAAAGATAACGCACTTTGATAATCATGCATGTCCTGATCAGGATATAACATTTTCACCTGTGATGGCTTGACAAAAGGCAATAAATAAAACCTTGTCTTTCCATACTCTACAAAAGCCATATTCTCTTTTAAATATGTTTCAATATGTAAACCATTTTTAGATAAAATAGAACTTGCAAAATGTAAACGATCTCTACTATCATGATTACCACTAATCATTAAAACCTGAATATGATAAGTTAGTAAAGCCTGACTTAAAAAATCATCTAATAAATTCACTGCCTCCTGACTTGGTATCAAACGATCATAAACATCACCTGCAATGACTAATAAACGGATATCCTGTTCATCCATATATGTTAATAATTCAAATAACAATTCACGTTGAATATCTAATAAAGAATATTGATGTATGACTTTCCCTAAATGTAAATCCCCAATATGTACAAACTTCATGTTATGCCTCCTTTTCCATTATTATAAAACAAACACATTATATTTCCCAAATAAAAACCATTTTTTCCTTTTCATCACTCGCAAAAAAACGACGCTGTTTTGCAGGAATAACCTTTCTTTCTATATATCTTGCGCCTAATTTTTGAATAGTACGTAAAGAAGCCTGATTATGAGGATCACAAGTTAAAATCACCTGATGAAACTGTAATTGTTTTTGTAAAAGCAAACAAGCCTGATAAGCATAATGATGACCACGATAAGCTTCATCAATATGATAACCAATATGACCATCAAAATAGTGTTGTTGTATGGTTCCTTCTCTAAAAGTTAAACGCCCCACTTCTATTGAATCAACCATAATGGCATAAATATAATAAGGCGTAAAGCCCCTAGGCAAATGCTCATGAACGTATTCCAGTAATTCAAGTTTCATATATGCTTCACCTCTTTTTTACATACTCTTATCATAACAATATTGACAGTTACGTGCAATATGATAAAATAGAACACATAAAAGGGAGTAGTTAGCATCATTTCATGATGTTATATAATCGACATCACGCTAAGTTTATTAGCCGGTTTTATATATGAAATAACGAGACTTTTATTGCAGTGTTGTGGTAGTTGTCTTTTTTTTGTATCACAAACATATAGAGCCAAAAAATAAAAGGAGAGTGAAGTTATGGACTCTATACCCTCGCAATTATTATTGCAGATTATTTTAATTTTATTGAATGCATTCTTTGCAGCAACAGAAATTGCTGTACTATCATTAAACAAAACACAGTTAGAGAAAAAAGCTGAAAATGGTGAAAAAACAGCTAAACGCTTATTAATTCTTCTACAAGAACCTTCTGGATTCTTATCAACAATTCAAATTGGAATTACGTTAGCTGGATTTTTAGGAAGTGCCTTTGCGGCTGATAACTTTTCAGAATACCTTGTTCAATGGGTATCACAGGATTTAGGAATCACAAGTATCCCATTAAATGTCCTTGATACACTATCAGTCATTGTTATTACAATTATTTTATCTTATTTTACTTTAATTCTAGGTGAATTGGTTCCTAAAAGAATTGCCATGCAAAAACCATATGAAGTATCTAAAATCTCATGTGGCACAGTTTTAATGATTGCAAAAATTATGAACCCCGTTGTCAAATTCTTATCTTTTTCAACCAATGCCGTTTTAAAACTATTACACTTAAAAACAGAAGCTGAAGAAGATAGCATCACCGAAGAAGAAATCTTGACAATGATCGAACTCGGTGAAAAACGTGGCGTTTTAGATGAAGATGAAAGTGAATGGCTACAAAATATTTTTGATTTTAATGATACAGATATTTCTGAAATTATGACACCTTCTGTTGATATTGTTTGTATTTCAGCAGATGCCTCGCAAGAAGAGATTATTAAAATCATTCAAAATACTGGATTATCACGTTATCCTGTTTATCAAAACGATGAAAACAACATTATCGGTGTCTTACATGTCAGAGATTATTTGTTGAATCTCCAAACAAAAAAGAAACCATTTGAAAAGATTCTTACAAAACCATACTTTATTCCAGATTCCATGAGAGCTGATGATTTATTTGCAGATATGCAAAATAAAAATATTCATTTTGCTATTGCTATTGACGAATTTGGAGGTATCAGTGGAATCATTACATTAGAAGACTTAGTTGAAGAAATCTTTGGAAATATCTATGATGAACATGACTCACGTGAGCGCCCAGATATTCAAAAAATCAATGAAACACAATGGCGTGTCAATGGAAATACAGATATCGAAGATCTTATCGAAGCAACAGGTATTCAATTTCCAGAAGATGAAGATTACAATACCATTGGTGGTTACATATACAGTCATCTTCGTTCTATCCCAAAAGATGGTACAACGAAAACAATTCACATAGATAACATAACTTTCCAGATCACCAAGATTCAAGATCGTCGTATCAAAGAAGTCATCATAACAAAAAAGCCTAGTTGAAATCAATCAACTAGACTAATTGAGTCAACCTAAAAGTTGGCTCTTTTTACTTAGTACAAATTGTCTGCACTAAACTTCAAAGTGACATCACAAGTATTGCTAGGTTCAAAATTGTGAGATGTTACACAGGTAAAATATACTGTTCCTTTACTACATCCATGTTCATTCACAAGAATCATTCTATCTAAAGGAATTCCTACAAGATTAGATTTATAATTTTTATTTATATCTACTAACTCAGCATAATTTCCTAAAGCTGCATCCCCATGTGTCTTTTTAAATGTACCAATTTGACTTGTCATAGTTTTTTTACTTCCATAAGTTGTATCAAAATGTTCTCCTCCCCAAGCAGGAATATTTCTGTGTGTCACCGTTTGATATCTTGTTCCTTGTTCATATACATAAGCTAAAGCTGAAGTCATTGTTCCTCCTAAAACAAGAAAACTTAAACCTAACGCCATAACCTTTTTTTGGATTGACATAACCCTCACCTCCTTTCGACAATAGTCTACCAAAATACTCAAAAAAGTTATTCTATATATAAAATTTGTGCATATTTTAACTATAAAAATGCACACTTTGGGTATTTTTTCTGATATAAAAATCTTTGTCATATAATGTAGATAGTTGTCAAAAAGGAGGTAGAAATTATGCGTATCGCAATATGTGACGACGAATTATTTTATGTACAAAATATTATGGAAAGGATTAAAAACTATGAGTTTCATGACACAAAGCCCACCATCATAGATGGATATACAAAAGGTAATGAATTAATTGATGCATTTAGAATTGAACCTTATGATCTTGTTTTTCTAGACATTGAGCTTGATAACTCTCAAAATGGTATTGAATTAGCTAAAATGATTAAAGATATCAAAGCAAATTGTATTTTTATTTTTATTACAGCATATCACTATTATTTACCTGAATCTATGTGGATTGGAGCTGATTTATTTATTGATAAGCCTATTGATCAAAAATTATTTCAAAGAGAACTTCATCATGCAAATCAGGTTTATAAGCGTTTAAATCGTACAGTATTATTTTCGACAACTGAGGGAAAGGTTTATATTAAAACTGATCAAATTCTCTATCTAGAAACAAGTTATGGTAAATACAAGTTAAAAACAACCAAACATCATTATTTTGGTAATCTTAAAACCATAACGAAATCCAAACAACAATTACTAGAATATCATTTCTTCCAACTCAATCGAAGTATCATCATTAATTTTAAACATGTCAAATCATTCTGTTTTGACTACATCACAATGACCAATGATGATATTCTCCCATTAACGAAACGAATTCGCAAAGAATTCAAAGAAAAATATTTTAATTTTATAGATAAGGAGATGTAATTTATGACAATTGTATTAAATCTATTTTGTAAAGCCTTTATTGCCATTTTAGATATATTATTATTAGATTTTTATTTAAAAAATATCTATCATAATATCTATCAAGACAAAGCCCAAAATATGTGTTATTTGTTATATACTTTTGTATTTATCGGTTTAACGTTATCAACTAATATAAAAATTAATATTATTATTTATGCTTTAACTTTCATAATTTTAACATTACTTTTTCATAAATGGAAAGTTTCTACGATTAATTTCATTAAACAAATCAGTATATTTATTATTATTAATTGGTTTATATTTTGTATAACAACATTATTTATTTCTTGGATTTTCGATACAAGAGTTGCAATAAACTATACTGATTTCTCAACTTCACATTTTATTTTTGTCCATTGTATTTCAAAATTTCTTTCATATACCTTATTCTCTTTTAAATTAAAAGGAATTAACAACTTAAGAAAATTTAAAAATTTATATATCCTAGTATTTACATATTTTAGTTTAACTTTTATCTTAAATAATAATGTATTATTTTTCATACCCACAATTGCCCGTACTTACATCTTCACTGTCATGATCAGCATTATTGCATTAATATGTTTTGATAGAATGCAAACGAAATATGAAAAAGATAAGCATTTACAAGAATCTATTATACAGAACTTGGAGAAAGAAAAAGAATTTAACCAACAAAGAGAACAACAACAAAAAGAGATTAGAAAGATTAACCATAATCTCAATAACATCTTAATTATTTTACAATCACATTTGGAAAAAGAAGAATATGAAGAAGCAAAGAATTATATTGAACAGAACTTAAAAACACATGTTGAAGCATATCAGGCATTAACACATACTGGTATTGCAGCGATTGATGGTGCATTGAATGCTCATATTCAAAGTATTAAAGAAAAGGGTATTCAATATGATGAAGATATTTCTAAAATATTACATTTAGGAAGTATTGTTCCTGGTGATTTAGCTTTAATTATCAGTTTAGCATTAGATAATGCCAAAGAAGCATGTGAGAACATAGATGGTGAAAAACATATTTCATTAAAGCTTCAAAGCAAACAGACACATGTGATTCTTTATATTGAAAATTCTATTCCAGAAGGAAGTCATCCAACTTTTCATAAAACAAGTAAAAAAGATAAAATTGCTCATGGATTTGGTGTTAGCAGTATTAAAGAAATGGCAGAACGCTATCATGGTGAAGCCAAATATGAAGTAAAGCATGATCAAGTTATTTTAAGAGTTGTCTTACAAAAATAAAAAATAAGACTCAAAAATGGTCTTATTTTTTATCAGCTAGAAATTGATAGAATCTTCTTTTAAACTCTTTATAGCGTTTCTTTGAAACCATCAGCATGCTTTCATCTGACATATATAATAATATGTTATCAACTTTGACAATATGTTCCATATTCACAATAAAACTTCTTTGAATTTTAACAAACGTATAATCTAACAATGCTTTTCTAATACTATTGACAGCTTTTAAAGAACCATAATATACACCACGTGTTGTATGAATCTTATAATTTTTATAAGCTGTTTCTAAATATATAATTTCTGATAGATTAAAAATAATACGTCCTTGTGAAGTTGGAAATACAAAAGCTTTTTGCATATATTGATAATGTTTGATAGCTCTTTTCAATTCATATGTAAAAAGTGGATCTTTTAATGGTTTTGTCAGATATTGAAAAGCATTAACAACATAAGACTGATGTATATAACTCATATGACTTGTCATAAAAATAATCATTGTTGAAGCTTTTTTCTCATGAATCATATGAGCTAAATGAACACCATTGATATCATTTAATTCAATATCTAAATAAATCAAATCATATGGATGTTCCTCAAAACTATCTAAAAATTCCTTTCCTTGAGTAAATGTATCAACCTCAATATCTATATCATGAAATGACTGTTTAAAATTTTCTATTTTTGAATAAACATCTTGAATGTAAAATGTTTCATCATCTATCACCGCAATTCTCAATTTATTTCTCCCCATTCCTTAATTTTTCTTTTTCTTCTTTTTCTTTTAAAAATTTTTCAAATAAAAGATGATTTTGTATCAATGTTTTACGACTTGTCGGAAAGACTTCCCTTGATTTTAAAATAACATTACGATCCGTTAAAAAATCAATACATTTCATATTCACTAAAACACTTTGATTCACTTGCATAAACCATCGTGACTTTAATACTGGTCGTAACTTATAACGATTTTTAACATGTGTCATGAAATGCTGATCATCCACCGTTACAATTTCTAAATCATTATAATAAGTTTCAAAATACTTGATTTCATCAACATCAAAAATACGTTTACGTCCTAATTCTCTAATGGGTATGACAAATTTGACATTTTGATGCAAATACCAATCCATTAAATAATCAAAAACACTTTGAAATTGCTTTGTATTAATGGGTTTTAGTAAATATTCCCTTGCCTTTACCGCAAATGCTTCATGAATGTGATAATATTGATCACTAATAAAGACAACCTGACAGGCACGATTCAGTTCTCTTAATCGATAAGCTGCTTCAATACCACGATCATTTTCGACTTTCATTTCAATGAATGCAAATTCATAACAACGAAATTTTGTACTATACAGCATCTCTTGAATTGTAGAAAAAGTATAAACATTTAATTCCATTTCTGGTTCATGAAAACATTCAATAAGCTTTTTCTTAATCAAGTTTAAATAATCCAGCTGATCATCACATACAGCAATGTTCATTGTTCCCTCTCCCCTTCTTTAATTATCTTGATAATTTTATTGTAGTCAATTTGCAATGAGAAATCAGTCCACTTTTCTCCCATTTTTGGTCATTTTTATGCCAATTTGTAGAAATTTGTCGAGAATTGTCGAATGACAAAAGAGTTGAAATTATGATGAATTTACCTAAAGCAAATCTTCGTAGTGTATAATAGCTTTAAGGTGGTGAAAACATGAGTATTGGTCAAAGATTAAAAGCATTAAGAAAAGAAGCGGGATTATCACAAAAGCAAGTAGCGGAAGCATTAAAAATGTCTAAACCTATTGTTTCTCAATATGAATCTGATCAAAGAACACCTTCTGTTCCTAAACTTATTCGTTTCTCACGTTTTTATAAAGCGTCATTAGATTATATTTGCGAAAACGTGGAAAAGAAAAATGAATTTTATGGAATTAAAGAATTAGATAAATAATAACAGGAAATCTTACAGTTTGATAAAACTGTAATTTTTTTTACATTCTTTTTTTGACGAATCTGTAAATTTATTATTCTTTTCATGGTTTTTATGCTTTTCAATTCGTTTTTTATTTGTTTATTCGTTATAATAAATTTGTCTTTAAAGAACACCTGTATATTGATGTATGAAAATGAACTTATAAAATAAAAAAGAAAGGGATTTTTCTCATCAGCAACCGCATCAATATATAGAAGATATAAATAAGATTGTGACTTAGCCTAAATGAACCTGGCTTCTTACATCCTTATTTATATGTGATGCATCATGAACGAAAGATTTTTCTTTCGTTCTTTTTATATTTCAATTTCACCATGTTTAAGATCATGTTCTAAACGATCAAACTCCGGCTTATAATGCCGACTGGAAATTAAAATATCATCATTATCAAGAATAATTCTACGCCGACTCCCTCTTTGAATTTTATAAGTTTTCACATGTCTGATATTCACAAGTGTCCGCACATTAATCTGATAAAAGCCATAATCCTGTACCCGCTGTTTTAAGCGTTCCATTTTCACACAATAAATACGATAGACATCTTTTTCAGTATAGGCATAAAACTTTTGGTCTACCATTTCAAAATAGTATATAGCCAAAAGGGGGACATAATATTTATTATGGTATTCATCATAGAGTTCAACTTCACCTAAATTTTCAGTAAATTGTTTTAATAAAAGCTGTGCTAATTTTTTGTTTTTGGGATGATAAACAAGTTTTAATTCATGATGATTCATTTGTTCATTTTCATCATAGATGATCTTCATGTTTTCATCCCTCCCCATATAGATATATAAAATGCATTTTTATATCAAAACACAAGAGAAGTTTATAGAACACCTATGTCTGTAATAAATAAAATGCACATTTGCCTAAATATTGTATATTTTTCTACAAAATTCGACATATTTCTACATGTTTTTTACCCAAAAACTAGCATTTTTTGCACAAAAAAAAGATCTCATGACGAGATCTCAAATAACGATTTCATATCATCTAAACTCATGGTACTAATCGTTCCTTCATTTCCTTCAACAAAAGTATCTGCTAAGTTTTTCTTTTGTTTTTGTAATTCCATTATCTTTTCTTCAATTGTATTTTTCATAATCAATGAGAATACTTGAACATTTTCTAACTGACCAATACGATGTGCACGATCTGTTGCCTGATTTTTCGCTGACATATTCCACCATGGGTCATAATGAATGACAGCTTGAGCACTTGTTAAATTCAAACCTGACCCCCCTGCTTTTAAAGAAATAAGGAATAATGTTGTTTGATCATTTTGGAAAGCATCAACCATTTGTTTACGTTTTTCTTTTGAAGTCGAACCATCTAAAAGATAATAAGATATATGTTCTTTTTGACATTGTTCTTCAATCAAATGTAATAATGAAGTAAATGAAGAAAATAATAATATTTTCTTATGATTATCTTTTAAAGAATGAATCAGTTCCATACATCCTTTTAACTTTGAAGAAGGCTCTTGTATATCCTGATATAATAAACGTGAATCTTGGCACAATTGTCTTAAACGTGTCAACATTGCTAGAATATCAATACGTCCTAACTGTTGAACTTGAAGTTTTTCCTGTAAAGATTTATTAACCTGGACAAGATTAGCCAGATAAAGTTTCTCTTCTTCTTCATTAAAACGCATATAGATCGTCTGTTCAATTTTTTCTGGTAATTCTGTTAAAACATCTTTTTTATTTCTTCTTAAAACAAATGGTGTAATCATCTGTTTGAGACGTTCCTGTTTTTGTTCATCATGTTCTTTTACAATAGGGCGTTCAAACTGTTCTAAAAAGTAGTGATAATGATAGAGATAATAAGGCATTAAAAAGTCAAAGATTGACCATAATTCAGCTAATGAATTCTCAATCGGTGTTCCGGTTAAAGCAAAACGCTGTTTAGCCTTTAAACGCTTTACACAAATGGCATTTCGTGTTTTAGGATTCTTGATATTTTGAGCTTCATCAATCACAACTGTATGGAACTGATATGTTTCATACAGTTCAATATCTCTTCTCAAATAATCATAAGATGTGATCACAACATCATAATCTTCTTTATGTTCTAAAAGCTTTTCTCTGGCTTCTTTATGACCATAAACACATAAAACCTTTAAATCTTGAGAGAATTTTTGAAATTCATCCTGCCAGTTAAAAATCAGACTTGCAGGCGCAATAACCATATGTGTTCCTTGTCCTTTTAAACTATCAAAATAAGTAATCATCTGTAATGTTTTTCCAAGCCCCATATCATCAGCCAGAATACCACCAAAACCATAATGTTCCATCAGTCTTAACCACTGATAACCAAGCTTCTGATAATCTCTTAAAATACTTTGATAATGTTGAGGAATATCAAAATCATATTCTCTTTGTTTAAAGTCTTCCGTCCATTTCTTTAATTCAGCACTTCTTTGATAATGTAAAGAAGATTCCTGATTCATCATCTGATCAATTTCAAACAGACGATAAGTTGGAATTTGAATCTCCCCTCCCACAATATCTTTCATATTCAGTGATAAAGAATGTGTCAGATGATCCAAATCCTGAAGTTCCTGATTTTCTAACGAAAGAATCTGACCATTTTTTAACTTATAGAATTTTCTTTTTTTCTTATAAGCTTTTAATAGATCTATAAGTTCTTCTTTTTGGACATGAATACTATGAATATCAATAGACAATAAGCCTCGACGCAGATGTACACCCACCTGTATATCTACTGGTGTAACCTGAGAAAAACTATTTAAGGCATCACTGACAAAAATCTGGCAATAATGCGAAAGATATGGCAAGCTTTCTTTTAAAAACTGATAAGTAAAATCATGATCATATTGAAGATAAATCATATGATCATCAATATCTTCAATATAAGGACGCAAATAATCTTCTATTAAATCTGCTTTCTTTGATTTATGCGTATTATCTTCATCAAAACCATAACAGATATGATCATCATAAATATATTCTAATTGAACACAAATCTGATCATCACGCGTCATATCAGCATAAAGATTAATCATATCTTCCTGATGATAGGCATCAAAAAGATGTGTCTTTAAATCAATATCATCACTTAAATCATATAAAACATATTTATAAAAATCCATTAAAGCATTTTGAGGAATATAGAAACCGCCTTTGGTTTCCATCCACTTTTTGATAAATGTGATAGCTTGGATAGGCGCATGGAACATATAGCGATATAAAGTATCATTATGAAAACTGTATAAATATTGTGAGGATATCATCACATCTTCAAATTCATTATAATCAGCTAAATCTAAAACATAGCTGTCTTCTTTTAAGGAAATATCTAAGGGAATCGTATAATTCTTCTTATCAAAAGCAATATCACAATAAGAAGAAGGTAAAGCACTCATGATATTATAAAATTCATCTATATCATCCTGTATCATTAATACTTTGATAACACACTGTTGAATAAACTGATTTTTTAAAAAGCTTTTTTTCATAAAATCAATGATTTCTCTAGAGTCTTCATCAAAAGCTTCCCTACTATGAATGAATTCAAAATTCTTGCTGTATTGTAAATGTTCATGATGTTCAATGGCTTTTAAAAAGGAATCAATATTTTTAATCATATAGCTTTGAGTCGATGTTAAAACTTTAAAAGCAACCCATAATTGATTCTTTTTTTGTTGAACAAAGACTTTAAGCTGATATTGTTGTGAAATAAATGGAACAAAAGATTCTCTTAATAACTGATCTTTATATAAATGAATCAAATCTAATGATTCCTGCTGTTTTTTATGCAGGATGCGTTCTTGTCGTTGTTTTTCTATTTTTAAGAGTTGCTGTTGCTTATTCCAATGATCATCTTTTTCATAAAAATAAGGGAAAGATGTCACTTCTAATTTCTTTAAAAAGAACAAAATTCCTGCAATATGACGACATTGTCCTTTTAAAGGACAACTACAATGAGATTGAATAATCTCCCCATCCTGTGAGATTTTCATAGATACAATCAATTTATCATTTGACATTGAAATTCTTGCATTGATTCTATAACAGTGATTATTTTCATCATAGGAGATCGTCATTCTTTCTAAATATTCTTTCATATCCATAAAACGACCATAACGATATTCCTTTTCATTTTGCACAATACGTCTGATTTCTTTTTCCTGTATAAGCATCATGATTCCTCCAATCAATTTTTTATTATATCATATTATGACCAGAGTGTAAGCTATAATCACATGCATTTTCACTGATTAACGGATCTCGTAAATTGAAAAACTAAATTCCATCCCTAAATCAATTTATATGGAATTTAATTTTACAAATCCAATGATAGAATTTAATTCTGCAAACTTTTATAATAATAGTGGGTATTCCTTCTA
>NZ_NFLH01000017.1 GCF_002160815.1 Massilimicrobiota sp. An134 | reverse complement strand
GGATAGTATCGAGAATATTCTTATAAGTCACATCACGCATTCTATTGTCATTGTAAAGCTTAGTAATATAATCGATATTATCAAAAAAAATATAACCAAAAGATTCTTTAGTATTCTTTTTTATATAAGAAGATAAGACAGCAGAATCGTATAAAAGAGTATCAGGAGTAGAGAGATCAATCATAAGAACACCACCTAAGATGATTATACAATACAAAAAAGCGATAATCATCAAAGATGATTAATCGCCATGGACAAAATTTATTTTGTCCTTTTTTTATATAGACGACATCACTCATAGTAAGCTTTCACGTCATGATAATCATCCTTTGTGAATAATATCGTATAAAATGATTTCAGACAAAACATATCTATTATATAATAGAAATATAAAGGAGTTGTTTCATATGAAAAATAAATATGACTATCCTCGTCCACAATTATATCGAGAAAGCTTTCAATCATTAGATGGAGAATGGTTATTAAACCAACAGATTATCCAAGTCCCTTATCCACCACAAGCTCCTTTGTCTTGTTATCAAGGGGAAATTGGTGAACATCTTCATTATCAAAAGACATTTATATTAGATGATCATATGCTTGGAAAAGAAAAAAGTATTCATTTGCATTTTGGTGCTGTGGATCAAATCGCAAAAGTCTATATAAACCATCAATGTGTAGGAGAACATCAAGGTGGATATTTACCATTCTGGTTTGACATTACATCGTTTATTCAAGATGGAGAAAACCTTTTAGAAGTTCAAGTCACTGATCAGCTATCTGATCTTTATCCTTATGGCAAACAAAAGAAAAAATCAGGTGGTATGTGGTACACACCAGTATCAGGCATTTGGCAATCTGTCTGGCTTGAAGCTGTACAATCACATTACATACAGGATTTAAAAATAACCCCATCTTTAGATCAGATACATCTTCATATTGAAACAACAGCTGATTACTATCAAGTCAGTATTGTCGCAGATGAATTATTTTTAAAAGAAACATTTCATGATAAAGATATTGATATAGACATACCGTCTTCATATCGTCATTTATGGACTACAGAAAATCCATATCTATATAGAATATTTATAGATACGGATAATGATCATGTAGAAAGTTATTTTTCTTTAAGAACAGTAGAGGTTAAAAATCAGGATATTCTATTAAATGGAAAGCCTATATTTATACATGGTGTTTTAGATCAGGGGTACTTCCATGATGGATTATATTTGCCTCATCAAATGAATGAGTATGAAAAAGATATTTTAAGAATGAAAGAATTAGGATTTAATTGTCTAAGAAAACATATTAAAGTTGAACCTGAAGCATTTTACTTTGCTTGTGATCAACTTGGAATGTTAGTTATACAAGATCATGTTAATAATGGGCAATATCATTATATCAGAGATACAGTTTTACCAAACTTAGGATTCAAATATCGCTTGGATCATGTAAGAGGGAAACAACTTCAAAAATATATATTTCAAAAACATATGTTGGACACATTGAAGCATTTATATAATCATCCTTGTATTATTGGATATACTATTTTTAATGAAGGATGGGGTCAGATTCAAGCTGATAATATGTATCAATTATGTCAAGACTATGATTCATCTCGTTTCTATGATGCCACTTCTGGCTGGTTTCATCAAAAATTAAGTGATGTTCAAAGCGAACATGTTTATTTTAGAAACAAGGTATTAAAAAATAAACAAAATCGACCTATATTATTAAGCGAATGTGGTGGTTATACAAGAATTGTTGATCAGCATGTCTATTCTTCTCGTCATTATGGTTATGGAACAACCCATAGTGAAGAAGAATTAACGGATCAGATGATAAAAATGTATGAAGAAATGGTGTTACCATCTATTGATCATGGCTTATGTGGATGTATTTATACACAATTATCAGATATAGAAGATGAAATCAATGGTTTATATACATATGATCGTCAAGTATGTAAAGTCAATAAACAGCGTTTATTGAAACTACAAAAACAAATTCAAAAAACATTTGAGGAAAAGAAAAGAATATAATGATGTTTATTCATTATATTCTGATACATTTTCCTCTTTTTCATTTTGAATATAATATTGAGTATCTTTAATAATATCTGCGAGTGTGATGCTTTTCAATTCATTTTCTAAAGCTTTTTGAACCTGTATTAATTTGTTATCCAATATATGATGAATATTTCTACCTACTGGGCATTGTGGATTAGGGTTTTCATGAAAATGAAATAATTCACCATTTTCAATACAGTCAACAGCATGATAAATATCTAAAAATGTAATATCTTTTGGATCTTTAGCTATTGAGGCACCTCCACTACCACGTTGCACATGAACAAGACCAGCATTTCGTAACTGAGATAATATTTTTCTAATAATCACTGGATTTACATTGACACTTTCAGCTAAAAAATCACTTGTTATTTTGGTATCTTTTTCAAAAGTATCGATACAAGAAAAAATATGTACAGCAATAGTAAAACGACTTGAAATTTGCATATCTACTCCCTCTTTCTTTTCTGCTTTGATTATATAGGGCATTTGATGTAATGTCAATGTTTACAATTACAATATTTGTTCCATCATGATTTTTAAAGGCGTCATACCACATTTTTCATAGAATTTCATTGCTGATTCATTTAAACACCAGACATTTAACGTCACATGATAATAATGTTGCGTTTTCGCATAGTTTAAAACATATTCATAAAGCTGTTTTCCAATATGCTGACCACGACATTTTTCATCTACACATAAATCATCAATATAAAGTGTTTTTTTATTTTCATAATGATGTTGTTCTATACAAAAGACGTATCCAAGTATTTGATGAAGATGATCTTCATAAACAAAGATTGGTCTTGTATCATCTTGTATGACTTGGATAAGTTGTTCATCTGTATATTTTTTACTTCCATGTTGGAATAAATCAGGTCGTCCATCAGCGTGTACATTATTAACTTGAAATAATAAATGATTAAGACTTGCTAAGTCTTGTATTGTTGCTTCTCTAATCATAAAAATCCTCCAATCTTTATTTCTATTTGTCAATATGATATTATGATTATTAATAAAAATCAAGGAGGTATCATATGTTACATCAAGGAACAAAGCGATTAGAGAGTCAGCGTTTTATTTTACGTCCGTTTCAAAAAGATGATGCCAAAGCCATGTTTGAACGTTGGGCAAGTGATGAAGAAGTGACACATTTTTTAACTTGGAAACCACATCAGAATATTCAAGTCACACAACAGATTTTAGACGATTGGATTAAACAATATCAGAATTTGAATTATTATAATTGGGCTATTATTATCAAGGATTATGACCATTTACCTGTTGGCAATATATCAGTTGTAGAAGTGAATGAGAAAACTCATTTAGCTGTTATTGGATATTGTCTTTCACGCCAATATTGGCATCAGGGAGTCATGAGTGAGGTTCTGGATAGAGTCATTGATTTTCTTTTCAATGAAGTAGGCTTTGAATGTATTCAATCTCATCATGATCCTTTAAATCCACATTCTGGACAAGTTATGTTGAAATGTGGAATGACATATGAAGGAACTTTGAGACATAGTGACTGGAATAATCAAGGGATTGTAGATGCATGTTATTATTCCATTTTAAAAGATGAGTATAAAAAGAAAGGTTAGACTTTCTTTTTATATATATTTTAAATATGAAGTAAACTTCATATTTCTATTGTATAATTATAAATAAGAATATATAATATATATGAAGTAAACTTCATATTGGAGGTGCTTATGAAAACAAGAGTTAAAGAATTTAGACTTCAAAAGGGAATGACACAACAGCAGTTAGCAAAGATGGTTCATGTTTCCAATAGAACCATTATTTCCATTGAAAAAGGACAATATAACCCATCACTTATGCTGGCATATCGTCTTTCTCAAGTCTTTCATGTTTCCATTGAAGAATTATGTTGTTTAGAAGATAATTTAAAGGAGGAAGAATCTCATGATCAAAAATAAAAGAAATTTTTTCATAGCTATTATCATGACGCTATTATCTTTTGTTGCCTTCATTATTTATATGAAGACTAATGAATATCGTTATTTCATAACCATGCTAGTAGGTATATTTTATGCAATGATACAATATTATCAGGCATTTTCTACAAGCATCTTTGAAGAATTGAAGATATATAATGATGAAAGAGATGATTTCATTATCATGAAAACAAGTCATCTTCTTTTAAGAATAATGAATTATATTTTATTTATAATGGTTTTTATTTTTTTAATGAGTTATGCGTTATTTGGTATTGGCACATTGCTGATTATATCTTTAACATTGATTGGAATATTAGTCTTTATATTTTTAGGGACACTGTTTATCAATATTTATTTAGAAAAAAGAAATTAAAAACACAGAAATACTACTTCTGTGTATAAATATGATGATTTTCATATAAATGAATATGTGCCGGTAAAGAATGATCAAGGACTCTTTTGACATTGATGCCATCAGAGTTTTCATAGAATTGTTTGGCTAAATGATAAGGAATACCACCCATCATTTTACGTTGAATCAAGCGTTTCTTTAGCTCTTGAATAGGAGCTTCAATAAAAAGAGAATCGTCAAATAAAGTGTGAATATCTTTCCATTTCTCTTCATTGAGCAATAAGTAATTACCTTCTAAAAGAACTATTTTTTGACAGATATGAATTTGATCTTCAACAGGATTATGCAAAACTCTGTCATATATAGGAAAATCAATATCATTTGTTTGCATATCTTTTATCTTATTAATGAATCTATCCACATCAAAAGTTTCTGGACAACCTTTGACATCTTTCATGCATATTTTTTGTTGATCTTTAATGATATAATGCGTATCCAAATAATCCTGATAACGATGAAAGCCATCCATGCCTAAAGCCTGTAAAGGTGTCACATTAGAAATATTTTGTGATAAATATTCAAGAAATAGTGAAAGTGTTGTTTTTCCAGTTCCAGGCGGAGCAGCTAAAAGAATCAATAATCTTTGATTCTTTTCTTTTTGCATTTGTGTCCATTTTTTCAATAAAGGAATAAATATATTTTGAATATTCTGTTCATCAAATTGAGCCTTTATAAGATGTCCATTGACATTAAGTTCATAAGTTTTCATAAGTCCTCCTAAGGAATAATAATTTTTCTTCTCTTTTTATGACAAGTTTTTTCATAGAGTAAAGATTGTATATTCATCTTGATGAGTTCATTACGACGAAAAGATAATGAATGGATTGTCTGTTTTTGAATATCAAAACAATAAAGTTTTGTGACACAATTGATAAAAAGATAATGATAGAAATCATGAGGAACATCTTTTTGGATTAAAAATGTTTTCAAGTTTTCTTGAGATAAATTATGACAGTGAGAAAAAATATAAAGTCCATTATGCAAATATCTTTCATACTTTTTACACTTGATAAGTTTACGTTCAATAGCATCATCTATTTTTTCAAAAACAAAAGAAATGTTTTGATCATCATGATCAAAGGGTGTCATATCCAATGTTTTATATAAAGGTTTTTTCATATCAGCAACCGCTTCTTCAGGTGTTAAAGCCTGAGTGACTTCTATGCCATGATGATAAAGAGGAATACGCAAATCAGGACGATCTGATAATAAGATGTCTTTTTCATCAATATCAAAGAAAGTAGCTAATGTTAAGGCAGCATATTTTTCAAAATAATTTTTACTATAAGTTTCACTCATTTGGACACCATCCTTTCTTCTATTATCTCATAGAATACAGGAAAACTCTAGAATCTATGCTATAATAAAAAAAGATTGGAGATAAAAATATGTGTGGAAGATATTATTTAATCAAAAGGATATATGAAGTTTTAAAAGATATGGAGATGGATGTTGCTTCATCATTACAAGTGACAGGAGATTGTAGGCCTCATCAGATGTTGCCAGTCATCATTCAAGAAGGAAATCATTGTCAGATAAAAATGATGCAATGGGGTTATACAATCAATTCAAAACTGATTATTAATGCCCGTAGTGAAACGATTTTAGATAAGACATTATTTCGAGAAGATATTCAAAATCGTCGTTGTCTTATTATAGCGAAAGGATTTTATGAGTGGGATATTCATAAACATCAGATATCTTTTGAACCAATGGAAGATATTTTATTGATGGCAGGCTGTTATAATAAACAAGGAGAATTTGTTATTATAACAAAAGAGGCTAATGATGTGATGCAACCTGTTCATTCGCGAATGCCAGTTATGTTATCACCTTATCAGATCAATAGTTGGTTTGATCAACAAAGCTATCAAAAATATCTTCAGTGTGAAATACCTTTTCATATTGTATCAGGCATCTTACAGCAATCTTTATTTTAAGCAAATGGATTGCATTTTCATAGCAGAGGTATTATGATGAAACAAAGGAGTGAAGGAAAGATGTTAGAAGTTGGAACAATGGCCCCAGATTTTACTTTATTAAATCAAAATGGTGAAGAAATATCATTAAGTCAATATCGAGGACAGAAGGTTATTTTATATTTTTATCCAAAAGATAATACACCTGGATGTACAAAACAGGCTTGTGGATTTGCGCAATTATATCCTGATTTTGTCAAAAAAGGAGCTGTTATTTTAGGTGTCAGTAAAGACAGTGTCAAATCTCATAAAAAGTTTGAAGAAAAATATCAGTTACCATTTACATTGTTATCAGATCCAGATTTGGTAGCTATACAAGCTTATGATGTATGGAAAGAAAAAAATATGTATGGTAAAAAGGTTATGGGAGTTGTTAGAACAACATACTTGATTAATGAAGAAGGGATTATTGAAAAGGCATATACAAAAGTCAAAGCAGCTCAAAATCCAAATGATATGTTAGAAGTTTTAAACGCATCTTTATAGATGTGCTTTTTTTTGTTATAGACTAGAAACAAGACTTGAATTTCTTTATAATAAAGCATATAAGGGGAGGAAGACAAATGATTCGATTAATTGCGACGGATATGGATGGCACTTTTTTAGATTCACAAAAAAAGTTTGATAAATCTTTTATAGATTTGTCTTATCAAATGAAAGAGAAAAATATAAAGTTTGTTATAGCGAGTGGGAATCAATATTATCGCTTATATCAAAAATTTTTACCTCTTAGTGATCAGATGTATTTTATTGCTGAAAATGGAAGTTACATTGCGAAAGGAACAACAGAATTGCATTGCGATGTGATTTCATATCAAAAAGTGAAAGAAATGGTACATATTTTATCACAATATCAACGTATTTTTATCATTTTATGTGGGAGAAAAGGTGCTTATATTTTAAAAGATTATTTTGCATATAAAAATGAAGTCAAAAAATATTATTGTGCTTATTCATTTATAGATTCTTATGATGAGATTCATGATGATATTATGAAGATTGCCATCTATGATAAAGAACAGCATATTCAGGATTTATTAGATGAGATTCGTCAACAGTTACCAGATGGCGTTAAGATTGTCACATCAGGAAATGAATGGATGGATATTCAAAATCAGCACATGCATAAAGGGGTAGGTATCAAATTTTTACAAGATACATACCAGATTAATCCAGATGAATGTGCAGCCTTTGGAGATCAAATGAACGATTATGAAATGTTGCAGGAAGTCAAATATGCTTATGCTATGTCAAATGCAGTAGAACCTATTAAAAATATTGCTTATGAGGTCATTGGATCAAATGATGAGCAAGCTGTGCTCAAGAAGATTCATGATATTTTAGAAGAAACTGAGGGAAAAATGAAGAAAGTAGAATTTGAACGTATGCAATCCGTTACAGTTGGATTTGGTGGAATAAAAGGAAGTAAATATCAGTTTGAAGGCATTGAAGAAAAAGTTAAGCAACGTATCTTGGATGGCTGGACTTATCTGGGGTATGTTCCAATCATAACGAGATCAACAGGAGATGTTGAAACAATTTCTCTTATTTTTGAAAAAGAGGAGACAGCATGAGTCAACGTATTCTAGATCGATTAAATGAAAACTATCATTTAAGTGAAAATGATCAGGTCATTGTCACATATCTGCTGGAACATTTAGAAGAAATTCCACAGCTTTCATCAAGAGAACTCGCCAAAAAAACTTATACCAGTGCAACAACAATCATTCGTTTTATTAAAAAAATAGGATATAAAAATTATAGTGATTTTAAATATCATATCGTTTTGATGTTGAAAAATATGAACTTAGATAATTATGATATCTTTTCTGGTGAAGATATACTTTCTATTTCACAGAAAGTAAGCCAATTAGAAAATGATACGATTCAAAAAACGAAAGATTCTTTAAATCAAAAGGATTTACAGGATATTGTTTCATCTATTGAATCACAAAAATATGTTGATATTTATGCTAATGATACAAATTCAACGATTTGTTATTATGCTGCGCATATTTTCAGTCGTCTTGGTATCTTTGTTCAAGTTTATAAAGATACAGATTTACAGATTAATCATGCTTTAAACATAAAAAATAATCATGTGATTATGATTGTGAGTAAGCATTCTCGAAATCCTTATCTCATTGATTTAAGTCAAACTTTATTACGCAGACATATTCCATTTATCGTTTTTACAGGACAAAATCAAAATCGTTTATCCCAAAATGCAACATATACGATTCATACACCTTTTGATCCACAATCATCCAGTATTCAAGAGTGGGTTTTTTATACATCTTTAAAATATATTTTTGATTTGATTTATAGTCTTTTATATTCTATGTCTTATGAAAAAACAAAAAAATACGAACAACTTTATGATCAAATCTTTTTTAAGAATCTGTAACATTGTTGCAGATTTTTTATGTTTATTTAATGAAATTGGTTGACAATGTTCCTCGATCATGGACAGGTCTTGTATTTAAAAATGAAAGACTTTATAGTGGAACTATCAAAAGAAGGAGGAATCAAAATGTTGAGGATTTTACTAGCATGTGCAGGTGGTATGTCAACAAGTCTGCTGATGAATAAGATGAAAGAAGAAGCAGATCAAAGAGGTATTGAAGTCAGTGTGGATGCTGTAGGTGAAAAAACAATTGGTAATCACATAGGTAATTTTGATGTTTTATTGTTAGGTCCACAAGTCAGATATGTTTTAAAGAACGTCCAAGATGTTGTTGATGACAAAGCTCCATTTGATGTGATTGATATGCGTGATTATGGAACAATGAATGGTGCAAAAGTTTTAGATCGGGCAATCAAGATGTATGAATCATTTTATCATAAGAAAGTGGGGAAATAAGATGTCTTTACCAAAGGATTTTTTATGGGGTGGCGCAACTGCGGCGCATCAGTTTGAAGGCGGTTATTTAGAAGATGGAAAAGGGTTATGTAGTGGAGATGTTGTCACAAGTGGAGATGGTAGAAATGGTATTCAAAGACGAGTCACTTATACTTTACCAGATGGTGAATATGGTTCTCAATTTGTCTTTCCTTATCAAGATTTACCACAAGATACAAAATTATCTTGTCATGAAGATGAGTTTTATCCAACACATGAAGCCAGTGACTTTTATCATCATTATAAGGAAGATATTGCCCTTATGGCGGAAATGGGATTCAAATGTTATCGTATGTCCATCAATTGGGCAAGAATATTACCACATGGTGATGATGAAATTCCAAATGAAAAAGGTTTAGAATTTTATGACCGTGTCTTTGATGAATGTTTGAAATATCATATCGAACCAGTCGTGACTTTGTTACATTTTGAAACACCAGTTTCGCTCATCAATAGATATGGAGCATGGATTGATCGTCGTTGTGTTGATGCATTTGTCAAATACTGTGAATTTGTGATGAAAAGATATCAGCATAAAGTCAAATATTGGATGACATTTAATGAGATTAATAATATGGAAATTCTACCTCTTTATGCTGGAGGATTATTAAAAAATGATGATCAGTCTAAAGCCACTGCGACTTATCATCAATTCATTGCAAGTGCAAAAGTTGTGAAAATGGCTCATGAAATTAATCCTGAAATGAAAGTTGGCATGATGATTGCTTATACAGCAGCATATGCTTTGACTTGTCATCCACGTGATGAATTGAAATTGATGAAAGACAATCAGATAAGACATTTCTATTGTGATGTACAATGCCGTGGTCATTATCCACAATATAAGTTAAAAGAATATCAAAGAAATGGAATTCATTTGCCTGTTTTAGAAGGGGATCAACAAATTTTAAAAGAAGGGACAGTTGATTATATTGGATTGAGTTATTATTCAAGTTCGTGTGTCAGTGATGATGAAAAGCAGGAAACGACATCTGGTAATATGACAACTTCCATCATCAATCCATATTTAAAAACAAGTGAATGGGGTTGGCTGGTTGATCCTGTTGGATTGCGTATTGCCTTAAATCAGCTCTATGAAAGATATGAATTACCATTATTTATTGTAGAAAATGGTTTAGGTGCTATTGATCATATGGAAAACGGACAAATCCACGATACTTATCGTATTGAATATTTAAAAGAACATATTTATGAAATGAAAAAAGCAATAGAAGAAGATGGTGTAGATTTAATGGGGTATACACCATGGGGATGTATTGATGTGATTTCTGCTGGAACAGGAGAGATGAGAAAAAGATATGGTTTTGTATATGTGGATAAAGATGATAGTGGAAATGGAACAATGAAGCGTTATAAAAAAGATTCATTTTATTGGTATCAAAAAGTTATACAGTCAAATGGAGAAGAAATATAAGATAAAGGAGATGTGTGAAAATGGCAAAAGTTAAAGTGACAGTTATTGATAAGAAATGTTATCCAGAATTACAGAAGAAATATTGTATGGATCCAGATGTAGGACTATGTCCAATGTTTGAAGTTGGACAAGAATTTATCATTGAAAAGGGAAATGGAAAAGATGATTTCTGGCATATGCTAGATGGCAAATTTTGTAGTGAAGCATGGGATTGTGTCAGTCGTTATATTTATGCTGGACTTCAGGGTGGTTCTATTATGAAAGATTGGATGAGACATGAAAATGAAATGATTGCCTGTTGTAATGATGGGACTAGACCAGTCATTTTTAAAATAGAAAGAATAGATGAATAAGCACTCTGTAGTGCTTATTTTCATAATATGAAAGGGTTTTTAACGATAAATATTTGGTATTTGATTTTGAAAGTATTATAATGATAGTAATAGAAAAGGAGGTTGGTTTATATGTTTAGTCTTTTTGATATTAATCATCATTTACAGAAATTGACTTTAAAAAGAATCAAGCAAATGTGTACTTCTAATAAAACTGACATTGATGATCAAAATCTTAAAGTCATTTTAAAAATTATTAAAGATAATCCACATGCTGTAATTGATGAAGATTATCATCCTTTGTTATTGGTAGAGATTAGTAAAGAAACCAACCTAGAGGTTTCCAACCGATTTAAGCCAATATTAGAAAACTATATAATGCGTGAAATTAAGTAGGATATTAAGCTCAGAAATGAGCTTTTTTCTTTTGGCTTAAAAGCAATAATTCATTATATTATTTATTCTAAAGGTTTCTGGTAAAATTGTCCTTTAATATCTTTTGAACAAATAATGTTGATAAAAACAGAAGAATCAAGTTTTTTACATAGATGACTGACATGTCTAACTTCATCAGCACCTATGACAGTATATAAAATAGTTTTTTGTTCGTGTGAATAACATCCTTCTCCTTGAATTAATGTAACGCCATGATGTGTTTGTTCCATTAATTTTTGACTTAAAAGATTAGGCTTTTGTGTAATGATAATAAGAGTAATCTTATGATCCTTTTGGTGAAACTTTTCAATGATCTGAGTCGAAACAAATTGAAAAATAATAGAATACATTGCAGCTTCAAAGCCAAATAGAAATCCAGCAATAATCAATATCAGCATATTAAAAATAAAAATGAAATTCCATGATGGCTTTTTAAGTTTATATGATAGATAGATGGCTACAAAGTCTGTCCCACCACTAGAAGCACCACCATATAAAGCAATCACAATAGCGATACCATTCATAATACCTCCAAATACAGAGACAAGTAATGAATCATAAGTTATAGGTGTACTTGGAATTATATCAACAAGAAAAGAATTAAAAATGATCATTAAAATAGAATAGCCTGTGAATTTTTTACCTATAAAATAAAAGCCAATAAGAGCAGGAAATACATTTAAAGATATATTGATAATAAAGTAAGGAATATTAATTTCAAAGAATTGATAAAAGGTTCTTTGCAACAATAAGGATAATCCATTAAAACCGCTTGGAATGAGACCAACAGCATTGACAAAAGTTTTAATATTAAAAGACATTATAAGTGATGCAAACAAAACACATAGAAAACAAAAAAGATGTTTTTTTAGAAAGTTATACATTTTATTGATTTAAATATTTTTTAGGGATTGGACATACGTATTCTTGATTTTGAGTACGTTTTTTTTGTTCATGTTTTGCTTGCAAAATAATATTTGTGTCTTCAAATAAACAAATGCATGTTTGATAAAGTACTTCACTGGCATATAACATCCCCTTAATCGCATAACTAGATGTCCCTTGTGCGACTTGAATCCAAGAATGAGGTTGTGTTCCTAAACAAAAACAGGCGCAATGAAGTTGGATAAGAGGAACTATTTGACTCACATCACCCATGTCTGAAGAAGCAGTTTCAATAACATCTTGTGGAGAATAGGGAAGAATAAAGTCTCCGTATGGATGATCTTGACATAATTTTTGTCTGACATCTAATTGAAAAGCGGGGATTAATCCTAAATCTTGATACCAATCATCACCAATGATTTTACGATAATTATTAATATATTGTTTTTCTTCAGTGTTATATTGAGGTAAAGGAACCGTCTGCATAACATTATAAACAAGAGTTGCTAAAGTATCATTAGGAATAACATTGCTGACGGCTTTATCGAAAACAATATCAACAGTTGTATCAGTCATAAGAGCAGCACCCTTTGCAATATTTGAGACTCTTTCAAAAAGTTTTTGAACACTTTGATTATTTCGACTACGAATGAGATAGAGAACTTCAGCTTCTGATTGAACAACATTTGGAGATATTCCACCAGTATTTGTTATAGCGTAATGAATACGATCTGTCATCTCCATATGCTCTCTTAAATAATTAACTCCAATATCCATAAGTTCAACAGCATCTAGGGCACTTCTTCCTTTTTCAGGAGCCGCACCAGCATGACTACTTAATCCATGGAAACGAAAGTAATATTGACAATTAGCTAGCATGCTTCCCACCATAACAGTGTTCATAGTACTTGGATGCCATGTTAAAGCAACATCAATTTGATCAAAAACACCAGCTCCGGCTAAATAAGTTTTACCAGCTCCATTTTCTTCAGCTGGACAACCAAAAATAACGATTGATCCACAATCAGGATGAAGGTCAATATATTCTTTTATTAATAGAGCTGAGCCCACTATACCTGTTCCTATTAAATGATGCCCACAACCATGACCATTATGTGTTTCCTCTCTAGGACAATATTTTAAATAATCAGCTTTTTGACTTAGACCACTTAATGCATCGTATTCAGCCAATAAGCCAATAACTGGTTTTTGGTGACCATAAGTAGCTTTAAACGCAGTCGCTATACCAGCAATATTTTTCTCTATTTTAAAACCATATGAAGCTAAAGTTCTTGTCAATAATTTAACGGTCTGAAATTCCTGATAACCTATTTCAGAAAAAGACCAAATTTGAGAATTGATAGACTGTAATAAATGTTTATATTGGTGAATACTCATAGAATCAACCTCCTATATTAAAAAGAAATAAACAAGTAAAGGAATAGTAATAACGGAAAGCAATGTAGAAATAAAAATTGTTTGTACAGCTAATTGTTCATTTTGATGATAAGTTTTAGCATATAATGCTGCACTGTTTGCTACAGGCATAGCCAATATAATTAATGCAATACCTTTAACAATATTATTCTGAATGAATTGAAATAAAGGCATAAAACAAATTGGTAATATAAAGTTAATAAAGATACAAAATAGATAAACACGGCCTTCAAATAACATTTGTTTAAGATGATATTGTGACATAGTAAGACCAATTATGAACATGGATAATGGAGTTGTCATATTTCCAATATTTGTACAAAAGTTAGCAATAGGCGAAGGAATGGTAATTGAGAAGGCATATATGAATAAAGCTAATAAGGAGGAAATAATACCTGGAGTTATTATTTTTTGAAAAGAAAAATGAAATTCATGCTTATTTTGATAGTTCATCATAAATATACCAATAGAAAATAAAGAAATATTAAAACCGATATTAATAATAGCAGTATATAGTAAAGCACCTTGTCCATAAATAGATTGAATTAAAGGAAAACCCATAAAACCCACATTAGGGTAACTTATCATAAACATATGTAAGGATGCATCTTTTTGGATATGGAATACTTTGATGATAATATAGGCAATAATAGGTAATAGAATAACTAATAAAAAACTAGCATAGAGAATATCTAAAATAGGCAATTGATCAAAATGAGATGTTGTTACAGAAGATAAAATCAAAAAAGGCATAGTGATATTCAAAACAAATTTTGTTAAATCATTAGAAAAATGATGATGAAAAAGGTGGCATTTACCAATGACAAATCCTAAACAGATCATCATTAATAATTGAAACAATTGTAAGCAAATGATAGTTATACTCATATACGTAACTCCCAATCAACATATTGAAGAATCAATGCCATAGCAACTTGAAACCCAATAGGAATACTGTTAATGTCAATCCATTCATGATAAGTATGAGCATCACCGCCAATAATTGTTCCTATCGTATTTGCACAAATACCATATGATAGTGGGATATTGGAATCAGTAGAATTTTCACATAAAATAATATTCTTTTTATAAAAATGTTGAATTATATTAAGATTTCTACTTGTAAATTTTCTCATTTTTTCTTGTGATAAAGGTCCATTACCAGGACGCTCTCCTAATACTTTGATTTGAATATCAATATGTTTATCATTTATATTATTAATGATTTTTTGAAACGATTGTTCCATAATATTTAGGCATTGTTGACTTGATGAACGAAATTCATATGTTACAGAGGCATGATTAGCAATAACATTAATAGCACTTCCACCTTCTATTTTTCCAAAATTAAAAGTTGTTTTTGCTTCAGTTGGTAAAGAAATTTGATTTAATTGTGTAATAATCTTTGCAATCCAGGCAATTGCGTTTTCTTGACCAAAATTAACATAAGAATGCCCTCCATGTGTTTTTACATCAATCTGATAACGTTTTGAGCCAACTGCACAATAAGTACATTCATTGAGATAGCCATCCAAAGAAATAAATTCCTTAATCTTTGAATGATATTTTTCTATAATCTGACGGCAACCCATAGAATTACCTAATCCTTCTTCTCCTGAATTGATGACAAATAAGATTTGATATTTTGGTTGAAGTCTCATCTTGATAATATATTGTATGGTCATTAACATATTGACCATATTAGCCGTATCATCTCCAATACCAGGAGCAAAAAGTTTGTTATCAACTTGTTTGACTTGAATATTCTGAATATCAGGAAAAGCAATATCATTATGAGCCATAATAATGATTAATGTTTCATTATTTTCCCCATTAATTGGACAAATAACATTATTAACATTATCCATATAAGCATTCGCACCTATTGATTGCAGCCAATTCAAGCAAAAAGTAGCACGTTTTTTTTCATGAAAAGTAGGTGAAGGAATTTCTGTCAGTGTTTTTAATAATTGAATATTCTCTTCAAGATGTTGTTGAACATATTTTATTTCATTATGTGTTAAATAATCCATAAGCGACTCCTTATTGAATTTCTGTTTTAGCTAATTGATCATACAATGCAATGTGATTTCTATGACAAAGTATATAAATAATCATAACGAAAGATAAAATAAAAACGAAAGTGTTTATATAAGGTGTTAATGAAATGGAAGAAAATAAAGAGATAAACTGAATGATTAAAGATGTAAGAGAAGTTAAGCAAACCATATATATACATTGTCTAATACATAATGATGAAAAAGATGAGTAACAAATTTTATATTTCATAATTTTCTTTCCGATCGTTTGTCCATGAAAGAAATATGGGATAACTAGAAAATATAGGATTAATGCAAATATACTTAATAAGAGTAAAATAGAAGATATAGGTTTAGAAAATAACGTGATATCTTGAGATATTTGATGAAATTGATAATAAGTAGTAAGAGAAATAGGAATTGTAGATAAAAGTGTACCTAAATATAAATCAATCATATAGGCAATAGCTCTTTTTATAAGTGATATATTATTCATTTTTTTATTCCTCCTGTGAAAAAAGGCATGCTTTTCATGCCTTTTGTTTTATTGTTTTGTGGCAAGCTGTTCATTATCGTATTCTTGTTTATCTTGCATTTTAAAGAATGGATAGTAGATAGCCATACTCACAAGAATAAGAACAATTTGTAAAACAGCACCTTGCCAACCACATAATAAGAATCCTGAAATAATAGGTGGAGTTGTCCATGGAACTTCGACACCAATACTTACTGGAACTAATCCAAAGAATGTGGCAGCATAAGTTACTATAGCAACAGCAATATTAGCAACAATAAATGGAATAGCCATAATTGGATTGAGAACAATTGGTAATCCAAAGACAATTGGCTCATTAATATTGAATAAAGCAGGGACAATAGATAATTTTCCTAATGCTTTATATTGAGATGATTTAGCTGTGAGAAGAATAACAATAGCTAAACCTAAAGTTGCAGCAGTTCCTCCGATTTTGACAAAGTTAGCAATAAATTGATAATTAACAATATTAGTAGCAGCTTGTCCTAGTTCAAGTGCAGCAGCATTTTCTGCAGAGAGTGATCTCCAAATTGGATTCATAACAGCAGAAACAATAGAAGAACCATGTAAACCAAAACACCATAAAATAGCTTCAATGAATAAAACAATACAAGTTGCTGGTAAAGTACTACCAAGAGATTGTAAAGGTTGTTGTAACATTGTAAAGATAAAGTTTTGTGCACTACCAAAATCAGTATTTACAAAAATTAAACGAATAATATTAAAGATAATAAAGATAAAAGCAACTGGAATTAAAGCTTCAAATGGCTTAGCTACGTTTTGTGGAACAGCATCAGGAAGTTTGATTGTCCATCCTCTCTTTAAGATAAAACGATATATTTCAACTGCTAAACAAGATGAAATAATAGCTAAAAACAAACCAGAAGCACCGAAATTATCAATTGGTAAACCTTTAGCATTGTCTGCATCTACAATCAAAGGAGTTAACATAAAATAAGAGACGAAAGCAACGATGATAGATTCACGACTTCCTATTTGATAGTGATTTGCTAAAGACTTAGCAATCCCTACGACAACATATAGTGACATGAGTCCATAACTGATACGATATGGAAACATAAAGATATCATTCCAATTTTCTCCTAATATACCTGCCATAAACTCTTCATAACCATTTATTGGAATGCTTGTAAGTAGTAGGAATATAGATCCTACAATAATAATTGGCATAACACCGAAAAAGCCTTCTTTAATAGCTGTCAAATATCTATTACTACTAATTTTCATAGCAATAGGGACAAGCTTTTCGTTCATTTTTTCAAACACATTATTCATTTTTTTACCCTCTTTCCTTAATCGAATTTTGTTTGACCATTTGTTTCAATGACTTTCTTATACCAATAAAAAGATTTCTTTAAGTAACGTTTTAATGTTCCTTTTCCTTCATCATCTTTATCAACATAAATAAAACCATAACGTTTTCTCATTTCACCTGTTCCTACTGAAACAATATCAATAGGTCCCCAACAAGTATATCCAATCACATCTACATCATCTTCTTCAATAGCCTTTTTCAAAGCTTCAATATGACTTGCTAAATATTCAATACGATAATCATCTTGAATAGAGCCATCTTCTTCAATATGATCAATAGCTCCTAAACCATTTTCAACAACGAATAAAGGTAATTGATAGCGATCATACAGCTCATTTAATGCAACTCTAAGTCCGGTTGGGTCGATTGGCCAATCCCAATCATTACGTTGAAGATATGGATTAGAACGTTCAACAATAAGTTCCTTACCATCAGGACTTGAAGCAATTGAAGAAAAATAATAACTAAAGGCAATAAAATCAACTTTTCCTTCCTTTAGGATGTCTTTATCTCCTTCTTCCATAGAAAGAGTTGCACCCATACGTTTTAATTGAGCTGTACATGTATTAGAATAATAGCCTTTACACATAACATCTCCATAATAGAAATTCGGCATCATATGATATCTTCTTGCAAGAATATCATTTGGATGACAAGTTTTTGGATATGTTGTTGGATATTGGAACATACATCCTACTTTTAAAGTGGGATCAATACGATGAGCCAATATAACTGCTTTTGCACTTGCTACCATCATATTGTGAGAAACAAGTACTTTTACATCAGCTGGATTTTCATTATCTTGATAAATAATACCTGCTTGATGATAAGGTTGTTTTTGATTCATAGTTTCATTGATTTCATTAAAAGTCAACCAATATTTGACTTTGTGATGATATCTACGGAAAATAACATCACAATAATGTTCAAAGAAATCAATCAACTTTCTATTTCTCCATGAACCATATTTCTGAACAAGATATAATGGTGTTTCATAATGAGAAATTGTGACGATAGGTTGAATACCATATTTAAGTAATTCATCAAAAACTTGATCATAAAAAGCTAAACCTTTTTCGTTAGGTGTCTTTTCATCACCATGTGGGAAGATTCTTGGCCAATTAATTGACATACGAAAACATTTGAATCCCATTTTTGCAAATAAAGCAATATCTTCTTTATAATGATGATAGAAATCAACACCTTCATGACTTGGATAATAGCAATCCTCATGAACATAGCTATGGATTTCTCTTGGAACACCATGACGGGCTCCCATTTCCACATCAGCAATGCTTAAACCTTTTCCATCTTCTAAATAAGCACCTTCATACTGATTCGCTGCTGTGGCTCCTCCCCATAAGAAATTGTCTCTTATTTTCATAAAAAAACCTCCTTGCATGTTTAAATATACATGCAAAGAGGCTTGAAAAAAATATTTATTGAACAACATTTAACACTGTTAAAAAATTTGTCAAAAAATTGAAATATAAAACTGAACAGTGTTATTTTTTATGAGTATTATCAATTAAGATAGGATTAGTAGAACTACGCTTATTTTCAAATTTATGAGTAACATTCATTTTATATTCAAGATTGTCCATATAATTTAATGAAAAGTAAGTAGCGTATAAAATGTCTAAAAGAAAGAAAATTGATAAATTACTATTAAAATTTGCGATATTATGAGTTAATCGTTCTCTGGTAGAAATAAAGAGATTGATATCACTCATTTGACTTAATGTATTTTCTCCAAAAGATGTCATAGAAATAAAGGGAATCTTTTTTATAATACAGGTTTGGGCCATATCAATAATATTTCCTGTCTCACCAGAATATGAAATAAAGATCACACAATCACGATTGGTAATACAATTCATTTCATATCTTTGATAATTTAAATTGTTGGTGATATAAACATTTTTTCCTATTTTCATCATTTTTTCTTTAAACGATTCTGCAATATTAAGTGCGGTTCCAAAAGAGTAAATATGAATATTTTGAGCTTTGGATAATGTAAGGACAGCTTTTTGTAAGGAATCATGTTGTAATAAGGATAAAGTATCTTTAATAGTCTCTTCATATAGAGTTCCCATTTTATTAGCAATCATAAAAAAAGTATCATTTTCATGAAAAGGAATATTAGGATCAACGGTTCCAAACTGCTGATCAAGATATTGTATTTCTTTTAAATATGCACTTTTAAAATGATCAAATCCTTTAACACCAACTTTTTCACATAGATTTAAAACTGTTCCTGGGGAAGTATATGTTTCTCTTGCGATTTTTCTGGCTGAAATATCTTTGATATCTTCACCAAGATTAATAATATAATCAGCGATAATCATTTCACTTTTTGAAAAATTATCTTTTTGAATTAATTTATCAACTAAAAGCATAGCCTCACACTCCTTATATCATTATTGTAACATATTATTCTCAAAGAAATCACGTGATTTCAAGACTTATTATTTAGAGATATTTCAATTATTCATTTTGATAAGGAGAGATATCTTGTAAGTTATTCTTTTTTCTATTAAATAATAGATTTTATATAAATGGGGCTAAATATATGGGCATAAACTGTATACCATTTTCCTGTTTGTAGTCTTTTTGCGAAAAGATATAACAATTTTTTATATGTTTTGAATATTTTTTTTCAAATTTACATATAGAATCATGTTTACCCGAACCTGAAGATTTGACCTCAATAGCTGAAATTTTACTACCTTCAGAAATTAAAAAGTCTATCTCATAATAATGAGTGCTATTTTCTTTTTGCCATGTATGATAATATAATTCTCTATCTTTTGAAGCTAATAATTGTGCCATTAAGTTTTCATATAAATATCCTAAATTTGCTGGTAATTTATCAGAAAGAAGTTTAGCATATATTTCATTTTCTGTAATAGGTCGGTCTATAAACATAAGTGTTACGAATAATCCCGTATCAGATAAATAGAGTTTATAGCTATTTAAATCTTTCGTTGAAGTCAAACTCACTTTAGGATCGGTTGAATTGTAGCAGGGTAATACAGTTTTAGAATCAAATAAATCAAATAATAATTCTTCTTCTTTAATCGTCGTTCTCTTTTTTAGCGCAGTGGACATACGGTATTTCTTTTGATCTTTAGCTAATTGAGCGGGGATTGAATGATAAAGCGCAGATATTTTTCCTGATGGATCTATTTTTTTGAAATCTTCTTCATAAAGATGAATAATTTGACGCTTTACATTATCTATAGTGGAAAAATTATTCCCATTCACATATGCTTCAACAGCTTGAGGCATACCACCGACTGCCATATATATCCTAATATCTCTCATGAGTTTTCTATTCACTTCTTGACCAATTGCTCTTTTCATATCAAACAATTGCTTTATTAAATTATAATTATTTCCTGTGGCATTGCAGAATTCTTCATAATCCATAGGATAGACTTCAATTTTCATTTCTTCAGAAGGGATTAAGATATCTTTCACATTTTTTTTAATGGATATTAAAGAACCAGTTTCAATATAATGATATCGTCCATCTTTTACCAAGTGCTTAATTGCTTGTCTGGCTTTAGGAAATAACTGTACTTCATCAAAAATAATAACTGACTCATGTTCATATAAATTAATTCCAGTGATTGCCTGTAACCTTAAAAAAAACATATCCAAATTATTAATATCATCAAAGCAGGATAATATATCAGCTGAAGCAATTGAAAAATCTATCAAAATGTATGATTTATACTCATTTTCAGCAAATAATTTAGCTATTGTTGATTTTCCTACACGTCTTGCACCTTCTAACAAAACAGCATAGTTATCAGCATAATTTGATTTCCAATCTATTAATTTATCGTAAGCTTTTCTTTTGAAATACACTGCCATCACTCCTTTTTACATTTCTTCAATATTGTTTTGTTCTAAATCATACATTTCTTCAATATTATTTTATGCTAAATCATACATTTCTTCAATATTATTTTATGCCAAATCATACATTTCTTCAAAATTATAGGTTATGAGATTGGGTATTAATATGTAATGTATATTTTATATTATGATTGATGAGATTATAATTATTCATTAATATAGGATTTTGAGTTATATTTTATAATTGATTTCAACTCATATATCTATGTATAAAATGAATATATCGTTTACTCAAATACTCACTCATGATGTCGAGTAGAACCGTTTTATATTAATCATAACAATAATATTTGTTTATTATTGTAAAGCTACGAATATAGAATGCTTTTTAGAAAATCTTTCATAATTTTTTTCATTATTCTTCTTTTTTTTATGTATAGTGAAGATAGGAAAGGTGATATTATGAAAGTTTTATTATATTTTGAAAATCAGAATATGATTAGAAAATCTGGTATCGGAAGAGCACTTAAACATCAAATCATAGCATTGCAATCTCAAGGAATAGAATATACTTTAGATCCTCGAGAATCCTTTGATATTGCACATATCAACACAGTTGGACTTCAGAGTCAGTGGCTCATACATCGTTGTCATCAAATGCACAAAAAAGTCATTGTTCATGCGCATAGTACGGAAGAGGATTTTAAAAATTCATTTATTTTATCAAATCAGATGTCATCTCTATTTAGAAAACGATTAATGACAATCTATTCAAAAGCGGATTGTCTTATTACACCAACAGCATATTCAAAGAAACTTATTAGTCATTATGTCAATAAAGATATACCTATATATGCTATAAGTAATGGTGTTGATATTGAAGAATATAATGATAATGAAGAGAGAATTCAATTGTTTAAACAATATTTTCATCTTACTTCACAACAAAAAGTTATTATCTGTGTTGGCTTGTTTTTCCAAAGAAAAGGAATATTAGATTTTATTGAAATCGCTCAAAAACTCCCCCAATATACTTTTATATGGTTTGGAGATATCTCTTTATATACCATACCTCAACAAATTCGAAATGTGATTAAACATCATCCATCCAATGTGATTTTTCCTGGTTATATAACCGGTGATATTATTAAAGGTGCTTATTGTGGGGCAGATGCGTTTTTCTTCCCTAGTTATGAAGAAACAGAAGGAATAGTTGTTTTAGAAGCGTTGTCATCTTATCAACAGGTTATTTTGAGAGATATACCTGTTTATGAAGGTTGGCTTATACATGGAAAGAATTGTTATAAAGGAAAAGATAATGATGAGTTTATAGAATTGATACAAAATGTTGTAGAAAAGAAGCTTCCGTATTTAGGGAAAGAAGGGAGAAAAGTAGCTGAAGAACGTTCACTTGAAAGAGTAGGAAAACAACTAAAAACAGTATATCACTCACTTCTTTGATGTGCTTAGGCACATCTTTTTGATTAAGGGTTGCATTTTGGATTTTACCCATTGTACAATGGTTAGAAGAGGGAGGAAAACGATGAAAAATATAGATATGATTGTGATGGATATGGATGGGACATTGTTAACATCTCAACAAAAAATACTCCCATATACAAAAGAGATTTTAATGCACTTACAAAAACAAGGCGTAGCTCTTGTTTTAGCAAGTGGCAGAGATGTCAGTAGCTTAGAGTATTATGGAAAACAGTTAGATATGGATCAATATCCTCAAAGTGGTTATATTGTTTTAAACGGATTAGAAATTTATAATTCAAAAAAAGAATGTTTGCATCGAGAACAAAGACTAACAAAAGATGATTTAATGATTTTGAATGAAATAGCACAAACATCTTTCTTTGATATGATTATTTTCTTTGAAACATGTTTATATATTTTTGATTATGGACATACAGGGATTATGGAAGAGCATTTTATTGATAGAGAAAGACATATGGTTGATGATATTCATGAAATACCAGAACATCTTTTTTCTACAATAAAGAAAGTTGCATTTGTGCAAAGTGAAACAATGATGAGTGAAAAAATACCAATTCTTCAAAAACAGATGTCTTCACGTTTTAGTATATGTAGAGTAGAAAAAGATTGGGTAGAAATTAATCCAGTTCATGCTTCAAAAGGACAGGCTCTTTTGAAGTTAGCACAAATTAAAAATATATCGTTAGAAAATATTATTGCATTTGGAAATGGTGAAAACGATATAGATATGTTAAAAATAGCGGGAACAGGTATAGCTATGGATAACTCTTTTGATACAGTAAAAGAAGTTGCAGATGCTATTTGTGAAGATAATGAACATGATGGAATTGGAAAATATTTAGAGGGAGAAATAAAATGTTAGATCAAGAGAATATTTGTTTATCAGTAGAAAAAACACAAAGAGAATATAAGAGTGTTGCGCCTGAGATTGTGCAAACATCTTCATTTCAATTTGATGATTTTCAACACTATGTTGATGTTAATATGAATAAGAAAAGTGCTTATACATATACAAGGGGAGAAAACCCAACATTAACAATTCTAGAAGAGAAATTAGCTCAATTAGAAAAAGGAGAATGTGCTAAAGTTTTTGCTTCAGGAATGGGAGCAATCAGCGCCACAATATTGAGCTTGGTTCAACAAAAGGATCATATTGTCATTGTGAATACTGTGTATGGATCAACTGTCAAATTCATTCAAAATCTTGAACGTTTTGGTGTTGAAAGTACAAAAATTGATGTATCTTCTACTGAAGATATATTCGCTTTTGTTAAGGACAATACAAGAATGATTTATTTTGAAAGTCCTTCTTCTCAAAAGTTTGAAATGCTTGATTTAGAGATGATCAGTCAATTTGCGAAACAAAGAAATATTATCACAGTTATTGATAATACATGGGCAACACCATTATTTCAAAATCCTTTGGTGCATGGAATTGATATTGTTATACATTCTTGTTCAAAATATATTGGAGGACATAGTGATTTGGTTGGTGGCGTTGTCATTTCTAATCAAAAATATATACATGAAATCAATGAATTTGGTCAAATCTTTTTAGGAGCAACAATGTCCCCAATGAATGCCTGGTTAGCATTAAGAGGATTACGAACATTGCCTGTTCGTTTAAAATCTCAAGAACAAAGTGTTAAACAAGTGATACAATTTTTAAAACAAAGTCCATATGTTAAAAAAATATATCATCCTATGGTCCATACATCTACTGATTTAACAGATAAGTATTTAAAGGGATATGGAAGTTTATTAAGTTTTGTGTTAAAAGATGCAACCCCAGATGTTATTGAAAGATTTGTTGATTCTTTAAAACATTTTACTTTGGCCTATAGTTGGGGTGGCTTTGAAAGTTTAGTCATGCCTGTATGGAAAGGAAGCAACGAGGAAGAATTGAAAAAAAGAGGCTTAGATATTGGACATATCAGAATGTATATTGGATTAGAAGAAGTAGAACTTCTTATAGAAGATTTACAAAATGCTTTCAATCATGCCTACAAATAAATATCTTTGTTATATGATATAGAAAAGGAATTGAAATAAACTGCTTGCGTATTTCAATTCCTTTTTCTATTGAATGTTAATAATATCTAAATCATCAGGGATCCATATATTTCCCTGGAAATATTGTTTGGCTTCTTGCATGTAGAGAGAATGACGTTGTTTGATATTTTTATCTTCAGTGTGATACAAAAGAAGATTTTGAATATTTAAAGACTGAGCTAATTGACAGGCATCTTTCACTGTCGAATGATGTTTTTCATAAGGATGAAAAATATCAGCTTCACTATGTAAACAAAAAGCTTCATGAAGTAACCAATCACTATTTTGAATATAATCTTCATTGATTTGATGACATGGTTCATCTCCACAACAAGATAACTTTTTATTGTGATCTAATTGCATTTGAAAACCAAATTGTTTTGTTTTTGTAGAATGAATATCAAAAAAAGTGACTTGATGATTGATAATCATATGACTATCATGATCTTGAATTTCAATCAAGTAAATGCGTTTGTTAATAAATTGTGTATGCTTTGCTTCTAAAACCAGATGAACCATTTGCATGATAATATCAATAAGTTCTTTATGAGCATATATACGCACTTCACCTTGATATTTTCCTTGACTCATATGTTGACCAATCATACGAATCATCCAGATAATTCCCATCAGATGATCAATATGTTTATGTGTGACAAAGATATCTTTAATATCCTGCCAATTAATATGCGCTTTTTCTAGCTGTGATAAAAGGGTATTTCCGCCACCACCATCAACTAAGAAATATTGATTTTGATTTTCAAATACAAAACAGGTATTATAACACTTTGTTACTAAAGCATTTCCTGTACCTAGCATAATTAATTTCATAGAAAACCTCCATTTCTTTTTTGATTTTACAAAAATGAGAATCATGAATCAAGATATTTTTTCGTTGGATTTATATGGATTTTCAAAGAAGAGAAATGATATAATGATGGCAAGGAGAATGATAAAATGAAAATAGTTTTCTTTGATATTGATGGAACTTTAATAAATGCTCAAGAAGGTATGACGCAACCTCGTCATCAAACAAAACAGGTTTTAAAAGATTTTCAGAAACAAGGCAATAAGATCGTCATTGCTTCAGCAAGAGGGGCTATCCCTGAAGGATTAAAAGATATTCCATTTGATGGTTATGTTTTATGTGATGGACATTATATCATTTATAATAATGAGATTCTGGTTGATGAAGTTTTAACCACTCCAGAAATACAAAAACAAATGGAAGTTTATCAAAAATACCAAGGGCGACCTATGTTTTATGGACATCATGGAGAATGGTGTGATTGTTTGGATGATGAATTGATCGTTAAACATCGTGTGATGTTTCAGGGAACAGATCAAAGACCTGAGAATGTAGTAGAAAGATATGAGGCTCAGGATGTAGATGCTATCAGTTGCTGTGTTTTGTTTGAAACAGTGGAACAAATGTGGAAAGCATATCATGAATTAGAAAATGACATGACAATTGTTGCTTATGATCATGGATTGATTCGTATGGATGTTTATCATAAGGGATTTAAAAAAGGAACAGCCTGTAAGTATTTATATCAAAAATTAGGAATTGATCAAAAAGATACTTATGCTTTTGGTGATGGTGTGAATGATATGGAAATGTTTGAGTTGGTTGGACATGGTATTGCGATGGGAAATGCAGTAGATCGTTTAAAAAACATTGCAGAATTTGTTACTGATTATGTTGATTGTGCGGGTATTGACAAAGCATTTTATAAATATTTTGGAAAGGATTTATCATAATGGCATTAGTACAAGTTGATTTTTTCTCAGAAAAGTTAATGCGCACAGTCACAATTAATGCTATTATTCCTGTTGATAAAAAGGTAAACCAGCCAAATAAAAAATTCAAAACATTATACTTATTACATGGGATTTTTGGAAATTATACAGATTGGGTATGTGGTACACGTATTCAAAGGTGGGCACAGGATCATGATTTAGCTGTTATTATGCCTTCAGGAGAGAATAAATTTTATGTTGATAATGAAAACTCCCATGAATATTATTCACAATTTATTGGTGAAGAACTTGTTTCTATCACAAGAGCCATGTTCCCTTTATCACAACGTCGAGAAGATACATTTATTGCAGGGTTGTCTATGGGTGGATATGGAGCTATTATCAATGGACTCAAATATTATCAGACATTTGGTTATATTGCCGCATTGTCTTCAGCGTTATTGATTGACACTTTTATTAATGCTAAGGATGGTGACGACGTACCTTATATGTATAAAAGAAGTTATTTAACTTCTGTTTTTGGTGATTTACATAAGTTAAAAGGAAGTGACAAAGATTATAAGGCACTGATTCAAAATATGGCTATAAAAGATGTGCCTGCGATATATATGGCATGTGGCACTGATGATTCACTGATTAAAGAAAATCGTGATTACCGTGATTTTTTACTTCAACAGGGAATCAATGTCACTTATGAAGAAGGACCAGGTGCGCATGAATGGGATTTTTGGGATCGTTATATTGAACGTGTTTTAGAATGGTTACCACTTGATAAGAAGAATGAAGGAATCAGCAGTGGTCATATAGAATAAGATGAAGAAAGGTGATCCTTTCTTTTTTCTTGACCTAAAGTTAACTTTAGGGTGTATAATAAATAATCGAGTAGGAGGAAATGATATGACAAAGAAATTAGGTTTTGGATTAATGAGATTACCATCACTTGATGAAAACGATCCTTCAAAGATTGATATTGAACAAGTGAAACAAATGGTAGATACTTTTATAGAAAATGGATTTACTTATTTTGATACAGCGTGGATGTATTGTGGATTTAATAGTGAAAATGCAGCGAGAGAGGCATTAGTGAAACGTCATGATCGTCAGACTTATACACTTGCTACAAAATTACATTCAGGTTTTATTCAGACAAAAGAAGATAGAGATAAAATCTTTAATGAACAGTTAAAGAAAACTGGTGTAGAATACTTTGATTATTATCTTTTACACGATATTAATACACATAGTATTGAAACATATGAAAAGCTTGATTGTTTTACATGGATTCAAGAAAAGAAAAAACAAGGATTGGTTAAAACTATTGGATTTTCATTCCATGATGGACCAGAATTATTAGAAAAGGTATTACAGGAACATCCAGAATTTGAATTTGTTCAATTACAAATTAATTATTTGGATTGGGATAGTGTAGGTGTTCAATCTCGTCAATGTTATGAGGTGGCAACAAAATATCATAAACCTGTTATTGTGATGGAACCTGTTAAAGGTGGAACATTAGCGAAAGTTCCTGAAAAAGTTGAAAATATGTATAAAGAATATCATCCAGATATGTCAGTACCTTCATGGGCTATTCGTTTTGCGGCAAGTCTTGATAATGTCATGATGGTATTAAGTGGGATGTCTAATATGGCTCAATTAGAAGATAATATAAGCTATATGAAAGATATGCAGCCACTTCATGATGATGAATATCAATTGATTCGTCAGGCTGTTGATATTATTAATTCAACGATTGCTATTCCATGTACAGGATGTTCATATTGTACAGAAGGATGTCCAATGCATATAGCTATTCCTAAATATTTCTCATTATATAATGCTGATTTACAGGAAGTAGAAGAAAAAGGATGGACACCTCAAGGTGAATACTACAATAACTTGACAAAGACTTTTGGTAAAGCAAGTGAATGTATTGGATGTGGGCAATGTGAAAATGTATGTCCACAACATTTACCAATTATTGAAGACTTACAAAAAGTAGCACAGCATTTTGAAAAATAAAAGTCAGCATTAGCTGGCTTTTTGCATGTATTCATATTCAAATAAAAAGTGAATAAGATATTGTAAATCATATTTATGTATAAGATATGATTTTTATGATATATTGAATTGATATAAAAGAAGAAAGGAGAAAAGTATGAAAAAGAGAATTGGAGTAACATGTAGTGAAGAACTACAAAATGATAAATATATACATTTTATTAAACAAGATTATTTACAGGCTATTATTGCAGCACAAGGAATCCCAGTTTTATTGCCGCCTGTTCCTATTGAAGATATAGATATGCAATTAGATATGATTGATGGTTTAATGATTATTGGTGGTTGTGATGTCAATCCATTACTCTATCATGAAAATCCATTACCCTTATTAGGTGAAACAGATTATCCTAGAGATTTATATGAGATTGCCTTGATAAAAAAAGCAACACAAAAAAATATACCTATTTTTGGTGTATGTCGAGGACTTCAAGTGATCAATGTAGCTTTTGGTGGAACGCTTTATCAAGATTTATCTTATGCTCCACAGAAAATACTTTTACATTCTCAAAAAGAAAGAAGAGAATGTGCAAGTCATACAATAAACATTCAAGAAAATAGTTTTTTATATCCTATCTTTCAAGATAGAGGATATGTGAACAGTTTTCATCATCAAGCTATTGATCATTTAGGAAAGGGATTAAAAGCTGTCGCATACAGTGAAGATCAGATGATTGAAGCTATTGAACATATATCTTTACCGATTACAGCAGTTCAATTTCATCCTGAAGATATGTGTAAAACTGATCAAAAAATGCAGGAGATTTTTAATCAGTTTGTCGCCAAATGTTAATGCTTTTTAAGCATTGTTGATAATAAAAAATAGGTATTAGATATTTTTGTTTGGTAGATATATAATAGAAGCAGATAGGAGGTTAGAAGAGTATGAAAGATGTTAAAACATTATTTCCCGTTGGAGAAGAAAATACAGCGTTTGCTCAATATTTTATTGGTCAAAGTTATTTACAGCCCCTTGCTGAAAGTTTACCAGTAAGTAATGTCACATTCGAACCAGGTTGTCGCAATAATTGGCATATTCATCATAAAGGTGGACAAATTCTACTGGTTACTGATGGTAGAGGATGGTATCAGGAATGGGGGAAACCTGCTAGAGAATTAAAACCAGGTGATACTGTGGATATTCCTCCAGAAGTGAAACATTGGCATGGTGCTGCTAAAGATAGCTGGTTTGCTCATATTGCAATTTCTGTACCGGCAGAAGGGGCTTCTAATGAATGGTTAGAACCAGTAAGTGACGAAGAATACAATAAGTTAAAATAAATATGATATTGAAAAGGATGAAATGAATTCCGTTATTTGGGAACTATTTCATCCTTTTTTATAGATGATATAATAAAGTTCTTAATTGAGCTTCGTTTTCTCTAAGATACCAGCAGTAGAACGTCGCATGTGACTGGGCATCTGAAATAGGGATGATCACTCTATTTTGAGGCATGATTTCAGTTTTCATAACATAGTCAGATGTAAATGAAGGTAATGTAGACAGTTCTACCAAATCATAGAAAACAGAACGATCGTTTTGAATCAGAAATTTTGTATGGGGCATTGTTTTTTTATGCATATCATTCCAAAAACCAATATTTGACATTAATAACATTTTCTCTCCATCCATTTCCTTTAATGAGATGGATTTTTTATGAGCTAAAGGATGCGTTAGAGGTAAAGAAAAAAATAATTGTTCTTCCATAAATGGAATACTTTCAATCTGTTCATCTTCTATGTCATAAGGCATGATAATGATTGTATAGTCTTTTTCCTTTAGACCTTTGATTAAGATATGCATATCTTTAATTTCTGTTAATAGTGTTCTTTGAGGATAGAACTGTGAAAATTTACGACTTAAATAAGATAATGGTGCTGGCGCACATGAACCAATCGCAAAAGTATGTAGTTTTCTATCAAAATCTACAAGTTGTTTTTTCATATCTTTTGTATCATCTAAAATACGTTTTGCTAGAGAAACAGCTAATAGACCTGTTTCATTAAAAGCAATTTTATTTTTAGTTCTGTTAAATAAATTGACTTCTAACTCTTCTTCTAATTTTTGCATAGAACGTGTTAAAACAGGTTGTGATATATGAAGCTGTTTAGCTGCCTTGGATAATGTCTGACATTCTTGAAATGTAACTAAATGTTGTAGTTGTTCTAATTCTATCATATGAGGACCTCACTATTCTATTTCATTATAGCAGATTTCCATATTGATATTGTACAAAAACAATAAAAATGCTTACAATATCATTGGAAAGAAGGTAGAAACATGATATTTTATTATACGGCAACAGGAAACTGTTTATATGTAGCAAGACAGATTGAAGAAGATCTTTACAGTATTCCACAGGAATTGAAAAAAGAAGATTTACGATATAAAGCTGATAAGATTGGGATTGTCGCTCCTATTTATGCTGGAGAGCTTCCTCAAACTGTTAGATGTTTTTTAGCAAAAGCCAAATTTGATACACCTTATTTTTATATGTTATTGACTTATGGAAATAGAGATACAGTAGCTGGTGTATGGAGTGAAAACTTTTGTAAAGAGCATGGAATACATGTTGATTTTATTCAAACAATTAAGATGGTTGATAATTATTTACCTTCATTCGATATGGAAGAACAGATGGCTATCAATAAGCATGTAGATGAACAAATTCAAGAAGCGAAAGCTAGACTTGAAGCTCAAGAAAAGGATATACCTCAACCAACAAAAGAAAGCCAGGAAGCTTACCAAATGGTGACAAAAAGATTTACGGATCATCCTGAATTGAATAATGGAGAAACAATTCAAATAACAGATCAGTGTGCGGGATGTACAATATGTGAGCAAGTCTGCCCTATTGGTAATATTCAAATGGTTAATGGAAAAGCTCAAAGAAAGTCAAAAACATGTGATTTTTGTTTGGCATGTGTACAAAACTGCCCATTTCATGCGATTGCGTTGAAGTTTGATAAGAATCCAAATGCAAGATATCGTCATCCAAAAATCACATTAAAAGATATAGTGAAATCAAATCATCAGGGAGGAATAGAAAAATGAAAAAAACACTTTATTTAATGCGACATGGACAAACTTTATTTAATGTTCAACACAAGATACAAGGATGGTGTGATGCCCCTTTAACAGAACTTGGGATTAAACAAGCAAAGATTGCAGGTGAATATTTTAAAAATAATCATATTACATTTGATCATGCTTATTCTTCTACATCAGAAAGAGCTTGTGATACTTTAGAAATCGTTACTGATTATCAGATGCCTTATACAAGAGTGAAAGGTTTAAAAGAATGGAATTTTGGTGTTTTTGAAGGAAAAGATGAGTGTTTGAATCCACCTTTACCATATGGAGATTTTTTCAAAGGATTTGGTGGAGATAGTGAAATGGAATTAAGAGAAAGAATGTCAAACACATTAACTGAAATCATGAATAAAGAAGATCATGAAGTCGTTTTAGCCGTTTCTCATGGTGGGGCATGTGCTCAGTTCTATCGTGCATGGGAAGAATATGCAAAAGTAAAGAAAACAGAAAGATTTTATAACTGCTGTATTTTAAAATATGAATACGAAGATGGAATTTTTACATTAGTAGAAATTATCAATCGTAATGTGACTGAATAGAGGTAGACATATGGAAGGTGCAAAAAGAAAAAGCTTTTTTCAGGCTGATGTTGATCTGATTCATGGACCTATATTTCAATCATTGATTACTTTTGCTCTTCCATTACTTGTTTCTAATGTGTTCCAACAATTATATAATACTGTCGATACAATGGTTGTTGGAAATTATTTAGGTGATGTATCATTAGCTGCTATTGGATCATGTACATCTATTTATGACTTATTAGTAGGGTTTGCATTAGGAATAGGTAATGGATTGGCAATTGTTACAGCCAGAAGTTTTGGATCACAAAATCGAGAACTGTTAAAAAAATCAGTAGCAAGTTCTATTGTTATTGGATTGATTGTTTCTATCGCTTTAACAACAATAGGAATGATATGCTTACATCCTTTACTTGAATTATTAAATACACCAGTAGATATTATTCAGGAAGCATATAGTTATATTTCAGTTATTGTTTTATTCATTGTTGTTATGTTTGCTTATAATCTCTGTGCTGGTTTAATGAGAGCCATTGGAAATAGTGTGATGCCACTTGTTTTCCTTATCGTTTCGTCTTTATTAAATATTGTATTAGATATTTTCTTTATTACACAACTCAATATGGGAATTCAGGGTGCAGCTGTCGCAACGGTTATTTCTCAAGGTGTATCAGTTATATTATGTATTATTTATATTTTCAAAAAGACACAGATCTTATTACCATCAAAAAAACATTTTGCAGTCGATAAAGAATTATATAAAGAATTATTAGGACAAGGCTTTTCAATGGGATTTATGAGCAGTATTGTTTCTGCAGGATCAGTCATTCTTCAGTATGGAATCAACAATTTAGGATATCTGATTATTGCGGGACATACAGCAGCCAGAAAACTCTATATGTTCTTTAATATGCCTTTTACAGCTATGGCGCTTGCAATCTCAACATTTGTCTCACAAAATAGAGGAGCAAATCAGCGCGAAAGAATTCAAAAAGCGATGAAATATGCTTATATTTATGATGTTGTTATGGCAGCTATTGTGACTATCATTATTCTATTATTTGGGTCATCACTTGTAAAATTAATTTCAGGTTCTAGTGAAAGTGTTGTTTTAGATAATGGAACACTTTATTTAACAATTGTGGGACCATTCTATGCAGTATTAGGAATTTTGATGCAAACACGTTATGCATTGCAAGGATTAGGACAGAAATTATTACCGTTGATATCAAGTATTATTGAATTTGTAGGAAAAATTATATTTGTATTTATTTTTATCCCTCAATTCCAATATATGGCAGTTATATTCTGTGAACCCGTTATATGGTGTGTGATGTGCATACAGCTTGTTTATTCTTTATATACAAATCCATATATGCGAGGAATCAAAGAAGATTAGGAAATGCTATCAGGCATTTCTTTTTTTGTTATAGTTATAACTATTGATATTACAACTAAAGAGTGATATATTTTGTGTGAGGGTTGTAATGATTTTTGTTACATTAAAAGTGTTATAAATTTTAAAATCATAAAGGAGTTTCAATATGATGACACATGAAATACTGAAAATTTTACAGGAAGATATTCATACAACTGTTATAGCAACTATAGATGATCAGGGAATGCCGTATACCTGTGCTATTGATATGATGTTGTTAGAGGATGATTATTTATATTTTTTAACCGCAAAAGGGAAGTCTTTTTATCAAAGATTAATGAAACATCCCCATATTGCTTTAACAGGAATCAAAGGTAAAGATACGTTATCTGCAGTTGCTGTTTCTTTAAATGGAAAAGTCAAAAATATAGGTCATGATAAATGAGAGGATATTTTTGTAAAAAATTCTTATATGAACCAGATTTATACTCCTGAATCAAGGGATGTTTGAGAGGTCTTTCAAATATATGAAAGCAAAGGAGAATACTTTGATTTAAGTCGAAAACCTATATATAGGCAAAGCTTTACGGTGGTAATGACGATAGAAAATGAAGGCTATATAATTACAGACAAGTGCATCAATTGTCAAATGTGTTATGATATCTGTCCCCAAAAATGTATTCATTTATCAAGTCAATCTTTTATGATTGAACAACATCATTGTTTACATTGTGGAAAATGTCAGGAAGTCTGTCCCGTACGTGCGATTATCAAAAGGTGGAGAAAATGAAAAATAAAGATATGCTTATCAAACAAATTGTTAAAATCATGACATCATGTGATGCTATTGTTATAGGGGCGGGATCAGGTTTATCATCTTCAGCTGGACTCACATATTCTGGAGAAAGATTTGAAACTTATTTTAAGGATTTTATTGATACATATCATTTACGTGATATGTATTCAGCAGGATTTTATCCGTATGAGACATTAGAAGAATATTGGGCTTACTGGTCTAGACATATTTATTATAATCGCTATATTGATTCTCCTAAAAAGACTTATCAGATTCTTTTAGAACTCGTTAAAGACAAAGACTATTTTGTTATAACGACAAATGTAGATCATCAGTTTCAAAAAAATGGCTTTGATAAGACAAGATTATTTTATACACAAGGAGATTATGGTTTATGGCAATGTTCTAAGCCTTGTCATCAGCAGACTTATGATAATGAAGATATAGCAAAAGCTATGTTAAAGCAACAAAAAAATATGAAGATTCCATCTCAACTCATTCCATATTGTCCTCGTTGTGGAGCACCAATGACAATGAATTTAAGATGTGATCAGACATTTGTACAAGATGAAGGATGGTATCAGGCACAACAACGTTATCAAAACTTTCTTCAAAAACATCAACATAGAAAGGTATTATATTTAGAATTAGGTATAGGAGCCAACACACCAGTGATTATAAAATATCCATTTTGGAATTATGTATCCCAAAATAAGAATGCAGTATATATCAGTATAAATTTAGATGATCTCTATTGCCCTGAAAACATTCACAAACAATCTATCTTAATTCAAGGAGATATCCATAATATTTTAAATTCTGTAGCGAATGAAATGAGGAATGACCATGACACAAAATGAAAGATTAATCTATTTAATTCAATATTTATTAGATGAAAACAATATGCATATAGACTTACCTCAAGGTCATGATGAGTTATTTGCGCTTTATCGTGCTTTAGTGAATATCAGGGAAGCCAAATCAGTTTCACAGACATTCTTAAATATTCAAGATGCTATGTTACAAGAAGAAAATGCGAAAAAGGGCGTTGTTTCTTTTGACGAGGCTTCTGATCGTATTCTTTTATGGAGAGGGGATATTACAAGATTAAAAGTAGATGCCATTGTTAATGCTGCTAATAATCAGATGGAAGGATGCTTCGTACCTGGACATCAATGCATTGATAATGCCATTCATACATTTGCTGGAGTACAACTCAGGAATGAATGTCATCATCTTATGCAAAGACAAGACTATTTAGAACCAACAGGTCAAGCAAAAATAACGAAGTCTTATAATTTGCCTTCTCGATATATTTTGCATACTGTAGGTCCAATAGTAACAGGAGCGGTTACCCATAAAGATGAGGTTTTACTGGCATCATGTTATGAAAGCTGTCTAAGATTAGCAGAAAAGTATCAGCTTCAATCAATAGCATTTTGTTGTATTTCAACGGGTGTTTTTCATTTTCCCAATGAACATGCAGCGAAAATCGCATTCAAGACAGTTCATGAATATCTTCAACATTCTACAATTGAAAAAGTTATTTTTAATGTTTTTAAAGAGTGTGATGAAAAAATTTATTTAAAATTATTTGATTGAAAAGATAAATCTGATATTTAAAAGGCTTACTTGTGTTTAAGTAAACCTTTTTAACGTTGAATAATATCTTTTTAACCTGTTTGTACTAAAGAAGTTCAATGATTTTATCTTCAATTTCATAGGGTGTGACTAATGGTTCAAATCTTTCAACAACATGACCGTTTCGATCAAGTAAGAATTTTGTAAAATTCCATTCAATCCTTTTTGATAACTCAGGTTTTTGTTGTTCTTTCAAATATGTATATACGGGAGATTCTAATGGACCATTCACATCAATTTTAGCAAATTGAGGGAAACTGACACCATAAGTATCGGCACAAAAAGACATGATTTCTTCCATTGTACCTGGGGCCTGTTCACCAAACTGATTACATGGAAAATCTAAAATTGTAAAGCCTTTTTCATGATACTTTTCATATAAATCTTCTAAATGATCATACTGTTCTGTAAATTCACATTCTGTGGCAGTATTGACAATTAACAAAACTTGACCTTTATATTTTGATAAGGATTCTTTTTGATTATGACTATTTATAACTTCTATATCATATAAATTCATTTTTATCACCATTTTTACTATAACAAGTTCAATATCAAAAGTCAAAGCATGTGTTTTGTTAAAAAGATATTGACAGGCATGGAATAATAGGTTTATTATATAACTGTTTAAAATAAAACAGTTAAGGAGAGAACTATGAAAATCAAAACAGAAAAGGGAATTCAAAAGTTTTTTTCACTGGGAATGCACCCTTATATCATTAAAAAGTATAATTCATTATTTGATGAATTGTTAAAAGAGTATCAGATGACACAAGTTGAAATTGATGTCTTGGCTTTTTTAGCAAATAATCCAGAATATAATCATGCACAAGATATTGTCAATGTGCGTGGTATTTCAAAAGGACATGTCTCATTAGCTATTGAAAAGTTGGTGAAACGAGGTTTAGTGACAAGAAATCCTGATCCTGTCAATAGACGTTGGAATATTTTATGTGTTGAAAAAAAGGCAGGTGAGTTAGTAAAAAAAATTCAAAATATTCAACATGCTTTTGATGAACAGGCATATCAGAATATTTCACAGGAAGATATTGTCAAATATCATGAAATTTTACAACAGGTTTATCATAATTTAGGAGGTGGACAACATGAATGAAAGACTGGAAAATGAGAAAATATCAAAATTATTACTTTCACTTGCGATACCCTCTATTCTTGCTCAACTGGCAACGCTTATCTATAATATGGTAGATAGAATATATATTGGACAGTTAGCTGATGGTGCTTTAGCCATTGCAGGGATTGGATTATGTACATCTATTATTACAATTATTACAGCTTTTACCAATTTATTTGGAAGAGGCGGAGCTCCTTTGGCATCTATTAGAATGGGTGAAAAGAGAATGGATATTGCTGAAAAGATACTTGGAAACTGTGTCTTTAGTTTGGTGATTTCTTCACTTATTATTATGGCAGCCCTGTTAATTTTTGGTGAAGATATTTTAATGTTATTTGGAGCCAGTGAGAATACATTACCTTATGCTATGGACTATCTTTCTATTTATTGTTTAGGAACGGTCTTTGTTCAATTGAGTGTTGGTCTAAATTATTTTATCAATGCACAGGGTTTTGCAAAATATGGAATGTTTACATTACTTATTGGTGGTGTTTTGAATATTATTCTTGATCCTATCTTTATTTTTGGTTTACACATGGATGTTGCAGGAGCTGCAATTGCAACTGTGATTTCTCAATTTGTTTCATGTGTTTGGGTTATGAAGTTTTTATTAGGAAAGAAAACAACTATCCAAATCAAAAAAGAATATTTTAAATTTGATTTAGATATCATGAAAAGAGTCTTAGGTTTAGGTTTTTCTCCTTTCTTTATGAGTGCAACTGAAGGCATACTGCAAGTTTCCTTTAATCGTCAACTTTTATTCTTTGGGGGAGATTTAGCAGTCAGTTCTATGACAATTATGTTATCTATGAATCAGATTCTCCAATTACCAATGGAAGGTATTGCACAAGGAACACAGCCTATTATCAGTTATAATTATGGGGCTAAACAATATGATCGTGTTAAAAAAGCTATCTCTTTAGCTATGAAAGTATCATTAATTTATTCTATTGTGGGTGTTTTGTTGATGGAATTTGTACCACAAGTATTTGTACAGTTATTCTCTAATGATCCAGAGTTAATTGAATTAGCAAGTCGTATGTTAAGAGTTTATATCTTTGGTTTCATTATTATGGGAGCGAACTCAACTTATCAACAATCATATACATCACTTGGATTTGGTAAGATTTCATTTTTCTTTGCTTTTTATCGAAAGATTATCTTATTAATACCACTCATCTATATCTTACCAATATTTATATCAGATGGTGTTTTTGCGGTTATGTTAGCTGAACCTCTTTCAGATTTAATCACAACAATAACAAATACATTCTCATTTAGAAGATTTATGCATAAGCATTTAAAAACAGAGTAGTTCATAACTTTTCTTGTTCTTGAATATGAAGATATGCTAGAATAAGGAAAGAGGAAGTGAATGTAGATGAAAAAAGCAGTTATATTTGATATGGATGGTTTGATGATTGATAGTGAAAGAGTGACATATAATGAATATGTAAAAAAATTGGCGCAATTAGGACACCATGATTTTACAGAAGAATTATATAGAAATTGTTTAGGAAAAAATAAACCGGGAATCTGTCAGGTATTTATTGACCATTATGGTCAAGACTTTCCTATGACAGAAGTCTGGGATGATGTTCATGTATGGATTGATGAAAGTTTAAGACAATATGTTCCTAAGAAAAAAGGATTAGTAGAATTATTAGAATACTTAAAAGCAAATAATTATAAAACAATTGTGGCAACATCAAGTGGGAGAGCACGTGTTGATGAAATCTTAAAAAATGCAGATCTAACAAAATATTTTGATGATACAATTTGTGGAGATGAAGTGACTCATGGTAAACCTCATCCAGAAATCTTTTTAACAGCATGTCAAAAACTCGATGTCAAACCAGAAGAAGCTTTGGTTTTAGAAGATAGTGAGGCAGGTATTTTAGCAGCATATGATGGACGTATTGATGTGATTTGTGTACCCGATATGAAATATCCTGAGCCACAATTCGTTGAAAAAGTGACCAAAATTGTTGATTCATTAGATGAAGTGATTGATTATTTAAAAGCACAATAAAAGAAGATGTCATAGGGTAGAGTTAATGTAAATGGACATCTAGAATGACAAAGGCTATACAATGACTGGAATCTATATTATTGTGAGGTCAATCACACACCAAATAATTGAGGAGTTATGAAGATAGAGATTTACAAAGGACGTTAATAAATGCGTCCTTTTTATATTAATGAAAACATATTTCATGAAAAACTATTTAGAATTAATCTTGAAATGTGCTGGATTTGAAGAAAAATATATAAGATGTATTAGAAGATAATAAGAACTATCTACATTGAATAAACTCGTATTTTTAACGACACTATCAAAAATAGAGAGGAGGGACAAAATCCAACACTCAAATTTCTTTTTTTGCAGGAGAAAATCAGTGCGATTTTTGGAGGTTTATGTAGAAATTTTATTGCGATTTTTGGATATAATAAATTTATAGGAGGAATTTGCCAATGTTTAAGCGAAAAATTTATGAAAAAACAAAAGAGTGGAAAAGAGAATCAAATGGGAAGACAGCCCTACTTATTGAAGGAGCACGCCGTGTTGGGAATCAACTATAGTAGAAGAATTTGCAAAGATGGAATATGATAGTTATATCCTCATTGATTTTTCTATTGCTTCTGCACAAATTAGAGAGTTATTCGATGATATGTCTGATTTGAATTATTTTTTTCTTCAACTTCAATTGCAATATAAAGTAGACTTAATCGAAAGAAAGTCTGTTATTATTTTTGATGAAGTACAGCTTTGCCCTTATGCAAGACAAGCAATCAAGACATTGGTAAAGGATGGAAGATATGATTATATTGAAACTGGTTCAGTGATTTCAATCAAAAAAAATGTGAAAGATATTCTCATTCCAAGTGAAGAAAGAAAACTGCAAATGCATCCAATGGATTTTGAAGAATTTCTTTGGGCTTTGAATGATAATTCTACTATGAAGTTATTGAAAAGCGTATTTGATAATAAGAAGAATTTTGGAGACAGGCTGAATCGAAAGTTGATGCGTGATTTTCGTTTATATATGCTGGTAGGTGGAATGCCACAATCTGTCAATGAATACATTACAACGAATAATTTTAGAAAAGTAGATATGGTAAAAAGAGATATTCTAAATTTGTATGAGGATGATTTTAGAAAAATTGATTCTACTGGAAGATTGGCAATGCTTTTTGAAGCAATTCCATCCCAGTTAAACAAGAACACCAGAGGATTTCAAACGAAGAAAATGTTGAATTCATATAAAACGACTGATAACTCTATTTTAAGTATGATTTCAGAGCTAAAGGATTCTAAGGTCGTGAGTGTTGCATATCATGCAAATGACCCTAATGTAGGATTGTCTGCATATAAAGATTTAAACAAATTCAAGTTGTATCTGGCCGATACAGGACTGTTTGTTACACTTCAATTTAAGGATAAAGACTTTACAGATAATATTATCTATGAAAAATTATTGAATGACAAACTTTCTGCAAATTTAGGCTATTTATATGAAAATGCAGTTGCACAGATATTAACGTCAACAGGAAATGAATTATTTTATTATACTTTTTCTAATGTTAAGCAAAAGAAAAATTATGAGATTGATTTTATACTATTTAGGAAAAATAAGATTTGCCCTATTGAAGTCAAATCATCAAATTATAAGGTTCATACTTCTATTGATGAATTTTATGTTAAATTTTCTGACAGAATTCTTAATCGCTATATTATTCACTCAAAAGATGTATCTAAAGATAAAGATATATTATGTATTCCATTTTATTTGACACAGTTTATTGCTAAAAAGAAGATATATAAACTAGGGTATTAACTAAAGGGTCAAATCAAAAATAAGTTCATCTAAAAAAGTAAGATGAATCAATTATTTTGATATAATCAAAAAGGTACCAATTTTCAATTGAACCAGTACCTTAACTTAATCCTTAAAATCTTATATCATTCTTATTGACTATAATTATCATTTCATAGCTTTGATTTCTTCACCACCACTACCCATGGCTACACCAACGTGGCAATATTCCAACATTGGGATATCAATTTTAGCATCTCCAAAAGCTAGGGTATCTTCTATACTGGCATGAAGATGTTTCAGAAGTTCATCAATTACATGAGCTTGTTGGATGGCAATGGCAGCAGATTCAGGTAATTTGTTTTCATAGTTTCATAATGTTCCATCAACATTAATAAATACGATTTTATTCATTTTTTCACTCGTTTGCTTGATACCTTTATTATAGAAAACAATACACGTAAAGCTATATGCTTTTATGAAATCAAAAAAATATGCAGAAATAAGATATGAACTTTAATTTTCATGAAAAAAATTATCATTTAGAAAAGTATATCTCTCATTATAAAAGAGATATATTTTGCTAAACATATAACAAGAAGTCATCATTCTATTTTGTTATAACATTTTAAATTGGCAATCGCTTCAGCAACACTATGAACATGATACAGGGTAATATCTTGTAATGTTTGAGGAGCATCAACAAAAGTGATAGGAATATCAACATTTGTCAGCATTGATAAATCATTATAAGAATCGCCAATACCCGCTAAAGAAGTTATTTGATAATAGTCTTTAACTCTTTTTAATGCCTCTCCTTTAGAACAACCCTTTGGCACAATATCAATGGAATCTTTGTTTTGAAAGGCTTCTATTTCTTTAAATGTTTGATTTATTTTTTGTGTTTCTTGTAATGCTGTTGTTTCATCATGAAAAACCAAAGAAATTCCATAAGCAGAATCCTCAAAATCTTGAAGGTCAGATATCAAATAACAATCATCTTCTACAAATTCTTTATCTGTTTTATATGTAAGATGATGACTAGCATGAATAATAATCAGGGCATGCTAATTATATTGATAAAATAACTGATGCAGTATTTGATAATCTATAAACTTTTCATAAATTACATGTAAAGCACGATCTAAAATAAGAGCTCCACTTGTGATAATATAGAAATCAGGGTGAATCTGGTCAGATAGGTGTACAACACCTTGATAAGGACGACCACTACATAGACCAAAGAGATGTCCAAGGCTTTGATAATTTTGAATGGCTTGGCAGTCTTGAATTGAAATTTGTGGATTTCTTTCTTGGAAAAATAAAGTGTGATCAATATCACTTGCTAGAGCCTGCAACATCATAACCTCCTTTTGAATCGTTTCTACTTTATAAAATAATGTATCAAATCAGTCTTGTCAAAAATAAATCTTTTTCATGTCAATCAAAACATGATATGATACATATAAGGAGGAAAACATCATGAAACCAAAAATACATTTTACAGCACCATATCATTGGATTAATGATCCTAATGGTTTAATTTATTATAAAGGAAATTATCATATTTTTTATCAGCATTTTCCATATGAAAATTTTTGGGGAACAATGCATTGGGGACATGCAACGACAAAAGATTTTATTCATTTTCAGCATTACCCTATTGCCTTATATCCATCAAAAATTTATGATCGCAATGGTTGTTTTTCAGGTTCAGCTATTGAAAAAGATGGAAAATTATATCTTTATTATACGGCTATTCGCTATGCGAAAGAAAATCCTGAGTATGTACACATCCAATATAGTGATGATGATTTGATTGCATCACAGGCATTAATGATATCTGATGATGGTTTTCATTTTGATAATAAGGATGGAAAACAAAAGATTATTGATGTCATAGAAGATAAAGCTTTAGGAGATGTGAGACATACAAGAGATCCGAAAGTGTGGAAAATGAAAAATGGGAAATATGCTTTAATTGTAGGTAGTAAAGTTCCAAGTGAAACAGGCTATTGTGGAGAAGTTTTATTATATGAAAGTGAAGATGCTGTTCATTTTACATATAAGAATCGTTTTTTAGATGATTGTATTGGTGATATGTGGGAATGTCCTGATTTGTTTGAAATCAATGGACAATACTTTATGATTTTTTCGCCAGAACATATTCGAGATTCACAGCCAGATAGTGTTGCTGTTATTATGCCTGTAAGCTTTGATGAAGAGACTATGACAATTACAAAACAGGGAGATTATATGTATCTGGATTATGGTTTAGATTTTTATGCGCCTCAAACTTTTCTAGATGAGAATGGTCAGCGCACAATGCTAGCTTGGATGCGTATGCGTGAACCAGTTGAAAATGAATCATGGACAGGATTATATATATTGCCAAGGGTTTTTGAATATAAAAATCATCATGTTTATCAGTCAGTACATCCACATGTTCAACAATACTTCCATCGTCAAGTAGATAGTGTCAGTTTGAAAGAACCATTTTATATGCATGTCAAATTATACTCAAATAGTCAAATTTGTTTAGGTGGCATGAAGCTTTTTATACAGGATGATTGCTTATGTTGTGATAGAATGGAAGTTTCCATTCAACATGATAAAGTTTGTAATGTGAATAAAACACCACCATTAAATGGACATTATGATTTAGAAATTTATTATGATTATCATATTTTTGAAATTTATATCAATGGTGGATATTATGTACTGAGTCAAATTGTCTATGACATCAATGATCATATTGATTATCAAAATGTAGATATCATAGAGATGAAAATGAATTAATGAAAAAAGATTCTAACGATAAGTTAGGATTTTTTTATATGATAATCAATGACATTTGATTTATGATAGCTTATAATAAAATTATCAGCTTGCCCCTTGCAAAAATATCGGAAGGGGGGTATATAATAAAAAAGAAAGAGGAGGGATGATATGATAGAAATACGACACCTGACAAAAAAATATGGAGATTTTAAAGCAGTCGATGATGTTGAACTGATTGCTGAAAGTGGAAAGATTACCATCCTATTAGGACCTAATGGAGCAGGAAAATCAACCACAATTAAGAGTATAGCGAATCTTTTAAAGTTTGAGGGGAGTATTGACATTTGTGGTTATGATAATGCCTCAATTGAGGCGAAACGATGTTTTGGATATGTGCCAGAAACACCAGTTCTCTATGATTTATTAACTGTTGAAGAACATATTGATTTTATTGGTCATGCCTATCAGATTGAAAACTATAAACAAAAAGCAGAAAAATATTTAGAATTATTTCAATTGACTGAAAAAAGAAAGAAGATGGCCAAAGAATTAAGTAAAGGTATGACACAGAAATTAAGTATGTTATTGGCCTTTATGATTGAACCAAAAGCATTATTGGTTGATGAGCCAATGGTGGGGTTAGATCCAGCAAGTATTGAAGAAACACTTAAATTATTAAGAAATATAGCTGATAATGGATGTGCCGTTTTAATCAGTACACATATTATTGATATTGTCAGTGATATTTTTGATGAAGCATATATTATGAAAGAAGGACATATTATCAAAAGAATCAAAAAAGATGAACTTCAAGAAGAGAGCTTAAAAGATTACTTCTTTGAATTAACTGAAGGAGAATAGTATGAAATCATTATGTTTATTATGGTTTATGAAAACAAAAGCGACAGTGAGAAATCTCTTTAAGAAGCCATCAAGTGCAATCTTTACGATCTTTATTGTTCTTTTATATGGTTTTGTATTTTATAGTTTCTTATTTTTGCCAAAAGATCAAAGTTATATGGCTGTGAATTTTGAATTGCATTCATCTATTTTACTATTTGTTGGATTTTTGGCTTTAATGTTATTTTCTACGATGCTTTCTTCAAGAAAAGCTTTGTTTTCTGGAGAAGATGCTTATTTCTTATTTAGTGGACCCTTTCATAAAAAGCAAATTATGACATTCTTAACATTTCAAACCTTTTTGCAATCCATATTGTTATCATTTTTTGCATTGATTTTCTTTATTGGTATGAATATGGGAATGAGTGTAGATTTTGGATTTATAGGACTAGCATTATTAGGTAGTATGTTAACTATTATGATCTTTCTTGTTTTTATTGATTATAGCTATATTTTATCAATAGGTGATCAAAAATATAAAAAGATAAATTATATAATCGCAGGAATATTTGGGATTGTGCTGGTGATTATTTTAGGACTGACATATTTAGAAACAGGAAGGATTCAAACAATTATGATTGATTTTATTGAATCACCACTGTTTTATTTTGTACCTGTTTTTGGTTGGTTAAAGTTGACTTTGATTTCTTATGTGACCTCTCAAATGGGGATGGTTTGTTTAGGATTATTGCTTTTGGTTATAAGTTTAGTCATTATCTATCTATTATTTATTACTTACAAAGGTGATTTTTATGAACAGGCATTACAAGATTCATTAGAGTTATCTAAACAATTAAAAGAATTTAAAGCAGGTAATCAGGATGCTTTAAGAAATGTGAAAGTGAAAAAAACCAGTGTAAAAAGGTTTTATGATGGTGCTTATGCAGTGTTATCAAAAAATCTATTATTGATGAAAAAGAAAGGGAATATAATCTCATGGAATGATATTATTTCCATAGGTATTTATTTGGTTATAACTATTTTTTCTGATTTAGGATTTGGTTTCTTTATCTATATGATGATAATCTGGTTATTTATGATGATGCAAACCAGTGATTTAGTAGGTGAATTAAAAAATTATCAGATCTATCTTATACCTGATAAACCTTATAAAAAGCTTATTGCTGTGATGATTCCAACTTTTATGAAAGTATCCATCATTGGAACTTTGTCTTTTATTGTTGTGGGAATGTATTATCATGAAACATTTTTAACCATTTTCATGTATCTGATCAATATGTTTGGTTATATTTTTATCTTTATGAGTGCCAGTGTGCTGACAATACGATTGTTAAAAAGTCGTACAACACAAGTCTTTGAAAACATGATGCGTATGTTGATTATGATTGTCAGTGCTTTACCAAGTGTTATATTAACAGTGATTTTTATGATGACAAATGCATTAACGCCAACGGTTCTTACTATGCTTTCAATGGCCTCATTAGCAATGAATTTTATATTAGCGCTTATTATTCTATGGGCATGTCAAGGTATGATGAATGGCAGGGAGTTAAAGAGTGAATAAAATAGATTTAACAGATATGAAAATCAAATGGAAAAGAAAAAATCAAATTCTTTTTTCAAGGGAAAGTGCCTGTTTACAGGACTTACTGGCAGATATCAAAAAGCAATCTCATCAGGCCCTCGTTTTGTGGGCATTGAAATTTGTAGAAGAAATCGTCATCACATTAGAAAATAAATATCCAGATGACAATCGACCTAGAGTCGCTATTGAAAAAACACGTCAATGGGCAAGAGGAGATATCAAAATGCTAGAAGCCAAAAAAGCTATACTTGCTGTACATGCAATGGCTAAAGATATAACAGATGTATCAGATCAGGCTTTATGCCATGCTGTTGGACAGGGTTGTGGAACAGTTCATGTAGAAACACATGCAATTGGACTGGTTTTCTATGAATTAACAGCTATTGTCAGAAGGTATGGTATTGATGATTGTGAGCAGATGTTAATCAAAAGAATCAATGAATATCAGACATATCTTCCTGAATGTGCTAAAAAGACACATCAGTATCAATGGGCAAAATTTATTAGTGATGATTCTCATGCGAATAAGGAATATTTATTAGGACTAAAAAAAGGATAAGTTTAAAATACCCCGTTATGAAAATAGACAAATAACGGGGTTTACTCTTATTCTTTTAATAGTTTTTGATGTAAATATTGAATCATATGTTCAATTTCTGCTTCATTTAATGAATAATAAATACGATTATTCTCTTTTCTAATACGAATAAAATCTCCATCCAACAAAGCATCCATATGATAAGAGATTGTTGGAGTTTTGAGATTCATAGCTTTCGCAAGTTCATGACCATACATAGATTTCTTTTTCAACAAAGTTAAAATTTCAAACTTGGATTTATCACTTAAGACTTTTAAAAAGTATTCTAATTTTTGTTGTTCACTACGTGATTCATGATATGAAGTTAATGCTGTATTTTCTAGACCTGCTCCTATCAATAAAATATAATGATAATCTTCAACCATTAATATAAGCTTATTGTAATTAACAAAAGTAGGATAAATAGAGATAGGTGTTTCATCTATTTTTAAACCAATATGTCCAA